>CAKULV010000004.1 GCA_934667425.1 uncultured Kiritimatiellota bacterium | reverse complement strand
CGTGTGCCGCACAGGGGCGTCTGTCATATGCACGACGGCGAGGGCGCCGTCGCCACTGCTGCGATGCATGCCGACCCACACGCCAATGCCAGCCATGTAGCGACGACGCCCTCGTCGTCGTGTGCCGCACAGGGGCGTCTGTCATATGCACGACGGCGAGGGCGCCGTCGCCACTGCTGCGATGCATGCCGACCCGCACGCCACCAGCCATCATGCACGACTGTCACTCAAATCGATCAATACCTGAAATGGCCAAACGCAATCGTAAATCGCAAAGCGGAAAATCGTAAATCAAACCGTGTCAATCCTGTCAAAAATTTTTATCATCTATCAGTTTTAGTTTTGGTATAATTGCCCACATCATTGATGTTTAAGGAGGCATTCGATATGCAGATTAGCAAGCGTGAATTTCTGAAGAAGGTTGGCCTTCTGGGCGTTGCGGGCGTCACCGGGGCTGCGTTGTCCGACGAATACGTGCCGTCATCCGGCAAGATTCCGCCGGGTTCTGTCGGCGATCCGGCCATTCCTTCCTGGGCGAAGAAGATATTCCCGCTTGAGCATACAATGACGGATGGCCCGAGCTGCTTCATAAGGGATGGCGTCGTATACGAGCCTGCCCACAAGCTGCCTGTCTTCCACGAGACGGATGTAGTGGTGGTTGGCGGCGGTCCGGCCGGCTTCGCGGCCGCGATTGCCGCCGCACGCGCCGGATCGAAAGTGGCGCTTGTCGAGCGCTATGGTTCGCTTGGCGGCCTTTTCACCAACGGCATGGTGCTGATCATGCTCTGCACGTCGGCGCACGAAGACGGCAAGTGGCGGCTTGTCCAGGGAGGACTTGTCACGGAGTTTGCGGATCGGGCGCATGCGCTCGGCAGCGACATTGGAGACTATGGCACGGAACGGGCGAACGGCAACATCCACTGGCAGCCTACGGTGGATCCCGAAGGGGCCAAGTACCTGATGGACCGGATGGTCGCCGAGGCCGGAGTCGAGATGTTCTTCCATTCCTGGGGTGTGGATGTCATTCAGGACGGGAACAAGGTGCAGGGCGTTGTTTTCGAGTCCAAGCAGGGGCGGCAGGCGATTCTCGCGAAGCAGGTGGTCGATACGACAGGCGATGCCGATCTCCTGTTCCGCGCCGGCGGCGATTACCGCCAGATAACCCACGGAATCGGCCATGTGGTGCGGCTCGGCAACATTGATCGCATAACGGCCCGCAAGCCTCCGGTGGATGCCAGCGGCAAGCCTTTGCCGGGCAAGTGGCCGATGCGTTCCAATGAAGGCAACCCTTGCCTATGGTGGGGAAACACCGGTGCGGGGCCGAAGGGCAACGGGCTTGATGTCCGCGACCTGACTGCGGCGGAGATAGCCTTCCGCAAGGAATGGTTCGAGCATGTGCGCAAGATGCGCAAAACCCCCGGCTGGGAACAGGTCTACATCGCCAACACATGCTCTCAGATAGGTCCGAGGGCCACGCGCCTTGTCGATGCCGAGATAGTCCTCTCCCGCAAGGACCTCAGCCGTCAGGCGACTTTCGAGAAGCCGATTGGCTGGTGCGGAATGGCCGCAGGCCACAAGGCGCACCAGATCCCGTATGGCGCAATCGTGCCGAAGAAGATTGACAACCTCCTGTGTGCCGGGCGCTGCCTCGGCACAGGGGACTCGATCGACACGTTCCGCCTGATCTGCCCGTGTTTCGTGACGGGGCAGGCCGCCGGAATCGCGGCGGCGCTTGCGGCGAAGGGTGGGCAGGCCCCTCGCTCGCTTGACTATGGCGTTTTGCGCAAGGAACTGGTGCGCCAGAAAGTCTATCTGTAGGGCATGAAAAACTGCGAGACAAGACCCATGAGGCTTCTCCTTGGCATCGACTACGGCACCGGCGGGTGCAAGACCACTGTTCTTGACGAGACGGGACGTTTCGTCGGGGAGGCGTCCACCGAATTCGCGACGCACCACGACCATCCCGGCTGGAGCGAACAGGAGCCGTCCGACTGGTGGGATGCACTCTGCGCCTCGCTGAAGAAGCTTGCGGAGAAGGGCATCGACCTGCATCGCGTCGCGGCCTGCTCTCTAGACGGCTCGACGCACAATGCCGTCCTGCTGGATGCGGGCTACAACCCTGTGCGCCGCACGATCATGTGGACCGACCAGCGCTCTACGGCGGAATGCGACGCGTTGCGGGCAGGATGGGGCGAGAAGGTGTTCTCGACGTGCTATCAGATGCCTGCGCCCACGTGGACGCTCCCCCAGATGATGTGGCTCAAGGCGAACGAGCCGGACATCTTGAAGAAGACCGAGCACGTCCTCTTCGTGAAGGACTACGTGCGCCATCTCCTTACCGGGCACGCCGCGACGGATTACATCGAGGCGCAGGGAACCCTCATGTGGGACATGAAGAAATCCTGCTGGGACGCCGATCTCGTAGGGTTGTCCGGGCTTAAGGCGTCCGCGATGCCCTCAATCGTCAGCCCTACGGACGTCGTGGGCGGAGTGACGGCGGCGGCTTCCGCCGCGACGGGATTGCCGGAGGGGATGCCTGTCGTATGCGGATCGTCCGACAGCGCGGTCGAGGACTACGGGGCCGGGGCGGTCGAGCCGGGCGACCTCATCATCAAGCTCGCCACGGCTGGCAACGTGAACGCGATGACCGCCGTCGCGCATCCGCACCCGAAGACGCTGACCTACGGGCACATCGTCCCCGGAATGTGGTACTCGGTCAGCGCGACGAATGCCGCCGCGCTATGCCAGAGGTGGTTCCGCGACGGATTCTACAGGGAGCCGCTGGACGGGCGGAGCGTCTGGGAGGTGATGGGCCGGGAGGCCGAAGCGTCGCCGGTCGGTGCGAACGGCGTGTTCTTCCATCCCTACCTGCAGGGCGAACGGTGCCCGTACTGGGACTCCAACCTGCGGGCCTCGTTCACGGGCGTGTCGATATCGTCTGTGCGCGGCGACTTCTCGCGTGCTTTGATGGAAGGCGTAGCGTTCTCGCTGCGCGACTGCTACCGTACGCTTGAGGAGATGCGGCTTGACGTGAAGCGCATATTCCTCATCGGCGGAGGGGCGCGTTCGCGGCTCTGGAGCGAGATCGTCGCGAACGTCTTCAACTGCGAAGTCGCTGTGCCTACGCCGGGCGACGCGAGCTTCGGCGCGTGTCTGCTCGCGGGAACGGGCGTTGGCCTCTTCCGTGACGTGAAGGATGCCGTGGCGAAATGTCTGCACATCGACCGGACGATCCGTCCCGATCCGGCGACTGCCGCCAAGTACGACCATCTCTTCACGTGCTACCGCCGCATACACGATGCGCTCGCGCCCGTCTACCGTCCAGTGAAAGAACCGTGAGCTTGTGGTAGAATACACCCGTCTGACAGTACAGGAGGGGGTGCCATGACAAAAGTTGCCCTGTTTGACGCAAAGCCTTGTGATCGCGCATAGCCGTTGGCGCGGCGCAGGAAAAGTTAGTCGATTAGGTGGCCTGCCTTCCCCGTTGAGGTGTATAATGCGCGACATATGGGGAAGCCAACGCTCTATCTTGAAAAGGCCTGCGAATTGCGCGAAGCGATCCGCAGGGGAGACTATGCTGACGGCGCATTCCTGAGCGAGGCCCAGGTCATGCGCAAGTTCGGCGTCGGACGGCAGACTGCCGTGAGGATACTGAACGAGCTTGTCAAGGACGGGCTGATTGTCCGCCGTCGCGGGTCCGGCACTTTCCTTTCACGGCTCGGGCGCCACGCAACCGGGCGCATTGGCCTCATCGTCCACGGAAGCGACTACTGCGAACTGTTCGCGCCCGTCGCGAAGCAGATTTCGCAGTCCTGCCAGAGAAGCGGGTACAGTCTGCTGTTTGGCGACGTGTCATCGCTCTGCACGGCGGAACGGATTCGCAAGGTGCTGCGGCTTGTGGAACGGTTCCTTTCGGACGGAGTGGACGGCGTAATCTTCCAGCCGATAGAGCTGGTGCCGGATGCGTCCGAGACAAATTGCAAGATAGCCCGCAGATTCACTGCGGCGGGAGTCCCCCTCGTGCTGTTGGACAGCGATATCGCAATGCCGCCGGAGCGGAGCCCGTATGATCTTGTGTCGGTGGACCACATGGCGGTCGGGCGGCGTCTCGCGAACCATCTGCGCCAAGCAGGTGCGAGCCGTGTGGTCTATCTCACGCAGAAGGATCGCGCCCCGTGCGTTCTTGAGCGGCAGACGGGCGTTGCGCTCGGGTGCAAGGGCCTTCCGTTGCCAGGGAAGGCCGTTTTCGCCGAGCCGGACGATCTTGCGGCGATTCGCCGGATGCTGAAACGCGACCGCCCGGACGCCATCGCCTGCTACAACGACCGTCAGGCGGCGCTTCTCCTCCAGACGCTGACGAAGCTCGGCAAGCGTGTGCCGCAGGATGTCAAGGTCGCCGGATTTGACGATGTGCAGTGTGCGCGGCTTACGATGCCGCCGCTGACCACGATGCGCCAGCCATGTGAAGAGATCGGGGCGGCGGTCGTCAAGTTGCTTATCGAGCGAATAAGGAATCCCACGCTCTCCGTTCGGTCGATACTGCTTGACTCCAGGCTCGTGGTGCGCGAATCGACAGTCCCCGCTTGCAAACTCAAACGTATGCTATAATATGCGGACAAAGACAGGGGCTGCTGGCGGGATTGGAGGGACAGTGCCTCCATGTGAGATCGAGGCGGTTTCGCTTCTAAGGTTTATCGCTTGTCAACAAAGTTAACCGATTAGGTGTGCGCCTGCGGGATTTTTGGTGCATAATACTTCAGCATGAAGACATTTGTCACATTAGGTGGTGTTTTGTGTCTTGCGGCTGTCGCGTGTGCGGCGGACGGCGCGGCAGAGTCGGCGCTCTCGCGCATCCACGCAAAGGCGGAGGCGGACGTCGAGACGGCTTACTGGGCGCGTGGCGCGATTGTGGACAAGCATCCATTCTCGGCCCAATCCGCAGATCTGTCGGCCGACCTGTCGCCGTTCGGGTATGTGGGCGGCTACGCCTGGAGCGTGTCGTCGATGTCAAGGGACGGGCAGTCGGCGACGCGGCGCAACGCCTACAACGAGGTCGACTACGGCGTGTACTGCGGCTACGCGCTGGAGCTCGCCGAGGGCTGGGTGCTCGACTCGACGGTCGCGAAGAAATGGGTCACGCTGCCCGGCTACAAGCCACACGCCAGCACGATTTCCGAATGGAACGCCTCGCAGGCGTTGCGGAATCCGTTCGTCACGCCGTATTACCTCCTGCGCCGCGCGGTGGACGGGCAGGAGTGGTGCTACTGGGATGTCGGCCTCGAACGCAGTTGGACGATCGTTGACCGCCTTGCGCTGACGGTGCGTGTCTTCGGCGAACTTGGCGACGCGCGGCATTTCCGGGCGCAGTACGGCGCGAACCCGAATGCGGCGGATGGCCGCTATTCGCATGGGCTGATGGCGCTCAACCTCCTGCTGCGGCTCGACTACGCCGTGACGGATGCCCTCTCCGTCTTCGCGTTCGTGCACCAGTTCGACGTGGTGCAGTCCGATGCGCGAGACGCGCTTGACGCCTCGTCCGCGCCCGAGTCGGTCAAGGACCTGACGATCGGCGGCATAGGCCTTACTCTCAAGTTCTGAACATGGGACGCTTGCAAAATCCGGACGCGACGAAGCGAGTCCCTCCCGCATTCCTCAAGAAGTCGTCAAGACTTGCCATTTTGGGAGGGACGGGCTCAGCCCCGTCCGTCATCGCTTGCCTCTTAAATTAAGGAAACCCACACATGAACATTCTGATGCTTGCCGCGACGGTCTTTATTGAGTGCGAGAGCTTCTCCAACCCTGGCGGATGGACGGTCGATCCGTCCTCGATGTCGGAGATGGGGTCGTCCTACCTGATGGCGCACGGCTACGGCGTGCCCGTGGCGGACGCGACGACGGCGGTCGCCGTGCCGGAGAAGGGCGCCTATTCCGTCTATGCGCGGACGCGCAGCTGGAACGCAGAATGGTCACGGGTCCCGGCGGGCCGTTTCGGGCTCGCCCTTGACGGGCGACGCCTCGGCGGCGACCTCGGCACGGGCGGGCGCGACTGGCGCTGGCAGTTCGCCGGGACGCGCGAACTGGACGCGGGCTCGCACACGCTCGCGCTCCAGGACCTCACGGGCTTCAACGGACGGTGCGACGCCATTGCCCTGACTACGGAACCGTTGGACGAGTTAGGCCTTGAACAGGTTCGCCGTGTGCGGCAGGGCGGCCCGGTCGTCGAAGGCGGCACGTTCGACTTCATTGTGGTCGGCGGCGGAATCAGCGGCATCTGCGCCGCGCAGGCCGCCGCGCGCGCGACGGCGAAGACGCTGCTCGTGCAGGACCGCGACGTGGTCGGCGGCTGCAACTCGTCCGAGATCCGCGTCGGCCTCGGCGGGGACGTCCACGTAGGGCCGAATCCCGCGCTCGGCAACGTGGTGGACGAGATCGCGCCGATCCGCGGCGGCGGGGGCGTGGACCGCGCCGAGGACTACGAGGATCTCCGAAAGGTCAACTCGTTCAAGGCGGGGCTCAATGCGCGGTTCCTCACGCTCCGCACGGGCGAACGTGTCGTGTCCGTCGAGACGAACGCGGTCGGCGCGATCACGGCCGTCGTCTCGCGGCATGTGCGCACGGGCGTGCGGACGCGCTACCGGTCGGATCTCTTCTGCGACGCGACGGGAGATGCGGTTCTCGCTCGGCTTGTCGGATGCGCGACGATGTACGGGCGCGAGGCGCGCGCGACGTTCGGCGAGGTCTCCGCGCCGGTTGCGGCGGACCGGCAGGTCATGGGGCATTCCCTGCAGTGGACGACCGTCGCCGAGGCGGCCCCTCAGCCGTTCCCCGACATCGCCGCGTGGGCGCTCCCGATAGACGAGGCGAGCGCGACCTACACGACCGTCGGCGGCTGGGCGCAGGAGGCGGGGCAGTACCGCGACATGGGCACGGAGACAGAGGCGATCCGCGACTACGGGCTTCTCGCGGTCTTCTCGAACTGGCACTACCTCAAGAACGTCTCGCCGCGCCGGGGCGAATTCGCGCGGCGGCGGTTCAGCTGGATCTCGCCGATCGGCGGCAAGCGCGAAGGGCATCGCGTCATCGGCGATTACGTGCTTACGCAGAACGACCTCGAAAGCCCGAAGCCGGTTCCCGATCCCACGGCCTGCGCCACATGGGACATCGACCAGCACTTTCCCGATCCGGCGAACGCGGCGGCGTTCAGGGAGCCGTTCCGCTCGTGCGCCTACCATCGCGGGTTCGGCGCGAAGCCCGTGCCGGTGCCGTACCGCTGCCTGTACGCGAGGGACTGCCCGAACCTCTTCCTCGCCGGGCGGCACGTCTCGGTCAGCCATGTCGCGCTCGCGTCGGTGCGCGTGCAGCGGACGCTCGGCATGCTGGGCGAGGCGGTCGGCATCGCGGCCGCGCTCGCGTGGGAGCACGGGTGTACGCCGAGGGCGCTCTACACGGACTACCTGCCGGAACTGATGGGGCGGATGCGGGCCGGGGTGCCGAAGAACCCTACGTACCACGCCTATCCGCAGGGATGGCACGAGAAGTACCACTTCTGGGGGCGTCCGCAGGTGAACGTCTACCCCGAGACAGAGACGAACCTGTTTGAGGGCGCACAGTCGGCGATCGCCGCGCTCGGCATGGTCCACCGCAACGAGCACCCGCTCTTCAAGACGCCGCCGGAGAATGTCGCGCGGCGCAGGCTCGTGCTGGCGGACGAGTCGCGCGCCCAGCTCATCGTCTACGACAGCTGCAACGCGAAGGAACGTTTCACGGTGCCGGCGGAGAAGCCGATGTGGGACCTGAAGCGCGTCGGGGCGGGCCTCTATCGCGTGGTCGTCCGGCGTGGATTCATGGTGATCGACATCGCCCGGCGCAAGGTCGTGGAGACGTTCCGCCATCCGCGCCTCAACGAGCTGACTGCGGTCTGCGACCTGCCGGACGGAGGCTTCCTCGCGTGCGTGAGCCCCGGCGGCTACGGCAAGACGAACGACATCGAGGTCGTTGCATTCTCGTCCGACCGCAATCTGCGCCGCACATGGACGTTTCCGGGACTCTTCAACTCGCGGTCGATGGTGCGCCTCCCGAACGGCGAACTGCTCATCACCTATGAGCATGGCTTCGTGCGGGCGCGGCTCGGCGACGGAGCGACGGGAGAGGTCGTGCAGACGTTTCTCCAGCCGTCGGGACGGAACCTCTTCGAGGTCGTCCCGGACAAAGCCGGTACGGGCTACTGGGCGGGCACGGGCTACGGGGCGGAACTCGTCCACTTTACGGCTGACGGCACGGCCGACAGAATCTGGAAGGCTGCGCAGGAGGCGGGGCGGAGGAACGTCTTCTACGCGCAGCCGCAGGAACTTGCGAACGGACACGTCTACGTATGCAACTGGACGGGCCACGGGTGGAACGACTCGAAGCGCGGCTGGCAGGTCCTGGAGTTCGACGGGAACGGCAGGGTCGTCTGGCATCTTGATGACTGGGAGATGTTCGGCTCCATCAGCGGAATCGACGTCATCGAATCGCCCTGACGCGGATCGGCACGCAGTTCAACAAGCAAATGCTCCGATGCCCTAAGAGTTGCGGCTCCGGTTCGTTTCCCGCCATGTCGTTGCGGGGATGCCTTTGGCGGCGGCGAAGGCGCGCGAGAAGTATTCGATGGACGCGAACCCTGAACGAGACGCGATTTCCTTGATCGGAAGGGTCGTCGTCTCCAGCAGGCGGCATGCCTCGGCAATGCGCGACTCCGCAATCACGGTCTGCACAGTCTGTCCGAACAGATCCTTGAATCGTTTCTCGACGAGCGTACGGGAAAACCCGACATGACTGAAGACGTCCGAAGCGGAGATGCCGCCGGATGCGTTCATCCTGATGAAACGGTATGCTTCAGTGACCCAGCCTGGTGTTCCCGGCATGGTGTCCGTGGATGCCCTTGCGACAATGCCCTTTGGCGACACGATGCGGTTCGGCGGCACATAGCCTTCTGGCGCGGCGAGCCATTCGGCCAGCGTCTCGGCGGCGGTACGGCCGATCATGGCGCTGTCGGGATCTATGCTCGAGAGGCGTGGCGAAGTGAACATGCAGTATATCGGGTCGTCATCCACGCCGAGTATCGCGATGTCGTCAGGGACGACGAGCGAGAGTTCGCGGCAGATCGAGCGCACCTGCGAGGCCCGCAGATCGTCACAGCAGAAGATGCCGATCGGTTTCGGAAGCCTCATGAGCCAGTTCGCGAGATCGTCTGCGTCGGGCGGCGATTCGAGGCGGTCGCCGAGAAGGAAGTCCCGTCCAAATCGGTTCCTCTTGCGAAGTGGCGGACGGTATATCGCCGGACGGAAGCCTTTTGCCTCAAGGCATTGCGTGAATGAGTTCCGCCTTCGGTCTGAAAATGCGACGCGCCTGTATCCGCAGAATGCGAAGTTTGCGAAATGGCGCGTGAGCAGATGCTCCGCTGCCAATTGCCCGATCGCGGCCGCGTCTGTCCTGACCGTGGCGAAATTGGAGCTTGACACGGTGCAGAGGCAGTCGACCACCGGACGGTTGGATGCCGCAAGCGCGGCGGCGGATTCGCTGTCGGCGATGCGGCATATCCAAGCGTCGAATGCCTTGGCTTCATTTGGCGTGATCGGCGCCGGCTCCATCAGGGAAAGTTCCCAGTCCGGGTGCTCTTCGGCCACATCGGCGACGCCGCCGATGAAGGATCGCCCGTAGGCGCTTGAACGCTCCGCCATTATCGCGACCTGTCGTTTTTTCGTCATGATGCCGGAGTATATCAAAAAGAGGGGAGGATGTTGCGTATTGTTTAAGCGAATTGTATAAAGTACAGTTGTGTCGAGGATGGCTGTGTGGTAAGATTTCCCCATTAAAGGAGAAAAGACCAATGACGTACAAAAAGCTTTTGACGGACAAGGAACGCGCGAAGGAAGTGCGCGTGATAAATGCGCTCGAACCAGACGAGGTGATCAGGCGGGCCAACGGACAGCTTGTGATCTTCGATACGCTTGACGAGGTCTACGACTATCTCGCCGAGGAGATGGTGAAGGAGTTCGCCAAGGCGGCGAAGGGCAAGAGGATTGTGAACTTCATCATGCCGGTCGGTCCGACGCAGCCATACCGCCTTATGGCCGAGAAGATCAACTACCGCAACCTTTCGCTCAAGAACGTGAGGTTCTTCTTCATGGACGAATATGTCGATGACGAGAAGGACGAGCTGATCCCGATGACCAATCCGCTGTCCTTCCGTGGGCAGATCGGCCCGCTGCTCTTCAACCGGATCCGTCCCGACCTCATCATGCCAAAGGATCAGATCATCTTTCCGAGTCCGAAGAACATCAAGGATCTGCCGAAGATGATCAAGGATCTGGGCGGCATTGAGGTGTGCTACGGCGGAATCGGGATCCACGGGCATGTCGCGTTCAACGAGCCGGAGCCCGGCGTGAAGGACTCCAATCCGCGCATCCTCAACATCAACGAGTTCACGCGCACTATCGACTCGACGCGCCATCCGGGCGTTGGCGGCAACCTCGTGAACTTCCCGAAGCGCGCGATAACGATGGGCATGAAACAGTGCCTTGAGGCCAAGAAGATGCTCCTCATGACCCGTAACGAGATGCTTGGCTTCAACTGGGCGAACACCTGCCTGCGCATCGCCGCGCTCGGCATGCCCGGCGAGGATTATCCCGTGACGCTCGCGCGCTTCCACAAGAACCTGCGCATCGTCTCCGACCGCAACACACTCGCGAAGCCCAAGTTCAACATCTAAATGGGCGGCTGAAGAATGGATGCGCTCCATCGCCATGACGCGATGGAGCGCATGAGGATTAAGCTCTCATCCAAAGAGATCGCTGTGTGAACCCGTACGCGTCAGTTCAAGGACGAGTACGTCTTCGGCAATGTGGTAGATAAGCAGCCAGTCTGGGGCGATATGGCATTCGCGGTGGCTTTCCCAGTTGTTCGACAGAGGATGGTCGTGCAGGGAGGTCGGCAAGTCCTCCCCATTTGCAATTAGAGCAACGACATTTTGAAGCTTGGAGATATCCAATCCGCGTTTTAGGACTCGCTTATAGTCCTTTTTGAAGGCCTTGGTCTTCTTGACGATGTACTTCATCTTCCAAGGTCCTTCCAGAGTTCATCAAGATTCTTGTACCCCTTGACGTTTGGATCGCGCGCAATGCGCTCTCCCTCCTCCATCGCGGCAATCGTCTCTGCATTGGGCGTTTCCGGCATTATCACCTGGAAGGGAAGGCGACGCTCCCGCAGGACCGCCTTCGTGAAGACGTTGAAGAGGGAAGAGATCGTGAAGCCCGTCGCTTCGCAGAATGCAGAGATTCCAGCCTTGTCGGCTGTAGACATAGAGATCGTGAGATTAGCCATTTTATAATAGTCCTTTCGTGAAAACAAGTGTAATATAGCACAATACAGGTGCAGATATCAATGGTAAGTGTGTGTTGCTTTGCTGAAGACAATCTGCCCAAGATGGACGGTTTGACAAGAGAAAAAAAAAACAGATATAATAGCTGCCAATTAAACAACTAATGCTGTAAAATACCTACCACCAACAACAGGAGTTTTACCATGTTTGCAGGTCTTTTGGTCGCGGCGACGCTTGTCGCTGAAGGTCCGTGGCAGTTCGAAGCCGTAGGCTGGACGCCGGGGACGTATGAGTGGAAGGGCTGGGAACGGAAGATCGACCTGGCCGTGACGGACTGGTCGGCGTATGACCGCCTGTGCGTCGACCTGGTGAACGAGGGGCCTGGCGGCGACCGCCTCTACCTGTGGCTCGGCTCGCCGGGGACGCCGTCCGCCGACCGCCGCGCGTATCAGACGAAGACGCCCGACCACCGCTTCAAGCGCTGGGTGGTGCCGCTCGACGGCTTCAAGCCGACCGTCTCGATCTCGAACGTGACGACCGTCTCGTTCTCCTCCCTCCGGGGGAAGAACCAGCGGCTTCACCTCGCGAACATCCGCCTGCTCAGGAAGGGCGAGCCGTCCGGCGGCGGCACGTTCACGGAAGCGCCGGCGGACACGTGCGACGCCCTGCGCGCCCTGACGGCGCGGACCGTGGCGGCGGAAGACGCCGCACGGTCGCGCCGGCACGCCGACTCGCTCGCGCGGTTCGCGGCGGACTGCGCGCGCGCCGGCACGGCGCGTCAGGGAGTCCTGTTCGGGCAGGCCTCGTCGATGACGCGCGTCTTCCCGCGCGACGCGTTCGCGGCGCGTCCGGCGACGAACCTCCATGTCCGCCTTGCCCGCCGCGAGACGGAGGCGGTCCAGCTCCTGGTCGCGCCGACGCAAGGCGACCTGAAGGGCGTGAAGGTGACGGTCTCCGACCTCTGGAACGGGGACGTGCGCTTCGCCGCCACCAACGTCGCCGCGCACGCCCTGGGCTACGTGGAGATGAAGATCATGCCCGACTACACGCACTGGTCGACGCAGGTGACGCCCTCGAACACGCTCGTGCGCGTCAGCCGTCCGCCCGTCCTCGGCTGGTATCCCGACCCGATCCTCGACTTCCTCGGCGCGGTCGACGTCGCGAAGGGCGACGTGCAGGGCTTCTGGCTGAGCGTGCGCTGTCCCGTCGGACAGCCGGCCGGCACCTATCGCGGCACGGTCGAGGTCGCCGGCGAACGCTTTCCGCTGACGGTGCGCGTGAACGACTTCACGCTCCCCGCCGTCGCGCCCGTGCCGATGAACATCGCGTTCAAGCCCGGCTGGCGCGACCCGATGCTGTCCGTTGACGGCATCCGGAGCGAGACCTACGAGCAGGGAGAGCGGCGCATCCGCGAGAACAGGGACTGCGCGGCGTACCTGGCGCGGCAGCAGACGCACGCCTGGGCGCAGTTCCTCGCCGACCGCCTCATCACGATCGACTACCTCTATCCGTCCGTCGGGCCGCGCTGGGATGAGCTCGTCCAGCTCAAGCGGGAGGGACGCCTCGGCGCGTTCAACCTCGCCTACTGGAACCAGAACGTCAAGGACGACTGGTTCAAGCTGCCGCGCGAACGCTACGCGAAGGCCAAGGAGCTGGGGCTGCTGGACCATGCCGTCTTCTACGGCATGGACGAGATCCCGCCCGAGAGGTTCGGCGCGGCGGCCGACGTCGTGGCCCGGTTCAAGCGGGAGTTCCCGGACGTCCCGCTCGTCACGACGTGCAAGGACAAGAGCTACGGCTGCGATTCGGCGCTCTCCGGGATCGACGTGTTCATTCCCGTCAACGAGGTCTACAACCCGACGAACGCCGCCCGCGCCCGCGCCGAGGGGCGCAAGGTCGGCTGGTACAACTGCGGCGGCGCCGACGTGTCGGTGGCGCAGTTCTTCCTAGGGCGAAGCCCGATCGAGAGCCGCATGATGATGGGCGCGCCGGCGGCGAAGTACGGCCCGGAATGGTTCCTCTACTACGAGATCTGCCAGTGGTCGTCGCGCGACCCGATCACGCGCGGCCCGTTCACCGACTGGAGCCCGGAGACGTGGGTCAACTGGTCGGGCGACGGCTCGCTCACGGCGTGCGGGCCGGGCGGGCGTCCGCTCTCGACGGTGCGGCTGGAGAACTTCCGCGACGGCCTTGAGGACTACCACTACGCGAAGATCCTGCGCGCGCGGGGCGGGACTGTCACGGTGCCCGAGTCGCTCGTGACGTCGCTCCGAGCGTTTTCGGACGATCCCGACGCCTACCAGGCGTGGCGCGACGCGCTCGCCGACGAGATCGAGCGCCGTCCGCTGCGCTGAGCCCCACGTACTCCACCGTCTCGCCCCGCGCGAGCTTTCCGTCACGAAAAAAACGAAAGGGAATGCGACATGAAAACGATCCTCCCATCCGCCGGTTCTGTCCTGATGGCGTGTGGTGCCGCGTGGAGCGGCCTTGCCGACACGCCGGACGTCACCGTCCTCACGAGCGGCTACCGCCAGTTCGTGGGCGGCGACAAGGCCTATCGCGTCGAGACGCCGAAGGCGACGGCCGAGCCCGCCTGGGTCGCGCCGTCGCTTCTTTTCGCTTTCGACTGCTCGCAGACGAACGGCTGGACGGTCGCGGCGGACGGCGCGGTCACGAAGGTGCCGTCGCGCACGGGCGAGCGCTACCTGACGGTCGGCGACCCGGCCGACCTGGTCGAGGACCTGCATTGCTATGGGCCCTATGGCCTTTACTATTCTCAAGGCAAGCCTGAGACGGCGATCAAGCCGGGGACGCTGGTCCGGGACGCGGACCTGGACGCCGCCTGCCTCGACTTCGGCGCGTCAAGGTCGAGGAGGGGGCTCTTCTTCAACGCGATTTCCGTGCCGTGGACGCAGGGGAGCTATTCGGGCGAGCGGCAGAACGTCCTCACGAACATCGGCTCGGTCGTCGGCGTCTACAAGTCGGCCGAGGGCGCGGGCAACCTGCTGGCGGGGAATCAGTTCCAGCGCTTCGTCGGCTATGGAAAAGACGCCGAAGGACGTAGCAAAGACGGCGTGGGCCTGCGGTTTCCCCTCGTCAAGAACAACGTGCCAGGCGACCTCAAGTACGGAAGCGTCTGGACAGGACAGACGCAGAACGCGCCGGACAAGGCGAAGTGGAACGGACTTTGGCAGGTCATTGCGGCGAATCCCTCGGCGGCGACGCTCACATCGTACGGCATTGGCATGGGCAACATCGACAACACGGACGAGGCCGTGTCTTCGGGTGGACAGAAGATCGCCGAATTGCTGATTTTCGACCGTGTGCTGACGGAGGACGAGACGCGCGAGCTGATCGCCTATCTGGAGCGCAAGTGGCTCGACCGCGACACGGAAGGGCAGAACGGTTCGGCATCCGTCGCGTGGCTGGCGCTGGGCAGTTCTGGGTTCTCGCCGCCGGACACGCCGCAGACGGTGACGCTTGACGTGCCGACGGATGAGACGCTGACGTTGGAACGCCTTGACGGCGGACGCGGCAACGGTGTGGGGCCGACGGTCGAAAAGACGGGCGCGGGCGCACTGGCGGTCGGCACAGCGGAGAGCTTCGGTGGACGCTTGGCCGTGCGCGGCGGCACGCTGAAGGTCATGGGCGCGAAGGCCGTGCCGACGTTTGACCAACTTGCGCCGTATCTGACGCTGCACCTCGATCCGTCCGATGCGGATTCGCTGACGCTGGAAGACGGCGACGCGGTAAGCGCATGGGCGAACACCGCCGCCTATGCGGTAACGGGCGAAGAGACGAATTGCGTCGTTCAGACGGACGCGGTACGCCGTCCGGTGCGGGTTATGGATGCACTCGGTACGGGACTCGACGTCCTTGATTTCGGGCGCTACGGCGCGTCCGGCAAGTACATGGCGTTTTCGCCGACGCGCGTCTACCAGACGGTCGTCGCGGTCGTCGATGCGCGCATGTACGGCGGCGGCAACGTGATGAGCAAGATGTTTGCGCATTATCAGCCGAAGAACATCGACAACGGCTCCGACTGGCATGCGGCGGCGCTCAGTCGCTTGTTGGACACGACCTCGATCTACGTGAGCGATTTCTCATTTGGTCAGAATGGCATGCAGGTGCCGAACGATGCGGGCGACGTGTGGGTGAACGGCCATCGGGTGGACAAGAATGCGACGGGCAATGAGGTTCCGGCTTGGCAGGTCGTCGCGTGGCGTGTGCCGGGAGGCCCGGGCGATAACGGGGATCTCAAGTGGCTGCTCGGCGCGGCCAGTGCGTCGCGCGCCGGCGGCCTGCGGCTCGGCGAGGTGCTGGGCTGGGGCGGTGCGCTGCCGGACGAGGCTATCCGCGACGCTGTCGCCTACCTGATGAAAAAGTGGCTCGGGCGCGTCCCGGCGGGCTATGACGACGGCCTGGGCGTGCCGACGCTGCAGAACCTCGCTGTGGGCGGCGCGGACGGCGCAACGGCGACGGTTGACGTCGCCGAGGGTGCGACGCTTGCGGTCAATTCCCTGACGGCGGACGGCGCGGCGGTGAAGACGGGCGCGGGAACGCTCGCCGTCGTTTCGGGTGCCGACCTTTCTGGCGGCTTGGAGGTGCGCGGCGGCAGCCTCGCGGTCGTGGAGGGGGCGGATGTCGCGTTCAGCTGCGAAGTCGCGGCGAATCCGTCGCTGCGGCTCGACGCGAGTGACGCGGCCTCGCTCCTGTTCGTCCGCGTCGGCGACTATGGCACGACGAACTTCATTTGGAACTGGACAGATCGGTCGGGACGGATCGCGGCGTTGCAGTCGCGCGAGGGCAACTACACGACGAAGAAACCGTTCCTCAACGATGCGGCGGAGGCGCTTTGCAACGGGCTTCCTGTCGTCGATTTTGGCGCGTTTCACGGCGATTGGGACAACGGCGGCGCGACGGCGGAGAGAAAGGACGTCGAGGCGCGGACGCTCGGCCTTTCGCGTACGCTCACGAACATCCGGTCGGTCTATCTCGTCTACGGTTCGCAGGCGGGCGGCGGACAGCCGCTCGGATGTAGCAACCGCAATCCGATCAGTTCCAACATCGAAGGCCGTGACTTTGCGAACTTCGCCAGCCTGAACGACTTCCTTCGCAGCGGAACGCCTGACACGATCACGGTGGAGACGCCACTGTTTGGTTCGGCGAGTCCGAACGTGAAGAACGGCGAGTTGTGGATCAACGGCGAACGGCAGGAGCGCGTCGATTCGTGGGCGCCCAGCGGTGGCTACGATCTCGTCGAACTGCACACGGCGGGCGGTTGCATGGCCAACATGTTGGGGAATGCCTTTGGCGACTATGCGCAGGGCGGCTTTCGGATTGGCGAGATCATCGTCTTCGAGCGTCCGCTGTCCGTGCGCGAGAAGACGGCGACGCGCAACTACCTTCTGAAGAAGTGGTTCGGCAAGGCGGACGCGGAACTGGCGGCACTGCCCGAGAAGGCGGCGCGGGCGACGCTCGTCGGCGACCTCACGTATGGCGACGGTGCGCAAATGGTGTTTGACGTCTCGGAAGGCGCAATCGTCAACCCGCTTGCGCTGTCGGGAACGTTGACGTTCGAGGCCGGTGCGCGCGTGGTCGTCCGTGGGTTCGACCGTGAGGTGCGTCTGGGTGACAGGCTCGTCATCGGCACGGTGGACGCAGCCGAAGGGTTGGCGAACGCCGTCATTGACTTCGGTGATCGCACGTTTGCGCCGGATGTTCAACCTCATCTGCGGCTCATCCGATGGCGGCTGTGTGTCTGCTTCGGCAAAATCGGCACATGGATCCTGATACGCTGACATCTAAACCTCACATCCCTGTGATTTTTGTAATCTGATTCGGCGCACATTTGGTATAATCGAAGCCATGTTAAAGAAATGCGTTAAGGTCGTTGCCCTTGCTTTCGCCGTCGGCGGGGGCTTCCCGGATTCTGCGGACGCGGCGCGTCCGCGAAGGTTCAAGAGAGTCAACGCCATTTTGGCGATGCCTGGTGTTATCCTTGGTTAGTCGACATTCATGTTATGCAATGAATGCAGGTGCAGGTGATTTCGGGTGGGGTATATGCAAGTTGAGATGCCTTTTGCTGTCGATCGCGCTAGCGGACAGACGTTGATACAACAGGTTGCCAATGGACTTAAGGAGGCCATCGTATGCGGCTCCTATTTGTCGGGCAGCGTTTTGCCGACAACGCGCGAAATGGCGCATGCGCTTGGAGTTGGTCGCGTGGTGGTTGAACGTGCGTTGGCGAAGTTGAAGATGGAGGGGTTCATATGTCCTCGTCCTCGTGTCGGAAGCGTAGTGTTGCCGCTTGGCACGAAACACTGGAATGGGCATGTACTTCTTGTAGTAACCGACCATGCGGGCTCGTATTATTCGAACGTGTTTGTTGATGAGGTCAAAAGTCGCCTTGCGGATGCCGGATACCAGTGTACACAGATCGTGGCGGATAGTTTTCTGCCGGGTGGTGTCAATGTTGGTGTCTTGGAGTCGGTGCTGAAGCGTTCCGTCGATTTTGTTCTTGTCCTTTTCAGCAGTCCCGTCGTGGAACGATGCATATCGGAAAGCGGAATCCCTTTTGTCGTGGTCGGGGCAAAGCCATGCCGTCGTCGGCACTGTCTTGGACGGCTCGTCCTTGATTGGAACGCAGCCGTTCCGGATTTTATCAGGGAATGCCGTTTGCACCGAATTGAGACTGTGCTACAGGTGCGTACCCGCAAGGTCGCGACGGTCGATGCGAAGCATGCGCTCGTGAGCGCAGGAATCCGCTGTTCGGAATTGATTGTTGCCGAGTCTGAAGACGATTTGCGTCCCTACGGCACACAGCAGAAGTCCTTTTGCCTTTTCGCGCAATGGTTGAAGTGCCATCAGAGGAGGTTGCCGGACCTCATCTTCTTTGCCGACGACGCACCGACGGTGGGTGCGTTGTGGGCGATGGCCGACCAGTGCGTACTGGCGCCGGAAGACGTACGCATCGTATCTTGGGCGAACAAGGGGAACGATCCTCTGTATCGCCGAAATCTGACGAAGATGACGATGAATCCACGTGTGCACGGCGGTATGGCGGCCAAGTTTGCGTTGTCGTGTCTTTTAGGCGCGGACAAGCCAATAGGATTGACGATTGGCCCTGTCTATGAGGACGGCGAAACCTTTCCGTGATTATCCCTATTGTCCCTGTATTTTCGTTGACATCGAAAATGAGTTTTGCTATGTTGTGCGTCGATGTCACAGGAAAGAACATCCATCTATCGGAAATTCAGGCTCGCAGCATGCGGCTTGGGAGGCCTTCTTTACGGAATTGACGTTGGCCTGATCGCCGCTGCGCTGCCATACATCAAGGCGACGTGTGGTTTCACCGCAGATCAACTTTCGAGCGTGGTCGCCGCCGTCCTTTTAGGGAACATTCCCGGTACGATTCTGGCGGCGTCCGTTGCCGAGCGTTTCGGTCGCGTGATGGCGATTCGTGCCGCCGCGATCGTCTTCACGGCGGCGGTTCCGTTCATCTGCCTTTCGGGCGGCGCCTACTGGCCGATGTTGGTCGGGCGTATCCTTCAGGGCGTGGGCTGCGGGCTGGTCGCGATCGCGGGGCCGATGTACCTGGCGGAATGCCTGCCGGCTGAGAGTCGCGGGAAGGGCACGGGCATGTTCCAGCTCGTTCTTGTGATTGGGCTTTTCGTGGCTTCCATAGTCGGCATGGGCGTGGCGGCGTTCTTCGGCGACGCATCGTCGTCCTCCGTCTCGCCGGCGGCGAAGAACATAGCCTGGCAGAGCATATTCTGGTTCTCTGCCGTTCCGGGCGCGGCGCTTGTCGTCGCCTCGTTCTTCCTGCGCGAGTCTCCTCGGTGGCTCGCGCGGCGCGGCCGACGTGCAGAGGCTTGCGCCGCTCTGCGGATCGACTATCCTGAGGCAGAGGCGGCGCGGCAGCTCGCGGCGATCGAGGTGTCGCTCGGCGGCGACGGGACGGTGAACGCTCCGGCGGCGGGGACGGTTTGGCGACACCGCTATTTGGCGCCTTTCGCGCTCGCGTTCCTGATAGCCGTCTTCGTGCAGGCGTCCGGCATTAACTCCGTTTTGAACTATTCGGTGACGATCTTCGACCGTGCGGGGCTTCCGGGCGTCTGGGCGAACGGTGCGGATGCCGCAATCAAGGCAGCCAACTTCCTGATGACGATCGTGGCCTGCGCACTCGTCGATCGAAAGGGGCGCAAGTTCCTGCTGATGCTGGGGAGCGCGGGGCTCGTACTCGGCCTGGGCGCGGTCGGCGCGGTCTTCTGGTCGATGGACGCATTCGGACTCGCGCCGTCGTCGGCTACGGGAGCCATAACGCTCGCGGCCTTCATACTTTTCGTCTCCTCGTTCGCCGTCGGCCCAGGGGTATGCGTACATCTGGCGCTTTCGGAACTCATCCCGACGCGCATCCGCGCGACCGGAATGCTGGTCTGCGTGATGGCGAGCATGAGCGTCTCCTATGCGATCGCTCGCGCCTTCCTGCCGTGGGCCGAGGCGTGCGGCTACCAAGGCGTATTCTTCACGCTCGGCGGCGCCATGGTGCTGTTCTTCCTCGTCGTCGCCTATGCGGTGCCGGAGACTAAAGGGCGGACTCTGGAGGAGATCGAGCGGCATTTCCAGGGAAAGGAACAAAAATGAGTGAACAGGACAAGGCTGGCAATGCGCGTAGCAACCATTTCGCGCGCGGAATGTGGGATCCGGCCGAGGGGCCGATGAAGGTCATGGTCATCGGTGCGCATCCGGACGATCCGGACGTGCACTGCGGCGGAACGGCGTCGCTCCTGGCCGCCAAGGGCGCGCGTGTCGTCTTCGTGTCGCTCACGAACGGCGAC
Source organism: uncultured Kiritimatiellota bacterium (assembly GCA_934667425.1). Lineage (GTDB taxonomy): Bacteria > Verrucomicrobiota > Kiritimatiellia > RFP12 > UBA1067 > UBA1731. Next base: position 80,402 of record CAKULV010000004.1, on the reverse strand, counting down.
AAGGGTCATCACGCGATGACGGGCGCCGACCTCGCGAGACGTCGAAAGGATGAGGCGCAGGCGGCGGCGAAAGCCTACGGGATCGAGCGCTACGTGGTGCTGGACCATCACGACTGCGAGCTTTCGTCCGACCTTGAGACGCGGCGGGAGCTGACGCGGCTCGTGCGCGCCTTCGGCCCGCACGTCATCTTCACGCACCGCACATTCGACTATCATGCGGATCACCGCGCCGCAGGACAGCTCGTAATGGACATGACCTACCTGATGGGTGTGCCGCTGTGGTGCCCCGAGACGCCGATTCCAAAGGAGAAGCCGGTCGTCTTCTATCTGCGCGACGGCTTCGAGCAGCCGCAGCCGCTCCGTCCCGATCTTGTCGTCGAGCTGACCCCGGCGAGCGTCGATCGTCAGGTCGCTGGGCTTGCGTGCCATGTCTCGCAGTTCTTCGAGTGGCTGCCGTTTGACATGGGCATCGAGGACGAGGTTCCGCCGCGAGACGACCCGGCGGCCGTTCGGGAGTTCATCGTCCGGCACTGGATTGAACCGCGCGCGGCCTATGACGCTGGGCGGTACAGGCTTGCGTGTTCGCACGCGGAGGTCTTCGGCCTAAGCGAGTACGGTCGCGAGCCGACGTCGGAGGAACTGGCGTTCTTGCGCTCGAACGGATAACGTATGGAGAGCGGAGACATGAAAGCGTCGAGAAGAGGAAGATGCGAATATGAACAGACGTGAATTCATACTCGGGGGTGTGGCAACTTCGCTTGCAGGATGTCGATGTCTGCGCTTTGGCTGCCATCCAAGGACTGCGGTGCAAGCCTATTCGGTTCGTGATTTGCTGTCGAAGGATTTTCATGGAACATGCGCAAGACTTGCCGCGCTCGGCCTCGACGGGCTGGAGATGTGGGGGACGAAGGACTTTGAGGCCCGCATGGTGCGCAGGAGCCTTGACGACAGCCGCCTTGTCGCGTGCGGTGCGCATGTCGGAATCGAGCAGCTTTTGCCTGATGCGCGGAACTGGGCTTTCGACTATGCCCAGACCGTCGGCTACACGCGCATCATCGTGCCTTGGCTCATGCCGGAGAAGGGCCTTGCGGACGAGCCGGACTGGTGGCGCCGTCAGGCCGCAGTCATGAACGCGGCGGCGGATGCGGCAAAGTCGCAAGGACTCGCGATCGGCTACCACAACCACGACCACGAGTTCGGCAGATCCTTCGGCGGCAAGACCGTGTGGGAAATCTTCACGGGCGAGTTCAGCGACGACATTTTCATCCAGTGGGACGTCGGTGCGCTCGCGCACGCCGACCAGGATGCGGCAGCGTGGATGCGTCGGTATCCTGGCCGCTGCCCTACGATCCACGTGAAGGACGACTGGGACAAGGATCTCGGCTGCTGGGGCGTGATCGGCGAGCCGCCGCCCGGACGGCCAGGCGTCGATTGGCAGGCCGTCGTCGCCGAGCTTCGCCGCCACCCTGTCGAGTGGGCGGTCGTCGAGCCGGCCACGTCGGATCGGCTTGACACGGTCGCACGGTCGCTCGCAAGGCTGAAGGAGCTGGGCGCATGAAGACGCATTTTCTGGCCGGGGCTCTGCTGGCGGTGGGCGCCGCTTTTGCAGATGTCGAAATCGCCGCCGACCGCGCGGAAGTCGTTCTCGCGCCGGATGCGCCGAAGACGGTCCTGTTCGCGGCGGAGGAGATGACGAACTTCCTCTCGCGCACGTTCGCGCGCGCCGTCCCGATCGTGGCCGCGCCAACAGCGGGTGCTCATTCTATCTTCCTTGGGGAAAACGCATGGTCAAGAGCCGCAGGGATAGATACGTCTAAACTGGCGCGGGACGCGTTCATGATCGTCGCGCACGGCGGCAACATATTCATCGCAGGGCGCGACGACCAAAAGGCAGACGAGCGACGGGCGATTTTCGGGCGCACCGGAATCTGGAGACTGTTCCACGAAAAGGCCACGCTGTTTGGCGTATACGAGTTCCTTGACCGTTATGCCGATGTGCGGATGTATTTCCCTGGAGAGCTCGGGGAGATCGTGCCGCGCAAGGATGCCTTGCACATTCCCGAAGGCATACGGACGTTCACGCCGGACTTTTCCGTGCGTAACTACTCGGCCTTCTCTGACGGCACCTACTTTGAAGGAGAGAACCGGGACGATGCCCTTCATCCAATGCGAAAACTCACCTATGTGCGTAATCGCATGCAGACCGAATACATACCTTGCAACCATGGTCAGGTAGGCTTTCGATTTCTCGACCGCTTCGCGGAAACGCACCCGGAGTACTTCGCCCTGCGCAAGGATGGCACACGTTGGGCTGATGGTCGCGGCAACAACCTGCGCGGACAGCTCTGCCATTCGTCTGCGGCATGGGACGAGATGTACAGGGATATCGTTTCGTGGGCGTGTGGCGAGGATGCCGCAGTGCGCGGCATGTGTTCGCATTCCGGCAAGCCTGATGCGAGGGCCGACTGGGCGGTCATGACGTTCAGGCATCCATGGGTCGATGTCATGCCGCAGGACGGTTTCCAGCCGTGCTTCTGTGCGGATTGCCAGAAGGCCTACGACATGAATGAGCTGGACTACGCGGATGCGCTCGTCTGGCGGCGGACTGCCGAACTTGCGCGGAAGGTGAAGGCGGCGTGCCCCGGAATCCGGCTTACGCAGATGGCCTATCCGCCGTATCGGCGAGTGCCTGACATCGACCTGCCCGACAACATCGACGTGATGGTGGCGGAGACGGGGCCGTGGTCGACGCCGCAGTGGAAGGCGAAGGGTGATGCCGAGATCGCGGCGTGGACGAGGAAGCTTGGCCACAAGGTGTGGCTATGGAACTACGCCTGCAAGTTCGGAGCGAACCGCATCCCGGATGTGCCGAATGTCTCGCCGCGCGCTTGGGGCCGCTACTACAAGTCCGTCGCGGACATGGTCTTCGGCGCGTTTTGCGAGTCGAACAACGACCGTTGGCTCTACAACTACCTGAACTACTATGTTTTCGGCAAGGTCTGCTGGGACACGGGTGCGGACATCGAGGCGATTCTCGACGAGCATGACCGCCTCATGTTCGGCAGGGCGGCGGTCGAGATGACGGCATTCCGTGAGGAGGTCGAGGACAAGTGGGTCAGGGAGATCTCGGGCAAGTGCATCGACACGGACATGGGACCGACGCACGTGGTGCCGAGCCCCTACGAGATTTTCGTGAAGATCTATTCGCCGGACGTCATCGCCGCCTGGGCGGCCCACTTCGACCGTGCGGCGGCCCTGGTCGCGCCGGGTTCGCCGGAGGCGCGGCGTCTCGCGCTGTGGCGTCGCGAGATGCTTGAGCCGCTTGCGAAGAAGGCGGCGGCGTACCGCGAGGCCACCTCGGTCGAGCGGGAGCTTGCGCGTCGTGCGTCCCATCCCGAACGAGCGAACATTCTCGCATGCGAGAACTTCACGGGTGCACCGTTCAAGGAGGGATGGTCCGTCAACGAGCGCGGCTACGACCGCTACTACGAGCAGGTTGCGGACGCGCCTACGGGACTTCCGGGCGCCATTCGCCTTACGAAGAGGCCAGACGACCCGAATCCGATCCGCCTCGTCCAGTACTTCGGCAAGGGCGGACATGCGCTTGTCAGTGGACGTCGATACCGAATCTCGCTTTTCATGAAGCTTGATCATGTGGAAGCAAACGCGAAGCTGTACGGAGGCGGGGGCGTCGGCGTATACCTTCTCAACACGCCTAAGCAGAACGTGAGTTTCCCCGAGAACCGCCTGACGGGGACGACGGACTGGTTCCATCAGAGTTGGGAGTTCACGGCGGCGGAAGGATCGGAGACGTTCGCCAACCGGCTATACCTGGATATGTGGAGCGCCGTCGGCATGGTCTACTTCACGGGCGTAAGACTGGAGGAGGTCGAATGAACCGGATGACCAGAAATGATTTTCTGCTCAAGACATTCGCGACGGGCATGCTCGTCGGCGGTGCGGGGCGAGTCTTTGGCTCGGATGCTTCGCAACTGCGTCTTGGCGTTATCAGCGATATCCATGTGACGACACCCGAATCGACGGAGCGGTTCGTGCGTGCGCTCGCGTACTTCCGTGACCGCCGGGCCGATGCGGTCATCGTCTCCGGGGACATGAGCGACTGGGGCCTGCGGAGCGGATTCAAGTACGTTGCAGATGCTTGGAATTCCGTTTTCCCTCATGATCGTGCGCCCGATGGACGGAATGTCGCGAAGATGTTCTGTACCGGCAACCATGATTATGACGGATATGCATATGGCGATATGACACTCGACATGCACGCGCAGGGCTATTCCGAAGACGATGCACTTGTTCGATACGGCATGGCTCTCTGCTGGGAGGAGGCGTTCCATGAGCCGTGGGCTCCGATTCGCCATTGCCGAGTGAAAGGCTATGATTTCGTGATTGCTGACTGGAAAGGACATCGCGATTTCGGCAAGTGGATGGCTGAGAATGCATCGGAGATTGATGTGGGAAAGCCGTTCTTCTACATCCAGCATCCGCCGCTCAAGGGGACTACGCTCAACACCGTCGACGACTGCGACGACGGCATAGGTAAGAGCGTTCTCTCGGCCTTTCCGAATGCAGTGGCATTCTCTGGCCATTACCACCTGACACTCAACGACGAACGTTCCGTCTGGCAGGACTGTTTCACGTCTATCACCGTTCCATCAATGTCATACACGGCGGTTCCGGGCGGCTACGAGAACGGCAGCCACCGCCGCAACGGCACGGCACCGCAGTCGATGCGATGCATAGACGCGCGGTTTGAGGAGACAGAGGCGCAGGGCTATTTCGTCACGGTCGAGCCGGATAGGATGGTCGTTGAGCGACGGGATTTCGAAGCCTGTTGCGAGGCCGCATCCCCATGGATGTTGCCTTTGCCGGCGCGTACGGGCGGTGTATTTTCGCCGATGGTACGGAAGATGACGGTTCCAATTCCAGAGTTCCCCACGGGTGCGACGTTGAAATTGCGCTTTCGCAACGGCTCGACGAGGAATGACCGCTGGCAGATTGCCGTCGTCTGCGAAGTCCCAGCGGCTAAGGCCGCAGATGGCGGACGCGTCTTCGATTACGAGTTGCGAGTGGTTCCGTCCGATGGCTCGGCACCTCTCGTAAAGAAGTTTCTTTCGCCGGCTTTCCACAAACTGCCGAAAGACGAGCCGTTGAAGCCAGTATTCCACTTCAATGCCGCTGAGTTGCCGCAAGATCGGGACTATTGGATTGAGATTCGGCCACGCAACAGTTTCGGCATTGCCGGAAAGCCTCTCCGTTCCAAGGTCATGCATGGTCGGCCAGGCTTGGACTCGTACACGAAAATCGCGACAAAGAACTGAATCAACACGAAAAAACAGGAGGTTCACGATGAAGATGAAAACACTGACAGCCGTTGCAGCGATGGCGTTTGCGCTTTCAGCTCGGTCGGAAACCCCGCAGACGTTGTACGGAGACTGGAGCGGCACCCTGAAATGGACGGATGCCGCCGGACAGGAAACGGCGTGGACAGACGGATCCGTCGCCCGCATCATGTCCCTGGCGAACCGAAACAACAAGAACGATTCGCCGCTTTCGATGTACGGGCTTGTCGTAGACTGTGAGGCCCAGGTTGGCTTCTGGAGCGATGGCGCAAGGATCACCATTGGCGCGGGCGGCGTCATATTCACGCGAAACGGCACGTTCGCCGTAGGGAGGGCGGACTTCGGCGAAAAGCGGTTGGCGATCGCGTCTGACCAGACTTGGCGGGGCCCGTCGTCAGGCGGCTACGCAAACTTCTCGGTCGGCTGGGGTGGATTCTTTGACTATTGGCGGATGCCACTTGAGGTCGGCGCTGACGTGTCGAGCCTCACAATGGGCGGCAACCTGAATGTCTGGCTTCTGTCGCCATCCAATGACCTCTCGTCGGTTGATGTCACTCTTCAGGCTCCCGCGCACCTGTACCTGCCTGCGGACTATACGGTCAGTAGCGCAGCGCGTCACAGCGACGCGCATCTTCGGGCGCGGACGCTGACGCTCGACGGCGCCGAATTCTCCATCGGCGAGACTGTGACATACTACTACGGCTCCGTCAGGATGGCGCTTGTCTCGGACTTGGACGCCGATCATGTCGCATCGACGCTGGTGCTGAAGGATGGTGCGCGGGTGGTGGCGACCGGCGACTGCACGCTCGCCGTCCCGACCTTACGGGCGGTCGGCATGGGCAATCTTGTCAGCGGCACTTTCGCCGTCACGCAGGCGAAGACATCTCTCGAAATTGCTGACGGCGCGTCTCTGGCGTTCGCGGGGAGTTTGACTGAACGTGGAGTCGAGGCGTCGCTTGATGTCTCGGGCGCGGGCGGACTGACGCTTCCGTGCACGACGGCGCTAACGGGAGGCATTTATCTCGGGAAGGACATTTCGTTGACGTTCGCCGGAGGAGGCATGTTCTCCTGCCCGATTCGCGGCGGCAAGGAACTTGTGTCCGATGCGCCGGGGGCGACCAACGCCCTGACGGCGGCTGCGCTCGCTGGGTTCACGGGTAGCCGGATCTTTGTTCGGCGCGGTGCGCTTCTCCTCGTCGGCAACAGGCCGTTCGGCGTGGAGATCGAGGTGTCGGAAGGTGCCGAACTTGTCGAGTCGGGCGACTGGATCGTGACGGACATCGCGCGGACGGAGGCGGAGCTGGTCGTCGGCGTGGGGCGGACGTTGGAAGTCTTTGGCAACGGCCTGACGGCGGCGACGGAGATCATCCTCGACGGCGGCACACTGGCGTTCGCGCATGCGGCCACGGTTTCCTCTCCGATTAAGGTCCGGCAGAAATCGTGGATCGCAACGGCGGCGCTGGCCGTGACAGGAACGGTGGCCGGCGTTGTCGACTGCGCGATAACGAACTTGACGAAGGGTCTTTGGATTACGGGTGACGGCTGTGTGAAGTTCGCGGGCGGTGCGACATTTGCAGGCGATGCCTCCAACCAGAATGACGCCGATACGCTCTGCGTGGGGCAGGGATCCGTATTCCTGACGAACGGCGGGTATGACTTTGGCTGGGGCGGAATCGAGGTCGTCGATCCGGATGCCGCCGACGAGTCGTGGGGTCGGTACGTGGGTGTCTGTGACGGCGGCGACGTTACGTTCGCCGATGCCGGAAACGCTATGGGCCAGTCGCGTGTCGTCATCGGCCTGTATCCGAAGGTTGACGGCAGTTACTATGCGGCGGAAGCGACATTCGTGGTGGGCGAGGGCGGACGGGTCACTCTGCCGTGGAACAGTCAGGTCCAGCTGGGCAATAACCAGAACGTGGGACGGCTGGTGATCGACGGCGGCGAGTGGCGCGTCAACGGAAAGCACCACAAGGTCTATCTGACGGGCAGCAAGGGCGGCTATGTGACTGGTGTGCTGGAGGTCAAGGCGGGCCTCATGGAGATCTCAGAGCCATTATACCGTGGCAATGCGACCGGGCAAGGTCGGGTCATCTGGTCCGGCGGGACGCTCCGTCCGACGAAGGGCTTTCTCGCGGATAAGGGGCAGTCGCTGTACACGAAGCCTTTGAGCGGCTATTCTGACGGGGGTGCCTTGCGCACATGGGTTCAGGTCGCGGGCGACGGGTGCGTCCTCGACCTGACGGACTATCCGCATGAGACATTCGACGGCGTGCCCGTTTCCGGCTGCGACCGCAGCGAGTGGTTCGGTACGGGTACGCTGACGGTGAGGGGCGGCAAGACATTCCGCATGCCGTCCTTTCCGGCCGGCATAAGCCTGCTTCTGGACGGCGAGGGCTCCATAATTGAGGTGCCAGCGGACGCCAAGGTGTTCGACAACGACCGCTGCCTCGCGAATGCAGTTGCCAAGCCCTATCCGTTGAACGCCTACTCGTCCGCCGATGCGGAAATCAGCGGCTCGCTGGCGGTGGATACGCTCGTCGTCACAAACGGCGCGGCATGTTTCGTCAACCGCCTCGCGGACGTGCGGACGACGGTCGCGAAGGTCGATGTCCGCACGGAGGGCGTATGGGACAACGCGACGACGCTGACGGGTGCGGATGTCGCCGTCACGGACATGGCCTTTGGCGAGGGGGCGGTTCTCCGCGCACAGGTTAAGGGCCTGTGTACGCCGTCGCTGACGCTTGCCGGAACGCTGGCGTTGCCCAAAACCGCAGTGTTCCGAGCAGTTCGTAATTCGTCACTTGCGGAGATGTCGTCTATTGTCCTTCGCGCGGAGGGCGGCATCTTCGGCGAGACGGCTTGGAGTTGCAGACCAGGTCCAAGGCCGGAAGTTAAGGATGCCGAACTGTTTTTGACTCTCATGGGCCTCTGCGTGACTATCCGATGAAAATTCTTCTGCTGTCCGTTTCTATTCTGTCTCTCCTTCCGGCTTCGGCGCACCTTGCGACGGATCCGGCCGTGCCGGATGCCTTGTGGACGCGCGGCTGGTGGATTTCACGGTTTGAGGCGAAGAAGGCCGAAGCCGCCCGTTGCGACTATCCAGTCGTATTCCTCGGCGACTCCATCACGCACGGCTGGGAAGGCGCAGGCTCTTCGGTTTGGACGAACAACTTCCTCTCTGGCCCATATCGTGCGATGAACGCCGGATTCTCCGGCGACCGTACGGAACATCTCCTTTGGCGGCTTCGGCATGGGCAGCTTGACGGACTCGATCCGAAGGCCGTCGTGCTGATGATCGGCACGAACAACACGGGACACCGCCCGCTGGAGACGGAGTCGGTCCTGGACACGGTGCTGGGCGTGAAGGCAATCCTGAAGGAACTTGAGCACCGTGTGCCGTCCGCCAAGGTCATCCTCCATCCGATCTTCCCTCGCGGCGAGACGGTTTCGGACCCGTTGCGTCTGCGTAACGACCACGTTAACCAGGCGCTGAAGGCCTATGTCGCGCGTAATCCGCAGGTACTGTGGTGCGATTTCAACGCACGGCTGGTCGATGCCGAAGGGCGGCTGTCACACGAAATGATGAAAGACCTCCTGCATCCAGGTCAGGTGGGGTACGAGATATGGGCGCGGGAGTTGCGACCGTACCTCGACTATGCACTCGGTCGGACGGAGACGGTACCGTCCGCGCCCGGCGGCGCGATGTCGACATCAGTTGACCGCACGAGTCCTCGGGCGATGCGCCCGGAAGCCAATGTCTATTGGCTAAAGGACGGTCCCAGTCACTCGAATCCGCGCATGTTGAGGAAGCGCGAGGAAATCCAGTCGAACCGGGAGCGGTCCTACGACCTTGTGCTGATCGGCGACTCGATCACGCATTTCTGGGAAGGCAAGTGGGGCGATCCGAAGCATCCTTGGTCGGCCTATGCGTCGATTACCAACCGCTTCAAGACGCTGAATGTCGGCTTTGGCGCGGATCGTATCGAGAACCTTCTTTGGAATGTCCGCTTTGGCGGCATGATGGACGGCTACCAGGCGAAGGCCGTGATGCTGCTGGTCGGGACGAACAACATCGGTGAATCCGCTCCCGAAGTCGCCGAGGGCATCGGCGCGGTTGTCGCGGCGGTCCGCGTCAGGCAGCCGCAGGCCAAGATCGTGGTGGTGTCGCTGTTGCCGCGCCGTGCGACAAAGGACACTCCGAACTACCCGTTTGCCGCGAAGCACCGTGAGGTGAACACGCGGATCCGTAAGTTGGAGGACGGCAAGAACGTCTTTTCACTTGACCTCTACGATAGGTTCCTCAATGAGGACGGTTCTGTCAATGAGGCGTTCTACGTCGATTCGGCGCATCCAAACGGCGCGGGCTATGACATCTGGGCGAAGGCGGCCCTGCCGCTTCTGGAGCGGGTGACTGGACATGCGACGGTTGAGAACAATTGGGTGTTTGCCATCCAGTATCTCAATTCAGACCAGGAACTTGACCGGACGCGCGATCTTGTCCGTCGCGCCAAGACATTGGGCTACACGGGGCTGGCACTCATCACAGGTCGGGACTTCACGGCATGGACCGAGGCGGAGGCCAATGACGGCTCCAATGCATTCGTCGGGAGGAACGTTTCGCTGGAGGCTCCGTGGAGGATGCCGTTGGCGCGGCAGACGCGGTTTAGGGAGCTTGCGGCGTTCTGTCGGGAGCGGATGTTTGACCTTGTGCCTCTCGTCTGGTCGGTCGGATACTGCTCGATGCAATACGTCGACTCGTCTCTCGTCGCCGTTTGGCCAGTCCGGGACGTGCCCTACGTCGTGAAGGCCGGACGCGGCATCTTCGCCGCCGAGGCTGTTTCGTGCGACACGTCTGCGCTCGATTGCGTAATAGACTGCACGAAGAAGACTGGCCGTGCGCGAACGGCGAAGTTCCCTGTCCGCCCGGCCCGCAAGTACCGCATCTCGGCGCAGGTTAGGACGGATGGCGTTGAACAAGCGCCCAAGCCGGGGCAGGTCGGCCCGATCCTCGGCATCGTCGCGTCGTCCGTAAAGTCTGGGCACTATCTCGCCTCGCACACGCCGCATCTCCAGCCGACACAGGACTGGACGGATGTCGGCTTCACGCTCCTGACGCGCGACACGGACGAGGATCAGGAGGTGACGCTACGTGTTTCGGATTCGGCTGACGAGAAGGGCTTTACGTCCTTTCGGAACGTTCGGATCGAGGAACTCGGGATTGAGTACCCGATCCGTCGCGTGGGGACGACGTTTGTTGTGAAGGACGCAGAGACAGGGCGCATCTTCAAGGAAGGTATCGACTACGAGACAGTGTCCTCGTTCGATTTCCTCTCGTTTGACCGTCGCGATCCAGCATTTGAGTTGAAGGTACTCTCCGGCGGTGCGATCACAGATGGCATGCGTCTCCTGGTCTCGGCCTACGAACCCAAGAGCGTGTACGGCGACCAGCATTCGGCCTGTCTAAGCAATCCAGAGTTGCTGCGGTACTATCGACGGTCGGCCGCCGCGCTTCATCGTATGCTGGATAACAGGAAATGGTTTCTGTCCGCCGATGAGTTCCGTGTTGGCTGTGCGTGCGAGAGCTGCCGTGCGAGCGGCAAGACTATGGGCGAGCTGTTCGGCGAAACGATCCGTGCACAGCGTGATGCTATCCGGGCCGTATGCCCTGATGCCGACATCTGCATGTGGTCGGACATGATTGACGACAATCATAATGCGATCGAGAACTATTATCTTCTTTATTCGCCGAATAGGGGTGGCCTTCAGCATGTTCCACGCGACATTACCGTCATGTGCTGGTGGGGGGCGAAGGCATCAGTCTGCTTGCCGTTCTTTGAGTCACACGGTTTCCGCACGATGGGTGCGGGGTTTTACGATGCGAAGACGGAAGCCGCGACACGGGCTTCGGCATCCGCGTGGGCGGAAGCCGCCGCGAGGCGTTTTGGCTTTCGAGGGTTCATGTACACGACGTGGGACTATGGCATCGGATGTAATCATGCGTTTATCGCGCCGTGGATTGGCGAATTACGACATTGATGATCCTGTGCGCTCACGGCGCACATTTGGTATAATCGAAGCCATGTTAAAGAAATGCATAAAGGTCGTTGCCCTTGCTTTCGCCGTCGGCGGGGGCTTCCCGGATTCTGCGGACGCGGCGCGTCCGCGAGAGATCGTGTGCGAGGGCGAGTACGGCGGGCATCTCCAGGGGGTCGCCACGGACGGCGATTCGCTTTACTGGAGTTTCACGGTAGAGGTTGTCCGTACAGATCTCGCAGGACGCGTTCTTGCGACGACGGGGCCTGTCCCCAGCCACCACGGCGACCTCTGCGTGAAGGCCGGCGTTGTCTACGTCGCCGTCAACCTTGGGTCCTTCAACCAGATGGATAGGGGCAAGAGCGAGGTGCGAGCATATGATGCCGAGACGATGGCGCCGCGCGGAATGTGGAGTCTGCCCGAGATGGGGCACGGTGCCGGCGGCATGACGCAGGCGAATGGACGCTTCTTTGTGATTGGAGGCCTTCCTGCGACCATTGAGGAGAACTATGTCTACGAATACGATGCGGATTTCCGCTTCGTGCGGCGGCATTCGCTTGCTACGGGCTTCACGCTGATGGGCATACAGACGGCGGCGTTCGAGGATGGCCGCTTCCTCTTCGGCATCTATGGCGGCAAGGGGAATCCTCGCGGAGTGCTTGAGTGTCCGGCGGATCTGTCGTCCGTGACGCGCCGCGTTGGTCTTGGCGACGTTGGCATCGTCAAGCTTGGCGGGAAGTACTGGACTGGGCGCGTCCGTGGGCGGGGCAAAAGGAATCGCGGAATGATAGTCCTTTCAGAGGGCTATCCGTCCGCCTGTCCGGTTTATCGGCCAGAACCGACCGGGAAGGGTGCGCTGAAGGTCTTCCATGAAGGGCGGGATGCGGCTGGATGGGCCGACTGCGGCTACCGGCTCGCGCCAAACGGCTACAAGACCATGACCAACTCAGAGGCGTTTGTGCCGATGGCCGAGGTGTCGAAGGTGGATGTGTTCCCGGCGGCCGGAATAGGGGGCGACATTCCGTATTCCATTCCGGACATCGTTCGTGGAGTTAGGCGGGCGGCAGAATGCGACGAGGTGTTCTCCCTGCATGTGCCTGGTGTGCCTGGGGATCTTTCGTCCGACAAGAAGTTGGCTGAAGCCTTGCGTGCCGCATGTGCAGAGGCGAGGCGGCTTGGGATGAAGGTGGATTGCGGAATGTAGTCGCTGATTCGCCCGCCATCGACATCGACGCCCTTGACGTGATGTAGCGGATCCCCTGCGGGAATGCGCGGGGATGTGCCATCCCGTCCCGTGCGTGCCGGGGCCGCCGCAACCCGGATGTCCGGGAGACGCCTGGCCTGCGCGCCGAGTGAAAAAGTGTTCGCGAACAGTGGTTTTATCCGTTGCCCCGCGCGGTGAATCATGGTATCTTTGCCCACGTGCAAGAGGAAGGCATGTCTTTGCGATGCGCGACACCAAATACAAAGCGTTAGTCGAGACGCTCAAGAATGGCATATTGAGCGGAAGGTACGGCAACGGGACTCCGTTCCCGAGTGTCCGCGCGCTTATTCGCAGACATGGGCTTTCCAGCACAACTGTCCTGCACGCCATGGACGAACTTGTGCTGCAGGGGCTGATCCACAGGGAACAGGGCAGGGGCACGTTTGTGGTCAACAGGGGAGCTTCACGCAAGATCGGCCTGATTGTGCCTGGCGTCGCCTACTCCGAATTCTTCCCGCCAATCGTTAGCAAGATATCGTGCCTTTCCCAGAAGGAGGGATACCACCTTCTGTTCGGCGATATCGCCTCTCAAAGCCCATTGCTGCGCGCAAAGGCGGCACGGAAGTTTGCGCGGGAGCTTGTCGGGGAAGGTGTGGCCGGCGTCATCTATCAGCCTCTGGAGCTGGTCGACGATGGTGAGCGCGTCAACCGCGAGATACTTTCGATCCTTGACCATGCGCACATACCGGTGGTGATCCTCGACAACGACTTCCTCCGCAATCCGCGCCGATGCGGCTATGACGTCGTAGGGATAGACAACGTTGCCGCCGGCACACTTGTGGCGGAGCACCTGATCGACTGCGGCGTCGAGCGCATATCCTTCCAGAAGCGGCCGAGGTGTTCCGCCAGCGTCAACGCGCGGCTGATGGGCGTTTTAGGCGCGGTTGCCGCAGACGGCAACCGGATTGGGTGTTCGGTGCTCGAGGCGGAGCCGGACGATGTCAAGGCGCTTCGCAGGCATCTGCGCACATTCCGCCCGGATGCGTTCGTGTGCGGCAACGACACTTCGGCCGTCGCGCTTAAGCAGGCTCTTGAATCGATAGGGAAGCGCATCCCGGACGACGTCCTGCTTGCGGGTTTCGACGATGTGCGTTTCGCAAGCATAGTCTCGCCGCCGCTTACGACCATCCACCAGCCATGTGAACTGATTGGCGAGACGGCCTTCTTCCGCCTTTTGGCGCGCATTGCCGATCCAGGTCTCGCGCCGCTGAACATGTCGCTACCGATCGAGCTTGTGGTCAGAGGCTCCACGGCACAGGTCGAGCGGCGGAATCCGCGACAGGTCAGAGTGCTGAAGAAAAAGGGGATAAGAGAATGAAGTGTGAGATGGCAGGCTTGCTGTTGGCGACTCTATCGACAGCGTCGTTCCCGTTCGCGCTGGCCGGGCATGACGTTTCGGCCTTTGCGCCAGATGGACGGATTGCCTTGGGCGCGAACTACTGGGCATCCAAGTCCTCCACGAGAATGTGGCAGGACTGGCGGCCCGATGAGATATCCAAGGATCTGGATGTCCTCAAGGCACATGGCTTTTCTTTCCTGCGCGTGTTTCCGAGATGGGATGTCTTCCAGCCGATATGGGAGGCCCATCGTCCCGGCCATGAGACGTACGAGACATACATGACGCAGGATGAGCTGCCGCGCCCCGAGACGCCTGCGGGCCATGCCGGGGTCGATGAGCGGATGATGAGGCGGTTCGAGGAGTTCTGCGACATGTGCGCCGCCCGCGGATTCAAGCTGATCGTTTGTCCGTTGACCGGGCAGATGACGTTCCGCGTATACGTGCCGCAGGCGCTTGAACGCCGCGACCTCTATTCAGATCCCGTGGCGCTGAAGTGGGAGCGTCGCTATCTCGACTATTTTGTGCGGAGAATGCGCCATCACGGCGCAATCGCCGCATGGGAGTCGGGAAACGAAACCAACTGCCTTGGCCCCATCGCCTCGCCTGACGCCGTCGAGGCATGGCTCGCGCTCATCCATGGGACGATTCGCCTTGCAGATGGCGCCCGGCCGGTCATAGGCCCGAACTCGCTGGAGATAACGGATGGCAAATGGCGGGTTGACCGCATAGCGGCGCTTTCCGACGTACTTACGGTACACCCATACCAGATATGGTCGAATGCTTATCTCGATGACGGCAATGGCATACGCAACGCCCTTTTCGCGACATCGTACAACGTTGCGCTTGAGCAGATAGGCGGCAAGCCGGCGTTTGTCGAGGAACACGGCATACGTCGCGCCGAATGGATCAGCAAGGCAAACGTCGCCCGCTACGCACGCGGGCTTTGCTGGAATCTTTTCGCGTCCGGCTGCCGCGGCCTTGGCTGGTGGTGCGCATTCGACCAGGACAACCAGATGATCCCGCCGTACGACTGGAAAGAGCCTTGCGTGGAGCTCGGCGCGTTCAAGTCCGACCGAACGCCATACCCTGTTGCGCACGCGCTCTCGAAGTTCACGTCGTTCATCCTGTCTCTGCCGTTCAAGGCCTTGCCGCCTGCGAAGGCCGACTGCGTGATCATCGTGCGCGACAGCGAGATGGTGAACGGCACGTATGTGCTTGCCCGCCAGGCCGGGCTCCAGCCCAGGTTCGCAGACCCCACGAAAAGGCTGCCGGACTCCCGGGTGTACTTCCTGCCGGATGCCAAGGGGCGCGCATTCCTTACGCTCCGCCGTTGGGATGAGCTGAAGGCCCGCGTACGCGACGAAGGTGCGACGCTGGCCATCGAATGGAACGACACGTTCCTGCCGGACCATGAGGAGGTGTTTGGCGCAGAGATAGAAAGCCGCACCCCCGGCAGGCCCGTGTTCCGCCCGATCTCTGCCGAGGCGCTGGAGACGGACAAGTCAGGGAATCCATGCTTCATGAGGAACCGCTACGGGAAGGGTACGGTCTACCTGCTGACGAGACCGATATCCGCATTGGCGAATGGAAAGACCGGCGGCTTTGACTCGGATGCATGGCGATATTACGCGACGGCATGTCCGAAGAAGCTTCTTGTCGAGGATGGTGCGCGCGACGTCACGGTTTCGGAACACCCGTTTGCCGACGGTACGGTCGCGGTGATTCTCGTGAACAACTCGTCAAGGCCGCATTCCTCGAAGCCGGCAATTGCGTCGGGATGGACAGTCGCCGGGTCGTTGACGGATGACGCATCTGCCGCCGAATGGAAGGACGGGGCGCTTCGTCTTGACGGCAATGCCGGCATCTTGCTCATGCTCAGGAAGGGGGACAGGTGATCGCGCAGCTTCAGCACAATCGCGTCCGCCGCACATATCTCGGCGGCGGAAGGATCGACGCCTTCACCGGCAGTGCCGCCGATTGCCCGGATGGGGCCCACCGCCCGGAAGATTGGCTGGCCTCCACCACAACGGCCTTCAACGGTGTCGTGGAGGTTGAGGGCGAGGGGCTGGGGCGGCTTGCCGACGGGCGATTGGTCGCGGACGCGGTCGGCGACATCCCGTTTCTCGTGAAGCTGCTCGATTCGGACGAGCGCCTCGTGATTCAGGCACACCCCACGGCCTCGTTTGCGAGGCGGCACATGCACTCGCCTGTCGGCAAGACCGAGTGCTGGTACTTCCTTTCAGGAACGTCCACAGACGCCAGCATCTACCTCGGTTTCCGCCCGGGCGTCACTGAAGCCAGATGGCGCATGGCGTTCGCCGAGCAGAAAGGGTTGCTGGAATGCCTTAACCGCATACCGGTCAAGCCGGGCGATTTCGTGTTCGTGGACGGCGGCATGCCGCATGCGATAGGCGGCGGATGCTTTATGGTTGAGCTTCAGGAGCCGAGCGACCTCATGGTCGTGGCGGAGCGCCTGACGCCATCGGGGATGCGGATCCCGGAGGCGAAGGTGCACGGTGGGCTTGGCATCGAGAAGATGTTCGAGGTATACGACTACCGCAATTGGACTTACGACGAGATTTGCGCGCGCTACGTGAAGTTCGGCGACGCGTCGCGCGCATTGTCGGGTAGCCGTCAGATCCTCGGAACCGATCTGACCGACAAGTTTGAGATGTGGCGGCTCGCCGCAGGCGGAGCCGTTGCGTTGGACGGCGCTCCGGCCGTCGCCATCGTTACGGAAGGCTCCGGGGCGATCAACGGACGGCCAGTGCGCAAGGGGGACCGCCTTGTCGTGAACGATGAGCCGGCGGTCTTGTGCCAAGGCGACTGTTCTGTCGTGCTGTGCCGATGATTTGTGGAATGACAGGAAAGGGGATACAATGATGACAAAGCGAAACATGGCGGTTGCAGGCATGGCCTTTGCGGTCATGGCGGCGTTTGCCGAAGGAACGCGGACCGGGCAGCATGTGTTTGACGTGCCGGCCAACGATGATCCGCCAATATGGCAGCGTTGGGATGTCGGAGGAGCGATAGATCTCTCTGACGCTGACGGCGTGGAGTTTGATTTCTATTGCGACAACCCCACGCGTTTCGGAAACTTCTTCCTCCGTCTTTACACGAGCGACGATCCGCGCCCGTTCGAGAGCGGCTTCCACATCCGTTTTCAGCCGGAGGAGATCGGCAAGTGGTGCCACATCCGTCTGCGAAAGGTGGACACCACGATTTCCCGGATGCGCCCCTGCGGCAGCTGGGCGAACATCACCTCCCTGTGCCTCATCGGCGAAAAGGGGGGCGGCACGGGCGCGGCGCGCATCAAGATCGCGAACATAAAGCCGATCCGTCCGGCGCGGATCGACGCCGTGGTCGTGTTTGGAGAGAGCTCGATCAAGCGGGAGGGCTCCCGGCAGCAGCTCAACGGCTGGAGCGTGGGGATGACGCGGCGGCTGCAGGATGCGCTGTGGATGCTGGGGGTCCCGAGCGTGGTGATGGCCGATCTCGACGTGGCGAAGCGGGGGATCCCGGAAGGCGTCAAGCTCGTGACGTTCGACATGAACCATCGGGCGTCGCCGGAAGGGATGTTCGAGGCGGTGACGAATTTCGCCGCGCGCGGCGGCAAGGTGCTGGGGGTCGGCGGTCTCCCCAAGGCGCTGGCCGGCTTTCTGCGCGCGCATCCTACGGCAGGCGTTGACGTCGGCCAGTCGCTGTTGAAGAACGACAACTACGATGTGCCGGCCTTCTCGCGGCGGCTGGAGGGGGTCGTCACGAATCTCCTGCCGGAGGTCTCCTCGCAGGCTGCCGCCGCGCGGGCCGAGGCCGCGCGGGCGGAGGAGCGCATCCTCGCCGAGATCCGCGCGATGCCGGGGCGCCAGGGCGAGATGCGGATCCTCGAGTGCCACCGTGCGTACGGGCCATGGCCGGAGAAGGAGGGATGGGATGAAGTCGCCAGGTTCGCGAAGGACTGCGGCTTCACCGTGCTGGACGTCAATGTCTGCACCGGGCCGATCGCGTGGTATCCGTCGAAGGTGCTGCGTCCGGCCAAGGATGTGGCCGCGCGCGGCGACTCCATCGAGCAGCTGGTGAAGGCCGCCCGTGCCTGCGGGCTCAAGGTCTCGGCGTGGCGGTGCTGCTTCCTGCAGAAGACCAGGGACTATCCCGAGATCGCCGAGGAGATCGAAAAGGCGGGGCGCCTGTCTGTCGACTCCCGGCTGGAGCCGTCGCCAAATTTCCTGTGCCCGGTCAACCCGTTGAATCGCGGGGAAAACGTCGCGGCGCTGGCCGAGATGGCGGGCAAGGGCGTGGACGTGGTGAACCTGGACTTCATCCGCTACTCGAGCACCGGCTATTGCTGCTGCCCTACGTGCCGCAAGGCGTTCGAGAAGGCGGTCGGCCAGACGGTCGCGAACTGGCCGGCGGACCTTTTCAAGGCGGAGGCCGAGGGCGGATTCGAGAAGCGCTGGCGGGATTTCCGCGCGGAGGTCATCACCAGCCACATCCGCGAGATCCGGGCGGCGGTGAAGGCCGTGAATCCGAAGGTCGAGCTGTGGAGCTCGTGCTTCCCGACGGTTCGCGGCGCGTACAACTCCGAGGGGCAGGACTGGGTAAGGTGGAAGCGAGAGGGGCTCATCGACCACCTCGCGCCGATGAACTATTCGATCTCGCCCGCCGGATTCGAGAGCGCCATCCTCCACCAGCGCGACGCGCTTGGCGGAGCCCTCGACAACGTGGGGCCGTCGTTCGGCCCGGTGCGCTGGAACGGCGCGAACACGGTGGCCGAGAAGGCCCTCTACGCGGCCAAGCACATCGAGCTGCTGCGCCGCCATGGCTTCACGACGTACGGGTTCTTCGATCTGCAGGAAAGCACGAAGCCCATCATAGAAATGCTCGCGCAAGGTCCGCTGGGGCGGTGAATGGCGCACATGGCAGGGCATGGCAGGGCATGGCGACGTCTTTTGCGATGAAACGGATCTGACCGATTGTGGATTTACGGACCATGACAGGCGAAAAAAGACATAAGACGGGACTCCTTTTCCAATTGCCGCGATGCACGCGCAGATGCTGCATGGCCGCCGTGGCGTTCTCTGCGGCATCGTCGTGCTGCGGCGATCCGCTGCCATCGTTGCGGATCGTCCGCCCGCGGTGCGAGGGACTGGCGGAAGCGATCGGCATCGGGAACGTGAAGCCGCAGTTCACCTGGGGGCTGTCCGGGAACGGGAATGCGGATGGGGCCGAGATTCGCGTTTTGACGGAAGGGCGCGAGGCATGGAAAGGCAGGGCGGAAGGCCTGTTCGGCGGCACTTACGGCGGGAGCCCGCCCGAAGCGGGGCGCATCTACGAGTGGCAGGTGCGGATGATCGGCAGGGATGGCCGGGGGGTGACCGATTGGACGCCGCCGCAGACGTTTGCGGTGGCGCTGCAAAGCGAGAGTGACTGGGGAGATGCAAAGTGGATTGGCGAGGACCGTGACTTCACGCCGCGATTGGGCGACGGCACATTCGCCGTAACGTTCAAGCCGCTTGCAGGGCGCTTCATCGCGCGAGTGCGTTGCAAGCCCGATGCGACAGGCGGCGTGGAATTTGCCGCCGGTGCGGAAGATGGCGCGACGACCAATGACTGGAACCGGCTGGAGATAGCCTGCCGCGGCTCTGTCGCGGTGGCGAAGCTCAATGGGAAACCGTTCGGACGGCGCGAGGGAATCCCCGCTGACGGCACTTTCGCCGTACTGACGGAAGAGTGCGGCGATGCCCGCGTCAAGGATGCGGCGTGGTTTGACGCAGACGATAAGCGTGTGCTTTTCGACAACTATGCCGGGCCAATGCATCTCCAGCAGGTGTTCTTCCGCATGGAGCGCGATGGCCGGGTCTTGATCGTCCGGAAAGAACCGTATGTCCATCCCGGCATTTTGCCGAAGAGCTGCCCGCGCTTCCGCAAGGCTTTCACCTGCGGCAAGAAAGTGTCAAGCGCGGTCGCGAGCGTCGCGGCGCGAGGCTTCCACGAACTGTGGATAAACGGAAGGGCGGCCGATCCACGGCGTACGCTCGCCGGCGCGCCGATCTTGACAAGGGCCTTTAGGTTCGAGACATATGACGTGACGACACTTGTGGCCAACGGAGACAATGTGGTCGGGCTTTGGCTGTCCCCCGGGTATTCAGACGACTTCGTCAACTACGGGCCTCGCTGGCTTTGGCCAAAGCAAGCCATGGTGCGCCTTGACATTCGCTACGACGACGGCACGGGAGAGTCTGTAGTTACCGACGGGACGTGGGAGTTCACCGAGGAGAGCCCTGTCGTGAAGACGAGCATCTACCATGGAGAGACGATAGATCGTTCGTTGGACGATCCAGGCTGGTGCAGCCCTGCCGGGTCCACGTCGTCGTGGCATCCTGTGCGAGTGCTTTTCGGGAAGGCCGCCGACGGATGCCGCGGAAATCCGCTTGCGCCGAACGATATTCCGCCCATACGCAGGTTCGATCCGCGACATCCGCTGCGTGTGACAGAGCCTGCCCCCGGCGTGTTTGTCGTCGATTTCGGGCAGAACCGCGCCGGGGTCGTAGAGGCGCGGGTCAAGGGCCCGAAGGGGACGAGAATACGCTTGCGCACGAGCGAGATAATCGGGCCGGACGGAATGATCGATCCGTGGACAAACGGGCTTGCCGAATCGACGGACGAGTTTGCGCTCGCGGGCACGGGCGACTTCGAGACGTTCTTGCCGCGTTTCACGTACCACGGGTTTCAGTACGTCGAGGTCACTGGCTGGCCGGGCCGGCCGACGGCGGATGATCTGGTGTGCTGGGCCGTCGGGGCCGATGTGGAGGAGACGTCGTCGTTTGCGTGTTCCGACCCGGGGCTCATGTGGCTTCACAATGCCGCGTATTGGTCGATGCGCTCCAATCTGATGACATTCCCGTCCGACTGTTGCATGCGCAACGAGCGGGTCCCGTGCCAGATGGACTCGCAGGCCTTTGAGGATGCGGCTTGCCAGTTCTTTGACATGCGCAGCTTTTACCGGGTATGGCTTGAAAACAGCGGAGCTGGAGGGCCGAACCCGGATTGGAGCGGAGACCCGACTACGCTGGCGAGGCGCCTGTGGCGGTATTATGGGGATCGGCGGACATATGTCGAGCGCTATCCTTCCATGAAAATCGCCTGCCGGCGCGTTTTCGACAAAAGCCCAAGCGGTGTGTGGGAAAAGGGCTTCGGGGACTGGTGTGCGCCGAACGAAGGAACGTGGGAAAGCTTCTTCAATGATGTAGGGATCGTCAATACTGCAATCTTTGTGGAAATGCTGGACTGCGCGGCCGAAGCCGCGGCCGTGCTCCGCAAGCCGGACGAGGCGGCGGATTTCGCGGCGAAGCGCATGCGTGTGCGCGAGGCGTTCGAGCGTCGGTTCCGCAACCAGGGGACGGCCACCTATGGCGATGGGTCGCAGGCGACGTTCGTGTTGCCGTTGGCGCTGGGCATTGTGCCGGATGAAGACCGTGCCGCCGTGACGGCGAAACTGTTGGAGACCATCCGCATAAAGGACAAGACCCGTTTCAATACGGGCATATTCGGCACTCGCTACATTGGAGATGTGCTGCTGGATGCCGACGAGTCGGATCTGTTCCTTGAGCTGTTCACGCAAAAGGAGTACCCCGGCTTCGGCTACATGGCGGCACAGGGTGGGACGACGTTGTGGGAGCAGTGGCCGTTCCGCTGCATGATGGACTCGCACAATCATGCGATGATGAGCGGGGCGGCGAGTTGCCTCTATACGCATCTGGCCGGCATCCGTCCTGCGAAGCCAGGCTACGCCGAGGTGCTTGTCAGGCCGAAATTCCCTTCCCGCCTCGACTCGCTTTCAGCGGCAAGGATCACTCCGCGCGGCGATGTGTCCGTCAAATGGGTGCGCCGTGGCGGCCGGATCGACTTGAAGGTGTCGGTTCCGCCGTTCACGCCGGCAAGACTCGAGCTTCCTGACGGGACTGTCCGCGACATTTCTGACGGGCGGTTGTCCATGGTCTTCGAATCACAGCGAAAAGACAAGTGAAGAAAAGGAGCGCAAAAATGAAAACAGTACAGTGCTACATTCATGTATTCGCGACGGCATTCTATCTGTTTGCTGGCGTGATTCATTCCATTGCCGGCGAAATCATGTGGATTGGCGGTGCGGTCGTGGATGGTGTGGGTTCATGGACGAATGCGGCGAATTGGGCGGGCGGCATCGTGCCGGGACGCTATTTGGACGCTTCGGGAGCGGAGGCCGGTGCAACGGGCTCCAGTGTCGCGTTTACGGTCGGAGACGAAGACCTGACGGTGGATCTTGACGGGCTTCTGTCGGTCGGGAATTTGCGCGTCACGGGCGACGGAACCGGCGGGCTGACGTTCGGCACGCGGCGAGACCAGTCGCTTAGGATGGAGTCGGACGGCCTGCTTATGGTGGATGAGACGGTCGTGTCTTCACCGCGCCTTCTCGCGGGGCTTGGTTCATACTCGTGCAAAGGCGAAGCCAGCAGCGATCTCATATTCACCGCCACCAATGCCTCAAAGGTGGCTACGCTTCTTTTGACGGACATCGGAGACGCAATGATTCTCGGGGGGAACCCAGGCGCCTGGTTCTCGCGGAAGTACGGTTTTTCCGGAATAGGCGCGGTACGTGTGGATGGTGAACGCCGCGGCGACGGCGCGGTGGAGCTGGTGCTTGCCTGTTCAAGGCTTATTGTCGGGCAGACGCCTCTTCGCATCCATACCCTTTCAGTCGAGAAGGCTTCCGGCCCTCAAACCATTGAGATAAGCGAAGGAGGCGTGTTAAGGGTTGGCGCGAATGGAGGATACGGAGTGTCAAAGGACACCAATTTCGGCCTGGACATTGTCGGCGGCGGTGAATTCCGGATTTGCGGCGGCATGCGTGGAAATGTGTGGATGAACGGGATCAATACGTTCGGCAACTCTGACACTACGATATCCTGCGCCATATTTGCGGGAGAGGACATGAGCGGCATGTCGCCCGCCAATCCAGTTGGACTCCGTACGCGCGAATCGGGAACCACCCATCCGTCGTGGAGCGCCGGCACGGTCAACCTGCGTTCGCCGGATTGCCGCCTCGCCGGAAACGTGGAGATGTACAATGCGACATGGGCTCGCGCCGGCAGCCTCGGACTGAACGGAGAGCAGGGGTCGTTTGGATGGTGTACGAACTTCTACTTGATGAACAATGCGCGAATCATCTATGAAGGATCGGGAGAGACAACTGACAGGATCCTTCACATAGGCCGCTCGGAGCCGGCCAAGGTCGCCGTCTCGGATGAGTATGTAGCCAATGCGTCCATCGAGCTGGAACAGGCGGGGACCGGTCCGCTTGTCGTGGCGTCGCCCATAGACTACACAGAGGCATTGGACGGCGTGTCGCCAAGGCTGTCGCTCATAAACGACACGAACTGGCCGGCAACCTGGGCGGGCGACCTGTCTGTCGATGGGCTTTCCGTAGAGAAGCGCGGCACTGGACTATGGATACTTTCGGGCGACAATTCCTACACCGGCGAGACGCGCATTTCAGGCGGCACTCTCCGTCTTGCGCACGTGGGGGCGCTCGCCGGCTCGTCAATTGCGCTTGCCGGCGGACGGCTTGAGTTGCCAAGGGCCAACGGCGGTGATGCGTCTTGTGGATTGCCGCCTCTGTCCGTAAGCGGCGATTCGTCGCTTTTCATTGGGAGCGGCATGCAGGTTGCGCTGGAGTCGCTTGCGGTTGCCGATGGAAAGACGCTGCACATCACGACTGAAGACGATGCAGCCAGTGTGCGGGTCGTGGGCGCGGCGGAAGGTGTGGCCCAGGGCGTGACTCTGAACGGCGCACAGGCAAGCTTCAACGACCAAGGCGTGATGGTTGCTCACGTTACGGCATGGAAGGTGGCGGAGTCCGGCCGCTGGGCCGATGCGGCGAACTGGACTGGAGGGGTGCCTTCGCAAGATGAATCCGCCCGAATTGCGATGAGCGCCGATGCGTTGGACGTGACCGTTGACTCGGGCGCATCGGTCAGCAATCTCCAGATCCGCAACGCACGTGGACTGACAACGCTGAAGATCTCGGCCGCATTCGATGTGCCGGAAAAGGGGTCGGTGTCTGTCGGAAATGGCGCAAAGATTGCGTTCATGGACGGCGGCTCCGCACAGTGGCAGGGGCTTTCGGCATTGGATGTCGAAGACGGCGGTACGCTCGCCTTGCATGGCGGAACCCTGGAACTTTCCGGCACTCTGCTGGAAGGTGATGGGCGGATAGACATGACTGCCGGCTCGCTGTATTTCGCGCATGCCGGCTGGTACGACAGTCTCTCGCGGCTTTCCGGCGCCAAGACCCATTCGCTCTCTGGTTCCGCGCGGATTGTCGACAACAACCAACTGCCCGGCGCGTTCTTTTGCGATGGCGTCCTTGACTTTCGCGGAAACTCGTCATTCTGCAGGGAAAACCAAAGCGGTTCGGTGGTGGCATTCTCTTCATGCACTGACACGGGGAGTTGCGTGCTGTCCTTCGGCGAATCAGCGTCCATGGATGCTGAAAAGATGCACCTTATTCTCGGCTGCCCTTCTTCCGGGATGTCTCTGGCGGCCCCATCTTCCGTGCTTGCGTTTGATTCGGATGCCGTCTCAAGGGTTGGCGGCATATGGGCGGGTGTTGAACGGACTAATCTGGCGCAGGTTGAAGTCAAGCGTGGCGAGGTGCAGGTCGGATCCTTCGGCATACGTCTGGGCGGCACATGGGAATCGTATTGGAGCAAGGGATCCGTTGCGCGCGGCGTGATGAAGGTCTCTGGCGGAGCGGTGACTGTGGGAGGCCTTGCGTATAACGGCTACTACGCTGGTATCGCGGGGGTCTGCGTTGGCGAGGGCATGAACGACGGGAGAGAAAACAACAAGGATTTCCGTTACTCGGGGCGTTTCGAGCTTGACGGCGGTGCAGTCACGAATACGCAGGGGTTCTTCTGCATAGGCGGAGGACGGGCGGATGGCGAGTTCATCCAGAACGGGGGGACGTTCTGCCAGCAACTGACGGAGACCGCCGGGAAGTATCCCTGTCCGCAGATCGTCGGAGCGTTTACCGGGGGAGGCCTCTATGCGGTGTCAAATGGAGTCGCTCGGTTCGAGACTGGCGAGAGCATGTACGTCGGCGGCATTTCGCTGGACGACATGCGCAGGGCAGGGTATTTTTCGCTGGCCACGGATGTGTCGAAAATACTGGCGAACATCGCCACCGAACCGAATGCTGCGTCAGGCAAGGTCGAGGTTGCGGGCGGGTCCCTCGTCTCCAATGGCGGACTCGTGCTGGGCGCTGACGGACGCGGCGAGATATCCATTGTGGGATCGCGTAGCGAGGCCAGGTTCGCGTCGCTGGTGATGTCCAACGCCGTCGAGTCCGTCGCGAGGTTCGTCTTCGATGCGGATGGCGTCAGGCCGCTCAAGATCGACGGCTTGGCGACCATCACCGATGGCGCCCGGCTGGAAGTCGATCTCAGTTCGTACGCCGGGCCTGCAAAGCCTTTCCGGCTGATAGACTGCGCCTCTCGCATGGGAGACTTCCCGGAGAGCGGCATCAAGATAACCGGGGCGACTGGAAGGTATGCCGGGACTTCGGTGGTCTATACCGGACGTGGCGTGCGGCTGCGGATCCCATGCGGCACGGTGGTGCTGTTCAGGTGAAGTCGCGGCGATACTTCGCGGGGGAGATCCCGGTCGCGGCCTTGAACGTGCGGATGAAGTGCGCGTGGTCGAAGAAGCCCGTCTCCTGCGCGATCTCGGTGATGCGCCGGTCGGTCGTAGTCAGGAGCGTCTTCGCCGCGTTGAGCCGCGTGTGCCGGATGTAGTCCGACGGCGACATCTGCGTCAGCGCGCGGAAGAGCCTGCGGAACTGCGCGATGGAGTAGTGCGAGAGGGCGGCGAGCTCCTCGACCGTCACGTCTTCCGCGAAATGGTCGTTCAGGTAGGCGACTGACTTGCGTATCGGGTCGTACCAGTTCGTCGCCCGCATCTTCCGGTCGGCGCGGTAGTAGGTCGTCGCCGTGCCGATGCGCGTACCGTCGACGCCCTCGATCGGGCGCACGGTCACGCAGTTGAGCGCCGTCGAGCGGTCGGCGACGAAGCCGTAGACGCGCTCGACGATGGGCACGCCCGTCTCGAACACCTCGCGGTCGCGTCCCATGTAGACTGCCGCCTGGTCGGGCGGATAGAGCTCCTCGGACGTGTAGCCGAGCATGTCGTCAAGCGAGCGCCAGCCGCTGACGCGCACGTTGTAGCTGTTCGTGAACATGATGCGCAGGTCGGCGTTCTTCAGCGTCAGCGAGACGTTCGGCACGTTCTCCGACATCTCCGCCATCAGGCGGAGCGCGGGGCCGCCGGCCGCGAAGAACGCCTCCTGCCAGGCCTTGACCTGCGCGGGGTCAATCGTCTTTGCCGTGTATCTCCTACGAAAGTTCATGCGCGAATTATACACTTTTCCTTTCGCCCCGTACAATCGGAGATCCGCGGAATTTGAGATAATACGCGCCAATGACAGCCCTCCTTATCGCCGCGTCCCTGGTTTCGCCGCTCTTCGTGGACTTCGCGCCCGAAGTGCGGACGGCCTACCAGTCGCTCGGCAAGATCGTCGAGGACCGTCCGATGCAGGTCACGAGCGTGCGCGCCGGCTATGACGCGGGCGCGTTCGGGCGCTTCGGCGTGCGGAACTGGGACGTCTCGTCCCTCACCGACCGCCGAGCCGACGTGCATCGTCGCGCGCTCTACCACACGGAGTTCGGCCCGACGTGGGACTGCCGCCTCGCGCTTGCGGACGGGTGGGCGCTCGCGAACGACCTGACGTATTCCTGGACGCTCTATCGCGGCTTCGCGAACGAGAGGTCGAACAGGACGTACCAGTGGGTCCAGGTAGAGCAGTCGCTTGAGAACCCCTTCCTCGTGCCGTTCTGCCGCCTGCGCCGCTGCCTCGTCGGGAACGACTACATCTACGCCAAGGTCGGCGTGCGGCGGAAGTGCCCGTTCGCGGGGGCGTTCTACGTGACGCCGTCCGTCTACTGGGAGGGCGGCAACCGCCGGAACGCCGCGCGCGTCTTCGGCGACGGCGGGGCGGGCGGCGGCGCGCTCACGTTCCGGGTGGAGGCCGGCTGGGCGGTCTGCGAACAGGTGACGGCGTATGCCTTCGTCGAGCAGTACGAGGTCTGCGGGGCGGACACTCGCGCCGCGAACGACGCGCTCGGCTACGCCTGCGCGCACAACGACTGGACGCACGGCGGCATCGGCGTAAGGATGAGGTTTTAGGGGTGGGGAGCTCTGGGAGGTCTGGAAGGTTGGGAGGTTAATTCAACAGGAGAACAACGATGAAGACAACGAGACTTGCAATGGAAGTTTTGGCGGCGATGCTGGCGGGATGCTCGACGAGTCCGGACGTGTCGGGGCCGCAGTGGAAGCCGATCGGCAGCCGCAAGGCGCGCGTCGTGCACTGGGGGATCATCCACAACCATTCGAGCGGCAAGTGGGATGCCGTCCTGAAGCTGACGAACGACTACGAGATGGTCGGCTGGGTGGACGACACGGCTTCGACGGCGATGCGCATGGTCGAGCCGAGCAAGGACCGCTATTCCAAGTATCCCTGCTTCACGCCGCGGCAGGTCTTCGAGGAGGTGAAGCCGGACCTGATCGTCGTCGAGGTCTCGAATTCCGAGCTTGTCGAGGTCTCCACGGAGATTGCGCGCCACGGCATCCCGATGCACATGGACAAGCCGCTGGGCGCCGACCTCGCCGGGTTCCGCCGGATGAGCGCAATCTGCGAGGCGCGCGGCGTGCCGCTGCAGATCGGCTACATGTTCCGCTCGAACGAGGCGATCAACAAGATGGTCGACCTCGCGAAGTCGGGCGTCCTCGGCGAGGTCTACTCGGTCGAGGCCGACCTTGACCACTGCTACGGCTATCCGAAGTACCCGGAGTACGCCTCGCACTATCCGGGCGGGACGGCCTACCTCCTGACGTGTCACGCGATCGAGTGGGCGATGCCGATCTTCGACGACGAGATGCCGCAGAAGACGTGGTCCGTCATCAAGCCCGCGCCGGGCGATCCCGAATGGGCGAAGACGCACGCCCTCACGGTCATGGAGTATCCGCGCGCGAACTGCGTCTTCCGGGTCTGCTCGCGCGGCACCCAGCCCTGCCGCCACATCCGCATCGACGGCTCGAACGGCATGGTCGAGATGCTGCCGATCGAGGACTTCCGCACGGTCGGGCACGTGACGGGCCTGCCGGCGGACGGCCTGCCGAAGGTCTACACGCTCTCGCTCAGACTCTACCTCAAGAAGGACGCCGGCG
Source organism: uncultured Kiritimatiellota bacterium (assembly GCA_934667425.1). Lineage (GTDB taxonomy): Bacteria > Verrucomicrobiota > Kiritimatiellia > RFP12 > UBA1067 > UBA1731. The sequence goes on along the minus strand of CAKULV010000004.1, from coordinate 52,090 downwards.
GCTACAAGCAGGGCTTCACGCAGATTGACTTCAAGGCGCCGAACGACCGCTACGCGGGGCAGCTCGCGGAGCTCGCGCGCATCATCCGCGGCGAGATCCCCAACCCGCCGGGGCTCTACGAGCACGACCGAAAGGTGCACAAGGTCTCGCTGGACGCCTGTAACCTGTAGGCGGAAAGGCAAAGGCGGAAGGATTTAAGGTTTTTTAGGTGAAATTTGACAAGGAAGGAAAAAACATCATGAACGTCAATCGTCGCAATCTCCTCCGCGGCATGGTCGCCGCGTCGGCCCTGCCGCTCTTCAACGTCGGCTGCGCGGGCTTCGGGCGTCTCGCTGGGCTGCGAGGCGGCAGCAGGGTCCGAATCGCCGTCATCGGCTGTGGCGACTGGGGCGGGACCCTGCTCCGGCGGGCGGGCGCCGTTGGCGGCTGCGAGCTGGTCGCGGTCGCGGAGCCAGATCCGAATGCGTTCGCGAATTCCAAGTTCTGGCAGAAGGCCAAGAAGTCGTGGAAGAAGGAAGACCTTGCGCGGGCGAAGGTCTACGCGGACTACCGCGAGCTGTTCGCCGAGGTCGGCGAGACGCTCGACGCGGTGTTCGTCGCGACGCCGAACCACCATCATGCGCTTCCGACGCTCCTCGCGATCCGCGCGGGCGCGAACGTCTTTGTCGAGAAGCCGATGGCCCACACGATGGAGGAGGTCATTCGGATCGAGCGCGAGGCGCGCGCGGCCGGCGTCGTCGTGCGCGTCGGCAACAAGGGGCACAACATGACGCACCGTCCGTACCTCGCGAAGTGCCTGCGCGAGGGCGTCATCGGCGACCTCGAGGAAGTCTTCAGCTTCTCCGACCGCCCGAACACGATGTTCCGGCGTCCGCACGCCGTGCCGCCGCCGAAGGGCATGGACTGGGACCTCTGGTGCGGCGGCTCGCCCGTCTGCGAACCCTACGGCGAAGAAGACGGGCGCGTCGGGCTTCATCCGCATGACTGGCACAGTTGGATCGACTACGGCAACGGCTCGATCGGCAACATGGGGACGCACGTCCTCGACACGCCGTTCCAGTGCCTGGACCTCGCGCTGCCGACGGCCGTCACGGTTCGGGACGTCAAATGGGGATGCCCGGGCGCCTGGAACGCGCGCGGCACGCTTGACTTCGCGATTCCCGCCGGCCGGTTGCACGGCGCGTTCGCGCTGCACTGGAACGACGGCGTCGCGGACGGCGTGGACATCAGCTCCAAGTACATGACCGGCTGGTACAACCGCGTCTACAGGCGCGAGCACACGAACTTCCCGGCGGAACTCCTGGAGCTGGAGCGCAAGTGGAACGTGAAGACGCCGCTCCCGGCGTTCGGCACGGTGTTCGTCGGCACAAAGGGCATGGTCTACGAGGAGTTCCACCGCACGCTCCGCTTCTTCCCCGAGGGCGGTCGCTTCGCCGACCTGCCCATCCCAGACGCCGACACGCTGGAGTCGGAGGAGCGGCGCATCATCGCGGAGTTCCTCGGCGCGGTGCGCGGCGCTCCGGGCGAGATCCGCACCGACCTCGACTTCTCGGTCCCGCTCGCAAAGACGCTCATGCTCGCGAACATGGTCGTCTTCGCCGGGAAGGGCACATATGCCTTCGACGGGGCCAAGACGGGCCACGCGGCTGCCGACGCCCATGCGCGGCACGCCTACCGGAAGGGATGGGAGGTCGCATGACGCTGACGGCACTGCTGGCCGCGGCGCTCGGCGGCCCGATTCCGCTCCTGTGCACGCCGTATGCCGAGGACGGCTCGCTGGACGTCGTGACGCTGGCGAAGGAAGCGCGCTTCGTCGCGGACTGCGGCGCAAGCGGCGTCATCTGGCCGGCGGCGAACGACGCGCTTGAGCTGCTGACGGCCGAGGAGGAGCGCGAGGGGCTTGCGGCGGTCGCGCAGGCGCTCGCGGGCGGCGAGGCCTGGTTCTGCCCGTGCTGCCCGGGGACGAATCTCGTGGACACGCTGCGCCGCGTCGGCGTCGCCGCCGACCTTGCCGCGCGACATCCGGCGCTCAAGACGGCGCTTCTCGTCCGGATGTGCGACGACGCGACGGACGACGCGGCCTACGAGCGGCAGTACGACGCGGTTGCCGCCGCGCTCCGGGCGCGCGCGGCCGCGGGCGAGAGGTCGATCCGGGTCATCGTCCAGACGTACAACGGCAAGTCGCCGCTTCCGTCCGCGAAGGCGCTTGTCGGGCTGGCCGTACGCCATCCCGAGACGTACGGCTGGTACAAGGTCGAGGGTACGGGCGCGGGCATCTGCGCCCTGGCGGGCGAGCTGGCCGCGGCGAAGCCAGCCGTGAAGACGGTCTTCACGGGCTGGGGCGGGCGCGACTGGCTCTACCACTACCGCGTGGTCGGCACGCGCGGCGTCATCTCGCAGCGGCCGATGTACGCCGACTTGATGGTGCGCGTCTGGCGGGCGCTGGAGGCGGACGACGCGCGCGCGGACGAGCTGTTCGCGAAGTTCATGTATTTGCGAAACCTCGACAACGTGCTGCCCTCCGCGCAGATGCGCGGCTGGAACCTCTACGTCCTCAAGCGGCGCGGCGTCTTTCGCAACACCCTCTCGCGCGAGGCGAAGGCGGGCGGCGGCTGGACCCTGGCGGACCTTGTCCTCACGGAGGCGCAGCGCGCCGAGATCGACCGGCGGCTGGGCCATGCGCTTGCGCCCTGACGGCGGAGGCGGACGGCCGTTTCGGGCGATGCCAGCGGACAAAAGGACTTCGGGCAACAACGGAAAAGACAGACAACAACCAAGGAGAAAGACATGAACATCAATCGTCGGAATCTCTTCAAGGGCATGGTCGCCGCGTCGGCCCTGCCGCTCTTCAACGTCGGCTGCGCGGGCTTCGGGCTCTCGCGCGAGCGCCGGATCGCCCAGGGCGCGAAGATCCGCGTCGCGCTGATCGGCTGCGGCCTCCAGACGCGCTGCATGATCGACGGCGTCCTCTGCGAGGATCTCGTCGCGGTCGTCGACCCGGACCCGGCGCGGCTCGCCTTCCTCGAGAAGTTCGTCGCCGACACGTGCGACGCCGAGGCGCGCGCGAACTTCGCGACGGCGCGGCGCTTCTCGACCTACCAGGACATGTTCGAGCAGATGGACGGCGAGATCGACGCGATCGTCGTCGAGACGCCGAACCACCAGCACGTCCTGCCGGCGGTGATGGCGCTCCGCCGCGACATCCACGTCTACCTCGACAAGCCGCTCTGCCTCACGTCGGCGGAATGCGACCTCATCCTCTCCGAGGCGCGCAGGCGTCCGCATCTCGTCACGCAGTGCGGCACCTACGGGCATTCCTTCCCCTCGATGAAGTACTGCGTCGACCGCATCGCCGAGGGCGCGCTCGGCGAGGTGAGGGAAGTCTGGGCGTATGACGACCGCTGCAACTCGATCTACCGGCGCCCGGCGGCGGTCCCGCCGCCGAAGGGCATGGACTGGGACCTCTGGTGCGGCGGTTCGCCAATCTGCGACTTCTACCCGGAGACGCCCGACCAGGACGGCATGCACCCGCACGGGTGGCACAGCTGGATCGGCTACGGCAACGGCTCGATCGGCAACCTCGGCATGCACATCATGGACGTCGCGTTCTGGGCGCTGGGGCTCAAGGACCCCGACCGCGTGACCTGCCACGAGGCGAAGTTCGCGCTCGAGGGGGCGTGGGCGTACCGCGACGCATTCGAGTTCCACTACCCGACCTCGAAGTTCGGCCACGCCGTCACGATGCACTGGTGGGACGGGCTCAACGAGGGCGTCCCCTACGCGAAGGAGTACGTCAACAAGTTCGGCATCCCGTACAGGCGCGAGCATCTCAACATCCCGCCGAAGGTGCTGGAGGTCGAGAAGGCCAACGGCTTCGAGAAGGACCCGTTCTACAAGAACGGCGTCCTCTTCGTGGGCACGAAGGCGAACCTCTGGTTCACGCACCACGGCGGCTACCGCTTCATGCCGCGCGCGGCGGGCTGGTGCATCCCGCGCGTGGACCGGCCGGACGACTTCGACTACCGCCGCGTCACGCCGCACCACTTCCACGAGTTCTACGCCGCGATCCGCGAGCGGCGCGAGGCGAACGACTGCTTCGAGTATTCCGTGCCGCTCGCGAAGACCGTGTGCCTCGGCAACGTCTCCGCGCTCGCCGGCAAGGGCTCGACGCTCGCGTGGGACGGCCACCGCGTCACGAACGACGCGGCCGCCGACCGGCACGTCACGAAGGCCTACCGCAAGGGCTGGGACCCGTTCGCGTAAGGGCGCCCCTTCGAAACGGTTTCTGTTGAAAAAAAAAACACATTTGCTATGATGGTGCCATTTCTGACCGTTGTAACCACTTATCGCATGAGGAGACGCCATGAAAAAAGCAGTTCAATCGATGTTTGCCGCGCTGGGCGCGAGTTGCTGCCTGTGGGGATATGACGCCAACTTCTGGCATGCGGCCGGCCTTGGCGCCCTGGCCGCCTCGGCGTCACCGGTGGACGAGCTGATGCCGGAGCCCCGGCGCGTCGCCGCATCGGGCGGCGTGGCGGACGCGGCGGCGGTCGCGAACGTGACCGTGCGGACGGCTGACGTGCCGGGCGCGCCGGCGGGCGTCGCGGACGAGGCGTATGTGCTGGACGTGACGGCGCGGGGCGTCACCATCACGGCGCACGGGCGGCTCGGCGAGCGCCATGCGCGCACGACCCTCGACCAGCTCGTCCGCCTCTCGGGCGGCGCGGTGCCGTGCTGCACGGTCACGGACTGGCCGCGCCTCCGCTGGCGCGGCTTCATGCTGGACACGGGGCGCAACTTCATGGACGTCGCGTCGCTCAAGGACCTCATCGACGTGATGGCGCGCTACAAGCTGAACCTCTTCCACTGGCACCTGACGGAATACTACGCCTGGCGGCTCGCGTCGAAGCGCTATCCCGAGATGGAGAAGAAGGCCTACTACGACCCGTTCGGCCACCGCCATCGCGGCAAGTTCTACTCGCAGGACGACTTCCGCGAGATCGTCGGCTACGCCGCCGCGCGCGGCGTGACGGTCATGCCGGAGCTCGACATCCCCGGGCATTCGCAGGCGTTCCGCGAGGCGTTCGGCTTCAGGACGATGCGGGATGCGGGCGTCGAGGAGACGCTGGCGAACCTCATCGACGAGCTCTGCAAGCTGGCGCCGAAGGAGGTGATGCCGTTCGTGCACCTGGGCGGCGACGAGGTCTGGGACGAGCCGGAGAAGGTCGAGAAGAGGACGATGACGCGCTGGGCGAAGGTCGTCGCGGACAACGGGCGCACGCTGGTGACGTGGAACCCCGGCCAGGACTTCGACCCGCAGGGCCCGCGCGTGGCGATGCTGTGGGGCCGGCAGAAGTCGGCCGACTGCCCGCAGTTCGACGCGCGCGGCTGGTACATCGAGGACTACAATCCGTTCGAGATCGTGAACGCGGCCGCCTTCGCGCAGCCGTTCGGCGGCGCGGCGCCCGAGGAGCGGCAGTGGGGCGCGATCTTCTGCTCGTGGCACGATGCCGCCGTCGGGCTCCCGTACGCGCGGGCGTTCCGCAACGTGGCGGTGTTCCCCGCGTGCGTGATGCTCGGCGACCTCTACTGGCACGGCCGCGCGTGCCGCAGGGAGTTCGCGCGCAGGCGACTGCCCCTCGCGGGCGATCCGCTGCTGGAGACGGTCCGGGAGATCGAGCGCCGCACGGTCGCCCAGCGCGACCGCGCGCTGACGGACCTGCGGCATCCGTTCCATTTCGTGCGGCAGACGCAGATGCGCTGGCGCCTGACAGACCGCGACGGGCGCCTGATCGCCAAGGACATCGCGCAGGGGAGCGTCTATCCGTATGACGGGCCGGAGTCGCCCCGGAACCTCTACCACTCGACGACTGGCGTCGTCTTCATGGAGACGTGGGTGCGCAGCCCCTCCGACCGCACGGTGGGCGCGTGGATCGGCTTCACGGACTATGACCGCGACCAGGGCCGCTACCGCGCGCGCGGCACGCCGTCCCGCGGGCAGTGGAACCGGTATGGCGCCACGGCGGAGGTTAACGGCGAGGCGATCCCGCCGCCGGTCTGGGAGCAGCCCGACCTGGAGCCGGGCCAGCAGACGCCGATGGTGCGGTGTGACCACGCGATTGACGAGATCCCGTTCACGAACGACGAGTGGTACATGCGCGAGCCGACGCCGATCCGCCTGAAGGCGGGCTGGAACCACGTGAAGCTGACGCTTCCGATGACGCATCGCGTGAACACGTGGATGACGCAGCGCTGGGTCGGGACCTTCATGCCAGTCGCCGGCACGACAGACCGTCCGCGCGAGGTCGATGACCTCGAGTATTCGGCCGACCCCCCGACAGGCGACGGCTCGTGAAGCGATTTCGTTCACACGGCGAGAGACGGTTTTGCCATAATCCCAACAACTCAAAAGCAAGATAAGGAGAAGACTGCCATGTCTGACTTGAATTCGAGAATCCATTCCGTTCGACTTTCCTCAAGGGGGGAGGGGGGTAATCCTTCCATGCTCGCTCTTGTCGCCCTCGCGCTGGCGCTGACGGCGCCGCTGGCGGCACTCGCCGCGCCGGACGGGAAGACCTACGTCGATGCGTCCGTGAAGGACTGGTACGACGCGACGGATTCGGACGGCAACGTTGTTTCCGTCACGAACGGAGCCGATGTCGTCGTCACGGCGATGTACAACGGCAACTGCGCGTTTGCGCCGCAGCACAAGTCCTATTCGTCGCTGACGTTCGCGGCGGAACGACGGAAGAACTTCTGGACGGACAACCACTACGCTTCGGTCGGCGCCGGCGGCATCGCGTTCCTGACGAACAGCGTCTTCTCCACGGGGCGATCGTCGGAGGATTCTCGCAACCTGAAGATCACGGCCGACCAGACGTGGTCGGGCCTGGACTTCGAGATGGCTGAACGCCCTGTCCTGTCCATCGGCCATCCCTTCTACGGTACATACTACAAGATGGGCCTGGGCGTCGCGGACGGCGTTCACGCGCTGACGGTCGAGAAGTCCCTGGACGTGTGGTTCACCGGCCAGAACTCCGCGCTCGGCGAAGTGGACCTGACGGTCAGGTCGCCGGCGAGGCTTTACCTGGCGAAGGAGCGAAGGTTGAACAGCGTGACGCTTGACCTCGACGCGCGGCTGTCGGCGCGCTCGCTGACGCTGGTCGGGGACGGCGACGCGCTGGCGCTCGGGCAGCCGCTCGCCGCGCGGTGGTCGGGCCAGCCGGTCGGCACGTGCGCGGCGTTGGACTCCGTCCACTATGCGCCCGTCCTGAACCTGCGCGACGGCGCGGACGTGACGGCGGCCTCGCCGTGCGTCTTCGCGATCCCGGACGTCACCGTGTCGGGCTCGGCGGCCGACGCCAGCTCGTGGACGGGGAGCTTTGCGGTGACGCAGGCCCTTACGTCCGTGGCGCTTTCGGGCGGAGTCGTCCTTGACCTGAGCGCGGCGACCCTGACGGAGGTCGGCGTCGCGGCGTCCCTCGCGTTCACGGGGACGGGCACGGTCAGGATCGCGCCCGCGACCTATTCGCTCTCCGGGACGCTCTCGTTCGGCGAGGGCGTGACGCTGTCGTTCGTCGGGCCCGGCGACCTGGGCCGGATCGCCCTGTCCGGCGCGGGCGCCATCGAGCTGGACCCAGGCGCGGACGGGGAGGTCTTCGCGGGTGACTTCTCCGGCACGACCGGGTCGCTTGCCCTCACGCGCGGCACGGCGGTCCTCGTCGGCGGGCGCGGCAGCCTCTCGTCCGTCGTTGCCGAAGCCGGCGCGACGCTCGTCGAGAGCGGCGGCTTCGTCGTGACGGACGTTATTCGCCCCGAGGCGGAGCTGACGGTCCGCGCGGGCGAGACGCTGCAGGTGTACGGCTCGGGCCTGACGGAGCGGACGCAGCTCACGCTGGACGGCGGCACGGTGAGGTTCCTCCGGAGCGCGGCCGTCGCCGCGCCGGTGGCCGTGCGGCAGTCGTCGGTCGTTGGGGCGGACGCCTCGGCGATGGGCGAGATCTCCGGCGCGGTCACGTGCGCGATCACGAACGGCATCGGCTTTGTCGTCAGGGGGCAGGGCTGCCATGTCTTCTCGGGCGGCTTCACGAGCGAGCTTCCGTCCGGCGACTGGCGCGGGCTCGCGAAGACCAACAGCTTCTTCGCCTACGGTGGCGACGTGGTCCTGAAGACGGGCCGCTACTTCCTCGGCAACGGGCAGCTGCGCATTGGCGTCGAGGAGCCCTCGTGGAATGTCGAGACGCAGGGGCCGCCGCCGTACTGCTGCCGGCGCCTCACGGTTGGGGATGGGGCGGACGTCTCCTTTGCCGAATGGACGAACTCGCAGGGCGCGAGGTGGGAAAACGTGCTGATCCGCCCGCCGACCGACCCCAGGTACTATCTCCAGAACGTCACGCTTGAGATCGCGACGGGCGGCTCGCTCACGGTTTCGCGCAATCACCTGCTCGTCGCGGGATACAACCAGTCGTGCGTGACGGTCGAGCTGTCCGGCGGCGCGCTGACGCTGAACGACGACGCCAGCATCTACCTCGGACATGGCGGCTACGTGACCGGCAATCTCGTCCTGAAGGGCGGCACGCTGACGCTGGCGACGCCGCTTGGCCCTTACAACGACACCGACGTGGCGCGCGTCCTCTGGCATGGCGGCACGCTCCGCCTGGGCGCGGCCTTCCCGGCTTCCCAGCCGATTCTGAAGGGGCGCGCGAGGGGCACGGCGACGCCGACGATGCTGAAGTCCTCCTGCCAGGTCCTCGGGGACGGCTGCGTGCTCGACCTCGGCGCCTGTCGCGGCGTGGCGGTGACGAACACGCCGGCGGGCTTCGACCGCGGCGAGTGGATCGGCACGGGCACGCTGACCGTGCGCGGCGGCGACACGTGCCGGGAACTGGTCATGAACGCCTTCCCGTCCGGCATCGGGCTGAGGCTTGAAAAAGACGCGCGCGTGACGATCCCGCAGGCGGCGCGCGTCTACGATCCGGCGAAAAGCGACTTCGCGTGGGTCCGGCCTTACCCGCTCTCGAACTTTTCCTCCACGGACGGCTGGCTCATGCCGGCGGACGCGCTGTCGCTTGCCGAGTTCGGCCCGGGGGCGAAGGGGGTTTCGCTGGACGTGGAAAGCCCCGTCCGGCGGCTGGCGGTCGGGACGGTGCGCGTGCCGTCCGGCGGCTGGTGGAACAACGCGGCGCCGTTTTTCGCGTCGCTCGCGGATCGCTGGACGTTCACGAACCTCGTCTTCGAGGCGGGCGCGGAGTGGAACGTGACGCGCGACTCGACGGGCGAGAACGCCCTGCGCGTTCCTGGCGACCTCACGCTGCCGACGGCGCCGGAGACGCTGGTCGTCTCGCGGTCGTCGCGGGTGCCGATCGGCGACCGCGTCCTCGCGCGGGCGGAGGGCGCGGTCTCGGGCGCCCCCGCGATCGTGAAGAACGGCCCGTTCTCCTACGAGTTCGAGGTCGATGCGGCAGGCCGATGCGTCCGCCTGGGGTGCAAGGGCACAGTTTTGGTCGTTCGGTAAGACGGTGTCCATTGCAAAGCTTTCGCGCGCGCGGGCTTTGCAATTGCCGCCAACGGTACGGGAGGGACGCGCTTGTCGCGTCCGGGTTTTGCAGACAGGAAAGAAAAGAAAGGAACAGACAGATGAGAATCACCACTTCGATTGTCGCGCTTGGCGCGGCGCTGACGGCGTGCGCCGACGGCGGCAACCGCTGGCTTCGCTACGGCGGGTCGTGCTCCAATCCGCAGGACGTCGCGCGCGGCAAGGCGTTCGTCGACCGGGCGGCGAACGCCGGCATGAACGGCATGACGATCTGCGGGATTGACGACCTGTGGCGCTGGCGCGAGCCGGCGAAGGCGTGCCTGCGCGAGCTGAAGGCCTATGCGGACGCGAAGGGCGTCCGTCTCATCCCCCACGGCTGGTCGGTCGGCTACGGCGCGTTTACGGGCGTCCTGCCCGATCTTGTCGAGACGGCTCCCTTCCGGGACATGCCGTTCGTCGCCGAAGGGGGGCGTGTCGTCTCCCGCAAGGACGGCGCCGCGCTCGCGAACGGGTCGCTGGACGAGTTTGACCTCGCGAAGAACACCTTCAGGGGATGGCGTGGCGACCATCCGGGGCTGGAGTCCTTCGTCGACACGAACGTGTTCCATTCGGGCAGGGCCTCTGTGCGCTTCGAGCCCGGGCCGGAGAAGGACAAGTACGGCCATGCGCGCTTCTTCCGCCACGTGGACCTCGCGCCCGGCCGCCGCTACCGCTTCTCGGCCTGGGTGCGCGGCGTTGACGTGCACCGCACGTACCATCCCGTCATCCTGCAGGTCTACGTGGACGGCGCGAACGAGAACGGCGCGCCGATGTTCGCCAAGGGGCGGGCCTTCAGGGAGGGCGACCACGCCTGGCACAGGCTGACCGTCGACTTCGGCACGGGCGCGGCGAAGGGCGCGACGCTTTACGCCGGCTCGTGGAACCTCAAGGGCGGCACGTTCTGGATCGACGACCTCTCGCTGGAGGAGATCGGCGTGACCGCGCTCGCGCGCCGCGCGACGGCGCCGCGTTCCCTGCGCAACGCCGAGACGGGGCGGATCTACGAGGAGGGACGCGACTGGACGCTCGCGAAGACGAAGCCCGGAGAGGAGGTCCGCATGGACATTCCCGCCGGAAGCGCCATCAGGCCCGGCGAGCGCCTGCTCTTCGACGGCTACATGGTCGCGCGGGCGGGCCCGAAGCTACAGGTCTCGACCTGCATGAGCGACCCGCGCCTCTACGAGACCCTGAAGAAGTCCGCCCAGGCGATCGAGGAGGCCCTGCATCCCGGCGTGTGGCTGCTGTCGCTGGACGAGGTGATGAACGGCGGCACGTGCGAGCTGTGCGCGTCGCGCAAGACGGACATGGCGCACATCTTCGGCGACTGCGTGACGCGGATGCGCGATACCATCCGCGCGGTCGATCCGCAGGCGGAGATCTACGCCTGGGCCGACATGTTCGACCCGTGGCACAGCGCCAAGGAGAAGATCGGCGGTTGCGAGGGCTCGTTCGTCGGCGTGGCGGACCTCATCCCGGAAGACGTGGGGATGATGTTCTGGCATGGCGGCATCCTCGAGAAGTCCGCGCCGTATTTCGCCGCGCGCAAGCACAGGTTCATGGGCAGCATCTGCTGCGACGCGCCGGATCGGGACCGCGTGCTGAAGACCATCCGCAGCTGGAGGGAGAAGCTTTCGCCCTACCCCGAGCTGCAGGGCTTCATGTACACGACGTGGGTCGATAACTACGACCGCATCGGCCTGTTCATGCAGGAGCTGAAATGAACGCCTTGCTGCTGGCCGTCCTTTCGCTGGGCGGCATCGTGTCGAATCCGGAGAGGGGGTGGCGCTTCGAGATGATGGTCGGACTGGAGGCGGACGAGCGGCCGGGACGGCACATCCGCGACAACTGGCCCGTCGAACGCTACCGCGCCGAGGGCGTGACCGTCGCGCAGGCGTACTGCTACCTGACGAAGTACGAGACATCCGGTATCTCTGAAGCGAAGCTCGCGGCGCTGCAGGCCGACTTCGATCGTGCGCGCCACGACGGCATCAAGTTCCTGCTGCGCTTCGCCTACGAGCGGACGACCGACCGGACGCACGGGCCAAACCTGGCGCGGATCCTCTCGCACATCCGCGAGCTGACTCCGATCGTGCGGAGAAATGCTGACGTCATCTACAGCCTTCAGGCCGGGTGGGTCGGCGCGTGGGGCGAGTTCCACTCCTCTTTCTCGGGCATCGAGAAGGACCCGGAGGCCGTCGCGCAGATTGTCGCGGCGACGCTGGAGATGTTGCCCGAAAGCCGCTCGACGATGATGCGCCGTCCGTTCCTCCGCACACAGACGCTGCGGATACTGGGCGGGCGGGATGCCGCGAGGATCGGGCTCTTCAACGACGCGACCCTGTGCGGGAACCCGACCGAGTCGGACACGTTCATGGGCGACCCGGTCGCATACGCGAAGATGGGCGGCGACGCCGCAGTGTGGACGAAATGGTCCGAACCGGGCGGCTCCGACTTCGACGCGATGTGCGCGGCGGGGCTGACGGCGCCTGTCGACGGAGAGCTGTTCTGGACGAGCCAGGGGGTTCGGCCGATCCACGAACACGGCCTGGCCGCCATCCTGCGCTTCAAGGAACACCACTACACGACGTTCTCGCTTGTCCACGGGAACTCGGAGCTTGACCGGACCCCGACGACGGGGACGATTGACCGCTGGAAGGTGACGCCCGTGACGCAAGAGGAACTCGCCGCCTACGGGATAGGGGGCGACCCCGGCTATTTCAAGGAGAGGCCGATGCGCACGGCCTACGAGTACATCCGCGACCACCTTGGCTATCGGCTGGTGCTCGAATCGCTTGAAATGCGCGGAGTCCCCAACGAAGGTTCGCGCGTGACCTTTGCCGCGCGTCTGCGCAACGTCGGGTTCGCACACCCGGTCAATCCCCGGACGGCGTGGTTCGTGCTCGCCTCGGAAGATGGCGCCGTGACGGAGTTCGAGTCGGACTTCGACTGCCGGCGGCTCGTGGCTGGCGAGTCGGCGGAGATCACGTGTGCGGCCGCAGTTCCGAAGAGGGTGGGCGAGGCCGGACGACCGCGTGTCGGACTTTGGCTTCCGGATGCGGCACCAACGCTCCGCTACCGTCCGGAATACGCTGTCGAGACAGTGGGCTCGTCCGTCAAGGTTCTCGGCGGTCGCCGAGTCAACTTCCGTTGAAGATCATGGTCTGGTGTGATAGGCGGCAAGAAACGGAAGACACCCTGCACGGCGTGATGAACTGGGGATGGTTGTGCGCGAGTGCTGCCTCGTGGGCGGCAAGGCGGACGCGGCGCAATCCGAAACCTGCGTCTGGAGGACGTCACCCTCGACACGGGCGTGCGCGCAGTTAGCTTGAAGTGAGCTGGCGCGGCACTGGTATGCGCCCGTGATGCGCGAACTGAGCGAAGCCATCTGTTGGCGGACGCGCCTGGGGCAGCGCAAGCCGATGGAAAACCACGTGAAGGCGGCAAAGGCGCGACGCGAACGCCTGAAGGGGCTTCCGCTTGCCGGACTGCGTCCACGCGCGCCGCGCACGGCCTCGCGCTTCCGCGCCGTCCTGCAGCGCCTCGCCGATGTCTTCGCGAAATGAGAAGCGGAGTACGTCTGCGATGCGCGCTTGAAATGGACATATGCGCAACGGGGCAGGGCAGAAATATGCTATAATGTGGGCATGAGAAACGACAGCCGAATCGTCTATCACGGAAGCAGTGTGCCCGTGACGCTGCCGGAAGTCCGAACGAATGGGTTCGCCAAGGACTTCGGGTTCTACTGCACGGACTTTGAACGTCAGTCGCAGCGTTGGGCCTTGAGCAAGCGTCCGGGGCATGTCGTCAGCGTCTAGGGGTCCGTGCGCCGCGCCGGCTCGCTGAAGTTCTTTGCAGGCGAGGGGTTCCGGACACATGCCGCCTGCTACTACGACAAGGACATCGAGGGCGACCTGCGGGCCTGGGCCGAGATCTGCAGGGCGACGGACGGCTGCGTGGGGCTCATGTACACGTCGTGGCGAAGCAACCTGTCGCTTCTGCCGGTCTTCGCGGAAGTCACGGAGGCGGGTAAGTGAGGCTTCCGCTGCCGAAGGCGGCCTGCTCAAGCGCGACCCTCCCATAGAAGCGGAACCCCTGTCAGGCTTGAGCGCTCCTTGCAATCCGAACAGGAATCCGCTATATTGCCCAGCCACAGGAATGAAAGGAGAGTCTGCGACATGAAGATGGTTTTGGGCATTGCATTCTGCCTGATGGCAGCGGCTTCCGCGGCGCGGGAATGCGTTGAACGCGATATTCCCTATGCTACCCCGGAAAGGTGCAGGCTCGATGTGAAATGGCCGGAAGGAAAGACGAATTTTCCGACGGTCGTCTGGTTCCATGGCGGCGGGCTGGTGAGCGGCGGAAAACACTTTATTCGCATCGACGAGTCCATAGGCCAGGTTTCCGTCAATTACCGCCTGCTTAAAAAGGGGGGCATGGTGGATGGCGAAACGTGCATCCGCGATGCGGCGGCAGCCGTTGCCTGGGCGCTTGACAACATTGCCCGCTATGGCGGCGACGCCAAGAGAGTCTACGTTTCGGGGATGAGCGCCGGCGGATACCTGACAATGATGGTCGGCATGGCGCCGCAATACCTGAAGGCGCATGGGCATGACATCCGTGAGCTTGCCGGACTCGCACCGATCTCCGGTCAGGCTACGAAGCATTTCAACGTTCGTAGGTTCGCCGGCGACGAAGATCCGCAGTTCTTGCCGAAGATCGACGCACTCGCTCCGCTTCGGTGGTGTGCGAAAGACATTCCGCCAATCGTGTCGATCTGCGGACAGGAGCCGTGGGAGTGGAAGTGCCGAAGCGAGGAGAACAGGCTCTTGATCGCTTCGTGCAGGGCGCTCGGGCAGGAGAAGGCCTGGTTTGTCAGTTGTCCGTATTCGGATCACGGGCGCGTGTACACGGCTGGAGTTCCGTACGTCGAGCTTTTTGTCAAAGGACAGATGCCATAAGCGAGCCATATTTTGTTTAACATTCCGGCGTCGGATGTCCGTCCCGGCGAGATGAACCAGTTTTGGCTTGTGCTGTCGGAAGGTGGTCCGGTGGCGATTGACGCAATCGCTTGTTGGCGAACGCCTGAAACTCGATGACACGAATGAGGCCGGCCAGACCGATGCCAAGATAGCAGACTGGGTGGAAACCCTCAAGTCGGACATCTGAGGCGTTGGGCGCATTTGCGCGCAGCGGCGGCGCCTCGCGGTCAGATTTCCAGCAGGTGCTTCTTGAGGGCGATGGCGACGGCCTCGGTACGGTTGGCCGCGCCGACTTTTGCGAGTATGGTCGTGATGTGCTCCCGCGCAACAGTCTGGGAGATCCCGAACTGCTTGGCGATGTCGGAGTTGGAGAGGCCACGCGCAACGGACAGCAGTATGTCCTGCTGCCTTTCCGTAAGTTCCGGAACGGGGGGCGACTCCTTGAGCATCTTCTCCACTCGCGGTGAGACGAATCGTCCGCCGGCGGCTACGGCACGGACGGCGGCGATGAGCGAATCGTCGTCCGCCGTCTTGGTCAGCGCGCCGGACGCGCCCGCGTTGAGCGCATGGGCGATTCCGTCCGACGTGCCGTAGGACGTGAGGACGATGACCTTGGCGGCCGGGACTCTCTTTCTGATCTCGATTGTCGCCTCAACGCCGTCCTTCAGCGGCATCATCAGGTCCATGATGACGATGTCCGGCCTGAGGCGCAACGCCTCCTGGACGGCGATGTTGCCGTTGTCGGCCTCGCCGACGACTTCGAGGTCCTTCTGCGAACCAAGCAGGGCGGAAAGCCCGATGCGGACGACCGTGTGGTCATCGGCGATCAGAATGCGTATTTTCTTCATGTGCGGTTCCTGGAATGCTTGGCAAGTTCAGAGTCATGATGACCTTTGCGCCTTTGCCGGTTTTGCTGGAGACGAACATCTTGCCATCAAAGGCCTTGATCCGGTCGCGTATGCCCTGGAGCCCGAAATGGCCCTGCGCCATGCCAGGGATGTTCCTGGGGTCGAATCCGCAGCCGTTGTCCTTGACAGAAAAAAGCAACTTGTCCCGCTCGATGCTGCCTGCGATCCGAATCTCGGTGGCGTTGCCGTGTCGCACCGCGTTGATGGCAAGCTCGCGGACTATACAGAGAATGGCGTGCAGGACATTCTCCGAGAGCCGTTCGCGTGGAACGCGGAAGCGGATGGCGAGCCTTGCGTTGGCGGTCTGCGGGGCGACGGTCTTGCGGATCGCCTCGTTCACGTCGCTTTCGTCGAGCGTAAGGCTCCTGAGGTCCCAAATGCAGTTGCGCAGGTCTTCGCGGCAGGTGTCGAGCGTGCGGATGGCGAGCTTGATAAGTCGGTGTAGCGAGGATTGGTCGGAGTCGGCGACGATGTCGGCGGTCTTCAGCTCGAGGACGGCACCGGTGAGGTTCTGGGAGATCGTGTCGTGCAGCTCTACGGCGAGACGGGTGCGCTCGAGCGTCTTGAGGTCGGCTTTGGCGCGGGCGAGATTGCTGGCGGCGATCTCCCTGCCGCGCCGTTCGGAGAGCCGCTGGAGGGAGATGTTCCAGCAGATGATGCCGCAGAGTATGCAGACGAGCAGGGCGATGACGGCGAAAAGACGGCCTGCAGTCCACCATGGAGGCATGCGCAGGATGGTCAGGTCGTCCAGACGCCGCACAACCAGGAGACAGCCCGTGATGCGAGGCAGGATGATGTCTGGCGTACGGGCCTCCGTCTCGATTACGCAAACCCCAGTCACGTCTATCTCGGCGCCGACGGCGAGCCTTCTCAGGGATTCCGTCGGCAGGGCGTCCACCGCAATGGGGATCGCACGGTCGCCGTCGCCGAGGTAGAACTGACGCTTACTGCCGCTGGCGGCTGGCAGGTTAAGGACCTTTCCCCGCAGACGTATGGTGTGTCCGTACATTTTCCAGTTGTATTCGCGCTGTTCCCCGACTGCCGTCAGGATGCCTTTGACGCTCGTTTTAAGTGGGGTCTCCACAGTGTGTGGCAGATCGTCTCGCTTCCGCCAAATGGCTCTGCGAATGCAGATTGCATAACTGTCCGTGAAAGGGAACCCGGAGACATCCACGCATGATCCAACAGGCGGAAGAGGGGCTTCGGCGAAATTGACGCGCACGATCCGTCCGCGAGAGCATTTCAGCATTCCGCTTTCGCCGTTCCAGACGGCGGTCACCATGCCGGAGATGCGGTGTCTGCCGAGGCGGGGAAACTCATCGACGTTTCTCCTGCTCAGCCTACCTATGTCGGGAACGTCAAAGGGATCGTTCCGGGTGAGAGGAAGCGTGCGGATGTCGGCAGGGGTGATCGGTTCGATGCCGCGACCGATGAACTTGTGTCCGCTGAGTATGGCTGGGTCGCAAAGGCCGGTGACTTCGATGTGGCATCCTATGCTCGAGAGGCCGAAGTCGTTTGTTGCGGAGGATGTGTGGACGGGCACGAGGATGTGGGCATTGCCGTCCGAGAGGACGAGATGCCGCCACATCTGGTCGATGTCATCGCGGATCGAGTCGATGATTTCCCCGCGAACCGTGACAAGCTCGTAGTCCAGCCGCCCGCTGGACACTTCCGCGAAAGTTGCCGACTGCGGTGGCGCAGGCACACCGTGCGATAGACGGACGATGCGCCGGCAATCGGCTGCCGGGATGTTCAGCTTGTCAGACAGGATGATGCTGCCCGACAGCCGGATTCGGTCCCCCGCCCGAAGAACGGCATCTCCGGCGGCATTCCGCTTGTCGTCGGCATACATGGATCCGGTCTCATCCCTGAACATGATGCGCGGCAACTTGAGGAATGTGATCGTAGCCTCTATGTCAAAGGCGCGTCCAATGTCTCCGCTGTCGAAGACGGCCTGCTCAAGTGCGGCAGCCGTGCGGATCGTTGGGGCGGTCGCGGCAATGACAACGCTTCCGAGTATGGCGAGAGATGCGGAGAGAAGATGCTTCATAACCTTGAAGAGTTATGGAAATATCTCTTCGAGCCGCACGAGGTCTCGTCCCCGGAACTCGTAGCAGATGAAGTGCACCGGCGTTCCGCCCGCGAGCGCGGCGAGGTTCGGGTCCGCCGCGTACGCCTTCAGCTGCGCCAGCGCCTCCGCGTGCTTCGCAGCTACCTCCGCGTCCGTTGCGTCCGCCTTCGAGTGCTTCATCTCGATCAGATAGCTCTGCTCCGGCACGCACCCGTCGGGCAGCGTCCGGTCCGGGAACAGCGCGTAGTCCGAGTAGCCGCACGGGTGCGACAGCTCCGGCTTCACCATGAACGCGCTCTTCATCGTCAGGTACGCCCGCAGGTAGCCGTTGATCCGCGCCTCGCCGTGGAGTCCGTCGCGCGGCGAGCCGTTGTCGCGGTACTTCTCCGCGAGGTACGTCAGGAACTCGCGCCACTCGCCGTCCCATGCGAAGGCATCGAACTTCGCCGTGAACTCCGCAGTGTCCACCGCGTTCGGCCGCTTCGCGTACTCCTCGCGCATGTAGTCGAAGATCTGGCGGCGTACGCACTCGTTCGGGATGCGGAACTGCAGGTTGCCGCGCCAGACCCGCGACATCGTGACGATGCCGTAGTAGTAGTAGAGCGACTTGAAGTTCTCCTCCTTGAGGATGCCCTCGACGGGGAAGCTCTCGACGAGCGAAAACGAGACCTCGCCCTTGTCCGCCAGCTCCTCCGTAAGCGGCAGCACGCCCTCGTACGTCTCGGCGTGGCGCTGCGCGGCGAGGATCGCGCGGAGCTTGTTCCAGTCGCTGCGGATGTTCGCGTCGATCAGGTTCTCTGGCGGGCGGCCGGAGGCCACGAGCTTGCCGAGGTAGTAGAGCGCCATGTCGCAGTTGTAGAGCGTCTCGCGCCCCGCGCACGGCTTCGAGAAGCAGTAGCTGTCGTACCACGCCTTGACGGTCCTGAGGTGGCCCTCGGCATCGTCCGCGAACTTCCCCGTCCCCCGGAAGTCCTCGAAGAGCCGCCGCGTCTCGTCCGTAGTGAAGCCGACCATCGCGTTGAACTCATCCTCCTGCGTGATGTTCGTCGCGATGTTGAAGCCGCTCGTCAGGTCGTCCATCGTCACGGGCGAGACGCCCGTCATGAAGATGCGGTCGCACGTCGCCTTGAACTGCTTGAACCAGCCCCGGTAGAATCCCGTGCCGTGCGTGATCTCCCTGTAGGGCACCTTCCCCGCCGTCGAGACGATCTCGTTCGTGAAGTTGTCGTACTCGTCAACGATCACGTAGAGGCCGTAGCCGAGACGCTTCAGAAGCGGAACGACCGCATCGTACTTGACGCCGGCGTTCGGCAGAGCAATTAGTTCATCGACATCGGCGACCTTCGCGAGAAATTCCCGGTGACCGTCAATCAGATTTCGAAGCGCCGTGTCGAGATACTGCTCGAAGCGTACCTGCCAACTGTCGCCCGGATATTTGCCGACCAGCGAGAAGTCGAGCGAAAGGACGAAATACCGGTTTGCATTCGGCGTCGGATTCTTCCCGATGTCGAGTCCGCCGAAAAGGCGGTCGAAGTTTTCCTTCTCCGCGACATCGTAGTAGCAGCGCAGCGTCTCGCAGAGGAGCGACTTGCCGAACCGCCGCGGCCGCACGAAGAAGAGGAAGTTTGCGCGTTCCTCCATCCTCCGGATGAACGCGGTCTTGTCGACATAGTAGAAGTCCTCCAGTCGGATGCGCTTGAAGTCCTTCACGCCGTACGGTATCTGCTCGGATCTCATGGGGGAGATTATAGCACATCTTTCCTCGGCGGAAGGATGCCCTACAAGTGTAGGGGAGGAAACGGCATTTGCCGTACCCTACAGTTGTAGGGGTGGTGGTTGGGCGTGGTTTGTGCTAAATTCCTGTGCGTTGTAGGTGGTGTGTCGTGTGTCCGGCTTTAATGGCGAAAAGTTCGTTGCGAAAATTTCGCCATGGATTGACGGGGCAGGCCTTTTTGATAACATCATGCCATGAAATTGAAGAATCCTTTTGTTTTGGCAGGCTATTCTGGGCCAGAATACTTCCGCGATCTGTACGAGTCGCAGAATGAGGTCGCGCAGAAGCTCTTGCCGAAAATTGCCGCCGTGCGCATGGTGGCCGAACCGACTGCGCAGGCCTTTCTTGCCGTATGCGGTCTCAGTGCCTCGTCCGTGCGTTCGGTGCTGTCGGATCTCTGTGCGCGTGAACTCGTCTACAAGTCAGAGACGGGTTATATCATCTACGAGCGGCTTTTTGGGGAATGGCTGCGCCTGTTGCCAAGTGCGCGATAATTCTTTTCCATGATTCTAGAATCAGAAAAGACGGATATGAAGTGAAGTACTTATGATGACGATGTTTCTGTTGGCGGTTTTGCCGCTTGTGCCGTGGCCACAGGAGGTTTCCGAGACGGGCGGCGGGCGCCCCGTGTCGGACGGCGAGATTGCGCGGGCGGTCGCGTCCTACGAGCCGGACGCGGCGATCCCGGCGGAAGGATACCGGCTCTCGGTCGGCGATTCAGGTATCCGCGTCGCGTCGTCGTCGCCGGCCGGCGCGTTCTACGCGGGCGAGACCCTGCGCCAGCTGCGCGGTGCGGACGGGCGCGTGCCGCACG
This sequence comes from uncultured Kiritimatiellota bacterium, assembly GCA_934667425.1. Classification (GTDB taxonomy): domain Bacteria; phylum Verrucomicrobiota; class Kiritimatiellia; order RFP12; family UBA1067; genus UBA1731. The sequence goes on along the minus strand of CAKULV010000004.1, from coordinate 31,970 downwards.
TCGCAATCTCCGACGCGCCGAAGTTCCCGTGGCGCGGCGTGATGCTCGACGAGGCGCGGCATTTCTTCGGCAAGGAGACCGTGCTGAGGCTTCTTGAGACGATGGCGTCGTTCAAGCTCAACGTCCTGCACTGGCACCTCACGGACGATCAGGGCTGGCGGTTGCCCGTGCCGGGGTATCCGGAGCTGACGCACACCGTCCGCCCCGTCGAGAACCGCACGAACTTCCGCGACCTCGGCACGGGCATCGTGCCGCCCGCCGCCTACACGCGCGATGAGATCCGCGAGATCGTCCGCCGTGCGGCGGAGCTTCACATACGCATCGTCCCTGAGGTTGACATGCCGGGCCATTCGGCGGCAGTCCTTTCGGTCGAGCACCGGCTCGGATGCTTCCCGCCGCAGGAGTTCGCGGGCGGCGGCCCGGCGGACAAGGTGCGCAACGTCATCTGCCCCGGACGCGATGACGTCCTCAGGTTCTGCGAGGACGTGCTGGACGCGGTTTGCGACCTCTTCCCCGGCCCCGTCGTCCATGTGGGCGGCGACGAGTGCGACCGCGCGAACTGGAAGCGCTGCGCGAAGTGCCAGGCGCGGATGCGCAAGCACGGCCTCAAGGATGTCGCCGAGCTCCAGTCATGGTTCACGGGCCGCCTCTGCCAGTATCTCGCCAAGAAGGGGCGGCGGCTCCTCGGATGGGACGAGATCGCGGAGGGCGGGTTGCCCGCCTCGGCGATGGTCATGAGCTGGCGCGGCACGTCAACGGGCATTCTTGCCGCGAATGGCGGACACGATGTAGTGATGACTCCAAACGAGTACTGTTACTTCGACTACGAGCAGTGCCTTGCGGACGATCCCATGCCCTATCCCTTCAACTGGGCGGTGCCGCTGCCGCTCGCCAAGGTCTACTCCTTCGACCCTCTGCGTGGCATCCCCGCCGAACAGGCAAGCCACGTCCTCGGCGCACAGGGCAACAACTGGACGGAGATGACGTGTACGCCCTCCGAACTGGAATGGAAGCTTTGGCCACGTGCGGCGGCCCTCGCGGAAGTCCTTTGGTCGTATCCGGCGACGCGCGATTTCGTCGGCTTCTCCGGTCGCATGAAGGTCCTCCGTGCGGCCCTTCGTGCGCAGGGTGTCAACGTCGCTCCGGTCGCTCTGTCGGCGAAGCCGCTCCCGCACGGCACGCTGACGCGGACTGGCGACCGCCTCGACTACGTTTGCGGCGCGGTTCGCGCCCGCGTGGCGATCGAGGACGGACACCTTGTCTTCACGATAAACGGGAAGAAGGTGCGCGACTTCAAGGACGATGGCCGCTTTGTTGAGCTGGAGGTAATCGAGCATGCGCCGGGCGCGTATTTCGTGACGGCGCGGCGAGAGGCGAGCGAGATCGTCGCGACGTTTCGCTTCGAGGGCGAACAGGCCCTCGCGAAGGAGCGGTGGGACTGGGCGGGGCCGGACATGAGGCCACTGGACGTGCAGGCCCTAATCGATGCGGCGAAGGGCGGTGGTGAGGTACTCGTCCCGGCGGGACAGTGGATAGTGAAACCGTTTGAGCTGAAGAGCAATGTAACGTTGCGGCTTGACGACAAGGCCGAGATCCACGCGAGCGAGAATCCGGCGGACTACTCCGACAGGCCGGGGCGACGGTGTTTCGTCTATGCGGAGGGCGCGACGAACGTCGCAATCGTTGGGCGGGGGCTCTTCGACGGGCATGGCTACCGCTTCCGCCAGCAGACCGCGTTGTCTGGCGAGAGCCAGCCGCAGGCCCTACCGGTGATGTTGCGCCTTTCGCGTTGCCGTGACGTGCGGCTGGAGGACTTCTCACTCGTCAACGGCGGGGCGTGGAGCTGCCACCTCCGGAACTGCAATGGCGTCCGCGTACGGGGGCTTAGGATCCTCAGCCACGTCAACAACACGAACGATGGCCTCGACATCGAGTCGTCGAACGTCACGGTCGAGGGCTGCGACATCGACACGGGGGACGATGCGCTGTGCTTCAAGACGGAGAGCGACCCGTCGTTCCCGGTCACGAACGTCGTCGCGAGGAATTGCCGTCTCGCGAGCTGCTGCAATGCGGTCAAGTTTGGCACGGGCACCTACGGCGCGATGCGCGGCATCCGCATAGAGGACTGCCGTCTAGAGCGTGCGCGTGGAAGCTATGGATTCGAGTGGCATCGACTCAATCCGGGAGTCACGAACCGCGTCTCGGGCATCGCGGGCGTCGCCGTGGAGGTCGTGGACGGCGGAACGCTGGAGGATGTCGTCCTGCGCAACTTGACGATGGAGGGCTATGGTACGCCGTTCTTCGTGCGCGAGCAGCGGCGGCACGCTCCTCCGTCTGGACGCGAGACATACTTGCGGAATGTACTGATCGAGAACGTGACGGGCATTGCGGACGGCCGGATCGCCTCGTCCGTGACGGGTGTGCCGGGGCGGCGGCCAAGCGGTATCACGTTCCGCAACATTGACCTGACGTTGCCGGGCGGAGGGACGGAGGAAGACGCGCGGCGTCCCGTCCCGGAGCTGGAGACGGCCTACCCGGACGCGCACATGTTCGGGCACAAGGCATTGCCGGCCTATGGCTTCTACGTCCGCCATGCGGATGGCGTCGTGTTCGACAACGTGCGTCTGCGCCTCGCTTCGCCGGACGTGCGCGAGCCGATCGTCACCGACGACTGCACAGGCGTCCAGATCCGGTGAGACGGATGCACATCCCTGCTCCATGCCGTACCCTACAGTTGTAGGGGTGGACGAGCGAAAGGTGGTGTGCTATTCTTTCTGGCAAAAGGAAAAGAATGCTTCGATCAAAGGAAGGATGGTCACAGATGAACAGGTTGCTTTTACGTTTGGCAACGTTAGCCGTTCCGATGGCCGTGGCGGCGGTCTCCGAACCAATCATCGACTTCACGCGGCCAATCGGCAAGGTGAAGCCAATTCATGGCGTCGGCAACTCGCCAGTGCGGCTTGACTATGAGGGGAAGGGACTCGTGCCGGAGTTTGCCGAAGCCGGAATACCCTATGTGCGCCTTCACGATGCGGTCGGAGCGTTCGGCGGGGCGCATTATGTCGATGTGGAGAACATCTTTCCTGACATGGATGCAGACGAGAACGATCCGCAGTCCTACGACTTTGCCTTTACCGATGCCTACATTAAGACGCTGATCGATTCTGGCGTGCAGATATTCTATCGTCTCGGTCCTACGATTGAGAACCAATGGCGCGTCAAGTCGTATCACGTGCGCAGGCCGAAGGACTTGGCCAAGTTCGCGCGCGTCTGCGAGCACATCGTCCGCCACTACAACAAGGGCTGGGCGAACGGCTTCCGCTACGGCATCGAGTACTGGGAGGTCTGGAACGAGCCGGAGGTCGAGGGCATGTGGCAGGGGACTAAGGAGGAGTTCTTCGACCTGTATCGCGAAATCGCCGTCCTGCTCAAGAAAGAGCACCCTGAGATCAAGGTTGGCGGATACAGTTCGATCGGTTTCAGCTACATCGACGACCCCGTGGCGTCCGCCGGCTGGAAAGACCGCGTCGAGTGGTTCCTGGACTTCTGCGACTACGTGACGGCGGAGAAGACCAGGTGCCCGATCGACTACTTCACTTGGCACTGCTACGTCAACCGGGGCGGCAGGGTCGGCCGCATCAGGCGCCATGCGGAGTTCGTCCGGAAGACGCTTGACGAGCACGGGCTTACGGGCGTCGAGTCTATCCTGGCGGAATGGAACACGCGCCTGTTCGGCTATGAGGGCATGCGCGACCATCGCGGCGGGGCGTTTGCGGCCAAGGTGCTGTCGATCATGCAGTACACGTCGATCGACAAGGCGATGTTCTACGCCGCGCAGCCGAACGCCTTTTATTGCGGCCTGTACGATTTTCCGAGCGAGGCGACGACACCGATCTTCGAGGTGTTCAGGGAGTGGAACCGCTTCTGCCAGATGGGCGAGGCCTATGCCGTCCCGGATGGGGACGAGACGCTCGGCTACGCGGCCGTAGGCGGGAATCGGTGGAAAAGCGTGATGATCGTCAACTTCAAGGACCGGGCGGACGCTGTCAAGCCCGCGTTCAAGGGCATTCGGGACTACGCCCGGTTCATGGTCCGCCGGATTGACGCGGCGCATACGACCCCCACGTCCGTCGGCATGCACACGCCCGGCAACGTCGTGGAGCTGCCGCCGTGGTCGGTCACGTATCTCAATACGTTCGAGCGGGAGTAGATCCTTCCAAAAAGGCAAATTCACAGGAAACGCAAGAAAGGCATAGACCATGGATACTCGCATGTTGTCGATATGGCTGTGTTGTGCAGCTTTCTGCGCAGGTGCCGCCGAGTCGGTCGTCACGGACGATGTCGTCATTCCGGACGAAGGCCTGACGATAGACGTCGCCTCCGGAGATGTCGCGACCTACACGGGCTGTCTCTCCGGGACAGGAAAGCTCACGAAGACGGGCGGCGGAAAGCTTGTCCTTGCGGGTGCCAACACGTTTTCGGGCGGCGTGGAATTCGCCGCCGGAATCGTGCAGGCGGACTGTGCTGGCGCGCTCGGCACGGGCAAGGTGATCGTCCAGACGGGGGCGGGCGGGCTTTACCTCAATGCGCCGGGCGCAACCTTCCCGAACCAGCTGCAGAAGTGCGACGGCAGCACGACGTTCATCCGCTTCATGGCCGACACGACGCTGGCGGGAACGGTGAGGGCCGACTACAACTGCGATCCGGAGCTGATCGTGGACGCGGGCGTCACCGCTACATTCGACGGCAGCGTGTACGGAAGGCCAAACAGCTTCCGCGGCTTCCAGTTGAACAGTATCGGCGGAACGCTGGCCTTCAGGCGGAAGCTCGCGATCCCTTCTCTCCGCGACGGAGGAAATGGCGAATCCAACCTGGGCGGCATCGTGGAACTGTGGAGCGAGGAGAACGACTTCGCCGGAGCCGGGAGCATCGGCTTCGCCGGGCTGCGCTACGTCTGCCGAGGGGCGAACGTGCTCGGGAACGCGGTCCTGAATCGCAGCGGCAACCGCGACTACAGGAGCGAACTTGACCTCGGCGGCTTCGACCAGACGATTCGGTCATTCACGTACAACGCGAGCAACATCGCCTGGATAGATGCCGTTGGCGGCACGATCACGTCTGCGACTCCGGCGACGCTGACGGTGCAGGGAAGCGGGGAGGACCAGGTGGGCAACTGCAATTTCGCCGTCAACGGAAACGTATCCATGGTACTGGACGCGGATCCGTCCTATCGGCTCAATTTCCTTCACCGCATCAACGGCACGACCGGAGACATCTCGGTAGTGAGCGGACATTTCAGCGTCGGCGGCTCCGGCACGACCTTTCGGAACGTCGAGCGCATCGGCGTTTCCCGGCAGGGACGGTTCGCGCTTGAATCGACGAGCGAAGGCGCCTTATCGGGGCTGAAGGCGCTGACTGTCGAAAGCGGCGGGCGCTTCAGCGTATCTTCGTCCGCTGCACAGCCGTTTACCGCCGGACAGGTGGCCGTTGCGCTGCAGTGGGGGGCGCAGATCGAACTGCCAGAGACGATGCGCCTTGAGGTCGCATCCTTCTCGCTGGGCGGAGAGCTTCAGCCGCCAGGCGAGTACACGAGCGAGAAGTGCAGTGAGATCGTCTCTGGCAAGATCGTCGTTCCCGGCGCTGTTGAGCGGGCGGCGACGTGGTCGTGCGCCTCCGGGGCGGACTGCCGCGTCTCCCGGTCGGAGAACTGGATCTCGGAAGATCCGTTTTCGATTGAGGGGACCAGGCTGAACGCGACATTTGCCGCCGCCGGAGATCGCGCAGTGGTCGACGTGGCGGTTGATTTCGCGAGCATCGCCATGACGGTTCCAAGCTTCACCTTCGATGGTGCGGAGGGTGGCCGGATGACTGTCGGGAAGGGCGGCATCTCGGTTGTGCCGTCGGAGGGAGCCGAGACACGGCTGTTTGCGTTTGACGCGCCGCTGGGCTTCACGGCCGATCAGACGTTTGAGATCCCGGGCAACGCGGCCTTTGCGTTCTCCCGCCTGGACGGCACGGATAAGGTAGCCCTGACCAAGGCTGGCTCTGGCCGTCTCGAGCTGCGAGGGACCAATGTCATCAGCGGGAGGCTGAATGTCGGCGGCGGCGACTGCGTGATGTCCGGGCTGGTGACGACGCCGAGCGGAATCGTCTCCGTCGATCCTGCGTCGACTATCCCAATGGATGAAGCGATGGACTTCAGTGCGCGCGACGCGAAGTCGGTCGTGCTGGCAGGCGTGACGATCGACAAGCCGTTCTTTTTTGCCAGCAGAGATGGCGTCTATCATGCACTGACTTTTGCGCTTGGCGCGACGAACGAGTTCCGGAGCGTTCTTGCCAATGCGAACTACAGTTCTCAGGGGTTTTGGATGGAGCGGGACTCGGTTCTAATCACCTCTGGCGGCGTTCAGCAGGTTGCGCCTTGGTACATTATGGGACACGGAACTTGGATCGTGAGAGAGAAGCCGATCCGCTGGTACAGCTCGAACATGAACAAGTGGCTCACGCTCGACTCGACGGCGGCGGCGAAAGACTCGCCCCAGCGGCTCCGGCTGGTTCTTGAGACGACAGGGAACCTCCACAACTTCGACGTCCGGGATTACGGCGCGACGATCGACTGCCGGGTCGACAATGCCTTTGCCGCCGGAGCGCGGCTGAAGATGGATGCGCGCTGGAACGGCTATTCCCGCCTCCTGCTCCACTCGACGACGCAACGGTTCGACCAGGTGGACATTCGCTTCAGCGGCCTTCCTTCCGACTACGCCTACGGCCGCTGCGAAGTCTGCGGCGAAGCGGGCGCGGCACTGGGCGTATGCGGCTCGGCGGACAGTCTCGTCGATGCGCCGATCGTCGGTGACGTGTCGATCCTGAAGAGCGGGACGGGGACGCTGACGATGACCAACCGCGTTTTCGCCTCGACTGGCGGCATCCATGTCTCTGGCGGGAAGATGGTCTTCAAGGCGAACGCCTCCTGGCTGGGAGGCAAGAACGTCGCCGTCTGCGGGTCGGGGCGGCTCGAGCTTCCGGCAACGGCCGTGTTCGGGGAAGAGACCTGCCTGACGCTGGCGGACGACGGCGTCCTGGCGATCGCGCCCGGCACGACGTTTCGAGTGCGCGAGGCATGGGTGGATGGAAATAGGCTGAGTTCAGGGAGGTACGCGTATGCGACGGCGCCGGAAAGTCTGCGCAGGCATTTGGCGTCCGGTTCCGGCGAACTTGTCGTGAGGAGTGGTGGCGCGTTTGTCATCATTGTCAGATGAAAGGAGATGGAAAAAGATGAAGGCGATGGAAACTCGATTGATGACAGTTTTGACTCTTGTTTCCATTTGTGGCGGCGTGGCCTTTTGCGAACCAGAGCATCTCGTCTATCCGGTTCCAGGCCATGATGACTGGCGACAGGATCTTAGGGGGCGGACGTATGAATTGAACCAGCGGGACGTGAAGCCCATAGTCTGGGGAGTCTGTGGGCGGTTTACGGGCATTGATCCGCAGGAACAGCGTAGCCATCACCGTTACGGCATGGAGATAAAGTTCGTCTTTCAGGACGGATCTACCAACTGGTTCAAGCCGTCGAAGACATTTGCCGCGACGCATGCGGGCTGGCAGCGCCTGTCCGGGATCTACCAACCGCCGAAGCCCGTGCGGAAGGCGGATTTCTATTGCCGTCTGGCGGTCAAGGGGGAGGCGTGGTATGATGGCGTCAGCCTCTTCGAGACGATGCCCGAACCGCGCCGCGAGCCATGCCGCATCCAGGAGAGGGACGGGGCGGTGACACTGGAGAACGAGTTCGTCCGCGTCGTCGTGCTGCCGCGCCAGGGGGCGACGGTGACGCATCTCGTGGACAAGCGGACGGGTACGGACTATGCGTCGGAGGACCCGAACCGCCGGCTCCTGCTGGACCAGTTCCGCCAGGGAGGGAAATGTTACAACCGCCCCTGGAAGGCCGAGGCAAAGGTTGCGACTGACGAGAAGGCGTCCGTCGAGCTGCGGACGAGCGGGCCGGACGGATATCCCTATCTGGACGTAGTGCGCACGATGACGCTCGAGCGGGACTCGGCAGCCCTCGACGTCGCCTACGCCTGGTACAACCAGCCGGCGTCCATGGGCGACCTGGTGCTCGAGCCGTGGGTCGTCAACGGGCTTTCGCCGCGCGGCGGACGCAATCAGCGCGTGATGATGCCGACGGCCGGGGGCGTCCGCTCGGCGGGCCCCGGGGGCGGCACGGTCAAGCACCGGGACGCCATCGGCGGATGGTATGCGGCCGGCGCGGACGATCGGAGGACGATGGCCCTGACGTTTGACTGGGCGAACTATGCCGAGACCTGGCATTATCTCGCCGGCGACGACAGCCTGGTGAGCGACATCATCCTGCAGCCGGTCAAGATCGCGGCCGGCGGCACGTTCGAGACGGGCTATTCGTTTTTCCCGCTTGTTGGCGTCAAGTCCCCGGACTGGATCGAGAACGGCCTGGCGGCGGCGTTCCGGCAGACGGCGGGAGGCGTGACGCTCGAGCTGGACGGCGCACGGCGCGGCGTCTTCAACGTCGAGGTAGTCGGTTCCTATGCGGACGGTGCAAGTCGCTTCTGGCGATCGACGGCGTTCGTCTCGCCGGACGCGACTACGGCCTTGGGCGGAGTCCTTCCGCCGGAAGGACTCCGCCGTGCGGTGGTGCGGCTCTATTCGGACGGTGCGCTCGTCTTCGAGGCCGACCGCGCATTTGAGAAGGGGGCCGTCTACAAGCCGAAGAAGCAGAAAGCGAAGCCGGCCGAGGTGAAGCCGTTCTCCCTGGAGCTGAAGCGCGATCTCGTCACGCCGCATGCGAAGTTCGCGCATCCGTGGGCCGGCGGCAAGCCGCGCGTTCTCTTCCTGACATCCATCCACCAGGCGCGCGAGATCGTGGAGCTGCAGCAGCGGGCGGACATCGAGGCTCGTACCGTTCGCCTTGCGTTTGACGAGAACACCACGAACTGGGCGATGATCGAGCGCTACATGGCGTACGGCTATGCGGACATGAACATCTCGCTCAAGAAAGAGCTGGAGACCCGGTTCGACGCCATCGTCGTGAGCGGAAATCTGCTGGATCCCGTGGACAAGGAGAACCGCGCTGCGATTGAGCGCCAGCTGGCCTCCGGCACGGGCATCGTGCGCATCGGTACGAAGAACCCCGCGTGCGCGCCGGACGACAAGGCAGTCGCCTGGATCGAACGAAACGTTGCGCCGGAGTTGCTTGTCGGTTGCGGCGGGAAGGTGCGCGCGACGGATGCGGGTTCGCACCGCGAGGTGATGCTCGACTACGACGGCGGACTGGGCCTTACCCCTTTCGTCGGCTACCTCTTCAATGGCAAGCCGCCATTCCGCTACCAGGACTATTCGCTCGGTCTCGTCGCCCGCGCCATATACTGGGCGGCAAGGCGTGATGTGGAGGTCCCTGCGGATGCCGTGAGGTCGGAGGAGCGGATCGATGTCAAGCCCGGCTTCGCGATCGTCCATTCCTTCTGGAAAGGGCCGAAGGGCGTATGCGATTGGTCGGCGAAGGCCGTACACACGAAGAAGACGGCGGAAATCGTGTCGCTTGCGACAGACCGGGAGGAGTTCCGCATTGGTGATGAGGTCGTCGGATCCGTGCGGACGAAGGGAGGTCGGGCTCGCGTTGAGTTGTTGGATGGCTTTGGCCGGCTTCTGTCGGCGACCGCATCTGATGACGGACGCTTTTCCCTCCCGATCCCGGAGGCCCGAACGGGGCTGCTTACGGTGAAGGCGTCTGTGATGGCCGATGGCAGCCTTGCGGACGAGAAGACCCATGACGTATTCTGCCGCATCCCATATCATCGGCAGGAGTTCCCTCTCTGCATTTCGGAAGGATGGGTCACGTATTCCAAGGAGAAGGAGTATCTTCTGCCGTATCGGGCGAAAGTCTATCGGGATCTCGGCATCAACTTCATTCGCTTCTGGGATTCACGCCGAACGGAGAGCTACGCGCATATGCTCCGGTACGGGTTCGACTTTGACTTTTCCGTCTACGACGCCCGTCTCGCGGTGCATTCGGACTTGTTCAACCGGAAGTTCCTGAACCCCTACAGCCAGACGCACGACAAGAAGTACCTGGTTCGCGAGCCGTGTCTGCACGATCCCGCCTATCGCGCGAAGCTGGACGCGCAGACCCGGTCTAACGTCCGACGCATCGCGAAGTTCTCGCCCGTGACCTGCGACTGCGGCGACGAAAATACGTTGACGCGTTGGAATACACCGTTTGACTTTTGCTTTTCCGAACAGACGTTGAAGGCCTTCCGCAATTGGCTCGAGAATGCGTATGGAACGCTGGAGAACCTTAACGCGGCTTGGAAGACTTCGTATGCGACATGGGACGCGGTCGTGCCTGACACGACCGTCGAGGCGCGGGAGCGCGCACGGAAGACCGGCGTTAAGAGCTATGCCGCCTGGGCGGACCACCGTCGCTTCATGGAGCTGTCGTTCTGCGAGACGATTGAGCGCGTGGCAAAGATCGTCGATGAAGAGCTCCCCGGCGTGCCGCTGGACATGTCGGGCTGCATGGCGCCCAACGGGTGGACAGGAATGGACATGTGGCTCGTCGGCAAGGTCGTCAAGGAGCCTGCGGCCTACGAAGGCGGACTTATGGGCAACTACATCCGCTCGTTCGGGAGGCCATTTGTAAAGCCGTGGACTGGATACGGCGTACAGCCCAAGGCGTTGGAACTGTGGCCTTGGCAGGTCGGGTTCCAGTTCCTTGATTTCGGGCTTTATTTCTGGACATGCTTCAACTTCCTGCTCCCGGACTATTCGCCAACGCCATCGGCAATTCAGTACGGAAAGGTCGGCGATGAGATGAAGAGCGGCGCGGCCCGGTTGCTACGCTCTCTTGAAAGTCCTCCTGAAGTGCTGATTCACTATTCCTATGGCTCGATTCACGCCTCGCGCATCGAGGAGCGTGGAGATGCGTTCGACAAGTGTTCGCGCAGGTGGGCGGAGGAACTTTCCGTGCGAGGCATACCCTATCGGTTCGTTGCCTATGAGGAGATCGAGACGGGAGAGCTGGATCGCACTGCGGCAAGGACACTCATCCTGCCGCAGTCTGCGGCGATCTCGGATCGTGAGGCTTCGGCGATCCGCCGGTTTGCCGCACGGGGCGGAGTGGTCGTCGGCGACAGCTTCACCGGAATGATGGACGAGCACTGTCGCCTGCGCGACAAGCCGGTCCTGACGGACATTGTCAGGAACGGGCTTGACCTTGGTGAAAAGCCGATGGATTCCATTTCCGTATTCCGACTGCGGCCTCGTGATGGTGCCGAGGGCCTGTATTGGGGGCTTGCGCGCAGTCAGGATTCAGACGAGGGCGTAGCGACTCGCGTCATTACCCTGAAGGAACCGGCTTTTGTCTACGATCTGCGCGGCAAGAGGGCTTTGGGACGCGTCACGTCGTTTCAGATTCCGCTCGCCGCGGGGCAGGCAAAGTTCTTCGCGGCCCTTCCATACGAAGTGGGCAGACTCTCTGTAGAGGCGAGGGGGGCCGTGCGTGGGGGCGATGTCAGTGTCTCTGTGCGGGTTCAGGTGCCGACCGGCGCGAAAGCTTGCCATCCCGTCAAGGTTGACATCTTTGAACCCGACGGGCGGCGAAACCGATTGTATTCGGGGGTCTGCGATGCGCGTGGCGGGATTGGAACCCTTGCATTTCGGACGGCATTGAACGATGTGCCCGGCACGTGGCGCCTCGTCGCGACGGATTACATTACGGGTAAAACCGCTTCGGCGGCCTTGAACGTGGAATAAGACGGATAAGCCAAGGAGGGCGCGACGGGCGATGTCTGCTATCGGGAGATTCGTCTGGGAAAGCATCCGCTTCACCTCGCCAAGGCGAACGTTGAGTATTGACTGGAGGAGCGACATGCCGGTCTCTTCCCTATGCGCCTCTGGCCGCGCAGCTGGTCCGGGATGGGCAGGTCATCTGCCTGAGTGAACCCAGATGAGCCGTTCGGGCGGATGACGCACGAGACGGGCGTCTCCCGCACTGGCGTCGCGATCAGCAAGTGAGCAAGGCTTACGGTTGCTTCTCCACAAAAGTCAATCGAGTTATGTGATTAATATCACGAAAGTCGATTGACTTTCGTGATATCCGTTTGCTATAATGACCTCCAAATTCGAGGATAAGTTATGCAAAGAGATATTCTGAAGCGCATTTTTGACTGGAATAAGAGCTCAAGGCGAAAGCCGCTTGTGCTTATGGGCGCTCGGCAGGTCGGGAAGACCTGGCTGATGAATGCCTTTGCGCAGGAGGCCTATCCGAGCGACACGGTGTACGTGAACCTCATGAAGATGAAGGCTCTGCGCAACAGCCTTGAGACGAGCGACCTTTCTCCATCTGCGCTTCTCGAACGGATTCGCGTGGCGTTGGATGCGGACATCACGCCGGGCAAGACGCTACTTGTGCTGGATGAGATCCAAGAGTCTTCGGCCCTGTTGACGGGGCTCAAGTTCTTCAACGAAGACTTGCCGGATCTCGCTGTCATTGCGGCAGGGTCTCTTTTGGGACTCGCCGTGGGGCGGGCGAAGGATCGTGTCGCGCCAGATGGGAATCCCAATGAGGGGCGTGGATCGTTCCCTGTCGGCAAGGTGAACTTCCTTGACGTCTTCCCGATGAACTTCTCGGAGTTCGTCCGAGCGGTCGGCAAGAGGCGGCTGGCGGATCTTCTCGATGTCGGCGACCCGAGGCAGGTCGAGCCGTATGCGGTGGAGCTGACGGACCTGCTTAAGCGCTATCTTGTGGTCGGGGGTATGCCGGAGGCGATCAACGTCTACGTCGAGACGGATGATTTCCGCACTGTACGCGAGACGCAGGAGGAGATCCTTTCCGCATATGATGCCGATTTCGTGAAGCATGCGCCGTCCACGCTGCTGCCGAAGATTCGGCTGCTGTGGCATTCCATACCATCGCAGCTGGCCAAGGAGAACAAGAAGTTCGTCTATACGGCGTTGAAGGCTGGCGCACGTGCGCGCGAGTATGAATCCGCGCTGCAATGGCTGGAAGACGCGGGGATGGTCAATCAGGTGTTCAGGGTCGGCACACCGCGTCTGCCGTTGCGCTCGTATCGGGACTTCTCGGCGTTCAAGCTCTATGCCCATGATGTCGGACTCCTCGGCGCGATGAGCGACTTGCCGCCCTCGGCGCTTTTGGAAAGGGATGCCCTGTTCACGAACTTCAAGGGAACCTTGACCGAACAGTATGTCCTGCAGGAGCTGCTGGTCGCAGGGTTCAGGCCGTGCTATTGGACGAACGATGCGGGCAATGCCGAGGTCGAGTTCGTCGTTCAGGGCGCGAATGGGGTCTATCCCGTCGAGGCCAAGGCGGGCATCAACATTCAGGCGAAGAGCCTCAAGGTCTATCGCAGACTTTTCAGTCCGCCCTTTGCCTTGCGGACATCGCTCGCGGCTGCTCATGACGGAGACGAGGTCAAGGACATTCCGCTGTTCGTCTTTGGCCCGGCCGTTCGGCGCCTGAAATGAGAATATGCGCCTTTGGCCGCGCAGCTGGTCCGGGATGGGCAGGTCATCCGCCTGAGTGAACCCAGATGAGCCGTTCGGGCGGACGGGCGAGACTGGGAAGAATGCGAAATGAGAGGGAAGTCGCTCGTCTAATGTTGTGCGGCGGCGCCGTTTTGCCTGCGCCAGTCGCGCATTGAGGCGCCGGTCTTCCGCCTAAAGAGGTTCTTCAGGTAGTTTGCGTCTGGATAGCCGGCGCGGCGGGCGATGTCTGCTATCGGGAGATCCGTCTGGGAAAGCATCCGCTTCACCTCGCCAAGGCGAACGTTGAGTATTGACTGGAGGAGCGACATGCCGGTCTCTTCCCTGAAGCGCAGGTTGGCGAGGCTGCGGGATGTGCCGAGGTGGCGTATGACATCCTCCGCCGTGATCCCGCGCAGTGCGTTGCTCTCGATGTAGGCGAGCGCCGCGCGGGCCATCGACCTTCCGATGGAGGCGTTGCGCGTCGAGCCTCGCTCGATGATGTCGCGGATTCCGAATAGGAACACGCGCCTCCTTGGCCTTGCGCCACCCATCATCGCCTGAAGCTCGCGCGCTGCGCGGTGGCCTTCGGACTCGAAATCGGGCATGAGGCTCGTTAGCGTCGGCCGCACATGGTCGCACACGACATCGTCGTTGCCGACGGACAGCACTTCAAGTTCGTCCGGGATCCTTGCCTTGGCGTCTCGTGCCGCCTCGATGACGCGCCTTCCGACGTCGTCGTATGCGGCGAATATCCCGCATGGCTTTGGCAACGCGAGGATCCTCCTGGCGAGACGCTTTTGCGACAATTCGCCAATGTCCTCAACCAGAGCGGCCTCGTGCCCGCACCGCCGAAGTTCGCGCATGAACGCAGCGCCGCGCTCCTTGCTCCAGCATCGCGCGACCCCCGCAAAGGCAAACGACTTTACTGTCGGCGTCGACAGGAGGCGCTGAGCCGCGGCTTTGCCGATCGCATCGTTGTCGTCGTTGACAAAGACCGAATCTGGGATGCGGTCAAGTATCGCCTTGTTCGGCTGGTCGATGAACACGACGGGCGCACCGAGCCTGGCATAGAGCGCATTGGTGTCGCGGTCTCCCGGCGCGACGAATATGTATCCGTCGTACCCGTCGCGAATCGCCGCGCGGAGGATGCGCGGAGAGTAGTCCGCAAAGGAGCGGATGAGGTTCAGATCCCACGAATGTCCTTCTCCGAGGAACCTGTATATGCCGGTAATGTGCTGCCGCCCGGCCAGGCTTGCGAGGTTTGCGAGCACAAACACGCGAAATCGTCTCTCGTTGGTCATGCTCCGGAGTGTACCATATCCGTTGGCCGAATGGTACGATTATTTTGGCTCAATGGTGCCATCCGCTATGCTATAATGACGGCATTTCAAAATCAAGGGGTGTCGAATGATGGAGATTGGCGAGAGCGCACGGGCGAAGGCCCGCGATTTCATTGACAACGAGAAGCAGTTCCAGCTCGGATTCCTGCCGACGGAGCAGTCGAATCCGATCACCGCGACGCTGGAGGAGGACTTCAGGCGGTCTACGATTGCCGGCATACAGTGTCTGCAGCGCGGTGATCGGCAGATGCCGATCACGATGCGCCACGTCTTCGCGGGCAGGCGCTTCGCCAAGCTCTTGGATTCCATGGTCAGCACTGTGACCGGGCCGAAGGGACGCATCATATTCTCGGGCTGCGGCGCGACGGGGCGCCTCTCCATCCTCCTAGAGTCGATGTGGCGGGACTTCTTCCACCGCCGCGCCGCCGAGCTGACGCGCGAGGAACGGGCGCTCGCAGACCGCTCGGCGTCCATCATGACGGGCGGCGACTTCGCGCTCATCCGTTCGGTGGAGTTCTTCGAGGACTACGCCGAGGGCGGCCGCCGCCAGGCTGCGGCCCTCGATGTTGGAGCCGGCGATACATTCGTCGCGATAACCGAGGGCGGCGAGACCTCGTCGGTCCTCGGCACGCTCAGGTATGCCGCCGAGCATGGCGCCACCTGCTTCCTCGTGTTCAACAACCCTGCCGACATCCTCCGCAGCCGCCTTGACCGCTGCCGGGAGGCGATCGACAACCCGAAGGTGACCGTGATCGACCTCTATTGCGGCTCGATGTCGGTGGCCGGATCGACGCGGATGCAGGCGACGAGCTCCGAGCAGCTGCTGTGCTCGTGTGCGCTTGAGGCGGCGCTCTGCCGTGTATTGCCGCGATTCGCTACTGAGACGGCCTCCGACTACACGCTTGCGTTCGAGCGCCTGCTGTCCGGGCTGGAGTCTGATGCCGGACGCAGAATGATTGCCGACGAGATAGAGTTCGAGAAGGCCGTATATGAGGCCGGTGGACGCATAACCTATCTTGCCGACAAGTGCATGCTCGACCTGTTCACGGACAACACCGAACGCGCGCCCACGTTCATGATCCCGCCCCTCCGCTCAAGCCGGGAAAAGGACTTCGCGCAAAGCTGGGCGTTCGTCAAGAATCCGCTGCATCCTACGGAGGAATGCTGGAGCGAGATGATGCGGCGCCGTCCGCGCTGCCTGGAGTTTACCGCGGACGACGCCCGTTCGCTGGGCATGCCGCAGGGATTCATCGACCATCCGCCGCTCATCAAGTATTCCGACCTGATCACGTACATGATCGGCAACGAGCCCGCCCCGGAGCGCATCGAAGGCTACGCGAGGGCGGCGGCGGTCGTGCTGAACGTTCCAGGCGCAGAGTCGTCCTTCGCCGCTGAGGCCGACAGACTGGCGGCCGCATGGCCGGAGCGGCGCGACTTCACGTTTGCCTTCCCGATTGCGGACTCGCCCCTTGAGATATGGAAGCACCTTGCGGTGAAGCTCGCGTTCAACTGCCTTTCCACCGGGACGATGGCGGAGATGGGACGCATTGCCGGAAACTGGATGAGCTGGGTGTCGATGTCCAACAAGAAGCTCATCGACAGGTGCATACGGCTCGTGTCGGAACTCGGGCGCGTCGATTACGGGACTGCCGCCGAGACCGTCTTTGCCGCCCAGGAGTGGGTCGAGTCGCAAGACTGGTCGAAGAGCGAGGAGCCGAGTCCGGTGCAGGTGGCGCTGAAGAGCCTTCGCGAACGTTAAGCGACGGGACGGATGTGCGACGACGGCAATGTGGATCGGAGGTTGACATGAAAAGTTCCTACAAGTGGGCGATGCTGGCGATGCTCAGCTGCGCGTTCTTCTTCCATCAGGCGGATCGTGCGCTGTTTGGTCTTTTGACGATTCCGATCCAGGACGAGCTTGGCCTTTCCGACGTGCAGATAGGCTGGATCAACACGGTGCTGTCATGGACGCTCGCCGGGATGGCGTTCGTAGCCGGCCCGGTGGGCGACCGGTTCTCGCGCAAGTGGATAATCACGCTCTCGCTCCTCTCGTGGTCGCTCATGACGTTCATGATGGGGTTCGTCGGAGACTGGAAGCTCTTCGGGTTCGTCATCCCGGCGTTCTTCGTGGTCATGTTCTTCCGCTCCATTGCAACGGGGGTGGGGGAGAGTTTCTACGGGCCGTGCTACCCGCCGCTCATCGCGGCGTTCCACAGGGAGACGCGATCGATTGCGCTCGCGATCCACCAGGGTGCGCTCTACTTCGGCCTCATGACGTCGGGCATCATCACCGCGTGGGCGCTCGGCTTCCTGGGCACGTGGCGGCACGTATTCATGGTCTTCGGCGGCGCGGGCTTTGCGCTCGGCATCTTCTTCATATTCGCCTTGCGAGACACGGCGGCTGAAGCCGATTGCTCCAATGGCGATTCGGCCGTAGCCTCTCGGCCGTCTTTCTTCGCCGGGCTTGCCTACTTCGCGAAGAAGCCGTCGGCGTGGTGCGCGATGGCGGGGTTCGTTGCGATCGTGTTCGTGAACAACGCCTACCTCTTCTGGGCGCCGAAGTTCATGGCGATGAAGTTCGGCACGTCAGTCGGAGCGGCGGGTACGCAGACGATGCTGTGGCACCATCTTTTTGCGTTTGTGGCGATCATCGCCGGCGGAGTCCTTACGGATCGGTTCGTGAAGAGGATGCCGCGCTTCCGCCTTGGATTCCAGATCCTCGCGCTCCTCTGCGGCGCACCGTGCCTCGCGCTGATCGGGATCTCCAACACGGCGGCGACGATGATTGCGCTGACGGCCGCGTACGGCGTCTTCCGGGGCTTCTTCGAGGTGAACACGCACGCCTCTCTTTTCGACGTCATCCCGCCGCAGTACCGCTCGACGTCAGTCGGCATATTCACGGTGTTCGCCTTTTTCGTCGGAGGCCTTTCCGGGGTCCTGATGGGTGCGCTTTCCCAGAGATATGGCGTAAGGGGCTTTGAGATCGGCTTCATTCTGATGGCTGCGGCCTACGTCCTTGGCGCGTTGACGATGTTGGTTTCGTTCGTGTCGACTTTCAGGAAGGATCGGGTCGAGGAGTGACCCGCTGCGCGTATCCGCTGGCGCCGCTCCGATCGTGGCGGAGTTGCGCTGCCGGTTTGGAATGGCTTTAAGGGACGTTCCAAATCCAAGAAACCACAAATCCACAAATCGAAAACCGCAGATCGCAACTGATTTCTTTCTTCAAATGTGTTATACTCATGCCCGTTTGTGAAACGGTTCACAGACATTGATCTTTGATATCGGCGGCGAGGCTCTTTCACAATATCGCCGCCATCATCAAATGTGCGCAAGCGCATTTTTTGCTTCCAACGAAAACTGGTAATTTTCATTTCATGAAGCGAAGAATGTGGCTGCGCAGGCCCGCATACAGGGGGCGTCTTGCGCCCTCTCTCAGTATGCCCGCTCTGCGTGCCCGTTCTTGGTATTTCCTAAACGGGTTCTTAGCGGTGCCCTCGGTAGAGATATCTTGAACGAGGCACGCGCTATTTTTGCGATGGGCGTCGCCTCGGCCCGTGCGCGGAACGAGGTTCCCCGGTTGCGCGTGCGGTCGTCACGGGGCGGGGGACGGACGAAAAGGCCATTGGTCGGCGCGCTTCCAGGACGTCACCGAGGCCGTGATCGCGGGCCTTTCCGCCGCCTACCGCGAGAACGCGCCCGAATTCATCTACTTCCTCACGCTCTACAACATCTTCCACGAGTTCCTTGAGGACGTCTCGGAGGACGAACTGCCGAACGAGGCGACGGGATTCCGCGAGAGCCAGGTCTGGCAGATGCTCTACAGCTTCCAGCGCGACGCCATGCTGGCGATCGTCGGCAAGCTCGAGAAGTTCAACGGCTGCATCCTTGCGGACAGCGTGGGCCTCGGCAAGACGCTGACGGCGCTGGCGGTCGTGAAATACTACGAAAGCCGCAACAAGACGGTGCTGGTGCTGTGCCGGCGGTTCAACGCGGAGACGGACGACGGACGCCAGATGGAGGCGGTCTCGGCGCTGCTCGGCAAGGCGGTGGAGTCGATTGTCGCGGTCAAGGCCGAGAGCGACATCGACAGCTTCTTCACGGCGGGCGGCACCTCGGCGCTGCTGGGCGAGGTGTCGGGGCTGGACGACTTCGAATTGATTTGCTTCCTGGTGGTGAAGGAGGGGGCCAGATGACGGTTTTACCACAGAACACACAGAACGGGCTGCGCCCGACACAGAACACACAGAATGTGTTGGGAAGGGAGGCTCGGCTTTCTGTGTATTCAGTGTGCCGCCGGAATGCGCCGCAGAAAACAAAGTTTTCGGAGGGAAGGTTGCGAAGCAACGGCGAAGCCGCACGCAAGGGCCCGCGCGGCTTCAGTGTGTTCAGTGGCCAAAAACGGCTGGCACGGTGGGTGGGTTTTACCACAGAACACACAGAAGGGGGTTGGGGTGGTGACGACATGAATTGGTCAAACGACATAACGATGTATTTCGACCTTGGGACTCGAATTGAAGTTGACGAGAAGCCCCATTCTGAGGTTTGTCGCTTTCAGATAATTGAGCAGTTGGGCTGTATGTCTGGGATGCAGGGTCTCGACAGACTTGAGTTCGAGTATGATTTTGTCGTAACAGATGATGTCGGGCATATAGATGCCACAGTCCCGTCTCTTATAGAAGATGTGAAGAGGCGGCTTGGCGACAAAAGGAATGTTCCGTTGTTTCAGTTCCTCTTCGAGCGCGTTCTGATAGACCTCTTCAAGGTAGCCCGCACCGAGTGTCGAGTAGACTTCGTAGATTGCACCTCGGATGGCAAATGTCTCTTCCTGGAAAATGTAGTCGCTCATGGGTCGAATTATAGCAAATGTTCAGAGCCTTCAGTGTGTTCAGTGGCCGAAACAGTACGGTTGGCTGTTTTTACCACAGAACACACAGAACGGGCTACGCCCGACACAGAACACACAGAAAATTTTCAGAAAACATGGGGTTCGGACTTCAGTGTGTTCAGTGGCCAAAAACGGCTGGCACGGTGGGTGGGTTTTACCACAGAACACACAGAACGGGCTACGCCCGTCACAGAATACACAGAATGTGTTGGGAAGGGAGGCTCGGCTTTCTGTGTATTCAGTGTGCCGCCGGAGGCGGCTTCAGTGTGTTCAGTGGTAGAAAGTAAAGCAACGTGAAATGAATTTCAACCTACCAGAATCCACGGCGTTCAACCGCCGCGTGCCGAAGCAGAAGTTCTACGAGAACTGCGCCGTCTCGGCCGCGCTGAAGCGGTCATTTGTGGACGAGATCACGGCAATCTGGTGGCGCAACAAGCTCGCGGCGACAACGCTGAACCTCGCGAAAGGCGCGGCGGTCACGGAGATCGAGGTCTTCGAGATCGAACTCGCCAACGGGCATTTGAACGAAGAGGTGTTGCGGCAGATGGATCGGATGATTCCCTACCATCTCCTCTTTGTCCTGACGTTCGAGAACCGCGCCCAAGCGTGGATCGGCTACAAGGAAGCGTCCGGCACGGGTGCGAAGACCTCCCGATCGCCGCGAACATCGCCCGTGACGCCGCGCGGGCGCGGCTGGAGAATCAGATCGCCGCGCTGGAAAAGCGCGCACGGGCGGAGAAGCAGCCGAAGAAGAAGTTTGAACTGGTACAACAGATAAAGAAATTCAACCTAAATTCGGCAGTTGGATGACGCGAATCGCCGTTCTCAAAAACCATGTTTACCTTTTCAATCGGCACTACGGAAAAAGTTGACGCGCAATTTACCCGCTTTGCGCTTTTGGTATAATGCCTGCAATATGATGTTATCCCAAGAATCAGTTGCAGGTGAAAGTATGGCAAATTGCGGTCAGTGGCACCTTGAACGGGAAATCGGGCATGGCGCGTACGGTGTGGTTTTTCTCGCCGAGGGACCGGATGGTGAACGAGCGGCCGTGAAGGTTTGCCGCCGCGATGCCATCGGAGAAGAACGCTACGAACGCGAACTGCGCGGTGCGAAACTGTACAGAACGATCCCGTCGCAGGAGGGCTTTGTCCGCATGAGGGAATTCGTGGAGGAATCCTGGGGCTTCTATGCGGTTATGGATCTTGCGGATAACGAGTTCGGCGACAGGGATTTTGCTTTGGACGAATATCGTCCGAAGACGCTGGCTGACGTCATCGAAGGCGAAAAGGCATTGCCGCTCGATGAATGCGTGAAACTCGGCATGGCGCTCGCCAAAGGTCTCGCCACGCTTCAGCGGCATCACCTCCTGCACCGCGACATCAAACCCGGAAACGTGATATATGTCGGTGGCCGCCCTGTCCTTTCCGACCCCGGACTGCTGGTCGAAGAATCCGAGGCGACATCACTCGTCGGAACACCGGGATATGTTCCGCCCGAGAATTTCACGGATGCCGCAAGCGACATTTACAGTCTCGGCCTTACGCTCAAGGCCGCGAGTTTCGGTAGACGTCTGGAGGATCTGGACAAGGGGCCCGCGCTCGAGGCCGATACCGGCGCAAAGTTCTTCCCTGCGTGGTGGCGCATTCTCAACAAGGCGACCGATCCGGTCCCGTCCCGCCGCTACCGGTCGGCCAAGGCGCTTCTGAAGGAGTTGTCGTCACTGCGCGTCAAGATGAGGATTCCATCAATCATCAATATCTTGTCGGTCGTGATGGCCTGCGGATTGGGTGTTGCCGTCTATTTCGCAATCTCGGCAAGAAACATGATCAGGGAAAAAGACAGCCAGACTCGTGACTATGTTGAACGCGAAAGGCAAGAAACGATCAGGTCGATAGAATCCATGAGGAAGAATCTGGATGCCGATCTTGAACCCATGAAGCGTATTGCATCCATAGCCCAGGAATTGAATGATCTGTCGGCGAAGGATGATGCCGTATGGTCTTCATTCCGCGGATCGTATTTCTGCCATACGGATGAATCTCATATGCAAAGGCTTAAAAGGGTCGAGGAGAAGGATCCGGTCTGCGCCGCGAAAATGCGCGGCATTCTCGACGAGATGCGGGAGATTGACAGGAAGGGAGACGAAAACAACCGGCGAATTAAAACTTTGCAGGAAAAGAGCAGGGATAAAGCCGTGTCGGTGCAGGGGGCTTCCGAAAGATATAATCAGGCTGAAATGCTTTCGATGGAGAATGAAAAACTCGTCAAAGCATGGCTGGCGCTTCTAGAGCGGTTTACAGAAATGGAAGATGCGGTGGAGATGCGAAAATGACCTACAGACACTTCAACAACGAATCGACGCGCTCGAGCGTCATCAGGGCTGTCGCCGACACCGAGAACGCGGCGGCATGGAACAGGCTTTTCGACCTTTACGCCGGGTTTGTCTATTCGATTGCGCGTCGCAAGGGGTTGAACGATGCCGATGCCGACGATATCGTGCAGATGGTATTCGCCGATCTTGCGCGGAACCTGCCTTCATTCAAGTACGATCGAGAAAAAGGGCGCTTCAGGTCATATCTCGCGGCACTCGTCAAATGGCGCGTAATAGACAGATTGAAAGCGGTAAGGCGCGATGCGGATTTGAAAGCCGACTTCATGGAAGAGGCAAAGGCGGCCGGTCCGGGGGACGACGAATTCGCCGACCGCGAATGGCAGGCCGTCGCGATGGATAATGCGTTGCGACGGATAAAACCGAGTGTTCGCCCCGAACACTATGCGGCGTTCGTGGCAAGCACGGTGGAGGGGCAGGATACGGAAACGGTGATGAAGCTCTACAACCTCTCCCGCGACAATCTGTACCAGATCCGCAAACGCCTTTCCGAGAGGCTGCGCAAGGTGATGTCGGAGGTTCTTGCCGAGATGGACAATCCCGATATGCCCGGTCCGCTGACTTGACCGCGTCCATAATCGGCGGCAGGAAGTCTCTTGTCAGATTTTTCGGTTTCCCCCGTATATCAGTATGCTCACAAGGAGAGTCCGGCAGAGAGAGCCCGGATAGGTCTGCGGCGGCGAATCCGCACGTGCGGCGTTTTCCGCCGCAGACCTGATTTTATGGTATAATAGGAAGCCGTTGCGGGGCAGGGATGAATGCCGATGCCGCCGTGATAAAACAGATTTCCCGCGCAGGGAGGCGAAGAACAGTAGCCCAACCCCTGCGGACTTGGGACGCGTCGCAAGAAAGCCTGAGAAACTACACTTGTAAAGACGCACAGAAGGGATGCTGCCCTCGAAATGCAGTTTGCCTCCTTCGGTGTATCTTTACGGGCTCTCTCAGGCGCCTCTTGCGATGCATCGGAGGAGGTTTCCGTTTTCCGCCCCGCCGATGTCTGACTGATGGAGGAAGACGCGGATTGTTGAAATGAAGGAGAGAAGATGAGTTTGAGACACATGAGGGCAATGAGGGGCACTGTCGCTTTGTGCATCGCAGTGACGACTGTTTTTTGTTCGCCGTTCACCATATTCGGTGCCGGTCATACGGGAAGCAAGGAGGCAGATTCCGGAAGATGTATTGAGATACTCAAGCTTGGGAAACGGGCAGCCGCAGAAGGTGATACGATCAATTTCTATGGTTTCTTCCCGGGGATGTCTCGTCACGATGCGCAAGAGCTTGCCGTGTTCTATGGTCTCGACGGAGATGGATGCCACGTCCATACTGATGGTGAAAAAGCTGTAAGTTCTATAACGATAAGCATCATGGCGATCCGTCGCATATGCAAATTGCTAAAGATAGACGCGCAAACCTACGAAGAAGTAGCTCAAGCCGTTGCAAATGCCGTAGGTGATTTGCAGAGCAAGAGAATAAGGAATGTGACGGGCGAGCGATGGGGTGACAGAACATACTTTGACGAGCAGACAACCCAGTGGTATGAACGCACATTAATTGATGGTACTATTTTACGTCTTAATAAGGCTGAAATGCGCATATCAGGAGGTAAAGGCATAAGTGCGAAAATGCCTGTAGAAACGGCAGCGGCCAAAGAACAACGGATAGAAGCGGCCAAAACAGTCATACAAAATCTCTTGGACAGCATGGTTGACATTCCCGTGGAAACGAGATCAACCGGCATATTGCCCTTTAAGATGGGAAAATACGAAGTGACGCAACTTCAATGGGCACATGTAATGGGGAAGAACCCATCATACAGCAATTCCGCCCATATTGGATGTCGCAATAGCGGCGATTGCCCCGTTGAAAATATCTCATGGAACGATTGCCAGGATTTCTTCAAGGAGTTCAATGCATTATCGGAAGTAAAGAAAACGGGGTTGATTTTCCGGTTGCCGACAGTCGAAGAGTGGGAGTACGCCTGCCGGGCAGGTGCGACGCATGGCGTGTGCAAACTTGCGGATGGAAGGGAAGTTACAAAAACAAGAATTGACGATGTTGCATGGATTGATTGTGCCTTTAAGCAAGTATCGGCTGGAAACATTTTTACATTGACAAAACCTGTAGGATTAAAGAAACCCAATGCATTCGGACTTTTCGACATGATTGGCAATGTTTCCGAATGGACGTTTTCATTGGACAAAGAATCCAAAGATAAATGTATTGTCATTGGTGGTTGCTGCAATTCCCGGTGGAACGACGACTCGGGCAAAAAACTCTGGCGTGATACAGAGCGATCGAACCATTGTGAAGAAGGAAAACTTGGCTTCCGTCTATGTGCATCGAAGTTCAAGACCGAGCCGAAACGCGAGGTCGTCACCTCCTCCAGAGGGCAATCCGAAGATCAAGCCGCCGCCCCTGCTCCGAACAGCCGCCGGCGTACGAGGCGTGACGCTGTGCGAGATTCCGGTCAATCCCATTCTCGCGGCGAATCGTCATCGCGTTCCGAGCGTACGACAGACTCGTCAGTTGACAGAATGCCTGCTGCGAACGCTGCTCCTGCCTCCACCAAGGACATGAAACAAAAGGAAAAGGTTTTGGAGTTGTGCCAATTGCCACCAGACATTTCTTCCGCAGGCAAATGGTTCAAATGCGTGAAGGAAATCGAGTCGGACGAGTTGCGGCAATTGATACTGAAGACATCCGGCGCGGCATTGGTCTATGCCCAAAAACAAAAGGTTTACAGTTCAAGAGTGCGTCCGCAAATAAAGGATCCATCCTCGTTGGAGAATTCGTTTTATGAGAAGTGCCGCAAATGTGACGGCAATAAAACCGTTGAACAGAAGTGCAGGGCTTGTTCCGGGAGTGGCGTTTGTAGGTATTCCAATTGTCGAAATGGACAGCGCCGCATCGCTGATTTCGGAGGCGATCGCTATGAAGACTGTCGAGACTGTAAAGGGTCTGGAAAATGCCAGAAATGCGGAGCGACGGGCAAGGTTGCGTCGAAATGTGCTAGTTGCGCCGGGAAGGGGATTGTTTTCAGTCGAGACGCGGCGGCAAAGGCCTATCGTAGTTACGTAGAAACGATTTCGCAGTCATTCAGATGATTTAAACAAGGAAGCTAAAACAGCACGGAGACATCCAACATGATACTCAAATGCCCCACTTGCGATCAGGAATGCGAAATAGACGAAGAACCTGCAACGGGACAATTTTTACTATGTCCCTATTGCGAGGCAAAATTCTGCTACGCTCCACAAACGGAGGTAAACCAGACAGCGGACACAATAACACCTACGGCCAAGGTGCCGTCCAATGTAAAAACTGATGGTACGGAAGACATACAGACAAATGTTACGGGAACACGAAAAGAATCTAGTGCTCTTTTCGTAACATTGAGAACACTTGTATCGCCAGCAGTTAAGAAAGTCGGTATATTGTGGAAAAATAGCGAGGAATTGCGCACAATGGCCTTCACAAAAGCAAAGAGTTTCATACGAGCAGGACGCGACAAAACGGTCATGCTTTGGAAGAATAGTGCGAAACCTCGTGCCATGATTTTCGCAAAGGTAAAAGCATTGGCCGTATCGGCAAAGGATAAGATTATCGCACTATGGAAGAGCGGAAGGATGGGCAAGACCATTATCTGTGCCACCGCGCTGCTCGCGATTTATGCTATCTTACCTTCATTCAAAAAAGACAATGTCGATTCGAAAAGGCCAGAAATCGCCAAGTCATTGACAGACTTTGACAAGGCATTGGCAGCCCTTGATGGGCAGGATTCATATCACAAACGCAACAACAGCAAGTCGGCAGAAAGGAGCAACGTCGAGCCTCTAAAGACTGACCTTGGAGGCGAGCAGAAAGATCGTTGGCTTAGACAGATATTCGACTTGGCGCAATCGCCTGCCGCAAATGACGACACCATCAATTTCTACGGCTTCTTTCCGGGGATGTCTCGTCACGATGCGCAAGTCCTCGCTGAATACTACAATCTCGACGGCGACGAGTGTCGCATCTACACGGTTGGCGAAAAAGGCGTGTATTCCATTACGCTGGACATAAAGGCAGTTGCCCGCATATTGAAAACGGTAAGTCGTGTGCTGAAAACAGATGTAGCCGTTGGAACATATGAAGAAATTGCCCAGGCCGTTGCAAATGCCGTAGGCGATTTGCAGAGCAAAGGCACAAGAAATGTGACAGGAGAGCGATGGGGTGACAGAACATACTTTGACGAGCATGTAAGCCAGTGGTATGAACGTGCCTCGGTGGATGGTACGTATCTGAAATTGGCCAGAAATGGCATGGCGATAACGGGGAACAAAAATTTGATGTCTAGAATGCCCGTAGAGACGGCATCCGCCAAGTCGCAACGGCTTGAAACAACGAAGACCGTCATTCAAAATCTCCTGAACAGCATGGTTGATGTTCCTGTTAAATCCAGCGGATTGAAGCCGTTCAAGATGAGCAAATGCGAAGTGACGCAACTTCAATGGACACATGTAATGGGGAACAATCCGTCTGAGCACATGTCAAGCCAGATTGGAAGCCGCAACAGCGGAGATTGTCCCGTTGACGATGTTTCGTGGGATGACTGTCAGGAATTTCTCAAAGAGTTCAATGCGTTGCCCGAAGTAAAGAAAACCGGATTGACGTTTCGGCTTCCGACGGTCGAGGAGTGGGAATACGCCTGCCGGGCGGGCGCCTCTGATGGCGTATGCAAACTCGCCAACGGCAGGGAGATTTTCAAGACAAGGATTGATGAGGTCGCATGGATTGAAGTTGCCGATGGCATTATGAGACCGGTTGGGCTCAAGACACCTAATGCTTTTGGGATGTTCGACTTGATCGGCAACGCTTCGGAATGGACGTGTTCATGGGACAAGAAATACAAAGATAGATGCATCGTCATTGGCGGTCGTTGCAATTCCCAATGGAATGACGATTCAAGCAAAAAGCTCTGGCGTGATTCAGAGAGGTCGAATTACAAGAGAGGGAAACTTGGGTTCCGTCTCTGCGCATCGAAGGACAACGGCGATGGACCCGGAACGGGAATGCGCAAGTTTGGTGCCTCGTACAAGATTGGCGATCATACGTGGACATACGATGTCATTGACGGCGAGGCGACCATTACCGGCGTGTCGCCGAAGGCCGGCGATATCACTATCCCGTCAAAGATCGGTGCAGACAAATACCCTGTCGCAATTGTCGGGAAGCGGGCTCTTTCAGGCATTGAGAGTGGAATGCGTTCAGGACGGCGAGGTTCACGTTCAGGGAGAGGAGATCGTTCAGACAGTGCTGATGCTACGCGCCTGACGATACCCGATTCGGTGAGGGAGATTGGCGAGGGGGCTTTTGCACGATGCCATGGTCTCATGGACTTGACGATTCCAGATTCTGTCAAGAGTATCGGTAACGAGGCGTTCGCAGATTGCGGAAATCTGGCAAAAGTGAAAATAGGCAATTCGGTCACGAATATTGGCGAGAAGGCGTTTTCAAATTGCAGCAGTCTGGAAAGTATCGTCATACCTGATTCTGTGACCGCCTTTGACTCGTCGTCGTTTGCAGGTTGCGCATCGTTGACGAGCGTGACAATCGGTAATGGCGTAGAAAGAATAGAACGCAGAGCGTTTGAAGGCTTCGATAACTTGACGAGCGTGACTGTCGGCAATGGCGTTACACACATTGAAGAAAAGGCGTTTAACAATTGCAGGAACCTCGCGAGTTTGAAGATTGGCAACAGTGTGACGGTCATCGGTGATGAAGCGTTTGAGCTTTGCGAATCTCTGACGAGCGTAAACTTCCCCGACTCCTTGACTACAATCGGCGATGGGGCGTTTAGCCGTTGCAAGGGACTGACCGTCGTGAAGATTCCCGATTCTGTCATCAGCATCGGAAACGGGGCGTTTGCTGATTGCTATGGCTTGACAAGCTTGAAGATCGGCAAGAGCGTTTCGGCAATTGGTGCTGCGGCGTTTATGGATTGTAAAGGATTGACAGTGGTTGAGATTCCCGGTTCTGTGGAATCCATAGGAGGAGGCGCGATTCGAGGTGCGTTTGCGTGTTGCGGACTGACAAGAGTTTCAATTGGCAAAGGCGTGAAAACGATAGCTCCATATGCGTTTTGGCAGTGCTACAGTTTGGAGGATGTTGCGATACCGGATTCTGTTACGAGTATCGGCGAAGAAGCGTTCAGCCAGTGCGGATTAAAGAACGTTACTATTGGCAAAGGTGTAAAAATCATAGGGAAGGAGGCGTTTAATTCTTGCGAATTCACAAATGTGACGATACCGGACAATGTGGAACGTATTGAAGAGGGCGCGTTCCGCTATTGTGCCGCCATGACGAGCGTGACAATAGGCAATGGCGTGACTCGAATTGGCAATAGGGCATTTAGCTATTGCAACAACCTAACGAGCGTGAAATTCGGCAAGAGTGTGTCGATCATCGGGGAAAGCGCGTTTTATGAGTGCAGGAACCTTGAAAGTGTTATGTTGCCCGATTCTGTGGAAAGCATAGGGACAAAGGCATTTTATAACTGTTCTGCTTTGAGACACGTGAGGATATCTGAGCATGTGACAGGCATAGGGAAAGATGCTTTTCGCTGGTGTAGTAAATTAAAGGATGTCAAAGCACCTAAAAGGTTCCTCCCCCTTAAAACAAATTGAGTCTTCCTACATCGTAAACGAAAGCTATACAACGATGGGCAACCCGCGAGACATTGGAGAACGGCGGCGATTGGCAGTATCCAACCAACTCGCTCCACAAGTTCTTCAAGGTCACGGTCGAAATGCCGTAGTCTTACAACTTGTCGATGATGACGAGACGAGGATTGTGCTGAGTGGTGCAGTTCCAATTACAAAAAGAAAGGAAAGACAATGAAGAGTACAAATGCCCGAAAATGGGTACTTGGTCTAGTGGTGCTTACGGCACTGGCTGGATTAATGGTTATTACAGGCTGTGATCCAGAAAAACCTGCCGGTCCAGGTGGCCTCCGTATGCAGCCCTATAGTTCAGGCACTGGACAATTCAAGTAAGGTGTCTTACGTTGAATACGGCATGCATGTGGTAACATGCATGCCGATAAATGATAACAAAAGAAAGGAATAATCATGGGTAGAAGAAGAAAGGAAAAAGGATGTGTTGAAAATCTCGTAGACGGTACTTGCGATCTTGTTGGAGGACTTGTAGGGGGAGCCATCGCCCTTGTCGGGGCTTTTGTGCCTTATGGAGAGGAAGAAGATAACCATGTAGAATATGGTAGCGACTTCTGGGGACATAGGTACAAGAAGACGAGCGGCATTTGTTATCGTTGCCATGGTAAAGGATATGTACATGAAGAGACATGTCCCAAATGTGGTGGATCTGGCCGGTACGAGCGTACGACTTGGTATGATTAATATCATGTAGTAACGTAGTAATCATTAGTCGAGAGGATGAACGAATGGGAGGGGCAGAGGTTCTCGCTTTGCTCCGTAAACAATATTCCATCAAGATCGGAAAGTATGTGTAAGAATGAAAGAACATGGAAACCGAATGGGTTCTGAAGCTCGCCGCACAGTTGCGGGAAACTTCAAATCTCCCAGCAGATTGGAATCTCTGGGCAAGGTGCCAATTTTGATTGACGGTAGTAATGTCGTTCGGCAAAACGAGCATTATGGGTGGCGGGTTCTCAAGACGTTGCTTGATTGGTTAAATAGCACTGAGGTAGAGTGGTTTCTGTATTTCGATGCGAATATCTTACACATCAAGAACCTTGGTGATGGAGGCAAGGCGTTTGTTAAATTTCAGATTGCCGATTACTCCCATACGTTATTATGCCCGGGTGGTGTAAAAGCCGACGAATTCATTCTGTCTCGTGCGGACGCGGACGGAAACCACATCATCTCCAATGACCGCTATAGGCAATATGCAGCAAGATTCCCTTGGGTTGTCGAGAAGCAAGAATCCAGCAAATGTCGAGTCCATAAATTTGCTGTTGAAGTTGATAAGCTTTGCGTCCCTAGCCTTGGTATCAGGACAAAGATAGACGAATTCGGGACGGATGGAGGTGACATGGCAAAGATAGAGGCATGTCGCAAGGCCGCTGAAAGCGGTGACATCGAGGCGCAATACCGCCTTGGCCTTTGCTATTTTGTCGGCAGGGACTGGGTGCGGGCGCGGGACGCAAGAGACGGGATTATGTGGCTTGTCAAAGCCGCTGAGCAAGAGCACGTCGGTGCGCAAGCTCTACTTGGCCTATGTTATAACTGTGGCTGGGGTGTTGCGAGGAATGTGGTTGAAGCGACTAAATGGTCTCGTAAAGCGGCGGAACATGGCGACCCTGAGTCGCAATGCATGCTTGGCGATTGCTATTACAAAGGTGATGGGGTGATGACGGATAAAACCGAAGCGGTTAAGTGGTATAACAAGGCGGCAGAACAAGGCGATGCTAAAGCGCAACGAAAGCTGGGTCTTTGCTATAGCAAAGGTGAGGGCGTGATGCAGAATTTGGAAGAGGCTGAGAAGTGGTGGCGCAAGATGATTGAGCAAGGTGATGGATGTGCAAAATTGAACCTGGGGCGGTACTGCAATGCAGCGGATCAGGGTGATGCCATGGCGCAATATCAACTGGGCAAATTCTATGATGGAGGTGAAGTCGTGGCAGACAAACCGTTCCGGCAGACGGCAGACAACCTGTGGCTGGCGGCGAAGTGGTTTCACAGGGCGGCGGAACAGGGCAATGCCGAAGCGCAATATGAACTTGGCGAACTTTATAATGACGGCTTCAATCTCATTGGCGGAACTGTGAACGAGAATGAGGCGGTGAAATGGTATCGCAAGGCGGCGGAGCAAGGTCATGCCGAATCGCAATACAAGCTCGGCGAATGTTATCGATACGGTTGGGGGTTGGAGAAGGACGAGGTGGAGGCGATGAAATGGTACCGTAAGGCAGCCGAACAGGGACATGAAGAATCTGCACATGAGGTGCTTCGAGATGCAACTGGTAAGTAGAATAAACCGTATTCTTCTGCTGGAAGATCAACTACGATGGGCAACACGACCTATTATTACAACGCAAACGGTTCGGCGGCGGGGTCTTCCACCAGAATGGGCAACACGACCTACTATTATGGCCCGAATGGCGCGCCGGCCGGTTCGGCCACCAGAACGGGCTGGTAATTCAGGATTGAACGTCGTGCCAAGTGGCGGGGTGACGACGCGCTCTGTGGCGCGATGTGGTCATCGCGCCACACCGTTGCGGTCACGCGGCAGTCTCCGCAGAACGCCCCTGCGAGAACATTTGTCGAGAGGTCCGTCCCGGTTGCCGACACGAGGTCGTATGCGAAACGGAACCGACCACCGGGCGTCAGCTCGACCTAAAAGGTAATCGGCTTCTCCGGCGAGCGGTCGGGCAAGACCTTCTGCCAAGTTAGGAACAGAGTGTTGGATGGCGTCGACGAGGCCCAGAAATGGCTTTCTAGCCCATCCGCAAGGTTCCAGTTGAGCAGCAGCGCAAGGTCAAACTGATGCGCTATGTAACCTCGGCGCTTTCTATTATGACGGTTTTCCTGCTGGAAATGTTCCAAAGGACAAACCAATCACAAGAAAGTACTTGCCTGACTATGCTACGCAACGAGTGTTGCGTTGGCTACTGGAAGGCGGGAGATTTGACAGGGTGTTCCTTGCGAAGAAAGCCGTTCAGGACTATGTGTTCACGGACGGAACGGCAGACAAGAGCATTGAGAGAAAGTTTGCCGAGGATCTGGATGCGGCGGATGAGGTCTGCGTCTATGCCAAGCTGCCGCGGGCTTTTCAGATTCCCACGCCTGTAGGCAACTATTCGCCGGACTGGGCGATC
>CAKULV010000003.1 GCA_934667425.1 uncultured Kiritimatiellota bacterium | reverse complement strand
CCCCCCCCCCCCCCCCCCCCCCCCCCCCCCAACACACGACGACGAGGGCGTCGTCGCTACGGCATCGGCGCGTAGGGACAAAACTACCAACTACCAACTACCAACTGCCAACTACCAACTCAACTCGGCTTGTAGCCGTCCTTGAGCGTGACCGTACGGTTGAACACGGGATGCCCTGGCTGCGAATCCCTGGAATCGACGCAGAAATACCCCGTGCGCTCGAACTGGAACGCCTCGCCGGGCCTTGCAGACCCAAGAAGCGGCTCCACGTATGCGGTAATCGTCTTGAGCGAATCGGGATTGAGGTACTTGAGGAAATTCTCGCTGCCGTCCTTCAACGGATCCGGATCGGTGAAGAGCCTGTCGTACAGGCGCACCTGAGCCTCGATGCCGGTGTCGCAATCCACCCAATGGATCGTACCCTTCACC
The DNA here is from genome assembly GCA_934667425.1 of uncultured Kiritimatiellota bacterium. GTDB lineage: Bacteria > Verrucomicrobiota > Kiritimatiellia > RFP12 > UBA1067 > UBA1731. Next base: position 106,123 of record CAKULV010000003.1, on the reverse strand, counting down.
TTGCGTCCGTCTGGCGCATTGCCGCCCCACGACCCTTCGTCCCATGTGCAGTGAATCTCGGTGACAACGCCTGCGGCATCCTTCTTAAGCGAACAGCACCTGACTATGCATGCGCCGCGAAGGCGCACTTCGCCGCCTGGCACAAGACGGAAGAACTTCTTTTCCGGCACCTCCATGAAGTCCGCCCTGTCGATCCATATCTCTTTCGAAAACCTGATCTTCCTGGTTCCCGCCGACTCGTCCATCGGATTGTTCGGCAGCTCCACCTCGCGGATGCCCTCGAAGTTGTCTATCACGAGCTTCACGGGATCGAGTACCGCCATGCGACGCGGCGCGGTGCGGTTCAATTCCTCGCGCACGCACCATTCAAGCAGGGCCGGATCGCTCTCGCTCTCCATCTTCGAAACCCCTACCCGGTCGCAGAATTCCCTTATCGCGCCAGGCGTGAAGCCCCTGCGGCGCATTCCGCACACCGTGGGCATGCGAGGATCGTCCCACCCCGCCACATGATGCTCCTCGACAAGCTTCAGGAGAAGCCGCTTGGACATGACAGTCCAGGTGATGTTCAACCGCGCGAATTCGCGCTGCTGCGGACGTATCTTCACGCCATTGCGGACAGCGAGCAGCCCCTGCTCGTCGAGCCTATCCACCACCCAGTCGTATAGCGGACGGTGCACCTCGAACTCAAGTGTGCACATCGAGTGCGTCACACCCTCGAGCGCATCCTCGATCGGGTGGGCGAAATCGTACATCGGATATATGCACCACTTGTCCCCGAGATGATAGTGCGCCACATGGCGGATGCGATACAGCACAGGGTCGCGAAAATGGATGTTGGGCGATGACATGTCGATCTTCGCCCGGAGACACCACTCGCCATCGGCATACCTGCCTTCCCGCATTTCGCGGAATATCCGCAGATTGCGATCAGGGGACGTATCGCGGGATGGGGACGGCTTCCCCGGCCTTTCGGGAACGCCGCGATACTCCTTCCACTCGTCCTGCCCGAGATTGCAGCAATAGGCCTGCCCGCGACGGATCAGCTCCTCGGCGATCGCATACATGCGGTCGAACATGTTGCTGGCGTTGTAGAATCCCGGCTCACCCGAATCGCCCTCGCCAGACCACTTGAACCCAAGCCAGCGGATATCGTTCTTTATGTTCTCCGCATACTCGTCGGACTCCTTGGTCGGATTGGTGTCGTCAAGCCTCAGGTGGCACTCGCCGCCAAAGAGCTCGGCCATCCCGAAATCAACGCACACCGCCTTCGCATGGCCGATGTGTATGTAGCCGTTGGGCTCCGGCGGGAAACGAGTAACGACCTTGCCGCCAGTGCGGCCCTCCGCGACATCTGCCTCAATCCACTGACGGAGAAAATGCCTGCCTGTATCAGCGCCTTCCATCTGAACAGCCCCTAGACTTACCAGCCCACATTGATGATCGGCCAGAAACTCCAGGGCCTTTCCAACGTGAAGTTCGCAAGGCCGATCTGGCAACCGTACAGCCTGTCAGAGATGTTCACAAGGCCTATCTGGCATCCATAGACGGTGGAGGCGGCATTTGCAAGACCGACCTGCAAGCCATACAAATGGCCCTCGACCGTGTTCGCCAGGCCAGCCTGAAGGCCGGCCATGTCAGTCCCCACGCCATTCCAGCAGGCATCCAGCTGAACGCCTGTCGCGCTGTCACGCGCATACCCTGCCACGCCGAGATCCAAGCCGTAGAATTCGTGGCACTCCCCGTATATCAGAGAAAGCCGCGCACCATATATGGAAGATGTCGGCATCGGCAATTCGCCCGGAGAGAATATCGCCAGCATAAAGTTGCCGTCCGTATCGGCATGAAGCACCGTCGCAAAAATAGCGATCAGCGCCGCGCCCAGAACCTTTTTCATCGAATCCTCCTTTTGGATGTGGTTGAAAACGACCTGCAATTATACATTTATCCGACCGCCATTGCAAGATGCACTCGCGCCTCCCAAGCCTCAGGAGGCCAGGAAGCGGAGCGCACCCGTCGGACAGGCATCTACGCACATGTGGCAATCGCGGCATCCAGAAATCGCGTCGCCCGTCCTGAACTCCGGCTTTATGACGGTCTTGAATCCGCGTCCGACCAGGCCAAGCAACCCCTTGTGCGCCATATTCTCGCACACCCTGACGCAAAGGTTGCAGGTGATGCACTTGCGCTGGTTGCGTTCGATGCACACGAGATCCCTCTCGATGAATCCAGGGTGGAAATCACCGCGCAGCCGCTTGGTGTCGGTCTTCAGCAGGTTCGCGTAGCGGATGAGCTTGCAGTCAGCAAAGTCATGGCAGCCGCATTCCAGACAGCGCTTCGCCTCGGCCATCGCCACCTCCGGGGAAAGCCCGAGGTTCACCTCCTTGAAGTCGTGCCTGCGCTCTTCCGCCGGGCGCTGCGGCATCACGGCCCTGGCAATGCGCTCGCGGTCCGCGAAATCGCGCTCGGTCACCTCGCGTTCGGAGAGAACCGGATGGACTGGATGGTACTCGCGTCCGTGCAGGTACGCATCGACGGCAAGCGCCGCCTCGTTCGCCTGCGCTATCGCCCCGATTGCGATGCCCGCGCCCTTGTTTACCGTATCTCCGCAGGCGAATACTCCCGGAATGGATGTCGCAAAGTTGGCCTCATCCGCCGCAATCGTGCCCTTGGGCGTCTGCGGCAGGGCGTCAAAGCCCTCCGGATCGTTGCGCTGGCCAATGGCGGCAATCACGCTGTCAAGCGCGATCTCCTCGAACTTTCCGGCTACAGGCACCGGCTTGCGGCGCCCACGCTCATCCGGCTCGCCAAGCTCCATCACCTGAAGCCGCATTCCGCAGACCTTCCCGTCCTTGCCAAGTATCTCGTCCGGCGCACAGAGGAACTTGAACTTCACGCCCTCTTCTTCGGCCTCGGTAATCTCGACGTCCTCGGCCGGCATCTCCTTGCGGGTGCGGCGGTAGACGACGGACACTTCCTTCGCGCCGACGCGCACTGCGGTGCGGCAGGCGTCCATCGCCGTGTTTCCGCCGCCCACGATTGCCACGCGCTCGCCGATATCCGGGGCATTGCCCGTCACCACGGCCCTCAGGAAGTCGATGCCGCCCCACACGCCGGCGAGATCCTCGCCCTTTACGCGCATCGAGGTCGATTTCCACGCCCCATTAGCGACTATCATGGCGTCGAACTTCGCGCGAAGCCCGTCAAGCGTGTCATCGCGTCCGATCTTGAAGTCGTTCACGAACTTCACGCCAAGCGATGCAATCGCGTCCGTCTCCGCCTTGAGAATCGCCTTTGGCAGACGGTACTCCGGGATGCCGTAGCGCAGCATGCCGCCCATTTCGGGCATCTGGTCGAAAACGGTGACGTCGTGCCCGCGCTGCACAAGCTTGAACGCCGCGGCAAGCCCGGCGGGCCCGCCGCCGATGATGCCCACCTTCCTGCCTGTCGGCGGAGCCACCTTGATTGGATGCTCGCCGCCATTCTTCCGCACCTGGTCTGCCGCAAAGCTCTTGAGCTGCGCGATGGAGATCGGCGCCTCCACGAGCCTGCGGCGGCAAGCCTTCTCGCACGGATGCGGACACACCCTGCCAATCGCCGCCGGAAGCGGGAACGTCTCCTTGATCGTCGCCACCGCATCGGCAAAGCGGCCCTCGGCGATCTCCTTCACGTACTTCTGGCAATCCGTGTGGGCCGGGCAGTTGAGCTTGCACGGCCCCTGGCAATCGCCGTCATGGTCGCCCATCAACAGCTCAAGGGCCAGCTTGCGGGCCTTCAGTGCGCGTTCGCCGTTGGTCCGCACAATCATCCCCTCGGCAACCTTCGTCGCGCATGCGCGAAGCAGCTTCGGGCACTTCTCCACCTCGACGACGCAAACGCCGCACGCGCCGTAGGGCTTCATCTCCTTCTTGAAGCAGAGATTGGGGATCTCAATCCCCGCCTTCTCTGCGGCGGCGAGTATCGTGGCACCCTCTTCAACGGACACCTGAACGCCATCAATCGTCAAATTCACGGTTCCCATGACCATCCCTTTCATCCAACAACTACCGCACCGAACCTGCATGCGGCCGCACACGCGCCGCACCTTATGCACTTCGCCGCATCTATCGAATGCGGCTCCTTCGCCATGCCGGATATCGCACCGGCCGGACACTTCCTCGCGCACATGGTGCAGCCCTTGCACTTGGTGGCGTCAATGGAATACGTGCGCAATGCCGCGCACTCGTGCGCCGGACAGCGCCGCTCGAGGATGTGCGCATCGTACTCGTCGCGGAAGTAGCGTATCGTAGTGAGGACTGGGTTCGGGGCCGTCTGCCCAAGCCCGCAAAGCGCACCATCCTTTATCCCCCTGCAAAGCTCCTCAAGAAGCTCAACGTCGCCTTCGCGGCCTTTGCCCTCCGTGATGCGCACCAGCGTCTCGTGGAGGCGCTTCGTGCCTATGCGGCAATGCACGCACTTTCCGCAGCTCTCCTTGGCGGTGAAGTCCAGGAAGAACCTCGCCATGTTGACCATGCACGTGCGGTCGTCCATCACCACCATGCCGCCGGATCCCATGATGGCACCTGTCGCGCCAAGGGCCTTGTAGTCGATCTGCGTGTCGAGAAGCGACTCCGGGATGCAGCCGCCGGAAGGTCCGCCCATCTGCACGGCCTTGAACTTGCGTCCGTCGCGCACCCCGCCGCCGATGCCGAAGATTACGTCGCGCAATGTAAGCCCCATCGGCACCTCGACGAGTCCGCCGCGCCGGATCTTGCCGGTGAGGGCAAACACCTTCGTCCCCTTGGAGAACTCGGTGCCCATCGCGGAGAAAGCCGCGCCGCCGTTGAGGATGATCCATGCCACGTTCGCGAACGTCTCCACGTTGTTGATGTTCGACGGCTTGTCGACGAACCCCTTCTCGGCAGGGAACGGCGGCTTCAGCCGAGGCATGCCGCGACTGCCCTCCAGCGACTCGATGAGCGCGGTCTCCTCTCCGCAGACGAACGCCCCCGCGCCGGCCTTGATGCGCAGTTCGCACGAGAAACCGGATCCGAGGATGTTCTTGCCGAGGAGATTTGCCGCCGTCGCGTCGCGTATGGCCTTCTCAAGCCGCACGATCGCGAGCGGATACTCGGCCCGCACGTACACAAACGCCCTGGAGGCGCCAATCGCGTACGCCGCGATGAGCATTCCCTCGATGAGCGAGTGGGGGTCGCCCTCGATGACCGCGCGATCCATGAACGCCCCCGGATCGCCCTCGTCGGCATTGCAGATCAGGTACTTCTCGGTTCCCGCCGACTTGCGGGCCGCGTTCCACTTGAACCATGTGGGGAATCCGGCTCCACCGCGTCCGGCAAGACCCGACACCTTGATCTCCTCGATCACCTGTTCGGGCGTCATCGCCTCGCCGCCATCCCTGCCAAGAATCTTGGCGATGGCGCGGTAGCCATCCGAGGCCCGGTAGGACTCTATCGATTCCGGGTCTATCACGCCGCAGTGGCGGAGCGCAATGCGCGTCTGCCTGTCAAGGAACTCCCTGTCTTCCGCCGAAATCTCAAGATCCTTCACGCCGGAGAGGTCGCCGCTCGCCGCCGCATCGGCAATGCGCCTGGCATCCTTCTCCCGCACTCGCACGAGCCGCGCCGCAAGCGCATCGCCGTCATAGAGATCCACGATCGGCTCAAGATAGCACATGCCGATGCACCCGGTGACGCCGATTTCGGATGCGGCGCCGAGCGCCTCCAGCGCGGAGCGCACCTTGCGCGCCCCTGCCGCTATGCCGCAGCTTCCTTCACCAACGACGATCCTCATTCCGCCACTCCTTCCGCCTTGATCTTGCGAACGATCGCGCGAGCCTTGTCCGGCGTAAGGGAACCGTACGCCGTCTCGTTTACCATCATCACCGGGGACAGCGAGCAGCATCCAAGGCACGCCACCTCCTTGAGGGAGAAGAGCCCGTCCTTCGTCGTTTCCCCATCCCCGATGCCAAGCTCCTCCTGCAGCGCCTTCGCGATCGAGTCTGCGCCGTTCACGTGACACGCGGTGCCCTTGCACAGCATTATGAGGTTCTTGCCGACCGGCTGCAGCCTGAACTGGGTGTAGAACGTCGCCACGCCCATCACCTTCGCGGGGCTTGCCCCGACATGCTCCGCAACGGCATAGATAACGTCGGCCGGCAGATAGCCGTATATTTCCTGGGCTCTCTGCAATATTGATATGAGGGCGTGTCCATCGCCCTCAAACTCCTTAAACACCGCATCAAGCTTGGTCAAATCGCTCTTTGCACATGACTCACACATCGGTCACCACTTTCTTTCCATAAAAAATGAACCATTGATTATATCATATATTCGCCGATCCGTGGTGAGAAGCTAAGAAGGAGGGGCTCGAACACGGCTTGGCAGCGGGAGGGTCGCGCTCGGCCCCTTGCGGCCCGGCGGGTTCGCTTCGCTATGGCCAACTTCTCGCCTGTCACAGGAAGAGGATTCCGGCGACGAGGTAGCCCACGAGCGAGAGACCGCCGGCGACAAGGGCGTAGGGGATCTGCGTCATCACGTGGTTCATGTGCTTGCACTGCGCCCCGGTCGACGACAGGATCGTCGTGTCGGCTATTGGCGAACAGTGGTCGCCCATCACGCTCCCGGCAAGCGTCGCCGCCAGCGTGAGGACTGCGGCGGATGGCTCCACCGTCTGGCATACGCTCATCCCGATCGGCACGAGGATTCCGATCGCGCCCCAGCTCGCGCCGGTCGCGAAAGCGAATGCCGCCGCCGTCACGAACAGCGCGGCCGGAAGGACCGCGAGCGAGAGATGTGCGCCCACAAGCAGCGACGCGATGTATTTGCCGGTTCCGAGCAAATCGTTGCACACGGCCGATATGCCCCACGCAAGCGCGAGAAGGACGATGGCCGGGACCATCGTCTTGATGCCGAAGAGCGTCGCCGCGGCGAACTGGTGGTAATCGATGACGCGGCGCGGCACAAGGAAGAGGAATGTAAGCACCAGGGCGACAAGGGACGCAAGCGCAAGGGCGATGCCCGCCTCGTACCGCAGGAGGAACCAGACGGCAAAGCCGATAAGCGCAAGTATCGGGAGGACAAGGTCGATGACGCGCCCCTTATCCGAAACCGGGACAGGCTCCAGCCCCTCTCGCATGACGACTTCCGCTCCCACGTCGCGATGGACGTGGGCGGTACGTTCCATCCGTCGCATAAGGCCGATGTCGAGCTTGTGCCCGAACGCGAACAGGAACACCATCGCAAGCGAAAGGATCGCGTAGAAGTTCAGCGGAGCGGCGGAGAGGTACATGCACAGCCCCCTTTCCTGCATTCCCTGCGGCAGGCAGGTGATCACGTAGGCGGCCCACGACGAGATCGGCGAGAGGATACAGACCGGCGCCGCCGTGGTGTCGATGAGATAGGCGAGCTTTGCGCGGGATATCTTGAACTTGTCAGTGACGGGACGCATGACAGTGCCGACGGTGAGGCAATTGAAGTAGTCGTCGATGAATATGATGAGCCCCATCACTATCGTCATGAGGTTCACCGACGTCTCGCTCTTGAGGCGGCGGAACGCCCACTCCCCGTAGGCGCGCGCACCGCCCGCGCGCGTAACCACGGAGACGAGGGCGCCGAGCAGGCACAGGAAGAGCACCATGGGCATGTTCTCCGCCATCTTGCCGCCAATAAGGTCTACCACGGCCTTGAATGCGGCGACAGTCCCCGAATGCGTCATGCATGCGTGGATGGCCGTGCCGGAGAAGATCGCCACGAAGAGGGACAGGACGATTTCGCGCGTGAGAAGCGCGAGTACGATTGCCGCAATGGGCGGCACGAGAGACCACAGGCCGAAATTGTCCATAAGCGGGTGCGTATTATACCCTAATTGCGCACCGGAAATCCGTTCCGCCGCATCATCTTGATTTTGAACGGATAAATGGTACAATTGCCTACCATGAAAAAGATTATCCATATGTTTGCCGTGGCGGCGCTTGCGTCCGCCGGATTTGCCTCTACGGATCCGTCTGTAGCCACCAACGCGCCCGCACAGGCGAACGAGGTGGAGAAGTACGATCTCCGAATGGCCCTCGCCAACGCATCCGTCGATACCAACGGCGTGAAGTGGATCGACGGGCGATGCCTTCCGCTTGAAGGCAAGTGCTTCGATGATGTAGAGGCGTTCTACGACAGGCTCCCGAAAAACGTGACGACCAACGTCAACGCCGGAGTGCGCTCGATGAAACACCACTCCTCCGGCCTCCAGTTCCGGTTCCGCACCGATTCCAAGACGCTCGACTTCCGCTGGATTCCGTACAGCGGAAGCCTCGCAATGGATCACATGCCGGCGACTGGCGTTTCCGGCATCGACATCTACCGCATGGACGGCGGCAAGTGGCGCTACGTGGAGACCGGACGCATCCGCGATGCCGCAAATGGCGGATGTGTGCGCGTATGGTGGAAGCCGGGCACGCCATGCCTCGTGAACCTTCCGCTGTACAACGGGATAAAGTCCTTCTCCCTCGGAATCGAAAAGGACGCCACGGTCGAGCCCCTGCCGCCCCGCAAGAGCGGCATCGGCAAGCCAGTCGTGTTCTACGGCACATCCATCACACAAGGCGGATGCGCCTCCCGCCCAGGCCTCGCGTTTCCGTCTATCGTCGGGCGCGACCTCGACGTCCCGATCGTCAACCTCGGGTTCTCCGGCTCTGGCGTGATGGAGTACGAGATGAGCGAACACCTCGCGGCGATCGACGCGAGCTGCTACGTGCTCGACTGTCTCTGGAACATGCGCCTCCACGAAACCGCGAGCCGCCCCGGCCGCTCGGTCGAGAGGAACTACGAGAGGTTCATCCGCAACCTCCGCGCGAAGCGTCCGGACGTGCCGATCGTCATGGCCGAGCAGTGCGACGTGTTCATGAAGGGGCCGAACGAAGAGGATCGGTTCATTCGAAAGCTCTACGACAGGCTCGTGGCGGAGGGGTGGAAGAGGCTCGTCTACCTTCCAAAGGACAGGATGTACACCGGCGACGTCGAAGGCACGGTGGACGGCTGCCACCCGAACGACCTCGGGATGCGGTCGCTGGCAAACGCATTCGGCGCCGCCGTTGCGGATGCCCTCGGGCTTTCGCGCTGAATCTCTTCACCGGAATGCACTTCCGACAACAAAAAAGGAGAAACCAAGACATGAACATGAATCGTCGTACGTTCCTGGGATCCGCGTTCGCGGCGGCATCGGCCGCGACCCTTCCGGGCTGCTGCTGCGGCAGCAAGAGCCAGATCGCCGTGCAGCTCTACTCGATCCGCACCTACATCGGCGGCAAGAAGGACAAGGCCGGCAAGGTCATCGTCAAAGGCGTGGGACTCGCCCAGGCCCTGAAGGACGTCGCCAGGATCGGCTACAAGGGCGTGGAGTTCGCCGGGTACTACGGCAACGACGCCAAGACTCTCAAGTCGATGCTCGCGGACGCCGGCCTCGTGGCCTGCGGCACTCACGAGAACACGATGGCCTACGGCCTCGACACGAAGAAGTGGACGTACGACCCCGAAGTCCTCAAGAAGACATGCGACTTCAACATGGCATACGGCAACGACCTCATCATCTGCCCCGGCGGCGGCAACTTCCCGCCCGGCTGCAGCTGGTCTACCGGACGCGGCGGCGAACCATGCAAGCCTTCGCAGGCGATTGACGACTTCACCAAGAGGCTCGCGGAGTTCTACAACAAGGTCGCGGCGGACGCGGCGAAGCTCGGCTGCAAGATCGGCCTCCACAACCACACGTGGGAACACGCGATCTTCCTGCAGGACGGCACCTCCTTCTGGGACTACTTCTTCTCCAACACCGACAAGGCCGTGTGCATGGAGCAGGATGTTGGCTGGACCACTTGCGCGGGCAAGGATCCCTGCGAACAGTACAAGAAGTATCCGCACCGCTCGCCAACGCTCCACGCCAAGGAGAACGGCATGGGCAAGAACATCACGAAGTTCGACGCCATCCTCGGACAGCCCGGACTGCCGGACGCCAAGGGCGTCGAGTGGGACAGGCTCTTCCCCGTCACGGATGCCGACGGCGTCAAGTGGTACGTGGTCGAGTGCGAGAAGCACGAGGATTCCCTCATGGCGATCACGGAGTCGTTCAAGTTCCTCCAGTCGAAGGGACGCTGCTGACCGTCAGGGCGGCGCGGATCGTCATGGCCGGTTCTGGTTTTGAAGAGGCTATAGATTCGTTTGCCGCCTCGCTGGCGCTTGAGCGCGGACTCTCGGGGAACACGCAGGAAGCGTATCTCCGCGATGTCCGCGCTTTCGTCCACCATGTGGCCGCAAGCGGGCGGCGCTCTGCGGCGGATGTCACCAGGTCCGACGTGGTGGCGTACCTCAATGCGCTTCTGCACGAGGAGATGAAGCCCTCGTCGCGCGCCCGCGCATTCGTCTCAATCAGGGAGTTTTTCGCCCACCTCAAGGAGATGCGGTTCATAGCCGCAGACCCAACAGAGGGACTCGAGGCGCCGAAGAAGAACATCGCCCTTCCAAAGACGCTGTCCGAGGACATAATGCGCCGCCTCCTGGAATCCATCTCGGGAACGGGGCCGCGTGACATTCGCGACAGGGCGATGCTTGAGCTGCTGTATGGCTGCGGCCTCCGTGTGAGCGAACTCTGCGACCTCACTGTTGAATCCATTGTGGAGGGCGCGGACTTCATCCGCTGCACGGGCAAGGGATCGAAGGACAGGATAATCCCACTCGGCCACGCGGGCGGCGAAGCGGTTGCCAGATACCTCGAATCCGTCCGCGACGTCTTCGCCCGGGGGAATGCGTCGGAACGCCATCTCTTCGTGACGCGCCTCGGCAGGAAATTCACCCGCATGGGAGTCTTCAAGATGCTGAGGCAGCGCGCGGCAGCCATCGGCATCGACGCGGCGGCGATATCGCCGCACGTACTCCGGCACTGCTTCGCGTCGCACCTGCTTGCCCACGGGGCGGACATCCGCGCCATACAGGAAATGCTTGGCCACGCATCAATATCTACCACACAGGTGTATACGCATGTCGACGAGACGCGGCTTGGCGAGATACACCACAAATACCATCCACGGGCATGAATACAAGAAACGCAACCAATCCGTTTGCTGATAGGCTCCAGGCTTTCGCCGCCAGACTGAGGCGGCGCGGAATAGCCGCCGCAATCGTGAACGACGAGGCGAACCTGAATGGGCTGATCGGCTTCGGCTGCGACAACGGACGCCTTGTAGTAACGGCGGACGGTTCCGCCGAATTCTACACCGACTTCAGATACATACCCGCCGCAAAGCGCGAAGCGCCGTGGATCAAGGTTCGCGACATCCGCAGCTTCAGCCCAGACCGGATGAAGCTCCCACGCAGCGGCTCGTTCAGGCTTGGCTACGAGGGCGGCATCGCCGCATCCGGATATCTCGCCCTCGCAAGGATGTTCCGCAGGGCTTTGCTCATCGACGTCGGCGAATGCCTGCTCCTGCTCCGCGCAGTGAAGACACCGCTTGAGATCGCCAAGGTCGCCGCCGCCGAAGCCCTCAACGACCGTATATGGCAGGAGTCCCTGAAGGAGTTCCGCCACGGAATGACGGAAAAGGAGATGCAGCGCATAATCCGCGCGTGGATGAACGCCCTTGGGGACGGCGAGGCCTTCGAGACGATCGTGTGCGTGGGCAGGAACGCCGCCGAATGCCACCACGTTCCAGACGATACGGTATGGGACAAAGGCGTACCGTTGCTCGTGGACATGGGCGTTCGGCTGGACGGCTACTGTTCGGACATGACGCGGTGCGTCAGGCCCGCCGCCGATTGGGAACTATCCGAGAAATACCGCGAGGTCTACGATCTTGTCCTAAAGGCGAACCTCGCCGCCATCGCACAGGTGCGTCCCGGCATGACGGGCCGCGAACTCGATGCAGTCGCGAGACGCATCATACGGAAGGCCGGACACGGGAGGCGCTTCGGCCATGCGCTCGGACACGGCGTTGGGCTTGAGATCCACGAATGCCCGGTCGCCTCGGCACGGTCCAAGACCGTCCTCAAGCCCGGAATGCTCGTCACGATAGAGCCTGGCGTATACATCGAGGGCGAGTTCGGTATCCGCATCGAAGATCTCGTGCTGATCACGAAGGACGGATGCGAAGTCCTTTCCTCAAGCCCGAAGTGAACCTATCCGGTGAAAAGCACCCGCTCGGTTGCGTCCCGGCAATCATTTTATGCACTCGATCCTATGCACTGGGGTCAGTCCGCATTCCTTCTTTTGTTCCAAGGTAAACCAACACGTCTCGCCCGCCGTCAGGCTCAACGGCAGGACATTTGCGCATAAGGTTTCTTCACGGCCTGACTTCACGTTCGTCACCGTGCACGCAAACGGCAAGACGAAATCAAACGCGCCGTTCCGCAGCGCATGGACTGAAACGAAGTCTCCGTTCATGCTCACCTGCAGACCACCGCCGCGCACCGGCACGTAGGCACCCGCCTCATGACAGAGGTCGTTGAAGAACGACGGCGAGAGCCCCGCCGACTCCGCCATCACGACAAGACGCGCACACCCCATCCGACGCTCGCCGGCGGCAATCTTCCCGTCCGAGTAACGAGACAGAACTTTCAGGCTCTCGCCCGTCTCTACCCACGCACGAGGCCCCTTCGCCAGACTCGGTGGCCAGATGCCCTCCGACAGATTGCGTTCGTTCTCCAGTTGGATGCGGCTTGAAAGGTCATAGGGAACACCCGGCTCACGCCGAACCAGATGCGGCTCGTCGCGCAGACTCCATCCGACGCGCACGCCCAACGCCTCTTCGGAGCCGCCCAGTGCGCCCGGCTCGCCGATGAATACGAGCGTCCGCCGCGCCGACGCCAGTTTCTGCACGAAGGCGACTCGGCGGTCGTCAAACTTGCGAAAGTTCGCCAACACGACAAGCCTTGCGTCTTCCAGCAACGACGGTTCGCGCAGGGCGTCTTCGGCCAAGTAGAACGTGAAGGGAACGCCGGACATCGCCAGACGCTCCAACGCAACGGGGAAGAGATAATGCGTGTAGTTGTTGAGCGGCACCGTTCCGCCGTCCCATCCAATCAGCCCCGCCTCGTCATAGACAACCGCAACATTCGGTCGCCACGCCGAAGGTTTCTTGGTGAGCATCCGCTCCTGAAAGCGCAGCGTCTCGGCGATGTCGTCGCGGATCTCCGGCGGATCGAACCAGCCCGCCGCCATGTCATAGAACCAAAAGCCCTGCCTCTGCGCCAAAACAGGCCCCAGATGCTTGCGGTAGATCGTCTGCCAGGCGGCAAAGTCGTCCGCCTGACCAAGCCCCTTCGTCGCCGGTGCGCTTACCGCCCAGCTTTCAAGCGCACCGTACGTCCGCAGGTCAAGCTCACACCAGTACATCTTGCCGTGACGCTCGAACGACGAGTAGGGGATGCGCGGCTCGACCCACAGACCGGGCGCACGCCGCGCATACGATTGCTGGATCACGACCGCATCCACGCCTGTGCCGCGCACGAACTCGCCGAGCGTATGCGTCGTGATGAACTGCGCCATCAGCCAGCTGACGGCAATCACATCCTTCCCCATCGCCGCCTTGAACGCCTGTGCGAACTCATCCTGTGCGGACATGGCCAAGCTCTTCGCGTAAAAGGCGTAGTTGGTCGAGACATGATCCGCTCCGGCGCACCACGCCGCATAGCCCGACTGCGCAACCGGCGAACAGTCGATCGGGCCGACATAGAACTGCCCGTCGCCAAATCCCCAGAGGTGGATGCCGACGATGCGCTTGTCCAGCCCTGTCCGCTTCAACTCCGCGACAAGTCGGCGGATGTTCTCCGAAACCGCGTCGTGCCAGACGCGGCTCGCGAACGAGACCCACGGCCAGCGCAAACCATCGTCCTTGAGCCCCATGTCGTCATAGGCCCCACCTGTCGAACCGGCATTTCCCATGAGCAGATTTCCATCGGCGGTACGGAAAGCTTCGTCCGGATGCTCCTTCAGGGTGAATTCCGGATAGGGGTTGCAGTTGAGCGCAATCATGTAGAGCGCGTCCGGCGCAAGCCGCATGGAATTCTTCAGATCACGGACGGCCCCCTCGGCGTCAAAGCCCGCCGGCGTCCAGTAATGGCGGCCTTTCGGCCCCGTGCCGAAATTGATGGGCTTGGCCAAAATCCTGACGCCCGCGTCCGCCACGCTCCGCCCAGAGAACGTCTCCCAAAGGCCGTCCGCGCCAAAAGGACATTTTGCGCGAAAGGCGGCCAGCGGAACTGCCTTGCCGTCCACGAACAGTCGCACGACACTATCCTCACGGCGAATCGCCGCCGTGTGTTCGCCCTCCTCGGCGAGCGCCGCATCGAATGCAGCCTCATCTACCCGCAGATGCGCACGATCCTTCGCCGTCTTTGCCGACAGGATCTTTTGCCACGCGATCTGTGCCGCGTCCACGTCCTCGGCCGTCCAGTTCTTCCAGCGGCTCACGGACGGCGACCCCGAAGCAAGAATCGCCAGGCGCGTCTCGTCATGGTCGCCAATGAAATGCGCATACTTCCGATAGTACGTGCCCGGCGCGGAATTGACGGCTGACAGCATCTGTTCCGCGCCGCCCGAATACAGCCCGTCGGCGCCCCGTCTCGGATAGAGCGCGTGGCACGGCGGATAGTTCCCAGCCTTGTCCTCCGCGCGGAGGCACAGGTGGGCCGACTCAACGTCTCCCGTCTCGACCTGAACGTCCGCCGCGAGCCGCAGCCGCGCACCTGTGCCACAGGCGAACGGCGCGGAACGGACAATCAGCAGCCCTCGGTCGTTCGTCTTCTTCAGGACAAGTTCGCCCGCCTCGAAGCGCATCCGACCCTCCGCGCCGCCGATCCGGAGAAGCTCGAAACCGTTTGTCCGCCCCAAGTCCGCCTGCCACAGCACCCGCGCGGGCGGCGTCTCGCGTTCGCCGGACGGACGATTCTCCCATCCGGCCGTCACCGCCAGCAGGGCGGAAAGGAAAAGCGCATTCACCGTTGCGCATCCCTTTCCGTCACCAGCACGAGCCGCAAGTCCCAAGCCGGGAGCTTCACACGCCCGTTTTCAAGCGGCTTGCCCGTTTCGGCGTCCGTAAAGACCAAAGGCTCGCTAAGCCCCAGCCTGGCCGCATCAGCCGACAGCGCGAGGTCAAGATCCTTTCCGCCCGCATCGCCCAAAATGACAAGAGCTTTTCCGGGCTTGCGGTACGATCCAACGAGCACGTCCTTCGGCGCGCCGCGAATCGCGCCGTCATCTTCATAGAACGCCTTGAATTCACAGTCATCCGTCCAGATCTCGAATGCGGACAGCACTTCAAGGATCTTGAACAGCTCTTCCCGATCCACGCCGCCGAACGGCACCCACGGACGCATCCACGTCTTGACGCCGGCCGGCAGAAGGAGTGCCTGTTGTGTGCGCGTCAAAAAACGGAAGCGGTTCTTTCGCCAATCCTTGTCATCCCACCCGTCCTGGCGGATACCGTCAAGCGCGACGGACTCTGCGCCGATCTGCGAGCCAAGAGACTCGGCTCGCATGTAGTCGAGCGGGAAGCGCTTCTGGAAGACCTCGTTTCCGAAATGGTCTTCCCACGAAAGCATGCTCGTGCCGAACGCAAAACTCGGAACGAGCAGACAGTTCGTCATGTGAATCTGGATCATCCGGGGCGAGACGCCGCCAAGATACTGCATGACCGCCGCACGCTTGACCAGTTCGCGCATTTCGAGGATGCCGAAGTTGCCGTGCCAGACGCCCGCGCCGTCCTTCTCCATGCACGTGTCGGGATTGCGGCAGACCATCGGGAACATGTCGTCGAAGTACATCCCCTTCATGCCGAGGTCTTGCCACTTCTTGTAGTAGAAGAGACAGTAGTCGATGTACGATGGCGTCAGGAAGTTGCGTGTCGCGCCCATGTAGCCGGTCGAACGCGAGATCCACTCCGACTTGTAGAACGGCACGGACTCCTCCTCTGTCCAGTTCAAGGTCGGATCCGAATACTTGAATGGATAGGTCGGCCTGTCGCAGCTGAGAAGCGTCGACATCTGATAGTCTCGACAACTTTTCATCCACTGGTAGTGCGTCTCATTGCCCATCACGGGCAATTTCGCGGCATACGCCTCAAGCTCCCTGTCATAGCGGTTCGTATTCGCCGCGTAGGCGTCGATGTACTCCTGACGGTACTTGCCGGAGTTGGCCCGCTTGAGCATGGCCTCGAAGAATCCCCAGTCGTTGTTGTACGGCCGCCGCGCCCAGCTGTTCCAGAAGCCGCCGCTCAACTGCGGACGCGGAATCATGCCTTTCGGACTGTATCCCGTCCCCGTCTGGAAATGGCGGCGCATTGACTTGTCGGCCTCCTTGACCGGCGTCGCCTCGAAACCGAATGCGAAGCGATGCCCGTCCGCAAGGCGCGATGGCACGTTGACGAGATCGACCTCAAGCCGAAGAACGCCCTTCTCCCGGACAAGCCGCACCGAAGGACGATCCGTGGCGATCCGAAGCCCTGCCGTATTGTTGATGAACCAGCTGAAGCCCCGTTTCTCGGCGCCAAGCCAGACGTACGGCACGGCCTGCTCGGCGAACATCTTCTCGGCGAAACCCGTGTTGCGGTAAAGCTTCGTGCCGTCCCAGACGACGCCCTCGCCTGTCGGCACGGCACCTGTCGGATTGAACCGGATCGAGTCAGTCGTACAGATGTGCATCAGCGGGGCTTCGGCATCCTTGAACGGCATGACGAGCGTCAGGCGATCCAGCGTACGTGCGCCCAGCCCCGACAGCGCGACTTCGTTCCAAAGAAAGCCGTCGTACTCGAAGTTCCCTTTCGTCGTCAGCGTCACATCCGCCGACTGCGCCTCGGAGACGACTTCGGCCGAATAGCCGCTATCTTTGATTGTGAACCTCGGATTCGCCCCCGTGAACCGCGAACTCTTGCCGTCAAGGCTCATTTCATAGTAGGCTCCGCCCTCGGCAAGGATGTTTCGTCCGAGTGCCACAAGTTCCTTCGGCAGTCCCGCCGTGCCGAAGACATATGTTCGCAGAATGACGCCCAACGCCGCACCTTTCGCGACAATCGGCTTGAACGGCGGCAATATCACCTTCTCCTTGCCGATTGAATTCCCTTCCCATTCGAATGTGCGTCGTTCCAGAGTCCAGGCCGCGTCGAAGCGTCGGACGCCAGATGCCGTGCGCACGGCAAAAGCAACCGGATGCATCCCGTTCGCTGACGGAATCTCGACCAGTCCGGTAAACGACGATCCTTCCGACTTCAGCGATGCCGTTCGCGCACCGACACGTACCTGCACCTGACGCACCTCAGCGCCCGGAACCGAATGAAACGTGAAACGCGCCTTCCCCATCCCCGGATAGACGTAGGCGCACACCTCCCCAATGTCGCCGAGGTCAAACTCGGCGGTCGGCGGCACGCCAGACGACCTCGCCCCGCGCTGGGCATAGAACGAGCGATCGACAAGCATCTCTCCTGTCGCCGCATCACGCGCCGTTATTTCGGCGTGAAGCAGCTTGCGGGATCGCGTGTCATACGACGGCGAAAACCGCTCGCCGACGCGAATGACTTGGCTCTCGGAAAGGAGAACCGTCCCGTCCTTGCCGTTGTCATTCGTCTCGCGCAACAGCACATCGATGCGCACCCGTGCGTCGAACGCACCGGACATGAACGCCACCGTCGGGCGCCATTCGCCTGCCGTTGGCGCGCCCAACGAGACGACCTGCACGGCCGAAGCGTTCCGCTTCCAATCAAATCGGATCTTCGGGCCGCGAATGTAGTCATCCGAGGCCGTCAGGGACGCGGCAACCTCGCCGGGCGTCGAACGTGCGGCGTTGACGGAAAAGCCCGCCGAGAACGCGCCGATCGACTGTAGGGGAATCGAGACCTCAAGATCCCACCATCCGTTGAGAACGCGTCCGCAGACCTTCAAGCCCTCGCAGTCCCAAGCGACATCGGCTGCCGTGACGCCCGGTTTCGCCAGACGGTCGAAGACAACGTCCTTCGAGTTGATGATGAAATGCGCGACACGTCCCGCCTCATCGCCCTCGACGGCAAGCTCGACGGCATCGTCGTCATACACGGGGCCGTCACGACGATCAGCCGTCGCCTTCAGTCCGCCGCCGATGTCGATGTTGTGCGCCTTGACATGGAAAGCGACGAAAAGCGTCTTGCCGTCCGAAAGGAACGTCGCCGTCCCATCGTTGCCTGGCGACAGATGCAAGGTCGGCACATGGGAAAGGAAACCGGCGAGCGTCACGCCCTCATCCCATTCGCCCGGCGACAGGACACCATCCACCACCGGCGTCTTCTTTGCCAGAGGCAAGTCAAAGGCACAGGCCGTCAGGCTCAGCAGAACGGTGGCAAGCAAGCACATCCGCTTCATTTCATTCCCCCTTATAGTTTTTCGACGACCACATCGTAGAACTCGACCTCCGCCCCATCGCGCACGCACAGGTGCGCACGAAGCCGCGCCACGTCCGCCTCCACGACATATTCGTTGGAGACGGCCTCCGGCTCGGCATCCGGTGCGGCCAGACGCGAAGCCGAAGAATCCGTTCCGCCGCGCCATTCGTGTTTTGGCCCGGTCTTGAAAAAGCCAAGGCTGAACGCGCCCCGTCCGCGCACCTTGGCCGAGACCCTGTAACGTTCGCCGGGCTTCACGTCCAGAGCCACGTCCTGGTAGATCTGCGTCTGCTTGCCTTTAGACGTGAGTCTCACGCCCGCCCGGCCATTGAGCATGACGCCCTTGACATCACCATACGGCTTGAAGGACTCCACGGCGTTGAACGTCCAGCCACGCACCTGACGCTCACCGTTCACGATGAACCGCGCATCCATCGGCGGCCGTCCGCCGAACGCCGCCGCACACACCATGACACATGAAAGCATTGCCATCCGTCTCATGAACCCTCCGCTACCTCAGAATAAGCATGAACCCGTTCTTTCCCTCAAGGCCGACAATCTCGACGATGCCATGCCCGCCCATGTGCGCAACCGTCAGCGCATCGGACTCCGAGACGGTCGTCAGCGCATAGCTACACATGAGTCCTGAAACGGACGGCTCAAGCGTCACGTCCCCGTGCCTGACCTCCGGCGGCACCGTCTCGCCATCTGCCAGCCGCACCACAAGCGCATAGGCGCAAGGCCGGCCTCCCGGCGAAGTGATGCGCATCTCGATCCGCGCATCCGGCTTCAGCGTCACCGTTCCGTCTGCGCTCTCGACGACATCCGCCGAGGCGGCGGAGACGCTTACGCGGCTCTTGCGGATGTCCTTCGCGTAGATGTCGCGCCAGTCGGCCTCAAGCGCACCGACATCGGGCGCACCGTTGTACACGCGCTGTCCGCCCAGCGCATCAACTGCCGACATATGCGTAGCCGCGACAAATCCACGGTCGATCGCCACGTTCCGGCCGATGAGGGGACGCAGGTCGTCGCCATACGCAAGCTCGTCCGCATCGGCCACGACGACATCCGTCGCCGCCGCAAACCAGGTCTCGTCCTTGTAGTAGGGGCTGTTCGCCGCAATGATGCCGCTGCTCAGGAATACGCAGTTCGTGATGATCGCGGACGACTCCCGCTCGAAGAACGAAGAGTAGAAGAGCGAGTTGCGTACGCTTTCCGCCCGTGTGCCGATGGCCAAGGGGTCAAGGAACGTCGAGCGGTCTGCCACGCGAACAAATGTCGAGCCGTACAGGTCGGGCCTGTGCGGATAGAAGCACCGGCTTCCGTACACGAGGCAGCCGTAGAGCGAAGCCCCCTCCGACGCGGCGCTCATGTAACATGCCGTATTTCCCGCCAGCACCGAATCCACGACCTGTCCGCTGAATGCGAAGACGCCGCCGCCGCGAAAGGCGGCACAGTTGGTGACGAGGCAGTCCTCCACAAAACAGTTCGCGTCGTTTGGCGCGTAGACGCCGCCGCCGCACGTGTCGGCATGGCCATGATTCTCCTTTCCGTCGGCCAGCCGTTCGCGCGTGTGCCCGTCCATCAGCGTAAAGCCACGGATTCGGGCGTTTGCGGACAGGTAGACGCAGCGAAGCGCGTCCACGCCAAGGCCCGCGCCATCAGGCGCGTAGCTGTACTTTTCGTCCTCAGTCGCCGCCGCGAGGCCCTTGATGACCGTCGCCGCGCGCCCTTCCGCCGATTCGAGCGTCACGCCCGGCGGCACGACGACGCGAGAATGGAGCGTGAAGTCGCCGGGCTGGATCATCTTGCCCGCGTCATACGTGCCGGGCAGCGCCCGCACCGTCTTGACGTCCGAAGCCGCCGCTTTCGTGAGCGCACCCTGAATCGTCAACGCCTCCGCCGGATAGCCGCCGAGAGCCGCGTCACGTCCGTTCGGCGCGGCCTGCCACGCCGTGCCGTAGACGGGCTCGATGCGGACGTTGCCTACAGCCTTCGTCACCGTGAAGGCATGCCCCTCCAGCGTCTCGAAGCCGTTCGTCACGCCACCGACAAGAAGCCCCGAAACAGGTCGCGCACACGCCGCCGCAGAGATTGAAATCTCCGTTGCGTCCGACAGCGCGTTGAAGCCAAGCTTTCCGCCCGAAACCGAAAGACCGCCCTCCGCCGCCGAAATGAACACGCCATCCATGCCCTCGGTATACGCACCGGCAAGAAACGAACCATCCTCGCCAAAGCGAATGGGTACGCCACGCAGATCCGACGTCGCGTAGAGATGCCAGTCGGAAGCATCTGTCGCAGACGGGCCGACACCGACCGCAAGATCGGCAACGGCCAACGGAATGCGGAAATCGAACGATGCCGGATCGGCAAAGAGGTCGCTGTCGACAAGCGTGTTGATGCGGGCCGTCGTGGCAAACGAAAATGACTTCGCCTCGTTGGCGTAAAGCGAGCAGCCAAACACCTTTGAATTGCCGCCGACGACAAGCCCATTGCCGTCCGTCACGCGGTTGCCGTCGATCTGGCAGGAAGCGAGAATGCAGTCCTCGGCAAAGACACGCAATCCGCCGACGTTGTCGCGGATGATGCACCGGTCATAGCGTCCGTTGCCGATTGCGGCATAGGCTCCGACGTTGTTGGTGAGGATGCAGTCGTCGACATGAAGCGTCGTCCCGTACGCGAAGATCGTTCCGCGTCCCGGCGAATAGAGATCGCTGCCGTTCGGCGAATATGCGCCCGTGACCGTAAAGCCCTGAAGCTGCGCCATGCCCAGGTTCGCAAATGCGCCGACGGATTTCTCGCCGAACGTGCCCGTCTGCGGATCCGGTGCCCCTGTGAGTATCGTATCCTCCGCCCCGTCTTCCGAGGTGATGCGGCAGGTTGTGTTTGGCGGCACGAGAAACCGCACCAAACCTGTCTTTGATTGGTAGGTGAAGTTGGTGTAGCCCGTGTCATAGGCGCCACGCTTGGCGATCACGACGCCGCCATTGATGGCATCGCCCGCCACTGCGGCGTTCACCGCCTGCTGAAGGTTTGTGTAGGGATGTGCGAAAGTGCCATCGGCAATGGCCCCGTCCGCCGCCGGATCGGCATACTTGACGGACACCGTCGAACGCGTCAAGACGACACGAAGAACGTCGTCCGCGTTCGGCGGCGCAATCACGTCCGTCGAATCATCCGCGAGCGGGAACATCCTGTACGGGGTCGAACCGAGCCTGTAGGTGTAGTGGACGACGCGCCGATACTCGTTCGTCGGTCCCGTAAACTGGACCCGGTAATTGACCGGGTAGTTTGTCGGGAAGACATACGCACCTTTGCATCCGGGGATGCCCGCATGGAACGACAGGTTGTCCGAGTCAAGGACGACTGCGCCCGCCACAGGCGTTGCCGTCGTCTGCGCCGCGCCGGCGGCAATCGTGCCGCTTTGCGGAATCTGCGTGCCATAGTAGTCGATGTAGGGGTCGATGCGCCACGGGGCTTCGTCGGACGGCAACGCCAGATAGTCGGCGCCGAGATACTGCGCGTCGCCGACGTTCGCGGCAGTCTGGCCAGCGCGTAGGCGCAGGTCACCTGTGGCCGTACCCATGAGGACGCGCGTTGCGTCCGTGTCGGCAAAGTGTCCGATCCAGGCGCCGCCCGCCGCGCCGCCCTGTTCGACAAGCGTCGAACTGTACAGGTTGTTGTAGTAGTAGGATGGCTGCGTCGGGTAGAAGCGGATGAAGTTGTTGGCGAACGTGCAGTTGACGACCTTCACCTGATCCATTAAGACCGTGCCGTACTTGTACGCATACCCGCCCGGTGCATGCGAATAGTTGTGCGTGAAAAGGCAATTCGCAAAAGTCGACCACCGGGAAAAGCACTGTCCTGAGAGGGACTCGTTGTTCTCAACGCGGCATCGGACGAATACTCCGCCAAACGCGACCGCCGTCACGGGGGCCGAACACTTCTCGATCACGCAGCCGACGAAGAACGGCCCAGCCTTCAGCGCGTCACTGCCGCTCGCGGACGCAAAGACGGCTCCACCGTTCGCGGCGGCCCCAGACCCTGCGACCATCCCATTGGCTGCACCCGTCCGGCCGTTGCGTAGCGTGAATCCCTCTATGATTGATTCCACCGCCTCGCTTTCGACGCTGACGCACCGTATCGCGCCAGAGCCAATGCCGGAAGCGGATTCAGACGAAATCACGCCCTCGATGATTGTCGAGGACGCGCCATGCGGCGCATGCAGGTACAGCTTCTTGTCGAGATGAACACGTGCAGGACCCCAGGCATGGTCGGCACGGGCAACGCCGTCCCGATAGATGCCCGGCGCGACTTCAACCGTATCACCGGACGCCGCCGCATCGACAGCCTCCTGAATGGTCTTGTACGCGAGGTTGGGAGCAGAGCCATCGTGTCCAGCATAATCGGGCAGCTGGCAGTTGACGTAGACCGTCTTGGCGCCGAGCGAGAACGACGCGAAGACAGCACAGTGGACGATCAGGCACAAAGCGGCGAAACGACGTCCAAGTCCTTTACCACAACGAGTTTTTTCATGGTGCATCGCAGCATCCTTTCTATTACACAGAAACGGCGAATATGATACACTATAATCATAATCGCGTCAATAACCCATACATTGGAGAACTACTACCGTTGCAACTAACCGAACGATATAGTATAATGATACCGTTTTGAAACCAATGAAAGAATAAACGAATGTCTGCTATACTGATCAAAAACGCGCCCAGCCATGTCCATGACTGGCTGAAGCGCACGGCAACCGAAAGCCGCCGCTCCATGACGCAACAGGCCGTCTACTGCTTTGAGTGGTGCATGACGAACATGGCAGAACGAACGGCCTTTCCCGCTCCGATCAAACTCAGCGGAAGCCGCTTGACGCTTGCTGAGATTGACGCCGCGAAAAAAGCGGGGCGGAAATGATTGTCGCCGACTCAAACCTGATCGCCTCGTGCATCCTTGAAAGCGCGGCGACGGAATCGGTGCGCAATCTGCGTGCGGTGGACGGCGAATGGTATGTGCCGCGCCTTTGGCGCTATGAAGTCACAAACATCTTGGCGACAATGATCAGGGCAAGAGGTCTGCCTACCGAAAAAGCCTCATTCCTGTTGAACACGCTGACAGAGGCGCTCGAACCCTACGAACGAGATCCAATGGCTGAAGACGTCTTCGCCCTTGTGGCGGAATATGGCATCACCGGATACGACGCCCAGTTCGTTGCCTTGGCCAATGAACTTCGCTGTAGCCTGTACACTCAGGACAAGGAACTGCTTGCCAAATTCCCAAAGACCGCCAAGCCCTATTACGTCAAGAAAAGATAGCTCAGAAGTCCATTGGGTCAGCCGCTTATTTGCGGGAATGTGTCGCCGAGGCGATAGACGGGACGGGCCTGAACCTTCTTCCGGGGGAACGCACCGCCGGACAGGTAGGCGAGGACGTGCCGCGCAAAGAGGTCGCCGCAGTCCTCCACGTTGAGCTCGATGCGCGTGAACTCAAGCCAGTGGCAAGGACTGCCGCCAAGTGCCGACCAGGCAACGACCGCCACATCGTCCGGTACGCGCACACCCGCATGCTCCAAGGCGATCAGTGCGGCCTGCGCCCGAAAGTCGTCGTTGAAGAACAGTACGTCCGGCAGCCACGCGCGTCCTTTCGCGAGCCGCGCGGCGAAGGCGTTGAGCGTCGCCCGCTGCACGTTGCGGATCGCGCCCGGCCCCTCCAGCGAGGGGATCTCCCACGTCTCGCACGACAAGCCGGCAGCCTCGACCGCCGCCCGGCAGTCCAGATAGCTGACGTCAGGCTGCGACACCCACATCACCCGCCGGATGCCCGCCGCCCGGCAATGCGCCGCGAAGTCGCCCAGTGCCGGGGCGAAATCCAGATCAATGCAACCGACGAGCGACGGGAACTCCGTCTTTGAGACCGAACCGAGACAGACGAACGGAATGCCGCTTGCGGCGATCCGCGCGGGGATTCCCCAGCGAACGGTGAGCGAGATAACGAGCGACATCGGCTCACGCAGCGCCAGATCGAGCGCCGAGTAGTCGGGGCGCTTGTCGGCATCACGCAGGACGATCGTCTGCGTCACGAGATATCCGGCCTTGCCGAGCGCGACGCGCATCTTCGCCGCGACCGTCGCCACGAGGTAGTTGTCGGAAAGTTCCGACGTGACGACCAGCACGTGTCCGCGCCAGTGTAGCCGCCCCGTGTCCAGGACGAGGATGCCCGTCCGGCGGCGCGGCTCGACTAATCCGTCCGCAGCGAGACGGCGGATTGCCGCGCGCGTGACCATCATGCTCACGCCAGCCGCCGCCGAGATGTCCTCCATGTTCGGCAGGATGTCGCCTGGACGGTAGACGCCGCTTTCGATGGCGCGGCGGAAGCCCTCGCTCACCTGGGCGATGAGCGAGAGCGCGGACGTGCGGTCGATGGCGAACGGGAGGCTGACTTTCATAGCCGCGCATTATACCAAATCGCCCCGCCCCAGGCGCAGCCTCCTATCCAAACAGATCCCGCCACAACAAGATTTAGTCCGCACCATAATCTCATTTTCGCGGTGCCGCGCTCTCTCCGGGCATATTCGCGTACTAAACGTTTTTTTTTGAGGGCAGTCCGATCCTTCAGCTTGCGCATCCGTTTCATGGTATGCCGAAAGCAAGATTACGTGCGGACCAAATCCATTCTTCCCTGCCGCAGGGTCACGTTGGATACAAGCCACGTTGGATAATGGAGATCGCCGCTTGAGGCGATTAAGCCCACCTGGGGAAGGAGGACCCAAATCAAAGGCGGGCGACGGCCGACTTCACGTCATTCCACATGTCGAGCTTCGCCTTGTTCATGCGCGGCGAGTTTTCCTGGAAATGGCCGAAGATGAAATCCGGCGAGTACGTCATGATCGACGGTATGCCGTCAATGGCTATCCAGGCTCCGCGCACTGGGCGGGCCGTGGGCTGGCGCTTGAGCAACGCATCCGCGCCAAGAAGTATGATCACCCTTGACTTGCACTTTTCGTCAAGCCTTATGACTATATCCGGCCTTATCTTCCGCATGGCGGCAAATGTCTTGCGCATCGCCTCCATGCCACGTTCGGAAAGCGGACGCCCGGTAAAGAAAGCAATATCGCACACATCGGCGCAAGCTTCGCCCTTGCCAGCCGGACGCGGTTCGACGCCATCGGCCTGCCCAGCGGCGGGCTTCACGGGGACTTCCGCAACCTGTACGGCCCCGGGTCTTGCTTCGTCTTTGACCTTTTGCGTCGTAGCGACAGATTCTGATGCATGGATCGGCTCTTCAGCCTTTGGCGGCACGAGAAGCGCACGGTCAATCTCGACCGTGCGCGTACCCAGTTCCCTTTCAAGTTCCAGGTTCTCAAGAATCAGATCGTAGATATCCATCGGGCCACCTGGCTATCCCGCGATTGGATCTCGTCATGCCTTGGACTTGAAGCCGTACGGGTTCATGGACTGCCAGCGCCAAAGATCCTCGCACATCTTTTCGATTCCGCGCTCGGCCTTCCATCCAAGCTCCTCCCTGGCGAACGAGGGATCGGCCCAGCACTCGGCCACATCGCCGGGGCGACGCGGCTTTATGACGTACGGCACCTTGCGTCCGCTCGCCTTCTCGAACGCCTTTACGATCTGGAGAACGGAGTAGCCATGGCCTGTGCCGAGGTTTATTATCTTAAGCCCGTAGTCCTTAACCTGGCCGAGACGCTCCACGGCCTTGAGGTGCGCATTCGCGAGATCGACCACGTGGATGTAGTCGCGCACCCCGGTTCCATCGGGGGTCGGATAGTCGTTGCCGAACACGGAAAGCTCCTTGAGCCGGCCAATGGCCACCTGCGCAACGTACGGCAGAAGGTTGTTCGGGATTCCGGCGGGATCTTCGCCGATCAGCCCGCTCTCATGCGCGCCGATCGGGTTGAAGTAGCGCAGAAGGATCACGTTCCACGAGGAATCGGCCTTCTGCACATCCTTGAACACCTGCTCCATCATCAGCTTCGTCCAGCCATACGGATTGGTGCAGCCCGGAGTCGGGAAATCCTCGCGGATCGGCACAGACTTCGGCTGCCCGTACACCGTGGCGCTCGACGAGAACACGATGTTCTTGCAGTCGTGGGCGGCAAGCACCTTGAGGAGCGTAAACGTGCCGCCAAGGTTGTTCTGGTAGTACTTCAGCGGCAGCTGGACGGACTCCCCCACGGCCTTGAGCGCGGCGAAGTGGATTGTGGCGTCGAACGGGGCCTCCAGGGACACAATCTCGTCCAAACGCCTCTCGTCGCGGATATCCGCCTCATAGAACTTGACCGCCTTGCCGGTGATCTTCTTGACGCGCTCGAGCGACTCCTCGCACGAGTTGCAGAGGTTGTCGACCACGACAACCTGATGCCCGGCATTCAGAAGCTCGACGCACGTATGGCTACCGATGAATCCGGCGCCGCCCGTAACAAACACCTTCATGGAACAGCCTCCGCCTTCTACTCGAATCAGTTACTTCGTGGACGTGCGGTCGTTGTATTCGCCCGTCTCGGTATTGATGCGGATCACGTCGCCCTCATTGATGAAGAGCGGCACGGGGAGCGTGTATCCGCCCTCGACCGTCGCCGGCTTCGTAACCTTGCCGGATGCCGTATTGCCCTTCACTCCAGGCTCGACCTTTATGACCTTGCGGGTCACGAGCTGGGGAAGCGCAACGCCGATGACCTTGTCGTTGAAGAACAGCGCGGAGACCTCCATCTCGTCCATTAGGAAGTACTTCTTGTCGCCCATGACATCGGCCGACACGCGAATCTCCTCGAAGTTCTCGTCCGTGAACACGTATGCGGAACCATCGTCATAGGAATACGTGACGTCGCGCTGGATCAGCTCCGGCTTCTCGAACTTGTCACCGGAACGGTAGCTCCTGCTCATGCCGCCGCCCGTGATCATGTTGCGCAGCTTGCAGTTGTAGATGGCCTGCCCCTTGCCCGGTTTCGAGAAGTCAAACTCGGTGATTTCCCACGGCTCTCCATCGATGAGAAGCTTGACTCCCTTGTGCAGTTCGCCAGCTCCGATTACCTCGCCCATTTTTGTACTCCTTCTTTCTGTTAAATTTTGGATATTATACCCTAAACGGAATCACCACGCAACCTCCGCCAAGTCACATCGGATAGTCGAGGGCCTCGGGTATCATCACTGTGGCGAGGCATTTCGCCGCCCCGTCCTTCGCGGTCTTCGTCCCGGCAAGAGACTCGTCGACCTTTGCCCGCAACACGGCGAACTCCGCCCGCTGCTCGGCCGTGGCCGCGCCGAACCCATAGGCCACCTCGGCGCAGATGCGCGCCGCCTCCCCAGCGACATTGCCGGCTACCGTGCCGAGCAGGTCGTTGAAGGTGTTGAGGTATCCATCCAGCTCCGGACCTACCACCGGATGATCCTTGCCATTGATGGCGAGGTGCTTCACATCCGCATGGAGGCTCTTCGCCGCCATAAGGCCCGCAAGGGCGTCCGCAAGCGGGAAGACAACGCCATGGCGCTGGGAGGCCCCGAGCTTCTTGCCGGATGCGTCCTTCGCCGACACCGCGAACGCGCGGGTCCACATCCACAGGCGGAGCGCCGCCGCGAGGGCGTGCATCCCGTTGTTCTCCGCCGCCGGGCATTCGTCGCATTCCTTCGCCCAAGCCTCAAGCTGGGCAAGGAACACGGCGTTGCCCATCGTCTCGGATATCTGGCGGCGCTGGACGGCCTCGGGGCCTTCATAAGTCGCGTCAAGCTGCATGTCAGTCCACTTGTAGAAGAGGAATCCCGGACAATCCTCCGTGATGCCGTAGCCGCCCATGAGCGATATCGCCTGGCGCATCATGTCCGCGCCATGGCCAGTGTTCCAGAGCTTGCAGCTCGGGCACAGCACGTTTGCGATCGCCTGCAGATACACGTAGCGGACCGTCACATCCTCGTCTTCCTCCGGGTTCCTGCCTTCCGCAAGGAGCGCGACGGCACGCTCCATCGGCGCCTTCATGGCCTTCAGCATGGCGCGGCCCTTGCCAAGCCTCTCCCTCGCCTCATCCTGGATGGCCTCAATCCTGTCATACACGCGAGAGATGTCGAAGCCGAGCGAACTCGCCGCCTCGGCCGTGGCCCACACGTCCGCAAGGCGCTGCGTCACATCCTCCTTCATCTGGAGGCCCAGCTTGTAGCGCGGGCTCTCCTCGCCTACGCCGGCAGCCCCCCTGAAGCGAGTGCGCTGGTAGCGGATCACAGGCTCCACCGCGCTCATGAGCGATGCCGCGCCCATCACGCCCACGCCCACGCGCGTCTTCGAGAACACCTGCGCGATTATCTCGGAATGCGAAAGGTTCGGAATGATCATCCCGTCCTTGACAGTATAGCCGCCGATGATGCGGGAGGCCGGCACGACAACATCGATCACTGGATCGCCGGTGTTGGAAAGCTGGTGGACGAGCTTCTTGGTCTGTGCGCCGCGATCGAACTTGCCGGGGTCGGTCGCCTCCACGACGACCATGCACGATCCCTTGATGCGGTCATCGCCCGAATCGAGCGCAATGGTGATGTAGTCGCAGATCGCGATGTTGGTGATGAACCGTCCGCGCTTCTCCACGCGGAGCATCGGCTCCTCGCCATCCTTCCATTCCGCGACTGAGATGCGTCCGCAAAGCACACCGGTATCAACGCCCACGTACGGCAACGGTTCGGTGAGGGCGAAGGACCCGCGCCACGTCTTGCCGGACGGATTGCCGGGTGCGCACAGCGTCATGTACTTCTTCTTCTGTTCAGGAGTGCCAAGCTCGGCTATCGGCCCCATCGCGAGGTCGTTGACGAACGAAGAGGTGGCGGCCCCGTTGTCCACCCAGGCCGTCTCGTAAGTGACGAGCGACATGGCAAGGTTGCGAGGCCCCTCGAAGAGTCCTCCGCAATCGAAGTTCAGCGTGGCGGCCGTCATGCCGGAGGCGTCGAACGCATCGAACAGCGACTGCTTCTCCGGCGTCCACTCGTGCGTGAAGCGCTGCCCGTTCGCGACAAGCTGCGCGACCACCGAGCGGGCCGTCTGGCGGGCGCCGGCAACGGCCATCTGGATGTCGTACCGCTCCGCATAGCGCCACATTATCTGGCGCACTTCGTCGCCGGGCAGCATCTTCATCACGGGACGTTCCACTTTGATGTCTTCCATGTCTATTCCTCCTATGCTTCTTTTATGTCAACGATCTTGGCGCCTGTGGACTTCAGGATGCCGTTCAGCTTCGTATCGGCCAGAATGTCATTGCGGCTCATGGACTTTCCCTTGCCAGCCGCCGGCCGTCCCGGCACCGCCGCCGGAGCGGATGCGCGGCGGCCTTCAGCCCGTTGCGCAGCGCTTTCGCCGTGCGCCTTGGCCGCAGCAGTCTGCGGCGGTTGGGGCTGGGATATGCCACCCACGGAAGATGGCGCCGCCCCCGCCTTGAGTTCCCGGACGGCCCTCATAAGCTCCTCGACGCTCGCGACGGTCGCGATCCGCCCGGCCCTGAGCAGCGTCATCTCTATGAGCGTGCGCACGCTAAGCACATGGCGAAGCTTGTCCTCCATCTCGGCAAGCTTGTCCGCGATGCGGAATATGCGCGACGAGTCGCAGAGCTTCGCCTGCCCGGCAAGCGTTTTGCACTGGTCGGCCGTAAGCTCAAGGGTGCTTTCCGCCTTCGGTCCAAGGGCCTGCCACACCACAAGGTTGCGGAAATGGAGCATCAGTTCGCCCGCAAGCCTGCGCATGTTCTTGCCCGCCGAATCGAATGTCGCGACGGCATTCAGTATCGAGGCGGAATCGCCGCCCAGTATCGCGCCGGCCAGCCCCTCGAGCTCGGAGCGCGACACGAGGCCGAACACCGAAAGCGCATCCTCCTCCGAGATATGTCCGCCCTTGAACGCGATCAGCTGGTCAAGGGACGAGAGGGCGTCGCGCATCCCGCCCTCCGCTCCGCGCGCTATCGCGAGAAGCGCATCCTCGTCCGCCGAAACGCCCTCGTTGCCGCAGATGTACTTGAGCCGGTCAACTATCTGGTTCGTCTGGATCCGGTGAAGGTCAAAACGCTGGCAGCGCGATATTATCGTAGGGAGAACCTTGTCGCCCTCCGTAGTCGCGAATATGAACTTCACGTATGGCGGCGGCTCCTCAAGCGTCTTGAGCAGGGCGTTCCACGCCGCCGGGGTGAGCATGTGGCATTCGTCGACAATGAATATCTTGTACTTTGACGCCGTGGGCTTGAACTGCACGGCATCGATTATCGGGCGCACATGCTCCACCTTGTTGTGGGATGCGCCGTCAAGCTCCATCACGTCGAGGGAGCGCCCTTCCGCGATCTGCACGCAGTTCTCGCACTTACCGCAAGGCTCTACGCCATTTGGCGAAGTGCAGTTCAGGGCCTTCGCGAATATGCGGCTCGTAGTGGTCTTGCCGATGCCCCGCGGCCCCACGAAAAGATATGCGTTGGCGACACGCCCGGACTCTATCGCGTGCCTAAGCGTACGCACCACATGCTCCTGCCCGACTACGTCGTCAAACGCCATCGGACGGTACTTCAGCGGCAGCGCGACATGCTGCCCCCCCTGATTCTGGGCACTTTCACTCATTGGCGGTAATTATATCAGATTTCACGCCACTTCATGCCATATGCGAATGGCGGCATCCCTTTCGCGCACAGCGGCTGTCTTCTGGCGAAGCACGCCGCAGCATTACGAGACCATGTGGACATCGAGCTGCGGGAACGGAATCGCGATGCCATTCGTCTCAAATGCCTTCTTGACCTCTTCCTGCGCAGCGGAATAGACCTTCCAGTAGTCTGAACAGGCCGCCCAGGGGCGCATATTGATCACCACGCAGGAATCGCTCAGCGAAGCCACGGAAACTACGGGCTGAGGATCCGCAAGGACACCGGGAATCCCCTTGATGGTCTCAAGCGCGACGGCCTCCGCCTTGTTGATGTCTGCGCCGTAGTCTATGCTTATGGTCATATCGACGCGACGCTTCCCGAGTGCCGTGTAGTTCGTGATCGCGCTGCCCCACACGACCTTGTTCGGGGCGATCACCTTCTTGTTGTCCGCAGTGGCGAAGACGGTGGCCATCATGTTGAGCTCGAGCACCGTACCCTCGATTCCGCCGGCAACCACGTAGTCGCCGACCTTGAACGGCTGGTTGAGCGCAATCATCATGCCGGAGGCAAAGGAGCCGAGCGTCTCCTGGAACGCGAATCCGACTATGAAGCCGGTGACGCCAAGGCCCGCGATCAGCGGCGCGACATTTATGCCGACGCGCTGCATCACCACCAGGGCCAACACGGCCCAGCATGTCTTGCTCACCACGCTTACGATGAAATCCGAAAGCAGCCTGCTCATCCGGTTTACGCGCGAAAGCGCTGCCGTCACCGCCTTCTTCACCAGACGGATCGCAAGCATCCCGACCAGCAGAATGAGTACCGCCGCAAGCAGGTTCATCACGAACCCTATGCCACGCTCGGATACCCATGCCATGATCTGGTTCCAAAGCTCCTGCCCATGGCCAAGCTGCTCGTTCAGCTCCCTCAGCACCACCTCGTTCACTCCTGCGGCGCAAGAGGCCGCCGACTCCACTCCATTCGTCATTTCCATGTCTCCTTTTATGCCATCACCAGTTCATCCTAACAGGCACGTGCGCCTTGGCCATCACGGCCTTTATCTGGGCTATCGTATAGTCACCCGAATGGATCATGCCCGCGACGATGGCGGCATCCGCCTTTGCCTCCTCGAACACCGTAACGAGATGTTCCGGCTTCCCTGCGCCACCGGAAGCGACTACGGGCACACCAACGGCTTCCGCGATCAATCGCGTGATGTCAAGCTCGAAACCGGCGCGGGTGCCGTCCGCATCGACCGAATTCACCACGATCTCGCCGGCACCGAGATCGACGGAGCGCTTCGCCCACTCCACCGCATCCATCCCCGTGAACTCGCGAAAGCCACGCGTCGTGATCTCGTACCCGCTCGGGCACTTCGGATTGTCGCTCCTCACGGGATCCATCCCGAGCACGATGCACTGCCTTCCGAACGCCTTTGCGCCATCCGATATGATGGAAGGATTGCGCACCGCCAGGGAATTCACCGACACCTTCTCCGCCCCGGCGAGGATGACGCGCTCCATGTCCGGGAGGGACGATATGCCTCCACCTACAGCGAACGGTATCCGCACAGCCTTCGCGACGGCCTCGACCATCCCGATGTCTATCGGACGCCTCTCCGCCGACGCCGTGATGTCGTAGAATACAAGCTCGTCAGCGCCGCCGTCGGAATACCCAACCGCCATCTCGACCGGATCTCCGAGATCTACGTTGTTCTTGAACTTCACTCCCTTGGTGACGCGCCCGTTGCGCACGTCCAGACATGGGATAACTCTCTTGGCAAGCATTGTAGCCCCTTTCAGGATATCATCTAACTATCTGGCAAAACCGCTCCATCGGCACAGCGGAACCACCACGTCACGCCGTCTCGAGGAAGGACTTCAGGAGCGCGAGGCCAACCCGCCCGGACTTCTCAGGATGGAACTGCGTCGCAAAAAGACTGCCTCGGCGCACGGCCGAAGTGAAGTCCACGCCCGCATAGGACGTACGCCCCACGGTATGCGGATTAAGCTCCGCATAATACGAGTGGACGAAGTAGAACTCGTCTCCCGACCTTATGAACCTCTCCGTTCCATCCGTCTGCACATCGTTCCAGCCTATCTCGGGGACCTTGAACCCCTCGACATCCGGAAATCTGCGCACCTTCCCCGGAAGCACCCCGAGGAGATCAACGCCCCCATCCTCCTCGGAATGGTCGAAGAGGATCTGCATCCCAAGGCAAATGCCGATGAACGGCCTGCCCGAAGACGCCGCCTCGCGCACCGCATCCGTGAGGCCAAGCCCGTGTAGATTCGCCATCGCGCTCGCCGCCGCACCCACGCCGGGGAACACGACCCTCTCGGCAGCCCGGATCACGGACGGATCGGAGGAGATCACCGTCTCCGCGCCAAGCGCATTGAACGCGAGCCTTACGCTCGTAAGGTTCCCGGCCCTATAGTCAACAATCGCTGTCATCTGCACTCCATCATGCACCTGCACATCAGGCGTCTTCCAATAGGTCGTTGCGGTAGAGATGCCTCACCGCGTCGCAATCCTGCGTGTGTCCGGCCCGGAACGACACGACCGTCCCTACAAAGCGGTCCGGACCCGTAAGCGCAAGCGCCGCCAGGAGATCGAGAACGGCGCGGTGCCACACCGGCTCAAGAAACCGATCCGTCCCCTTGACGTTGAAGCGTGGCTCGCCATACCAGCGTTTCCGTCCGTGGATGAGGATGTTGTTCTTGTCATACCCGAGGTTGCGGGTGTCGGCAAAGAGCCACCCTATCGTCCTGGCGAGCTGGTACTGCCTGTGCGTGGCGTTCGTGCGGGCATACGAGCCGTAGCGGAACGTCTCCGGCGTGACGTCGAACACGATGCGCTGGTCGCCGATTATCGTGCGCCAGCTTATCCCCACATCAAGCCTGAGCCGCCGCGTCCCGTCGTCCGGGATGAACATCAGGAAATCGCCCCTTGCACCGGAGAACGCAATCGGCTCCTTCACCGTGACATACGTCGCGAGCTCATTCAGGGGGACGATCTTCGCCTTGTCTATCGCCTCGACAAGCGGAAGCGACGAATCGTCGAAGAGCGGAGGATCGCCGGAATTCGTCTTGAGCACTACATTGTCCAGACCGAGACCGGCCTTGAGCGCGATGATGTGCTCGACCATCCGGAGGTAGTTGTGCGGAGATCCGCTGCGCAGGACGAGGTTGCGGGCGCTCGTCCACAGGTTAGAGATGTGCACGGCGGTGTCGAGCTGCTCCGGGAGATCCGTGCGACGGATCCACCACCCCGGACGCTGGGAAGGCGCGAACGTTATCGTGCGCCTTTCGCTGCCCCGGAACGTGCCGACGCCTGATACGCTCGCCTCGCCGGCGAGCGTGGTGCGGCTCGTGTTCCATCCCGACGAGCGCGACAGGCGCACATCGTCCACGTGCATCGCGTCGAAACGAGACCTTGCGGCGGAGAACGAAGCCGCATCGCCGGATAGAAGCCGACACTTCGGATAGGTAAAACTGCCGCCCATCGAATTACTTCTTCCGCTTGTTCGCCGGCGGATTCTCTATGTACTTGCGCATCTCCTTGGACATGTCGATCTCTATGCCGTACGCCATCGCGGCCGATTGGAGATTCTGGAGATATTCCCCGTAGTAGTTCGAATCGGGATTGGGCTTGAACTTCGGGATGTCCACGGGCTTGATGATCGCCTTGGCGGCGTCGGGCGAGACCATCCCGAAGAGAGGAAGCCTGCGTACCACAACCTCGTCCGGCGGCGCAATCACGTCGAGCAGCGCCCTTTCGTCGTCCGACAGCTTTTCATACATCGCCTTAGGGGTGCGGCCGTCGGCCTCCTTCTCCTTCTTGCTCAGGTCCAGGCGCATCGTGTACACGAAGAACCCTTTCGTGGCGAGCTCCTTGAAGAACTTGTTGGACATCACCTTCTTCACCGCCGACTCCATCGGAGTGCCCTTGGCTACCGCGACGACAAAGATCGGGGCGTCGTACTTCTCCGCCTCCTTCTTGGCCGCAGTGAGCGAAGTG
Source organism: uncultured Kiritimatiellota bacterium (assembly GCA_934667425.1). GTDB lineage: Bacteria > Verrucomicrobiota > Kiritimatiellia > RFP12 > UBA1067 > UBA1731. The sequence goes on along the minus strand of CAKULV010000003.1, from coordinate 71,114 downwards.
AACGACTTCATTGACGACGGCATTTTCTTCTTTTCCTTGCCATCTTCACCCTGCGCGAAAAGCGACATCGCCGCCACCGCAAAAACCAACAGCATTCTCTTCATGTGACTACTCCTTGTTTTCGGCAAGGCCGCGCGCCAGCTCCGGAAGGCCCGGGTCGCGCGCGCCCGCAATTACCACTGCGCCGAACGCCGGCGCCTGCGCCTTCAGAAGCCGCAAGGCCTCCTCTGGAGTTCCAATGAAATACGATCCCTGCACGGCCGCCACCAGCACATCAGACTGGATGCTCCGGTCTGCGGTGCCTCCGGCGTCGTACACTGGCAGCACGATGAGACGATCCTGCGGACGCAACTGCGCGTTGAACATATCCGCAAGCGGACTGAACATCTTGCGGAGGGGGCCGTACCCGTGCGGACGCCACACCACCGCCACTCCCTTGGGATACTTGTCCTGCAGCGTGGCAAGCATGGCGTGAAGCTTCTCGGGATTGTGGGCGTAGTCGTCGTATACGTCTGCGCCGCCGCACCTGCCGATGAACTGCATCCGGCGCTCCACGCCCTTGAAGCTGGCGAGCGCCCCGCGGGCCTTCGCCTCGTCCACGCCAAGGGCCATGGCCATCGCAAGGGCGATCCCCGCATTCTGCCTGTTGTGGGCGCCCGGCATGGAGCAATCGGCGTCATAGCGCACCTTGCGCCCATCAACGACGGGACCCGGAACGTTGGCGACAAAGGCATCGAACACCGCATCCATTTCGTCCTTGGAATAGTGGTCTGCGCTTGCGTTCGTGACTATCGCCGCATACGGGCTGAACGCCGTAAGCGACCTGTCGGACTCGTCTACCTCGGCAACGGCATACGCGCCCTTCCCGTCCCTTACCGATCCGTTCCATCCAACCACGGCAGCCCCGTTCACGCAGAACGGATCGAGACCGCAGTCTGCAAGTATGGCGGAAAGCATTGCCGTCACCGTGGATTTCCCGCATGTGCCGGCAACCGCGACAAGCCTGTAGGCCGACAGCGCCTCAGCGAGCGCGGCGGCACGGTGAACCACGGGAATGCCAAGCTCCTTCGCCCGCACAAGGCCTGGATTCTGCGGCTCGATAGCCGTAGAGACGATGACGCGATCCACTGAAGGACCGATGCCGCTGCCGTCATCGGGATACACCTTCACGCCAAGCGCTGCAAGCCGGCGAAGCGACTCAGGCATCACGCTTCCGCATGTGGATGAAACAAGGCGGTCTGCGCCGGATACGGAGTGGCCTACGCAGATGAGCGCATGCGCAAGTGCGCTCATCCCGACTCCGCCTATTCCGATCAGGTGATCCATGCGCCAAACCCTTGCTTCACTTCCCGAATGACTTGAAAAGGTTCTTAACGCCCTCTGTCGTCTTTTTTGCCGTGTCGCCAACCGCGTCCACCGCAGCCTTGGCCCCGCCCACGGCGGATGTGGCCGTATCACCAACGGTCTTCACTGCGCCGCCGACGGCCGTCGTTGCGGTCTCACCTACGGACTTCACGGCTGTGGCAGCGTCCTTCACCGCCGTAGTGGTCGCGCCGCCGACAGACTTTACCGCTGTCTTCGTTTCTTCAGCCGCAGCGGATGCGGCGTTTCCGACCGCCGAGGACGCATCCTTGATGCCGGAACCGATGGCTCCACCGAGCGCCCCCAACCCTTCGCCAGCCGTAGACAGGGCCTTCACGAACGCATCCGTGAACGCCTTGGCAACTTCACCGAACGTCGCGCCGCCGGATTCCTTGCCCACGTCCCGCATCTCGATGTCGACGATCGGAAGCGGCGGAATGATGTCGCTCTTCATGAGCTTGACCTTGGTTCCAGCGATGCGCACATGGTCTATTATGAACTTCATCTCGGACTTCTGCTTCTCCTCGGGCGCACTCGCCTCCTTCTTCTCCCCGTCAGACGCAATCGCCTTGTCGACATTGGAGAGTATCACGTCCATGTTGTTCGTGCCCTTGTGGGAATAGTAGCTCGCGAACGTATCCTCTATGACCAGATCCCTGACATGAAGCCTGTTCCCGAAAAGCTCGGATATGGATACGTCCAAGGCAAACGACCTTACCGACAGCGCCGGGGCGGAGCCGAAGCCATCCGGATTCGCGAGCCTCACTCCACTGATGCGCACAGTGCCAGACCACGGGTTTACGCAGAAACGCTCTATCGCAAATCCGGTGCCGGTGAACTTGGGCACCACGCCGCCGGCAATGCCTGTGGCCACCGGACTGATCCACAGCGGCAATGTGACGACAAGCAGCAGGGACAACGCCAGCAGACCGACAACGCACCACAGCAGGCACTTGAATATCCTACAAAGACAACCGCATTTCTTCTTTTCGCTCATCGCCACTCCTTTCAGGACTTTGTATCCGTGAATGATACCACATTTCAGCCCATAATGAAACGCTTTTGGAACACCACGCTTCATATGGTGTTAGTGATGGTCTTCTCGCAGAAGGAGATGGGTGCATCCAAAGATTCATGAGCATTGAGGTGGTAAAGCCCCTCACTTTTTGCAAAAAGTGAGGGGTGGGAAGTGGCCGTGAAAAATGAGATGGCGTAGATGCGACAGTTTCTCGGAAATGCGCCCGCAGCGGGATTTTCGGTCGCAGAGGACTGCGACCCTCCCGTGCGCGTAGCGCTTCCAGTTCGCAATTGACCATCTGGCCACGTGGGAGGGACGCAATCCATTGCGTCCGCAGTCGTTTCACACGGGAGCGCGACCCTCCCGTGGCGGCGATTTCATCGAAATCGCCCTACCAAATCCCTAAATCCCCAAATGCAATCGTAAATCGCAAATCGCAAATCGCAAATTCCCACTACCATCTACCATCTACCAACTACCAACTTTGAATATGCTATAATTCGCGCCGTTTTGCGCCGAAAGCGCACCAACGACTGTGCAAAGATGGAAAACTCCAAGCAAATGCCCGCCCACATCGCCATGAAGCTCAATTGGCTCCGTGAGCGTCTTCGTGGCCTCGGCAGCGCGATTGTGGCGTTTTCAGCAGGCGTGGACTCCACGCTCCTCCTGTACGCGACCCATGAAACCTTGGGGGATAAGGCGATTGCCGCGACAATACGCTCCCGCACATTTCCGCATCGCGAGTTCGAGGAATCGATTGACTTCTGCAAGGCCCATGGCATAAGGCACATCATCGTGGATTCCGACGAGCTTTCCCTGCCGTCATTTGTCGAGAACGCCCCGGACAGGTGCTACCACTGTAAAAAGGCGATCTTCTCAAAGCTCGTAAGCTTGGCGAATGAAGCCGGATATGCCGCCGTGCTTGAGGGATCGAATCGCGACGACGATGGCGATTTCCGTCCTGGCCGACGTGCCGTAAGGGAATTGGGCGTGGTCAGTCCACTCCACGAGGCCGGCCTCACGAAGTCCGACATACGCATCCTATCCAAATCGATGGGGCTTCCGACCTGGAGCAAGCCGTCGTTCGCCTGCCTCGCATCGCGGATACCCTACGGAGAGCGCATCACAGCAGAAGCCCTCGACCGAATCGAAAGGGCGGAACAGTGGCTGTTGGATTCCGGGCTGGGCCTTACCCAACTGCGCGTGAGGGCGCATGGCGACCTTGCCCGGATCGAAGTGCCGCCAACAGACATACCGCGCATTGCCAGCCGCGCATCGGACGTCTCGTCCGCACTGAAGGACATCGGCTTCAGGCAAGTCTCGCTTGATCTCACCGGCTACCGCACCGGAAGCATGAACGAATCGCTTACCGGTGCAGAGCGCGAAGCGGCGGTAGACGGAACCATCGGCAAATGAAGGATCAAGACCCATGAACGGAATCGACAAAGACGAAGCTCTGTCACTGCTCAAGCCCGAGCGGCGCAACGAACTGCGGAAGCGGGCGCATGACGTCACGGAGAAATGCATCGAGAAGCGGTTTGACTTCTGCTCGATCATAAACGCGAAAAGCGGCTGCTGCACGGAAGACTGCAAATGGTGCGCACAGTCAAGGCATTGGAACACCGGGTGCGAAACATACGGATGGGTGGGAACGGACGCGTGCGTAAACGCCGCAAAAGAGGCGGAGGCAAATGGGGCAGACCGCATCGGCATTGTCACATCGGGGAAACGCCTTTCCGCAAACGACATCGACCGCGTGTGCGCCGCATTGATGGAAATGCGCAAAACCACAAAGATAGGACTGTGCGCATCCCTCGGACTTCTCTCGGAGGACGACCTCGCCCGGCTGAAGGCCGCCGGACTCGACCGCATACACTGCAACATAGAGGCGGCGCCGTCGCTGTTCAGGACGCTCTGCACCACGCACACCACCGCCGACAAGGTAAAGACGCTGCAGGCCGCAAGGCGTCTTGGCTTCCAGGTGTGCTGCGGCGGCATAATCGGCATGGGGGAGACCGACGGGCAGCTGGTGGAGTTCGCCTTCGCCCTGAAGGAAATTGCGCCCGACTGCATCCCGGTGAATGTACTGCACCCGATAAAAGGCACCCCGCTCGGCAACCGCAAAATCCTCGACGCCGACCGAATAATCGATTCCGTCGCGCTCCTGCGGCTCGTGAACCCCTCGATTCCGCTGCGCTTTGCGGGCGGCAGACGTGACATGGACGACGAGACTGCCGCAAAGTGCATCCACGTAGGGATGTCCGCCGGCATAGCCGGTCCGCTCCTCACAACGCCAGGCGCCGACTTTGACGACGACCGCGAACTTGCAATCCGCGCCGGATATACGGTAAGCGCCGCAAGATAGCGACGCTGGTAATTGCAAAACATTCGCGGTTGCGGACGGGACAAGCCCGTCCCTCCCGAAAATCGGTGTGTCTTTGCGGTTTTGCGAAGATACGGGAGGGCCGCGCTTGTCGCGGCCGAAGGTTTGCAAATATCTCGTCGTTGTGACACAGCGACATTTCAGCTCCTTATCCAGAATGTCACGGGGTGTCACACCTGTGTGACAAACTGGCGCATTCCATGCCTGTTACGCGCCGCCCATCGGGTTGGCACGGCATTTGCGTATATATGGCGTGTGAACAAAAGAAGGAGCAAACAAATGAATACACTATTGAACATAGATCCATGGAACATATTGAGCGACCTTCTCGACGCAGACAGTCAGGCGTTCAAGGATGTAAGGGCAAGGGCCTGCGGACATTTCCCGCCCGTCAACGTATTCCTCGATGACGATGCGGCAATCATAGACCTGCTGCTTCCCGGCAAGACGGCAAAAGATATCGAGCTGTCCCTCGAGCCTCAGGCGGTAGTCATCGCCGACAAGCCGACAGAGACGACCGATGCCGCAACCGGCAAGCCAACCGTCGCGCAGCCCGCATGGTCGCGCCGTCTGGCGCTGCCTTTCAGGGTCGATGCCGAGAAGGCCAACGCGAAATTCACGAACGGCATTCTCAGGATCGAACTTCCGAAGGCAGAGAAGGCCGGCATCCGTCATATCGCAATCGAAGGCTAAACGAAAGGAGAAAGAAAATGAACGAAGAGAAATTTGTGGTTCCGTCGGCAACGCTTTCCGAGCGTCCGGAGGAGTACGAGCTGAAATTTGTGGTGCCTGGCGTCGGGAAAGGCGATGCCGACCTTCATGTGGAGGGGAGGACGCTCACGCTGAAGACGCACGCGAAGCACCAGAACCCGGCCGGATTCAAGCAGGTCGCGGCCGAATTCGAGAACGTGAACTACGCCATGAGCGCGGAGATACCCGAAAGGGCAGACCTCGCGACCCTCACGGCCAAGATCGAAAACGGAATACTTACGGTCACGATAAAGAAGCGGCCTGAATTGCAGCCGAAGAAGATCGAGATACAATAACCGAGTGCGATGGTAGCGCATCGCATCTTGCCTAAACGGCAAGAGAGGAAGAGCCAGCCGATGGGATGTCGGCTGGCCTTTCTGTTTGGGGAGTGTGCGTCCGTTCCGGTGCCATCGCACGGGAGTCCGTTCCGGTGCCATCGCATGGGAGGGACGCAGTTTACTGCGTCCGTAGCGACGACGCCCTCGTCGTCGTGACAACTGGCAGACAGCCAACATTCGGCCGCGACAAGCTGCGGCCATCCCGCGCCCATGAAACCCGATCTCCACCCTAAAACCGCGCATGCCCCTGATTGCGGTGAAACGAACATTTCTCTTGCACGAAAACGAATATGCGGATTCGGCTTTTTGCTATAATGGCGGCGTGAATTTCATCGAGAAACTTGCCGACGAGGCGGATTGTCCGTGATCGGGGATTTAACAAGCGAAGGAAGGTCGAGCCATGTCAACGAACGCAATGAGAACCGTAGCGCTGTCGCTGTTTGCCGCAAACCTGTCGCTTGTGGCGCCGGCAAAGGACTACTATGTGGACGCCGACAACGGAAATGACGCCTGGAACGGCCTCGCGGAGACGAAGGGCGGCATCGACCCCCAGACGAGTCTGACGAACGGCCCGCGCAAGACGTTGCAGGGAGTTCTGGCTGTGGCAAACAACCGCTGGGCGACCATCCATGCCGCGCCCGGACGCTACGACAAGGGTTCATACGAAGGGTCGGGGGCTTGGACGAACTACTTTGCGCGCGCGTATCTTGGCGATGGGCAGACGCTGATTGCGACGGAAGGTCCGGACAAGACGTTCATCGAGGGCCGGTCCGACACAAGCGAGGCGAAGCTCGACAACTACGGGAACGGCCCCTCCGCCCTGCGCTGTCTCACGCTGTCCGGCGGGGCAAAGGTCATCGGCTTTACAATCTGCGGAGGCCGTGTGCGCAGCAGGAATGACAGCGGAACGGACACGATGTCGTCGCGCGGCGGCGGCATCCTTTTCATCGGGGACGGATACGTGGTCGACTGCGTCATCTCCAACAATGCGTCCGCCAACCGCGGCGGCGCCGCCTACCACGAGGGTTCGGCGGCATGGGACAAGGCCGTCCTTCTCAACTGCCGCGTTCTCAACAACGCATCCGCCAAACCGTGCGCGGCGACGATGTACTGCACGCAGATCAACTGTTTGTTCAAGGACAACGTGGGGTACGATCATGTCGGCTACGGTTGCGCGCTGAACTGCACGATCTTCGACGGCGTGCGCAAGTCCACGGTTTCCAACAGCTACATCGCGGCCGGCGCAGACAGGGGATCAAACAAGTTCAGCGGCTGCCATTACGTGACCGGCTCCACGCCCGGAGATTCGTCGGTCTACACGGGGTGTGTAGACCGGCCGGCGGCAGATTACGTCTTCGCTCCGGACGGGATGCCGCTGAAGGGCAGCCCGCTCGTCGATGCGGTGGCGGACACTTCCTTCTACGACGCCACTTGGCCACCGGCGTTGGCGGACTACAAGGGCAAGGATGCCATCGGCGGCGCGCGCATACTCGGCGGCAAGATGGACATCGGTGCGGTCGAATACGATTGGGTGCGGACGCCGCCGGCCGGCCTGTCCGTCTCGGTGGACACGACCGGAGGCTCGAATGTCGTTTCGTTTGCGCGAACCTTCCCTTCGAAGGATGCGGTCGTGAAGTCGCTGACATTCGCCGGCGAAACTTTTGAGTTCGCGGACGTCGACGACGACTTCGTCTACACCAGAACGGTTGAGGGCCGTGCGCAGGACTATGGCATTTCCGTCGCCTATGCAAAGGACGAGTGGTATGTTGACGATGACGGATCCGACGACGCCAACGTCGGCTTCAGGAAGGGAAGTCCATTCGGCACAATCAAAAAGGCCATGGGCGTGGTGTCTTCCGGCGGCATCGTGCATGTTGCGCCGGGAATTTATGGCGACCGCCAGGGTCTGATGGATGTTCGCGGAGGCACGACGAACCGTGTCGTGGTCAAGGCCGGCGTTGGGCTTGTTGCGGACGGTGGGCCGGACGCCACGGCCATAGTCGGGCACCGGTCGGCCGATGCGGGCGGCTGGGGATCGGACGCGGTGCGGTGCGTATTCCTGGAAGACGGCGCCTACATTCAGGGCTTCACGATCCGTGGCGGCGCGGCCTACATGTCGAGCGACAACGGCAACTGCGGCGGAGGAGTGTCCGCCGATTCACAGGGGAACTCGGCCATTGTCGATTGTGTAATCACGAACAATACGGCGGTGCGTGGGGGCGGCGTCTACAGATCGACCTGCATTCGCTGCCTGATCAAGGACAACCAGGCCGCATCCTGGTCTTACGGCACGGGCGGGTTCACCGGGGAATATGTCGATTGCGTGGCCGATGGCGAAACCCTCTATACGTCGGCCCTCGTCCTGAATTGTTCGGTCTACCGCGATCCGGACCGGCCGAACTCGGGCATGATCCTCGGGATACAAGACGGCGGCCAGACGGTCAACACGATCCTTTACGACGGATTCGGGCCCATGCGGCGCTATTCGAACTGCGTATTCCGCGCCGACACGTCCCTGCCGCCGGAATATCGGGATTCGCATTGCAAGGTCGATCAGCCGGAAGCCGATTCGCATGACGCGGCCTACCGTCCGCTGACGGCCGAGAACTCGGTGGTTGTGGACAAGGGCTGGCGTGATGCCTATGACGCGTTCTTCCCCGCGCAGTGGCAGAGGTTCAAGACAGGCCTGGATGCCTGCGGCGGTCAGCGCGTCTACAATGGGGCGCTTGACATCGGGGCGGGCGAATACGACTGGAGACCGACTTACGCGGACCGCCTTGTCGGCAGGCGAGGGAGGGTTGTCGCGGCATCGTCCGCAGTCGTGGAGGGTGCGCATGGCGTCGCGCTGGGGAGCGGCGAGTCCCTGACTGTCGACTGGGTGGCGCCGCGGGCGGGCATGCAGTCGTTTGCGGCGGACATCAACGGAGGGGGAACGCTGGCCGTTCGCCTGAATGGCGTACCGCTGGCTCCCCGGGGCGGACTCTATTCGTTTGAGGCGGAGGCGGGAAGCGTGTCCCGCCTGGAGATCTCGTTCACGGGAGAAGGTTCGGCGGAAATCCTGGAGTTCAGCGGTGAACCCGTCGGCCTGCGCATCGTCGTCAAGTGAGAAAGGAAGGGAAGGCTATGGACAGTAGGCGTGATTTCCTGAAGGGAACGGCCTGGCTTGGAGCGACGGCGGTTGCCGCCGGCTGCATGGGCGGCAAACTGCGCATCGGACGTGCGGGAGGCGCGCCGATGGCGAACTTCCGCGCACCGCCGATGGAGACGGTGCGCGTCGGCTTCATCGGACTCGGGCCACGCGGTCGCGCGGCCGTCAGCCGCGTGGCGATGTTCCCGGGCTGCCGGGTGACGGCGCTGTGCGATCTCAAGCGGGACTGCGTCGAACAGGCCCAGAAGGCACTGTCGGACGCAAAGAAGCCGAGGGCGCAGGAGTTCATCGGCGACGATGTCTGGCGCCGGCTCTCCGACTCGCCCGATGTGGACGTCCTCTACGTCGCCACTCCCATCGATTGGCACACCCCCATGGCCATCTATGGGATGAAGGCAGGCAAGCACGTCCTCGTGGAGGTCATCGGCTGCAACACGGTTGATGAAGGCTGGGAGCTCGTCGAGACGGCAGAGGAGACGCGACGCCACTGCATGATGCTGGAGAATTGCTGCTACGGCGAGTACGAACTCCTGGCCCACAACCTCTGTAGGCAGGGAATCCTCGGCGACATCGTGCATGGCGAAGGGGCGTATATCCACGACTGCCGCATGATGGAGCTTGAGGTCGAGGGGAACTGGCGGATCAAGCGAGCGGCCGAGCGGATGGGCAATCAGTACCCGACGCATGGACTCGGCCCGATCTGCGTTGACATGAACATCAACCGCGGCGACCGCCTCGACTATCTGACGTCGATCGATTCCTGTTCGCTCGGAATCGAACGCGCGGCACGGGAGAACTATCCGGCCGGCTCCTGGCAGCGTCGGATCCGGTTCCGTTCGGGCGACATCAACACGACGACGATTCGCACGGCTCTGGGCAAGACGATCGTCGCGCAGTACTGCGTGAAGTTGCCGCGCCCGTACAGCCGCGTCAACATGATCTGCGGGACAAAGGGGTGCATGCAGAGCTACCCGGGACGATCCCCAAACCGTGAATATCTGCACGTCGCCTGGGAGGAGAAGGCCGGCGACAGGGGCGCACACTACTATTTCGATACCAAGAGGACGGAGTCGGTGCGTGAAAAGTACAGGCATCCGCTTTGGCGCGACGCAGGCGCCATTGCCGAGAAAGTCGGCGGGCACGGAGGCATGGACTTCCTGATGGATCTTCGCTGGGCATATTGCCTCCAGAACGGACTGCCGCTCGACATCGACGTGTACGACCTGGCGAGCTGGAGCGCGGTCTATGCGCTCTCGGAGATCTCGGCGAAGAACCGCGGCGCTCCGATTGACATCCCGGATTTCACGCGCGGCGCGTGGAAGACGGCGAAACCGTTCGACATCGGCGGCGTAGACCTCGAGAGGATGGGGCTGAAGGCATCCGACGTGAAGGCGGACAAGTCCGCAATGAATGTATGATTACAGAGGAGGAGGTAAATCGTATGCGCGTGTTTTCCATTTTCGCGGCGGCGTTGGTGGCGGCTTCGGCTCGCGCCGAGAACTTCGAGTTCGCGAGCGGCGATCTTCGACTGACATTCCGGGACGACGGACGAATCACGAAGCTGACGGACACGGCAGGGCGGAGCTATCTGTCCGACGTTGTGCCGTGGGTCAGCCGCATCGAGCCAGACGGAAAGTGGTCGTTCGCCGGCAAAGCCTCGAAGCGTCAGGATGGCGCGCTCGTCTTCGCCTTCGCCGACGGCTCAACGCTTGTAGAGTCGGTCAAGCCATTCGACGGCGGCTTCGTCTTCACCGTCGAGGACTGCTCCCCGATGGAGGGGATGCAGTCGCTGCAGCTCGCCATGCTTCGGCCCGGTTGCAGCAAGTACACAGGCGGCTTCTCCTGCGTTTCGTCAGATGACGAGCGGGCGATCTGCCTGCGGTCATTCGACTACCGGCTCGGCATGTCGACGGCGCGAGACGCCATGAAGATCTTCCTGGACTGTCCGGGGGCGGCAAAGGGCATGCGCTTCGGGCTGGCGGCGGGCCCGCGCGACGGCATTCTCGCCCGTCTGCAGGCGCTTGTGAAGGAATCGGGGCTCTACTACTCCAGGGCGGGCGGGCCGTGGTCCCTCGGCTCGGAAGAGGCGCGGCAGTCCTACATGTTCGCGAACTGCCAGAGCCGGAACATCGACGCGTGGATCGACGCTGCGCGGCGGGCGGGGGTGTCGATCTTCCACTTCCACTGCTGGTGGGACCACCTGGGGCACTACGGCGTGAACCGCGACAAGTTCCCGCGCGGGCTGGCGGACCTAAAGGCGGCGGCGGACAAGGTGAGGGCGGCGGGCATGAACGTGTCGCTCCACTCGCTCACCGCGTGCATCGACTTCCACGACCCGTGGGTCTCGCCGGTCTGCCACTCCAACCTGATAGCCACCTGCGCCTACACGCTGGCAAGGCCGATAACCGCCGATTCGCAGGAGGTGGTGGTGAACGAGCCGCCCGGCCCGAATCACGACGTGGTCACCACGTACACCTCCAACGGCAACCTGCTCGAGATCGACGGCGAGCTGATCGAGTACCGCGCCGTCCGCCGCGAAGAGCCGTACGCCTTCACCGGCATCGTGCGCGGCTCGCAGCGTACGAAGGTGCGCGACCATGCGGCGGGGACGCGCGTGAAGTACCTGCAGCAGCGCTATTTCTGCTTCTACCCGGAGCCGGATTCGCCGCTGGCGACCGAACTCGCCGACCGGCTCGCAGGCGTCTACAACGCCATTGGCTCCGACATGATCTATTTCGACGGTTCGGAAGGCATGAAGTCGATGTACGGCACGGCGAAGATGGCGTCGCTGATCGCTTCCCGCCTCGATGCATCGCGCCATCCGCCTCGCATCGAGATGAGCTGCTGCAATCCCCACTTCTGGCCGTTCCGCAGCACAATCGGCGCGTGGGACAATGTTTGCTACGGTGCGAAGGGATTCGAGGATGACCACATCCGGTCGAACGTAGAAATGGGCCGCATGTCGAACTTCCTCGACGGGCAGATGGGGTGGTGGGCGCCGCAACTTGCGAGTGCGCGGTCGCGGTCGCGCTTTCCGGACGAGACAGAGTACTTTGCCGCGAAAAACGCCGGTCACGACTTCGCGATGTCGATCCAGGGAGTCAGCGCGAATGCGGGTTTCATTCCGGATCTGCAGGAGCGGGCCCTCACAACGGTAGGCTGGTACGAGCGTTTCCGTCTGGCGAGGGCCTTTGCCCCTGACGTGCGGAAGGAACTTGCCACACTCGGCAGGGAGGGCCGCCTCGCGCAGGACGGCACGGGAGCGTGGACATACACGCCCGTAGAGGTGATGCGCCAGCGCGTGCTCGGCGAGGGTCTCGGGGACAAGTGGACGTGCCGGGCGAAGGCTGCGGCGCCGGTGTCGCTCCGGATCGAGACTTTCTACAACCTCTCGCCGTTCGAGAGTCCGGCGGCGCAGAGGCTTTTCGACGTGGAGTCCTTTGCCGACGCAAAGACCGTGTCCGTCCCTGAGGTACGGCTTAGGCGCGAGAGGATGTCGGATCCCGAGCGTGGAGAGGTGACGCGCCTGACGGCCTTCAACGACACAGGCAGGTCGCGCGGCGCCTATGCCTGCCTCGAACGGGCCTGGCCAAGGCCGTACCTGGATCTCGGCTCTGCGGCGGGCGTCGGGTTCTGGGTGAAGGGCGACGGCTCTGGCGCGGTTCTCAACGTGCAGCTGCAGAACTCGCGCGATTATTACGGGACATGTGCCGACAACCTCGTGAAGCTCGACTTCAAGGGTTGGCGATACGTGGAGTTCCTGTTCCGCGAGCGCGATACCGAGGAGGCGTCCAAGTACGCATGGCCGCACAGGATCGGACATCACGAGCAGATGTGCGGGCTGCAGCTCTCGTCGGTCATGAGCGCGCGCGTGTATCTGAACGAGATTCCCGTCAGCGCGGCCGAAGGCGTCCTTGACGCGAACGCGACCGAAGCGGCGGCGCGGAGTCCGAGCGTGGACATTCTGCTCTCGGAGATCAAGGCGTTGGGGATGAAGGAGACGACGTCCGAGGACATCAGGCTGAAGCTGAACGGACAGAAGGTAGAGCTGCCGTTCGAGGAACTGGCCGCAGGCGACTGGGCCGAGCTTGAGAACGGAGTCTGGACGCTCTATGGCGAGAAGGGGGATTTCAAGGAACGAGCCGCAGGGCCGCACCTGGCGCTCAAGGCCGGCGAAAACAGATTCCGGTATTCGGCGGACGTTTCCAATGGGGCGCAGGCGCGGGCCGAGGTGAAGGTCTTCGTGCATGGCCGGCCGCAGCCGGCGCTCGCGGCGCTCTCCGAGGCGCAGAGGAAGGAGCTGGACTGGGAGCCCGAGATGCCGGCGAACTGGGCACCGTCCAGGGGAGCGGATGATCTGCCGCCGGTAAAGGTGCGTCCGGGCGAGAAGGCCCGGCTCGAGGTGAAGATCCGCGGTCCGTTGGCGGATCCCGCAGTCATGGTGAACGGACAGACCTGGAAACTCGCGAGCGTGCCGGCGAAGTCGGTGCGCACGTTTACGGACGGCCCCGTCGTCACGGGTGTTGCCGAGGTCAAGATGCTGTCATCCGATCCGACGACGGCCGATGCGCTTGTTGAGTTCGCCAAGCTCTACGTAAAGTGAGATCCTTTCCCGCTATGGCGTGTGCTTGGTTTCGTGCTGTCTGCGCCAGGCGCTCAAGGTGCAGCCGGTCCGCTTCTTGAACAGGGTCTTTATGTGCGTCGGGTTGGTGAATCCGCAGGCGGCGGTCACGTCCGCGATGTTCTGCCGGCTGGCGACCAGCTTTAACTTCAGGTTCTCGATGCGACCGGCGACGATCAACTCGTGGAGGCTTTTGTCTGAAAACTCCCTGAAGCGGAGATGGAGAAGTCGGCTTGAGACGCGCAGATGCCTCGCGACCATTTCGATCGTCAGGGCTGAATCGCATGTGCGTTGAATGTAGTCGATGGCGCGGTTCACGAGTTGCAGTCCAGAGGAAATGACTCTGGTGGAATCCCGCCTCACCAGGGAGCAGTCCGTTCGGGAGGTGTAGTTTCGGCGGCCGCAGACCCCGCTTCGGCAACTCATGATCCGGTCGAGCTCGGCCGCGGCCGCGAACCCTTCTTCGGTAAAGTCGGTCGCGATGCTGGACAGCGTCGGATGGGCGGACTGGCAGATGGTCGCGCTGTTGTCGATTCCGAGGACGCTGATCGACCCCGGCACGGCGATGTTCATACGGTCGCAGACGCCCAGTATGTCGGCGGCTCGGTCATCGACGCATCCGACGATCGCGGCCGGCTTTGGCAAGCGGAGAAGCCATGCGGGCAATCCGGTCCCCTCCCGGTATTTTGCGCATGCGAGACCATGCCGCCGGAGCTCCTTCGCGAAGCCGTGGTAGCGGAGCCTGGAGAGGTAGGCGCGTTTCGCGTCCGTGCATCCGACATACCCGAATGACTTGAACTGCCCCATGTAAAGAAGCTGCTGGGCGGCGAAAGAGCCGATTTTCTCCTCGTCGAAGTTGACGACGCCGAGATTGGCCGCACGGCGGTGAAGGCAGAGCTGCCTTGTGCCGACGACCACGAGCGGCACGCTGGAACCTTCGAGTTTTGCGGCGAAATCGGGATTTTCCAGCTCGGACGTGATGATTCCGTCGGTCGTACCGTCCTGAAGCGCATTCGTGGTTTCCCCGAACCCATGTTCGTCCGGTTCGTACAGATGCGTCCGCCATTCCGGTCGGGTCTCGGCAAACCGAAAGATGCCCCGAAGGAGTCCGCGCCCCGCCGCACGTGATTGGTTGACGATGATGCAGATGTCCTTGCGCTTCCTTTCCATGAGGCGCATGATAGCAGAATCGCATTGAGATTACAACGCCGGCGATTGGGGATGATGCAGGTCGCGGTCATTAGGCTGGATTGATTGCTGGCATGCGCAGTCCAGGGCGCAGCCGCTCCCTGAACGAGGCGTAATGCTCGCGGCGGGATTGGAGAAGGGCCTTCATGCGCCCTTCGGCGCCGCCTGCCAGCAATGGCCTTTCAGATGACGCCGCCACACGGCGGATCAGTTCCGCCTCGTCGCATTCGATGAATATCACGCGCCCAGTCGCCTCGGCAACGGCACGCGACGCCGGATCGAGCAAAGCGCCGCCACCGAGCGCCACGACTTGGCCCGGCGTAGCTGACACGCGCTTAAGCTCATCATGCTCAATCTTGCGAAATGCCGCCTCCCCGTCTGTCGAGAATATATCCCTGATTTTTCGCCCGGTGCTCTTCTCAATCTCCGCATCAAGATCCACGAACGGCATCCCCTTCCGCTTTGCAAGAACCCTTCCGTAGGTTGACTTCCCCGCCCCCGGCGCACCGTACAGGTATAGGTTCGCGTTCATGTAGCGGCTCGCAAGACGCGCCTGCTCCTCAAGCATGGGCATGCCGCCGACGTTCGCGACGCCAAGCCTCTCGGCCTCGGCAAGAAGGCGCGTCGGCGACGGGTTGTAGATGAGGTCTATCACCGCCTCGCATTTCGGAAACGCAGAGAGCGAAACAGGCTGCGCGTCAACATTTGGGAACATCCCGACAGGCGTAGCGTTTACCAGCACAGCCGCGTCGGCATTGCGTTCGAGATTCCCGTAGTTGTCCTCGCCCGTACGCGAGATGTGCACCACATTCCCTGCGCCAAGGCCGCGCAATGCCGCCGCAGCCGTCATGGCCGCGCCGCCGGTCCCAAGCACTACGCACTTCTTGCCACGTACATCTACGCCGACAATCTTAACTAGCCGCTCGAACCCCGCCTTGTCGGTGTTGTCTCCGAACAATGTCCCGTCAAGACGCTTGACTATCACGTTGGCATTGCCGAGTTCGGCGGCCACAGGCGACACCTCACTGCACAGGCCGAATGCGACCTTCTTGTACGGGATGGTCACGTTCAGCACATCATAGTCGCCATGGAGGATGAAGTCTTCCACTTCATCTGGACGCTTCTCGTAGAGCCGATATTCGTAATCGCCCAGCTTGCCGTGAATTTCAGGGGACTTGCTGTGTCCCAGCTTCTCGCCAAGCAACCCGCACTTCAAAGACATGGCCACCTCCTCCTCAATGTGAAAGATCCTTCGCCTTGCGACCATCGTCCAGCAAGCGCCTCAACGACTCCGCGTCAGAATCCCGTATCGCATCGCGATACTCGTAGAGCCGTTCAATGAAGCGCGTAAGCACCCCATCAAGGGCCGCCTTGTTGGACAGGAAAAGATCCGTCCAGATATCCGGATCAACCGTCGCGACCCGCGTCATGTCCTGGTAGCTTCCGGCGGAAAAGCCGAGGTGCGAGCCCGACAGCTCATCGCGGACATATGCCGAGGACACAACGTGCGCAAGCTGGCTCGTGTACGCTATCATCTCGTCATGCCGCGAAGGACTCGTCACGACGAACCTTGCGAAACCTATTTCCCCGAAGATCGCCTTCAGCCGATCCACTATGGCAGAGTCAGTCCAGCCGTACGGCGTGAATATCATCGAGGCTCCGCGATAGAGATCCGCCGCCGCATTGGAATACCCGCTGCGCTCCTTGCCTGCCATTGGATGTCCGCCCACATACGTCCATGAAGCCGCCTTGTCAATCTGCTCCAGGGCTTCGCACACTATTCCTTTCACACCGGCGGCATCGGTCACCATCGCGCCATCCGCGAAGTCCCCCGCGTGGCTCGCTATCCACGGCGCAACCATGAGCGGAGGCAGACACACTATCACAAGCCCGCAGGAGCGGATGACGTCAGGCGTTGCCTCCTTCAGGTTTACGACGCGATATCCGGCCTTTAGGAAGGCCTTCTCGAAAGACCCGCCGATAAGCCCCATTCCCCTGATGCCGACTGTAAACGCAGCGTTTTCCATATTCACTCCATGGCATATTCCTAAGCCAGGCAATCCAAGACGGCGATTGCGGCGGCGGCCTCCACGCACGGCACGGCGCGCAAAACCACACACGGATCGTGCCGTCCCTTGACCACAAGCTTGACCGGCGCTCCTGTCGCAAGGTCCACCGAATCCTGCGGCTTGCCTATCGACGGCGTAGGCTTGAACGCAACGCGGAACACAATCGGCGCCCCCGTCGTTATGCCCCCAAGAATGCCGCCGGCGTGATTCGTCAGCGGCACGACCTTGCCGTCAGCCATCCCGTATGGGTCGTTGTTCTCGCTACCCCTGAGGTCTGCGGCGGCAAACCCTTCGCCGAACTCGATCCCCTTCACCGCCGGTATTCCGAACACAGCCTGCGCGATACGGTTCTCGATGCCGGCGAACATCGGATCTCCATGTCCGGCGGGAACACCGCGCACCTCCGCCTCGACTACGCCACCGACGGAATCACCGTCCGCCCTCGCGGCAAGGATTGCGGCCTCCATCTTCGCCGGATCTGTCTCGCCGCCAATGCGCACCGCCTTTGCGGAAACGGTGACACCGCGCCTTTCCAGCAATTGCAGTGCAATGCCTCCGGCAATGCAGAGGGGGGCGGTAAGGCGCCCCGAGAAGTGTCCACCTCCGGCCTTGTCCTGATGGCCGCCGAACTTCACCTCCGCCGGATAGTCCGCATGCCCGGGCCTCGGCACGTTTGCCAGGTTTCCGTAGTCGGAGGAACGGGTATCGGAATTCCGTATGATGGCCGCAATCGGCGCACCGGTCGCGATACCGTCCCTTATCCCGCAAAGGAACTCCGGGACATCAGGTTCGCGACGTTGCGTGGACGTCGCACTGCGGCCCGGAGCGCGGCGGTCCATAAACCGCCGAAGCTCATCCATATCTATTCTGCTCCCGGCAGGGACGCCCTCGATCTCCACGCCGATCGCCGCCGCATGGGACTCCCCAAAGATCGCAATGCGAAAGTTTGTGCCGTATCTGCTGCTCATGCCGTAACCCTTTCAAGACTCTCGAAATCATGCCAGAAGCCGGGGTAGGACTTCGCCACCACGGTGGCATCGTCCACAGTAACCGCGCCAGACGCAGCGCATGCAAGCACGGCTGCGGACATCGCTATGCGATGGTCGCCGTGCGTTTTCACAACGCCGCCGCGCATATCCCTGCAGCCGCACACGACAAGTGAATCGCCCTCGATATGCGCCTCGCCGCCCACGGCGTTCACCATCTCCGCCGTGGACTCGAGCCTGTCGCTTTCCTTTAGGCGAAGCCTGCCGCAATTAACGAACCTCGTGACTCCGCTTCTCGATGCGGCATGCGCCGCAAGCGCCGGAACGAGATCCGGCACTGGCCCGGCATCCACTACCGGGGAATCCAGCAGCCACTCTACGGCCCGATCGCCTTGAATCGACCTTTCGTTGAGCCCGTCAACCCCAACCCCGTCCATCGCGAGGAAGAACGCCGCCTGCGACCAATCGCCCTCCACCTTCCTGCCGCCTGGCATGCGGTAACGCTGGCCGCCCCTTATCCTCCACACCGCTTGCTCCGGCTTGTCGAACTCGATGCCGGCATCACGCAACGTCGCCTCGGTAAGCGCCACGTACGCCGCACTCTGGAGATTGCCATCCACGACGATCTCGCTGTCCCAGTCCGCAAGGGGCAGGGCGAACAGGAGACCCGTTATGAATTGCGACGACACGTCTCCAGGGACGACGTACCTGCTCTTCCTCTCGAACGGCATCGTGGGACGCTCGCCAAGGCGTCCTTCGCACACGAACCTGCCCTTCCAGCCCATCACGCCCGCAATCGGCGTGAGGAAGCGAAGCGTGGAGCCGCTCTCTCCGCAATGCCATTCGTGTTCGCCGGCCATCATCGCCCTCAGGCATTCTCGCGTCGCCTCGATGTCTTTCGAGACGCCACGTATCCTCGGCTCCCCGACGCCGCTCAGCGCGGCGGCGATGATTTCGCGATGCGCAATGGATTTCGAGGAAGGCACGGTCACGCTCCCTCTGCGCCTTCCGGGCAACAGCGTCTTTTCAATCCGGTCACACGGCACTGTCCACCACCTTCCCCAATTCCGCAAGCGGGACGCTTTCCACGAAACACTTGCCGATGCCATGCGGGACAACCAGATCGATATGGTCGCCGAACACCTTCTTGTCCGAAAGGATCACCTCCGCGATCTCCTTCGCGGGAAAGTCCGTGCGCACATCATAGCCCATGGACAAGGCAAGCGACTCTATGCGCTCCTGTTCGGGACGGGGGAGCGCACCCATGTTCATCGCGGCTCGGGCGATCATGGCGATGCCGGTCGCGACCGCGCGTCCATGGGATATCGAATACCCGCTCAACATCTCAATGGCGTGCGCGAACGTATGGCCAAGGTTGAGCAGCTTGCGCGCACCGCCCTCCCTTTCATCCTTTTCGACGACATCGCGCTTCATGCCCACGCATTCGGCTATCTCGCGCTCCCCGATCTTCTCCAGCGGCGCACCCTCGAGCTTCGCGAAGAGGGAGCCATCGCCAAGCACCGCATACTTGAGCACTTCGCCCATGCCGTCAATCCACCATTCGTCCGGCAGCGTGCCGAGGAAGGACGTGTCGCAGAATACGGCCCTCGGCTGATGGAAAGCGCCGACGAGATTCTTGCCGGCGGAAAGATCCACGCCGGTCTTGCCGCCAACAGACGAATCCACCATGGCGAGAAGCGATGTGGGGATCTGGACAAATGCGATGCCGCGCTTGTATGTCGCTGCGGCAAACCCGGCCATGTCGCCCGTGACGCCGCCGCCAAGCGCGACGACCAGGTCCGTACGGTCAAGCCGTCCTCTCGCCAGGAAATCCATCATGTCGCCATATGTGGAAAGCGTCTTTGACCGCTCTCCGGCAGGAAACACGAATTTCAGCACCTCCAGCCCCGTCGCGACAAAGCCCGCGGATACCGGGGCGGCATGCAGCCGATCCACGTTGGAATCCGTAACCAAGGCGATCCTTCTCGCGTTGCGAAGCGTTTCACGGACGAACATTGGAGCAGAGGCAGAGGAGCCAGCCCCTATCTCAACGTCGTACGGGACGGATGCATGTACCCTGATGCGCGTCATGGCATACCCCTTGCTGCGTTATCTTTCCGCGTACGACCCAAGGAATGTGAAGTGCTCTATCTCGGGATCGATGCTGAACCCGGAGAGCATCTTCAGCACACGGGGATCGCGAGGCGACGCCTCGAAGTCAAATATGAACCTGAACTCGAAATCCGATCCAGGCACAGGACGCGACTCGAGCTTCGTAAGGTTCACGCCTGCGGCGGCGAACTTCACAAGCACGTCAGTAAGGGCCCCCGGACGGTGGTTCAGGCTCATCATCACGGAAAACTTGTCCGCATCGGGATATATCTCGGCCCGCTTGGATATGCAGATGAACCTCGTGTAGTTGCTCGCGGTGTTCGATATGTCCTCTCGCAGCACATCCAGGCCATATAGCTCCGCGCACTCCCTTGAAGCTATCACGGCAACGTCCTTGCGGCCCGACTTCGCAAGTTCTGCCGCAGCGGCGGCGGTGTTCGCCGCCGGGATGGCACGGATGGAAGGATGCTTCCGGAGGAATTCGGAGCACTGGGCAATTGCATGCGGGTGGCTGGACACCTCCCTGACGTCCTCGAACTTCACTCCGTGCGGAGCGAGGAGCACATGGCGGATGCGAAGCTTCATTGCGCGGACGATCTTGAAGTTGTGCTTCGCCATGAGGTCGTACACGGCGGTCACGCTCCCGACCGCGGAGTTCTCTATCGGAAGCACGCCATAGTCGCACATCCCCTTCTCCACGGCGGAGAACACGTCGTCGAAGCCCTTGAAGTAGAATATCGTCGGGAACTGCACAAGCCGGCACACTGCCTGCTGTGAATACGATCCCTCAACGCCGGAGCACGCGACCGTAGCGGAGGATGGGAATCTTTCGGGCGTCGATGCGATCGCCTCGCCTACGGACTTGGCGAACGCATCCCCTCCGGCAAGTTCCGCGCGCTGGCGGCCCCTCGACATCGACATCAGCGTCGTGAAGAGCAGCCTCGCCTCGTTCTCGAAGTCCGGGCCTACCGCCTTTGCGACTTTGGCGAGTATCTCGCGCTCTCGCACCGGATCGCATACGGGGGCATGGCTTGTCTTCTTTGCCGCCGCGACCTTTTCGGACGCCTTCATCCGCTGCACGAAGAGCTTCACAAGCTCACCGTCAATCGTATCGATCTCGTTGCGGATCTTCAGGAGATCCTGCTCTCTCTCTCTTTCGTTCATGGTCAGCCCCTCCTCCATGCAAGTGGACGAATCGCATTTATCCGCTTCATCGTATCTTCGAACATCTCCGGCGTCTGGCTCTGCACGCCATCGCAAAGCGCGTGCGGAGGATCGTTGTGCACCTCGATGATAAGTCCATCCGCCCCCATTACCGTGGCGCCCATCGCGCAAGGCTCGACAAGCTGCGCGTAGCCGGTGGAATGGCTGGGGTCCACGATGACGGGCAAGTGCGAAAGCCGCTTCAGGACAGGAATCACCGTAAGGTCGATCGTGTTCCTCGTCGCGGTCTCGAACGTACGAATGCCACGTTCGCAGAGCATGACGTTCGGGTTCCCGCTCGCCATTATGTATTCGGCGCTCATCAGCAGCTCCTGGAGCGTTGCGCTCATCCCCCTCTTGAGCAGGATGGGCTTCTTCGTCATCGACCCGACCTCCTTGAGAAGATCGAAATTCTGCATGTTCCTTGCGCCGATCTGGATCACGTCGACATCGTTGAACAGCGGCAGATGCTCAATGCTCATGAGTTCCGTGACTATGGGCAGCCCGGTTTCCCTCTTTGCCTCGAGAAGTATGTCGAGGCCGCGCTTGCCCAGGCCCTGGAACGAGTAGGGCGACGTGCGAGGCTTGAACGCGCCGCCGCGCAACAGCGTCGCTCCGGCGGCCTTCACACGCTTGGCAATGCCCGTCATCTGCTCTACGGACTCCACGCTGCAGGGCCCAGCTATCACCTGAAAATTGCCGCCGCCGATCTTGGCTCCGGCGCAATCGATCACGGAATCGTCCGGATGGAACTTCCTGTTGGCCGCCTTGTATGGCTCCTGGATTCGCTGGACGCTCTCCACGACGCTGAGCGCCTGCACGAGCCCTATGTCCATCTTGGCAACGTCGCCTATGCACCCAATGAGCGTCTCGCGCTCTCCCGTGCTTATGTTCGGCGTGATGTGGCGATCCTTCAGCCACTTGACAAGGCTGTCGACCTGCTTTGGGTCTGCGCCTTTCTTCAATACGATAATCATTCTTATCTGCTCCCTTTAAAGTCTGCACCGCATTGCGACCAAACAAAAACGGCCTCGCTCTCATCCTGGAGCGGGGCCGCATGCCTGATCTCTTGCCTACTGGTCTTTCAAGATTGCGCGAAGCCGCTCCGGACTGTCAGCCCGAAGTAATAATACCACGTAAACTCGAATCGACCGTTCATCTGTTTTCTCTTGATGGGCGTGTATTGTATCACATCAGATTCGGCAATGCAATATGCGTGCGGAAAGTTGCAGGCAATCAGGCAATCAACTCTTCAACCAGATTCGAAGTCCGTCAAGCACAGGCACAAGCCCACACACCCGATGGTGGATGAGGTCAGTACATGAATCCGAAGAGCCAGAGCGGTATCTTGTTTCCGAAGCCGACCTCAACGCCGTCATTCGCGACAAAGCTATCGGGAATGTCCTTGATCTGGTCGAAGCCCTTCCCCCTCCCGCCGACCTCAAAGAGATGCCGCCCATCGACGAGGAAATCCCCCGCCGGCGGACACATCACCAGATGGCCGGCCGCGCGAAGCTGATTGAGAAAGTACGTTTCACGCACGGCCCCCATCTGGACGTTCCCGACAAGGGCATACATGAGATTTGTGTCGCCCAAAAATATTTTTTCGGGACGGGACAGGTTTTTGATCTTGTCCGCACCTGTCGCAATGGATGAGATCAGCTCAGCCCGCTCCAACGCCCCCAACATTTTCAGTCCGAGATTCCGATTGGTCTCCAATTCGCGGTACAGTGCCGACATGTTGGGCTGCTGCGGACAGCTGGATGCCAAGACCATCAGCATTTTCTTCGTCTTGCGGATTGTCGCGGGCGTCACGTCCTCGATTGCGGGGAAATCGACATCCAGCACCATGTTGACGATCTCGACAAGGCGTTCCGAAAACTGAGCCGAGACCGCTTGGAAAATCGGGTAATAGCCAATCTCCAGGTACTTTTCGAAAAGCGGAAGTATCTTGACCTTCGCGCAGATGTCGCCAGCGATATCTCGGTGTGACCGCAAGATATCCGCCAAAGGAACGGACTCGTGTTCAATGGTGGAGGTGAAAGACAGGAATTCGCGAAACGACAGCCCCTTCAGGTTGTAGACGGCCTGACGCCTTGACAAATCTGCGCTTCCCTTGCTCAGCTTCAGGATCGAAGAGCCGCTGTAAACGACATTCAGCTGCGGATAAAAGTCGGTAATCGTTTTTATGATTCGCGACCATTCTGGCAGATGATGGACTTCGTCAATGAACAAATGCGTGTAGCCATGCGAATTGAAATAATCAACGGCTTCCATAATATCATGGGAGGCAAACCAAATGTGATCAGCCGCAAGGTAGACCGCCTTTTCGCTTTGCGCACCGAATATCTCCTTTATGTGCTGAAGAATGAGCGTCGTCTTGCCCGTTCCCTTTGGCCCCTTGATGCAAATCAGCCGATCATTCCAGTCTATTTTGGACTGAAGATAACGACGGAAGTCCATTGACACGGACATAACGAGCCGCATTGATGAATCCAAGAGCGACCTAATATCTGCATCTTCCATATCCAAGCCTCATTTAGTATTTTAAAATATCAAATCTATGTAAATTTTAGTATCCCCAAATATCGGCATTATACCATATCCATCTGTTTTTGGCCTGACGAATGTGCCGTCATGCCGAAATTTTTCGCCGCGTCATTTCACATTTCCATCAGACAGTTCGCCATGTAAATCGGCACCCAACCGCATTCCCTGCCTATTCACCGTTTCCTCATCTGAGGATGCACTTGAAGCCCGCACGGCGCGCCTTGCAACGCATCGTGCCATCCGCATCAAAGGCGATCTCACCGATCAAGTCAAATCCGCCAGTACCTATGACCTTCACGCTGGACGGCTTCCTGCCCGCGCCCGTCCACGCGCCGATGGTGATCCAGTCAGGAATCTTGCCTTCGTCCAACGGGCACGTCTCGTCACGTCCGAAATCGACACGCAACGTACCGTTAAGGCTACAACCGTCGAATGTCGGAGTCGCCGAGACCGTCCAGTCGTCTTCCGCCATGAGCGACAATGTGCAGCGGTTGACCGTCGCACCCTTCACCGTACCTGCGCCGCCGAACTTCGCGTTCGAGAGCGTCCCCGCCGCCGAGAGATCGATGGCTCCCTCCTCGACGCGGCAGACACCCGAAAAGGCGTACGCGCCCGCGCTGAGCTTCACCGTGCCGGCGCCGCGCACGACGAGACCGCCGTCACCCGTCAGCGGCGCGGCAATCGTGTACGTCACTCCGGTGGACGGCGCAAAGACAACGCCCTTGCCGCGCATCTCGTAGACGAGATACGGCGAGAGCGGCGGCGCCAGCGTCCAGTCGGCGTTGTTCGCGCGAGACGGCCGCCACTCCGCATCGTCAAAGGCAAATGTCAGCGGACTCGTGATGATGGTCGCGTCTTTCTCGTTCAGCGTCGCGCAGCAGAATACGGAGCCATCATGGAACGACAGCTCGCCGCGCGGGCGATTCGCCTCAGTGAACGCAAGCGTCACCGCAGCGAAGTCTCTGTTCGCGCCGAAGAGCGAATTGTGAAAATCGCCTCTAACGCCTCCGTTGACCTGCACCGTAGATGCGACGAGGAAATTGGAATTCGTGAACACATATTCAACCGCACCCGAGCCTGGCGGCGTCCGGACAAGATAGCTGGCGGCGACATCCAGCGTCGAGCCGCCTGTGGCGACATACGTGAAAGTTCCTCCCGCCCCCATGCCGTAGCCCGGCTGCACCTCCGCGTTTTCAGACTTCAGGACGGCGCCGTCCTGAAGGCGAATCTTCGCGCCCGTCACCTGATTGTAAGCCGTGTTGCCGATGCCACTGCCGCTCCACAGGCCACCGTCGCTCGTTCCGGCGACCGTAACAGACAGGTTGCTTACAACGAGTTGCGGTTGGGCCTCGCAGACATGCGACGGCCCTCCTACCAGAAGCATGGCATCCACGGTCATCGCCGCGCCCGCACCAAGGCCTCGAAGCGAAACGACCCCCTCCACAACGTTGAAGCCCGATTTCAAGACAACCCCGGTCGGCGCCGAGCCATCCGCAGGAAACATCCAAGGACCTGCCGCACCAGACCCAGAAATGTCTTGATTCGGAGTCGTTCGCATACCTGTCAGCGTCAATGGTTTCCCCGAAGGAACATTTACCGTCATCATCCCAACGCCACGCTTGAAGAACGCGCCGCCCGCCATCGTGAAATCATCAAGCTCCACGTCACGCTCGACATTAAAGATGACGGCCTCGGCATCTTCTGCCGACTCCACCACGAGGGGCGTATCGACGAGCTTCAGCGGCTCCGCTCCTGCCGGGAAGAACGTCAGCGTACCTCCGGTCAAGTGCGTTCGCGCCACCGAGCCGCAGGCAAGCGCGGCTGCGTCCGAAACCTTAACGGCACCGCCCATGCCCTCGAAGTCCGACATGAAGCGATTCGCGCCTCTGAGCGTCAGCGCACCTTTGCCCGACTTGACGAAACCGCCGCCGCGCACCGAACCGGCCAATTCCAGCGATGCACCCGGCGCGATCGGCAGGGCCGTCGGGCCGAGAAGTTTCAGCGGCAAACCAATCTTCGACGCGCCAGCCAAGACCGCGATCTCCGCCGCGCCCAGCCCGCCTGCAACCGACAAGGACTTAGCGCCGCCAATCACATAATCGCCTTCCGTAAAGCGCAACGCACCCACGGCGGCATCCGCATCGAGCGCGACCGACTTCTGCGCCGCAGAACCGAAGACCGCCCGATTCTCGGCCGTCGGCGCGGCGGGATCCCAATTGCCCTGGCCTGACCAGGCGGCAGACGAACCCCTCCAGATCACATTTCCCGACTCGTCAATCGGCGTGTTGTCCTTGACCTGCGCCGTGAACGCAACCGTGCCGCCCTCACGGACAATGCCGATGCCGATATGCTGATTCGCGCCGATCACGGCCCGTGAGATCGCGCCTTGAATGGCCTGTTCGGTCACTTCGTCCATCTCACCCTCAACGACGAGGAATTTCGCGGGATCCGTCGGCGCCGACGTCCAGTCAACGACGAGGCCAGAGGCCCACACGTTGCCCCGAACCGTAATGACATCGCCCGGATCCAGCCGTATCGTGCCACCATCGACATTTAGCGCATCAAGAGCGACGGAGGTCGCAGCTCCCTCCATTGAAAAGGTTGCGCCCTTGGCAACGGTCAAGTCCGTCTCAAACGCCGTCGCCGCCGTCGCCAATCTCAGTGTACCGCCGGAAAGTACCGTCTTCGCAACGGTGTTCACTCCTTCATAACTGACCATGCCGCCGCCCATCACGCGCAGTTCGCCCTGCTCGTCCGCGACATTCGCGAAATCCTGGCGAATGTACGTATCCAGATTCTGGCGGTTATCGAGAGCAAGACCGCGAGAACCGATTGTTGCAGAGCCAAGATAGCCCATGAACGGCGAATCTGCCGATGAGGCGACGAGCGGCACGAGCGTACCGCCGTTGCCGACGAACGTGGCCTTGGCCGAGACATCGGCAGAATACCCGCTGTCCTCCGGGTTGTAGCGATAACGGAGGCGCGAACAGCGCGTCTCGCCACCCTCCAGGCGAACTTCGCACGGGAAGTCGGCAAAGCAGAGAAGGATGCCGGAAAGGATGCGATCCTCCTTTTTGCTTGTCAGCAAAGTGCCGCCTGTCTGACGCAGAACGGCAGTGTTCGTCGGCTTGGCCACAGATCCCATGCGAAAGCGCGGCGCATACAGACTGCCGCCCTCGACCAGTATCTCGGCATTGCAGCCTTTGCCGAGATACGTGTCTCCGTCCTCGAACCGATGATTGCCGCCCGTCACCCTAATCCGGGCGACATCCGCGCTGCCCACGCCGATCGAAGCCGAACCTGAACAAGTATAGGCGCCTTCTGACAGCAGCATCTGCGCCTTGCCGTATATTTCGGCATTTTTCGTTCGGACAGTTGCTCCATCTGACACGACAAATGTTCCGTCTGTCTGCGTATGCCTGTTTGTGACGGTCATCGTGGTCGCCACACCGGAAACGAGCGCAGAGCCGCCTTTCTGGGACAGATTTCCGAGTTTTGCCGCAGCGCCGTTGGTCAACGCCAGTGCCGCGCCGGACAGCATCTCCAATGCGCCAGATACCTCCAGTGTCGCTCCATCAAAGACAAGGGCATCCTTCCCCTGCGCGGCATCGGCTTGCGACAGGACGATTTTAGAGGCCTTCAGCGAAACGCCAGGCGAAAAGACGGTCGTGGCGTTGATCGCCTGATTGTCGCCAAATGTCAAGGGGCTGTTCAGCGTCGTTCCATTCGGATCGTAGAAGTTGAAATCCCCCTTGAGGAATGTCAACCGCGCACTGTAGTCCTCAAAGCCATCCAGTGTGAAAACCGGATTCGTCCACCTGTACGTGCCGCGACTCAAGTCTGCCGCGTCACGGGCATTCTGCAGAAACCGCGCATCTGTTCCATTATCGTTGCGATAGACCACAAAGCGAACGGGGATGTTTCCATAGGCAGACTCGGCGTCAGGCGTGCCGAAGACGCGTCCGTCGCCGTTGAAGAAGAGACGGTTGCCGTCTCCTGAAGCCGCCTGCGCGTTGCCACACTTTATCTCAAGGATATGCATGGCCAGGTTGACGTCACGCGAGAAGTTTAGCGTCAGCTCTTGCGCATACGACGCCATCTGGACCTGATTCCCGTCTTCCGGAAGCAATCCCTTGTTCCAGGTCTTCTTGTCCCAGAAGTCTCGCGGACCGCTGCTGCCCTTGGAGGCGAACTCCGATGTCACGGCAACGCAGGACAGGCTACATCCGACGAGCACGGTGGCAACGATACGTTTGGGTATTTTCATGCCTACACTCCTATCGTTCTTTAACTGGTTGATGAAACTCACTCGGCGCGGCTTAATTCGATCTGATCGACAAACACGGCATTAACGCACGGATTCACCTCATTGATCCGCCGACCGTTGCTGATCCACACGCGCTCGTTGCCTGTGGGTCGCCAAACTCCATCCACGTCATACCAGCGGTACTCCCCGTCGGAGACATTCTTGATGTCAACGTGGAAATCGCGGATGTCGCGTTTCCTGAACGAGACCGTGTCGCACGTGCCGACAGAGAACGCCGAACCTTCCTCGACGCCAGTCTTCTCGACACGCGCATGTACGCGAACCTTGATGCCGATGCCCGGATCTTTTGCAATGGAGCTTTCGGCGAAGGCGATGCAATGAACCATCTCACCCGGCGCATTCGGCGCGAGACGGATCGCCTTGCCGCCCATCGCATTCGCGTCGTCTACCCGCATCGCCGCTTTCTTGAGCGGTGCGTCTATGATCAGGTCCGACGCGGGGATTGCCGCCCGCCCGGTGGATTCGCCCGTGATCGCCGCCATGGCAATCGCCTCGGCTCGTGTGCGAACCGCCTTGTTGTCGCGGAACTTGTTCAGGCCCTTGACGCGGCGGAAGTCCGCCAGCACACGCTCCGCGACCGGCTTCAGGCGCCCAAGCTCGGCGCACAGGGCATCCGCGCCAGTTCTTGTGAGGGAATACTTGACGGCGCAATCTGCCCGCATCAGACGGACAAGATCAACGTTATGCCGCGCCCAGTAGACGTTCTCGTGCCGGACTGGATCGTCCTTCACGAGATCCAATGCCGTCGTCCACCTCTCCGCCCACACGTCGAAGAACGTGCGCGGCTGGCCGGGATCCTGCAATACAGTCCCCATCATGACAAGGGGATACTTCGTTTCGTCGCGCTTCACCTCCAGTTCGACGAGCGCATCGTAATAGTCTCGTGCAACATCTGCCGCCGCGCCATAGTAGCCCTTGAAGAAGCGGTTCAGGAGAGGATCGAGCGGCTGGTCTGGGTTCCAGAGGAGATGCCCGATGATCCAGGTCTTCAGCGCCTCATCGACACACTTGACGCCATAGTGGTCACCCTCCTCGAATACGCCCACAACACCCATATCCCGGAAGTATCGAAAGTTATCCGGCATAACGTGGCAACATTCGAACGGCTGAAAGAGGTACTTGAAGTTCGCCGAGTAGTCCCAAATGTAGATTCTATCCGTCAGCCTCTTCCACGCCGTGAAGTCCTCCACGAACGCCTTGTTCCCCTTCCACCGCGACTGCGGGATCGGCTTCGAGAAGTCCACGGCGTCCGTACAGTAGCAGATCATCACATTCGGATGCACCGTCATTGTCTTCGGCGGCTTCAGCGTGTAGAGATATGAGAACGTCAGGATGCTGACGTCCGGCCAGTCGCCGGCAATGCGTTCGGCGACGTAGTTCGCCATGTGGAGAAGCGAGGCCATCGGCGTTTCCTCCCCATCGTCCAAGGATTTGCATGACGCGCATTTGCAGTTGCGCCTGAAATCGTTCGGATAGATCGAATAGTACTTGCATCTCGGGTAGTTCTTGCGGATGCGCTCGCGCATCTGGTCAACAAGGAAGTCAAGGAACCCCGCGTTCGTGAGACAGCGCTGCGACCTCTCGCCACGGCGCTTGCCGTCCACGAGGGCGAACCAATCGGGATGATCCTTGAAGTACTTTGCGGGCGGACAGAGGACGTCGAACGTCGCGCCACCAGTCGTCGTGTCCTTCGCGTGGTTTTGCCCACCCAGCGACTCGGGGTAGACCGTGCGGAAGCCGTTCATCTTCAGCTTCGCCGTAAAAGTCCAGTCCGCAAGCTGATCCGTCCAGTTCATGTCGCGCAGGGCGAACGCCGGCTTCTGGACATCATCGAGCGTCGCTGCGACCGTAAGACGATCTTTCCCTGGAATCACGGATGTCGTCGGCGAGAGCCAGTCACAGCCGCAATGCCGCTCCAGAAAGTCGTAGACGCCAAAAAGCGTTCCGTGTACGCGTCCGCCCTCTATGCGGAAATGCGGCGGAGCCGCCCTCAAATGGAATCCGTCCGTGCCGAGATCGTCCGTGCCATTGCCGAGAAATATGGCACGCTCCGGCACGGTATTTGTCTCTACCGGCAACAACACGCCCGTCATCTCGTCAACGTAGCGGACCAATTCTTTTGCGGCCGTCACCTGCGACGGAGAGGGGTCGGCCGGCAAAACTACCGTATAGCGTGCCGCCCCGCCACGTTCGGCAAGCACGAGCGGACCATCCGTACACTCCCTCTGCCGAAACCCGACGGCACAGAGACACCCAACGGCAACAACCGGCAACGCTGATTTCATCTACATTCCTTTCTTTCAGACAGATACATGGCAATATAGCAGATTGCGCCGCGAAGTCAACGACAAAAATGTTATTATTGTTATTAGTTAGGCGCACACATGGCGATGGATGCGACCAATTGCCGTCACGCGGGATTCACGTGCACAAGCGGAAGACTCTTGCCGGGAACGAACTCTGGGACTGGCAGAGGCTCGTCGAATGGGATACCTTCAATGCGCGCACGCGCGAATGCGGCGATGGCGCGTCCGTTGGCGCGCGGATCGATACGCACTTGCGCAAGCGGCACGGGGAAGGTCGGCTCAAAGCCAACGTTGGAGAGCGTAAGCACGCGCAAGTCCTGCGGTACGCGCACATGGCTCGCCGCAAGTCCGACAAGGCCGCCCAAAGCGACATAATCGTCCGTAAAGAGCAGCATGTCCGGCAAGTCACGCTTTCGGGCAAGACGCCTCAAAACGGCATCCATCGCCCTCTTCTTGAGCGAGCCCAGGTAGCCATCACCCTCACGCGGGCGCACCGGCAAATGCTCGATATCAAGTCCCTCATTCGCCGCGATGCGTTCGACAAGCGGCATGCGCACGTATTCGACGGAAAGCACACGGCGTATCCCCGCCTTGCGGATGGCATGCGCGACCGCAAGGAGACTGCGCACATCCTGAAAGCGCACGGTCTCCAGTCCGCCGCCGGACTGAACGTCCACATAGGCGAATGCCGGCACTCCACTGCGAAGGACGTGTCTCGCCAGCCGATCATCAGGATAGACGGCAATGACCTGCGCCACCGGACCAGACAGCACGGTATCGAGCTGCGCGTAGTCGGGCCTGCCTCGCGCAAGCGTATCTATGGTGATGGATCGGAACGCATAGCCCGCAGAGACGAGTTCCTTGCGGATGGCGCCGATCAATACGGAAACGTAGTACGACCCCTCGTATGATCCGTTGACGACCAGCACGACCTGCCCCTTCCAGATGTGCTCGTCGCGTGCCAGCACTTCGCAACCGATGCGCGGGCGGGACCGCACAAGATTTGCATCCAGCAGAAGCTTCATCGCGTCACGCGGCGTACGGATTGACACGCCAAGCTCGGCAGCCATCTGCGTGAAGCTCGGCAACCGCTCTCCCGGCCTGTAGTAGCCGCTCAGAATCGCCACGCGAAAACCGTTGGCCAATTGCTCCGGCAGGTTTTCGCGTGCATTTCTATCAATCTTGAATGGGATCTTCTTCATTGTTTTCAGTGTCGCAAAGGTTCCGCCGCCGTTCCTTCATTCCACCTGCCGATCCGCAGGCACAGCAAAGCCCAAAAGGCGCTAGCCACGCCCGACAGGTGAATCTGCAGCGGTAGCGGGAAGGCATATACGACGCACAGTACCGGAATCCACACAAGCCAGTTCGAGATGAGATTCGGAAGGAACACCGCACGTACGAAGTGCCGAGGCAACTCTGCGGCGACGCGCCGAAAGGAAAAGTCTCGCCCCAGCCAGAAAAAGAATGCGGCATTGAAGGGCGAAAGGATGAACGGCGTCCAGATGAACTGATCCACCGCCGTCTTCAAAAGAAGCGTCTTCCAATCCGCATTCCCTCCGAAACAGACACTCTGCGCCGAATAGAGCCAGTTCCCGGCCACTCCCCAGAGGCCTCCCCATATGGTCTGCGCCAGCATCGTCAGGACGGGGCGCGGCGGCCGAACCGATTGAACGGCCAAGAAGAAAAGGCCGGGGACGATGCCGCAGAAAAAAGCCAGGCCAAGGAAGGCCCCCCGACTCCCGCTCCTGCACTGCCACCGCGCCAACGGCCCCAATGCCTCGGCACACCCAGGGATGCAATAATAGGCGAACACCAGCATCGCGGCAAACAGCCACAGGACAACCATCGGCACAAAATTGTCCCGAACCGAGGTTAAGGCGACTTTCAGCGGACTTGCACACACATCCATCACCTGCGCATTATAGCAAACAAATGGTCGACAAAGGCCGTTAACCGATGTCCGGTGGACTTCTCGTTTCTTCCCAAACCCAATGCGACCAGTGTAGTCGCATCTACTCTGACAAGTCACCGCAGGAAAAGTTCTTGACAGGAATCAACCCACCTCCATGCACATTTCTGACATAGACATGCACGGCATCACCTTAAGGGCGCAGAAAGGTGCTGCCGAAACGGCAAGCGGGACGGACCTGCACGTTCTTTCGGGGGAACGCATCGCAAGATTCATTTCGTTCCCACTCCGTTTCCGAAAAGAGACCAGTCTGCGACGCCGAGCCTGATGCCCGCCGGCGCACCGAGGACGACAAGCCTCGCGGCGACGGCCTTCACGGGCGGCGTCTCGCGATAGTCAACGAACAGGTCGCGCACGTCCCTTGACGCGTCGATGAGCGTCTCCCATGCGCCGCCCGGCGTCTGCACGTCAATTCGATATGGGATGGGGCCAGGCTTAAATCCCGCATCGGCATCCACGGCATCCTCGCGCCAGACGATGCGCGTCGCGTGGATCTCCGTCGCCGGGAATCGGTATTCGACCGTGCCCGTGACGCCTCCGAAGCCGTGCGCCGTCTTTAGCGAATCGTCCGCCGCCAAGGCCGCCGCCGTCGACGCCGCAATGCGCCTCCAACCGGTCGCGCCCTTCCCGAACCCGGGCAGCCACTGCGGCTCGCTCGTCGCGGACGCCTTCTCGAACCCGCCATCCGCACGCGCCGTGAGGCGGTCGAAGCCGATCAGCCGCTCGAAACGCGCATGCGCGCCGACGTTGGCGCAATAGACGACCCACCAGTCCCCTCGTTCGTCCTGCGCGACCGCCCCATGCCCCGTGCCGGTCACAAGCCCCTTCGTCGTGAGCAGAAACGGATTGTCCCTTGCCGCCGCGAACGGGCCGAGCGGCGCATCCGACACATACGCGCCCATCGCGTATTCGGGATTCTGCGTACCGGCGGCGGAGTAGGTCAGCACGTACCTTCCGCCCATCTTCGCCATCCACGCGCCCTCCAGCCAGCCATTCGCCGGATTGCCCGGCACGCGCTCCCACGGCTGGTTCTTCGGATCGAAGCGAAAGAGCTCCTTCGGCTCCGTGACCGGACGGAGCGGATCGTCCTTCGCAAGCTCAACGCCCCAGATGCCGCCCTGCGCCGTGCAGCCCCAGTAGAAGTAGAGGCGTCCGTCCGTGTCGGAGAAGAGCATCGGGTCGCACATGGGCGGCACATCGCCCCCGACATTGACGCCGATTACGCCCAACCGCTCGTATCGCCCTTCAATCGTCGGCGCGGCCCACACCTCGCCGGTCGTATCCGGCATGTAGAGGAAGCGTCCGCCATGCCTCACCGCCGTCGGCGCATGGCCCGGCTTCGTGAGGCCTGTCCCCTCCACCTTCCGCCACGTGCCGCCGTCATCGTCGCTGCGCCAGAGCTGTCCGCACGACGGGAAGAGGTACCACTTGCCGTTTTCGCGGAGAAGCGTCGGATCCGCAAGGCACCGGTGGGGCACGCGCTCCCCCTCCGGCAAGATGGAGGCGAAGTTGCTGAGCGGCACGCCCTCGACGACCATCGGATTGCAGAACGTCCTTACGGCGGACTCCGCCCCGCTCACCGCACCGCCGCCAACCGCCAGCGCCGCCGCCAGACCGCCCTTCAGAAGCGTCGCACGCACGTCAGTCTCCGATGTGGAACGCGCCGAGCGGAAGTCCCGCCTCGTTCATGAGATAGCCGCGCCACGGACGCGAATGGAGGTAGCGCAGCTTTTTCGGCTCCTTCACCTCCGGCGCGAAGACGACAAGCTCCTCGCCGACGATGTCGCCGCGATACTCGAAGTCGACCCACGGGGCGCTGAACCGCTTGAAATTCCCGATCTGCGCCTTCACCCACCTGCCGTCCGCACCAGCGACCTCGAAGCCGTATTCCACACTCTTCGCCGGATCCCTATGGATGCCCCATTCCGCCTCGTACACAGACCATTTCTTCACGTCATTGAACGTCATCACGAACTTGCCGTCCTCAATCTTCCACGACTTG
The DNA here is from genome assembly GCA_934667425.1 of uncultured Kiritimatiellota bacterium. GTDB lineage: Bacteria > Verrucomicrobiota > Kiritimatiellia > RFP12 > UBA1067 > UBA1731. The sequence continues at coordinate 36,782 of CAKULV010000003.1, read as the reverse complement.
AGCGTCGGCGAGTCGGCAACGATGTCCGCATGGCCGTAGTCGCGCTTGAGCGCGAGCAGCGCAAGCCGAAGCCCCGGCACCTGCTTGTCGTTCGGGTGGATGTCCCGGAGGTTGCCGACGTCGCAGAGGACGGCCATCCCCGCGTCCGGCGTCTCCTGCGCGAACCGCTGCTGAAGCTCCTGCATGCGCGGCACGTGGGAGTTGCCCCACGGGCAGAGCTGGCAGAAGTAGAGCCTGAAGCGCGGATTCTCGAAGATGCGCTTCCAGCCGCCGAGCAGCGCCTCCATGCGCGCGTAGTAGCCGTCGATGGTGCTGGGGTCGTGCGTGTTGGACTCGCCCTGGTACCAGATCGCGCCGCGCATCGCATACGGAACGATCGGGTTGACCTTGCCGTTGTGGTACTGCGACGGCTTCTGCCCGTCCTTGTCCGCGCGTGCGGGCGGCGGCGGCAGCTTGCAGTCCGGAATCCACGTCTCGATGTCCGTCGCGCCGACGTAGGCGCCGAAGAGGCCGACGGGGATCTTGAGCGTCGTCTGCAGGTAGTAGCCGTACCAGAGGGCGACGGCGGAGAAGCCGCTCGTGAGGCAGAACTTCGGCGTGACCTTCCGCCAGCGCACGTCTTCCGCCGTCTGAGGCTCATTGCTCCAACTGTTTCCAAGATACGCGCAGCGCAGGAGCGGAAGGTCCATGATCTGTCCGAGCGAACCGCCGAGCCGTTCACGCGCGCGAGGCGACTCGCCCCAGAACGGGATGCCCATGTTGCTCTGCCCCGAGCAGAGCCACACCTCGCCGACGAGGACGTCCCTGACCGCCACGCCGTTGGCGGCGAGCGTCCGCCCCTCGCAGCTGGCGGGCATCGGGTCGAGATCGACGCGCCAGCGTCCGTCGGCGGCGGACATCGCGGACTTTGATTGTCCCGCGAACGTGACGGTGACGGCCTCGCCCGCATCGGCCGTACCCCAAACAGGCACCTTCGCCTCGCGCTGGAGAATGGCTCCATCGGTAAACGGCGCGGCGAACTTCACCGCCGCCAGCAATATCGTTATGCTATTCATCTTTTCATATCCCTTCTCCGTCTAACGGAAGTTCACTCTGTTTCGTCAGCTCGCGCACGGCGCGATCAAAGTCGCTCTCATACTGGATCATCTCGCGGCGGCGGTATTCGCGGAACTCGGCAATTGCCTTGCGGCACGCTTCCTCATGCGAGACTTTTCCGAACCCCGTGAGCAGTTGCCGTCCCGACAGCGTCAGGAGCGCGTCCAGTTTCGCAACCCACTCCCGCATCCGCATGGCCTTCTGCTCCAATGCCTGCAATTCGGCGAAGTCGAGGAACTGCGAAACGAGCAACCGCAGATACGCCAGTTCCTTTTCGGTCAGATAGTTCTTGGCGATCGTGACATCATCCTCCGTGATGTACTTGCCCTCGAAATGCCTCATGCCAACCATCGGCTTGTTGGCGTCCACCCGCTCATGTATCAGCTCCGCCGCCGTGTGCCGATGCGCGGCGAAGTGCAGCTTGTTCTGCACCGTCGCGAAGAACGTGCGTGTGATGTCGCTCGACCTGTCGTAGTCCACGCTCGTCGCGAAGATGTCCGTCACCTTCTGGTAGAAGTTCCGCTCGCTCATGCGGATGTCGCGGATGCGCTGCAGCAGCTCACGGAAATAACGGTTGCGGCTCCCCTTCAGGCGGTCGTCGTCCAATGTGAAGCCCTTGACCGCAAACTCGTGCAGACGCCTAATCGCCCACTGGCGGAACCGTACGGCGACATCGCTTCGAATCCGCATGCCAATGGCAAGAATCATGTCAAGGTTGTAGTGCGCAAACTGGCGCTTGACGCTCCGCGCACCCTCTTGTCGAACTTGCAAAAACTTTTTGCAGGTTGCCTCGCGCACAAGTTCACCGTCACTGTAGATCTGGTCGATATGGTAGGCAACATCCTGACGACTTGCCTGAAACAGCTGCTGTATCTGCTCTGCCGCCAGCCAGACGTCCTCGCCCTCGAACCGGACATTGACGTTCGACACGCCATTGTCGTCCTGATAGATCAGAAATGCGTTCTTGTCACTCATGCCAATATTATACTAAACGCCATGCTACGGCTCAAGACGGGCGTTCGCCCACGCGCCGCCGTCGCCGTAGGTGTTGCCGCCCGGATCGGTCAGCAGATAGAGCCTGATGCGCTGGCCGGCAAAAGGCGAAAGGTCTGCCGAGATCTCCTCCCAGCGATGCCGCGTGACGCGACGCTCCGCCAGCACCCGAAGGGGGCCGGCCATAGATGAACCGGGGCCTGTCCCCACGCGGACGGCGACCTTGAAGAGGATGCCGTCGCCGGGCGTGGAGCCGTCGACCTTGCCGACCTCGGCGCGGAACCGGCGGTCCCGCGCGCCGAGCGTCAGCGTGTAGCACGCGAATGCCGCGCCCGTCGCGCCGTCCCGGTACGGCGGATGAACGGCGAGGCCGGACTGGCCCCTGCCGCCGCACGTCGCCGTGCCGATTCGCACAAAACCGCCGCTCGACGAGTCCAGCCCGGCTTCCGTCCCGTCCGGTTTCAAGACGCCCTTGCGGAAGCGATTGGGCAGCGCCCTCGGCTGCGCCGCGCGCGCAGGCGGCTCCGGCGTCTTGAAGTCGAGCGGCCTGAGCGCCCACGCCTCGTAGGCGTCGGCGGAAGGCTCGGCAAAGCCCTTCGGCAGCGTCGCGCGGTACGAATAGCAGCCGGGATCGCGCTTGAAGCGCGTCCATCCCTTCGCGTCGACGCGGAAGGGGATCTCCCTGACGACCTCCGCGTTCGACGCGCCGCGCAATCCGACAAGCCGCGTCGCGGCATACGGCAATCCGATCTCGACGTCTCCGCGCTTCTGTTCGGGGACGATCTCCTCCGTGCCGCCGGCCTCGGACAGGCGGATCAGCCAGCCGTCCGTCGCGCCGCCAGGGAACTCGGTCGGTACGCCGCGCCCGTGCAGGAAGACGTACCCGTCCTCCCGTCCGCCCCGGCAGAAGTCCACGCGGTTCGTGCCGCCCTTCGTCCATCCGGAATAGGCGACCGTCTCGCCGCCCCGGCAGAAGAAGCCCCATTGCGGCAGCGCCAGCCGTCCCTCGCCGCGCCGGACGGAAAGCCAGCCGCCGTCCGGGTCGCCGTTGACGACGACGAGCGTGCCGCCGTCATACGCGACGACGACGCGGTTGCGCGCGATCTCGCCGCCCGTGACGGCCTCCGATGTCGTCAGGAGCCGTCCCTGCCCGTCGGCGTAGCGGATCGTCCGCACGTTCTCCTGCGAGTAGCGCGAGGCCGGCGCGAGCGTCATGAAGTAGGCGTACACCGGGTCCTGCGGCAAGAGGGACGCCGCGTGCCCGAACGCGAGCGTGACGGCCGTCCACGGCTCGACGACCTGCCACGGCGAACCCTTCGGCACGTTTGCGTCGCCGAAGAGCATGCCCGCGAAACAGCCGAAGTCGCTCGTCAGCGGATGCATTCGCAGCAGGTTGAAGTCCACGATCCACGGATGGCGCATCAGCTGGTACGTGCGATCCTGTCCGTAGTTCTGGTCGGCGAGGCCCGAATAGAGCCACTGGTGCCCGCCCTCGGACGAGACGGGGCCGTTCCACGTCTTCTTCTGGATCAGCATGATCTCGCCGTAGGCGTAGAACGTCTGGGCGAACGTGCCCGCGCCCGGCACGCGCGCGTCGTAGTCCGTGCGGCTCCAGGGCGTACTGGCGGTATGCACGTCGCAGTAGGCCGTGTTGAAGCCGAACCTGCGCTGGATGATCGGCGAGAGCGTCTCGCACATTTCCACGCCGTAGAGCGGCTTCGGGGCCGTGCAGCGCGACCACGCGAGCTTCCAGTTCCCGTCCTCCGTGCGGGAGACGCGATCCGACCGCCAGTAGCCGTTGACGGGCGCGAAGTCGGTGAAGTTGTTGTACGGCCCGTAGCGGAAGCCGAACTCGTCGATCAGCTTGCGCGCATGGTCGTACTGTCCCTTGTCGCCGCCGCGTCCCGGCGCGGGATGAGTCCGAAAGGTGTAGCTCTCGTCGCCGTCGCGCCAGCCCGTCTCGTGGTCGGTGACGATCAGCCGCCGCATCCCCTTGCGGCGATGCCAGAACAGCGCCTCGCGGTTGGGCGTGCGGTCGCCCGTCGCGCCGGACGAGACCCAAGCCGCGCGCCCCGTGACGGCCCGCCACGGCGAGACGGGGTTCGGGATGAACGGCAGCGTCTCCTCGAACTTCGGCGAGACCGTCCAGACGAACCGCTCGTAGACGTCGTTGCGCGTCCCGTCCGTCTTCGGGCGGTACCGCGCGCCGCCGTTGGCCTGCACGAGCTCCGCGCCGCTGTCCGGCGGGAACGCGAGCGAGGCGTTCGACTGCGTCCAGTCAAGCGTCGCGGACACGAAGCGCGTCCCCGCCGCGCCCTCGACGACCACGACCTGCGGACGCTCGTCCCAGTTCTCGCGTCCGTACGTGTAGAACGGGATCGGCAGCGACTTCATGTCGGGATCGACGCCGAGCCCCCCGAAGCGCAGCTCCTCGACGGCTCCGCCCTTGACGACGACATCCGCCACAAGCGAGTTGCCGATGCGCTGCCAGCGGACCTCGGCCCTGTCCGCCGCCGCGCGCGGCCACACGCCGCCGCCAAGGGCGAGCGGCACCCACGGCCCCTTGCCGACGCGGAAGGCGAGGTCGTCCCAGACACCGGGCCTTTCCGGCGTGCGGAACTCAAGCGTCGCGTCCGCTTCCGGGGCCGGCGGCACGACCGTCGTCCCGACCGTCGGGAACGGGAGGCGTCCGTCGCCCGTGTTGACGCCCTGCGGCTGATCCCCGAACACCTGCACGCCGCGCTTCGCGCGCGGCCGGAACGTGAGCGGCTTCAGGTCCTCCACGAACGCGCAGACGCTCGTCAGGTCGAGGCGCCGGTCTTCCGCGTTCGTGCCGCCCGTGAGCGTGAAGCCGTCGAGCGTGCAGCCGCCCTTCAGCGTCCGCGCGAGCAAGCCCTTCGGGGCCTTCACCTGGAACTTGCACCATTCGCGGTGCAGGATCGTCGCGACGTCGAGCGAGAACGCCTTGCCGTCCGCGTCGGTGAAGTCGGCGGCGAGCCGCGTCATGGGCGTGCCCTTTGGGATCTGCCCGTAGAAGTTGTTCCCGTAGATCCAGACGCTGAACGCGTCGAACGCCGGCAGCTTCAGCGGCGTCGCGCGGCGCAGGCGGACCTTGGGGTTCGCCCCCGTCGCCCGGTAGTCGAGCCGCAGCGTGCCGTCGCCGAAGAGCAGCCGGTCGTCGGCGTCGGTGACCGTCGCGACGGCGTTCTCGCCCGTGGCCGTCCAGCCCGCGGCGGACTCCAGCCGATCGACAGGCGGCATCTCGTCCGCCCGGCGGTTGGCCCAGACCATCTCATACGGACGCCGCGCGTCCTTCGTGCCCTTCGGCGGCAGGAACTTCTCGTCCAGCAGAACCTTCGCGGCATCGCCGTCGTACGCATTGTCCGTGACGTCTGCGTTCGCGCAGTTACGCAGACGGACGGGAAACCGGGTCGCCGGTGGCGGATTCGGGTCGCGCGCGCACCGCGCGAAGTGGTTGCCGCGAATCTCGATTCCGTCCGTCGCCTCGACGTAGATGGCCGAAGTGCCGATGTCGTCGAACGAGTTGCCGACGACGCGCAGGTTGCGGTGGACTCCGGCCGGATAGTCCGACGGGCCGCCGTCGTGCTTCGCGCGCACGACCAGCGCACCCAGCAGATGCTCGCCGTTGAACCGCTTCGCGCACTTCTCGAACGTGCAGTTCCGCACGACGGCATCCGTGAACGGCCCCATCTCGTTCCAGAACACCATGTCGCAAGCCAAGATGACGGCCGCCGACTTGAGTCCCCGGAAGCGGCAGTTCTCGATCGTGAACTGCCGCGTCTGCAACAGGAACGCGCGGGCCCGCGTGTTCTCGACGGAGCAGTTCGAGATGCGCACCGTCGGATAGTTCCGCTCGTTCGCCACGAGGTCGCCGACGCGGGGCGCGAGCCCGCCCGGCGCGGCCGCGCCCCGCCCCTTCTCGAACGACGCGAGCGTCAGGCGCCCGCGCAGCGCCAGCGTCTCCGGGTCGTAGACGGCGATGCTGTCGCCGGCCGACGCCCAGCCGCTGGACAGCTGACGCTCCTTGCGGTCGGTCGATCGACGGATGAACTCGAACGCGCCCGTCGCCGCGTCGAACGCCTTGACCTCGCCGCCGAGCGAATGGACGTTGAGCGCGTCGTCGCCAAGCCCCTTGAAGTGGCAGTCCTCCAGCGTCACCGATCCGGCGCAGCCGACGAAGTGGATGCCGTCCGAGTTGGACGCGCAGACGTGCGGGTCGTCGGCGCGCGGACGGATCGAGAAGCGGCGGAACACAAGGTCTTCGGACGGCGGGACGATCACGCAGCCGGTGGACGGCGTCCGCTCGACCTCGACGTTCTCGATGCGGACGCGCTTCACGGCGTTCAGGACGAGCGGGCCTTCGCCCTCCCAGAAATAGCGCACGAGCATCCGGTGTCCGTTCGTGACGGCCGCGAGCGACGGCCCCTTCGGGATCGTGATGCGCGCGAGGCGCTCGCCGGCCATCGTGTACGGCAGCCCGACAAACGCCTCCTTCCCGTCCGCCGCCGTGCGCACGATCTTCTGGTGGATCTCCAGCGCGGCGTCGGGCGAGCCCTCGCCGTCGCACGTGTTCAGCTGGAAGAAGTGCTCCGCGCCCGTCGCCGGGAACGGCGCGTCGATGCGGTAGTCGATCGTCCGCGCGTTCGCGTCGACCGCCACGACGCGCCCGACGCAGCCGATCGGGTTGTCCGTCGTCACCGTGAAGTTCTCGACGGCGACGTCTTCGCAGCGGTAGAGGCAGAACGCGCCGGACGACTCGCGCTCGTCGCCGCACGGGTTGCAGTGCATCTGGATGACCGTGCCCTTCTCGCCGCGCAGGACGAGATCCCTCTTCTCGCCGACCCAGATCCGCTTTTGCAGAGCGTACGTGCCCTTCGGGAAGAAGACGACGTCGCCGGGCTTCGCGGCGGCTACGGCCTTGTAGATCTCCGCCTGCGCCGGACGCGCCCCCGTCGGGTCGGCGCCGAAGGACGTGACGTCCAAGACGGCCGCGCGGACGGAAAGCCCAAGCGCGGCCACGAAAATAAAGATCAGAGATGTGCGCATGACCATGTACCTCGCATCTTCGAGACCCTATGCCTCGGCTTTCGATTCACATTGCCGGATCTGCCTTACCTGACGATAAGGAAGAATCCACGTTCCAGATCCAGCCTGCCGATATCGGCGAACCCTTCACCCGCATACGCGAACGAAAGTTCGTCCGTCAGGGAGTTCGCCAACGCCAGAACAGCCTCTGTCTCGCCAGCCGTCAGCGTCTGCACGGTCTCGCCGTTCACGCGAAGGTCCAGGACGCCGCCACCGGACACAGTTGCCCGCACCAGGATCCTCTTAACCGGATCTGAACCCCGCAACTTCGCGACGAGCGACGTGCCGTCCACAAGTCGAACCAGCCCATCTTCCGTCTCCACGACCGCCGGCGAGGCGGACGAGACCGTCAGCCGACGGTTGATGTCGCGTGCGTAAGCCGTGCGCCAGTCGGCCTCCAGCGCGCCGATGTCGCGTGCGCCGTTATAGACGCGCTGCCCGCCGAGAAGGTCGCGGTCGCCGACGTGCGCGGAGAGCGCCGCGTCCGCCTGGTCGACCGCCGCGTTTCCGACGAGCGGACGGCCATCGGCGTCTGCCGGGAGCTCCGCGAGGGAAGCGAGGATGTTGCCGTCGCCCGCCTCTATCGCCGAGTGATAGTCGGCACTGTTCTGGACGAATCCGCCGACATCATTCGCGAAACAGCAGTGCGCATAGTTCGTCGGGCCAACCGCCCAGTCCCAGTCGCCGAGACGTCCGAGGACGAGCGTGTTCACCGTCGAACGGCTGCGCAGGCTGTTCGCACCGCCGAGCGAATCCAGCACCGTGCAGGAATCGACCGTGCCATAGTAGAAGAGACCGCCCCACCCGCCGTTGCCGGCGCAGACGTTGTTCTTCGTAAGGCAACCGTACAGATTGGCGTCGCTTGCCGCACCGCCGCCGTAGAGCGCCGCATTCCCGTCGAATACGCAGTTGATCGCCGTACCGTAGTATACGCCGCCACCGCGAAACGCCTTGTTTCCGACGAAGACGCAATCGCGGACTACACACGACAGGTCCGCCGCGCGAACACCCGCGCCGCAACCGTCATCGTCGCTATGCAGACCGACGCCCGCATCGCTTGCGCCACGCGTGAAGCAGTTCGTGAACGTGAAGCCCTCGACCGTCGCGTTCGCCTGAAGGTAGACGCCGCGAATCGCGTCCTTGCCCATGCCCGCATCGATGAACGCCTGATACGCCGCGTTGTTCGCGCTGTCCACAGTCGTTGCGGGAGCGCCCTCGATGACCGTCGCCGCCGCGCCGTCCCGCGACGCGAGCGTGACTCTGGCCGGCACGACGCCACGCGCGCGGACGCTCTTCGACGCATTCTGGATCATCGTGCCCTCGCGGTACGTGCCGGGCAACGCCATGACCGTCTGCCCCGCGACCAGGCTGGGATTCGCGAGCGCGGCCGCGAGCGTCCGGTAGGCCGTCGCAGGATTGTAGCCGAATTTCTCGGTGTCGCTGCCGTTCACCGCATCGACGTACCACGTCGATGCGTAGACCGGCTCGACGACGCCATCCGCGCCGCCGTGAACCGTGAGCGTCGGCACGCCCGCCGTCGATTCGGCGAAAAGGTTCGTGACGCCATTCACGACGAATCCGGCGAGCGGACGCGTCGAGCCGGGCGCAAAGCCAATCGTCAGCGTCTCGCCCTCTTTCAGTTCGTTGAAGCCGAACGTGCCGCCGGACACGACCTCGTAGCCCGCGCCATTCGCGACATACACGCCGCCCGCAAACGTCTCCTGCACCGCGCCCGCGACGGGACACCCCGCGTCGTCGAATCGCCACGGGTTGCCGTTGAAATCCATCGGACAGGCGTACCACCACGACTCGCCAAGCTCACCGTCCGCCGGAATCGCCGCCGCCGACAACGCCGGTGATTGAGCAAATAGCCGCACATCCAAGGCATCCGCGTTGCGCAGCATCGGATCGGCCGCGACGAAGCCCGCGCCCGACGAATCGAAGCCATTGAGGACACAGCCCGTCACGCCGCCCTTCGCGAACGCCGTAGGCCCTTTGCCTCGGTCGATGACGCTGTTGACGGCACAGGCGGCGAGACTGCCGCCCGACGCCCAGATCGCCCGCGCCCCGTCGCCGACGAACGTCGTGCTGAAGATTTTCGTGACGTAGGCGTTCCACACGCCGAGGAACGGACGCGACGGCGTAGTCACCGCGTTGCCGCCGATGACGCACGATACGAACGCCGGCTCGATCGCAAGACCGACACCGCCCGTGTTGTCGCGAATGAGGCAACGCTCGAACCATGCCGTGCCGAGCGCGTAGTTCTTGCCTACGTTGTTGGTGATGATGCAGTCGACGAGTTCCAAGTCCTGTCCATAGGAATAGATCGCGCCGCGTCCATTGGCGCCCTCCCACTTGTCGCTGTCGCCCGAATAGCCGCCCGTAAGCGTCGCGCCCTGGATCTGCGCGGACGAGTTCAGCGCGGCGACGAGCATCGCGTTCGGGCCGTACGTGCCGGTGCCTGGATCCGCCTCGCCTTGAATGACCGTCTGCTCCGCACCGTCAAGACCGCGCACCGTGACGTTCTTCGAGCCGAACGCGACACGCGATTTCATGAGATTGTTCACAATGCCGTTCCCTTCCGCATAGATGCCGGGACGCAAAAGGACAAGACCCGTATTGCCCAAAGAGTCGATCGCCGCCTGAACCGTCCGATACGGCTTTTCGGACGAGCCGTCGGCCTCCGCGGCGTCCGCGCCCGGATCGCACACGCGGACGTTCGCCGCGGCCTCATAGCTTGCCGACACGGTCAGCGCGGCATCCGCCGCGCGCGACGGGATGAACCATGCCGTGTTCCATCCGCCGTCGTCGCCGCGCACGGGCAGACGCGACGAACGGACCCTGTTCGTGCTTGCGCCGACGATGTCCCGGTATCCGCAATCCGACAGCCCGAAGCGCCGGAACGTCTGGCCGCTTCGCGTCACGGCGCACAACTGAACACTCGTCGGCCAAGCTGCGGGGTAGGCCCATGCCGCCGTGCGGTGCGGACGGTCGATGCCGTCGAAGCTGACGTATTCGCTGTCGCCGCAGATCGCGCCGCCGGGCGGCGTGATGAGCGTCTGCGATGCGCCCGCGCAGATCGTCGCGGCGCCGGACGCGATCGCATTTCCGTCGATGTCCCGGAAGCGGTCAACGCCAGACGGCAGCGGGAACAGGCTCTCGTCCGCCAAGGCGTCCACGCGCCCGGCCGTCTCGGCGACCGAGCCCTTGCGGATGCGGATGTCGCCCGCCGTCGGCGCCAGCGCGCACCGCGTCGAGACCGTATCGACGACGACATTCGACTGGCATCCGCCGTTCGCCTCCGTGCTGCCGTCGTCCGTGCGGAAGGACGACACCGCGAACAGGCAGGAGTAGTACCATGTCGGCGCGTTTGAGTAGTGCGCGTGGCGATTGTTGGCGAACGTCACGTTGGCGAAACGGCTCATGTACGTGCGGATGTTGCCGGCTTCCGCCTGCGAACGCGTCTCGCGGTCGACGGCCCGGTTGTTGAAGACGCACGAGTTGAGGACGTTGCACTGGACAAACGAGTACGGCAGGTCGCCGCCGGCGTTCCTGTAGAACGTGTTGCCCTCGATGCGGCAGCGGACAAGCGATCCGCCCGTCACCAACGAATACGCCCCGTAGCAGTTCGAGATCACGCAATCGACAAGCGCGAACGCCTTCGGATAGGACTGGTTGCCATCCCAGCAGAAGACGGCGCCGCCCGAACCGCGCGGCTTCGCGTTGACGTCCAGCGTCGCGCCGTCGCGCAGCGTGAAGCCCTCGACGACGATCTCCTCGCACCCCTCCAGCCATTCGACGTCGATGCAGCGGGTCGCCGAACCGTAGTCATACGTACCAGATGCGGCGGGCGCTCCATAGCCGCCGGTCGGGCCGAGCTTGCCGACGATGTGCGTAACGGCCGCGCCGCCCGTGGAGACGATGCGCATGCTTTTCGCGCCAAGGTGCAGGCGGCTCCGTCCCCACCAGTGCGTCGAATCCGCGCCGCGCCCGACGTCATTGCTGTATGCGCCCGGCGCAACCCAGATCGTCGCGTCCGCCGTCGCCGCGTTGTACATGGCCTGGATCGTGGCCTTGGCCTTCTCCGGGGACGAGCCGTCATTCGCGTCGTCGCCGCTGGCGGCATCGACGTAGTAGGTCGCGGTTTCAAACGCCGCATATCCGGCAAGCGCAAATGCAGCCGAAAGCAGCGAAACAAAGCATTTCCTCATTGGCAACATGATGAAACTCCTTTTCAGTGTCAGAGAGGGGTCCAGCGGCATGCCTTCACCCACTGCTTTGCAATGTATCAAAACCAGCATTCGATGTCAAACCAAACTGGCAATAACAAACGATTATTGGTTTTTTTTTTACACTATAATGCGGCGCTGAAGATCCTCGGAAGCGTTGGCGGCGCGGCGGGCGTCCGCTCCATCCGGGAGGGACGCGCTTGTCGCGTCCGCCGCGCAGGATCCCGAGGACGGGCTTGCCGTCCTACCTCATGCGCACTTTCAAGGCCTGCTTCAACGTTCCGCCGAGCGCCTATCGCGGGCAGCCTCCCGGTCACGGGGGGAAGCCAAGTCCTGTCCTGTGGCAAACGCCTTCCTCACTTCCTCAACCGCCATCTTCGGGCGGCGGTAAAGATCATAGAGCCCGCCGGTGTTGACCCCATAGGAGCGATTGCGCATGCCCCTCGTGCGCGTATAGGTCTTGCAGTCGGTGAACTGCCAGATCGAAAAACCCGCGATGTCCCGATTGGCCATCATCTCCTCAAGCATGATGCGCGTGTACTCGGCCTGGCCATCCTCCGTATACTGGGCCCGTCCCCTTGGATCGCGCACGCCGTAATCGGCCTTGACGCCAATTTCGCTGACGACGATCGGCCGGTCATCCCGATAGCGGTCTCGGAAATACTTCGTGATGCGGTCGTGGCAACGCCGAATGTTTGCCCGCATCTCCTCGGGAGTCCCTTCGGACATCTCGTCGTTGTACCAGCAGGGATAGGTGTTGTAGGCGATGATGTCGGTCTTGACATGCGAGATGTCCGTCTCGGTGCGGTTGCACGCAAAGGTGACGAGGTGGCCGGAATCCTCCGCCTTCACCACATCCACCAGGCGGTTCACCAGGGCAAGGGCCTCCTTCGTGCCGGAATGCGGCTCATTGAGAAACCCGGAGATGATGATCGAGGGATGGTTGATCGACTCCCGCACCGTCTGCCGCGTGATCTGCTCCTGCAGGCGCACAAACTCAGGATCGCCCATCTGTTTCGCGTCGTTCCCCCAGCCAAGCGATTCCTCCCAGACGAGAAATCCGAGTTCGTCGCAGAGATCCAGAAACGCCTCGCATTGGGGATAGTGCACTCCCCGCACGAAATTGCCGCCGAGATCCTTGAGGTTCATCAGGTCTTCGTACATCAGCTGCTTCGGCGTGGTGGAGCCGAATTCATAATGCATCTCATGCCGGCAGACGCCTTTCAGATAGATTGGCTTGCCATTCAGCGTTATGCGCCGATTCGCCGTTCCCACCTGCCGGATTCCGAAGCGCACGCCCACGCCCGCCACCTCGACCCGATGGAGATTCGGCTCCTCCGGCGACCACAGCCTGTATTCCGGAACCTTCACCCGTGCGCAGCCATTTCGGAAACCGACCATCCGCGCGGCCGCGCCATCGAACGCGACAGGATATTCGCCGTCTGCGGCCATCGCCCCTCCGGCCACGACAAGCTGAAGCTCTATCTCGCCCGTGCGATAGTCCCGCGTCCTCACCACCGCCCTGCGAATCGCGTCTGGAGACGCGAGCGTCTCCAGCCACACCCCGTGATGGATGCCGCCATTCGGATAGAAGTCGTACGCATTCCTGAAAAGCCTTGTCCGCCGAGGCTCGTCCACAGTGGAGTCGATCGCCAGCGTCAGTTCGTGCGTCCCCGCCGCGAGCACACCCGTGGCGAACTCGATCCGCATCCAGGGCGTTACGCGCGTGCCGAGCTCCCGGCCGTCGAGAAACGCCTTGGCCCTCAGGCACATGCCATCGATCACAAGATACGCCGCCGGCACATCCCCCTCCAGCTTGAAGGTCCGGCGGTAAAGCCCCGTGCCGCGCTCGTTCCAATGGTGGGAGAGCGCGTCCCAGCAGCCGGGTACGACCATCTTCTCGACGGGGCTGAAGGCAGGCAGCGACAGCTCCTCCAGCGTCTTGCCCCTTTCAAGCCGGAAATCCCACAGTCCCTCCAGCGGCATCCGGCCGGCGACGGAAGGCGCCGACGCCTCCGTCGCCGGCGTGACATCCATCACGTAGATCTGCCGCGAGCCTTCGTGCACCGAATTGAAGGCGAGCTGCCTGCCGTCTTTCCGCCAGCGCGCATGAAGGTCGCATCGCCAATGGGTGCCGCGGTACTTCTCCGGCACGAAGAATTCGCGAATCGGCATGATCGCGTCGTCTTCCAGCCGAATCAGCACCCACGGACGCTCGAAACGGCCGTGTTCCCAGTCCCAGTAGGTCTCGCCGCTCATGAACTTGCCATCGGGCGAATAGGCGCAGTGCCAGTCCTTGTCGGCGAATCCCATGCCGATGTGCCGAACCTTCTCCTCCTCGCCGACGGTGAACTCCACCGGCTGCCAGTTCATGTTCTTAGACCAGTGTTCGCCCGTCAGGTGAGCGTTCCACTTGGCGGTGACGATCATCCGGTGCGAGCCGTCCGGCGCCCAGTTGAAGTGCGACCCCGCCCAGCCATCCTTGAAGCAGCGGCGAAGCCCGGTGCCGTCGCGGTTGACCGTGAACGCCGTGGTCTCCCAGATGGAGGTCTTGTGCGTCCGCCTGTCGAACCAGTTGACGGAACGGGCCAGGAAGAATATCTTTGCGCCATCTTTAGAGATTACCGTGTGGCAGTAGTAGGCCAGCGGATGCCCCGGCTTGCCCGGGACGGGTTTCGTGGGGACCATCAGAGAACGCCCCTCGGCCACCGAAAGGACGAGCTTCACAGCCCCCGTCTTCAAGTCCATCGTCCAGAGGCCGTCGTTTTCCGGCCACTCAACGTCTTCCAGCGGATCCTGGCCCGGCCCGGCATAGCCGTAGTCGGGGCGCGTGAGCGAAAGCCTGGCGTAGTTGATGCACACCGCCCAGGTTCGGTCTTCCGAGACTGCGGAGACCGGCATCGGCAACACGCGAAGCTCCTGTTTCGTGCGCCAGTTCATGACGACGGTGCGGAACCTGCCCTCGCGCACGTCATTGAACAGGATGGTGTCGTCGTCGATCCAGAACGCCATCGCCGCCTCCTGGAAATTCCAGCACGCGGTCGTGGTCACGGGGATGAAGCGATTGGCGTCCTCCAGGTCGATGACCCCCAGCGTGCAGCGTTCGCCGGCCTCCGGAAGCCGTCCGTTCAGATCTGTCTCCAGTGCGACCATGTAACGCTGGTTCGGGCTCCAGGCGTCCAGCCCGAAATAGTTCGCGATGAAATGCTCGTGAGGTCCCGTGGTGAGAGCGCGCGGACTCGACACCTTCGGAAACGGCGTCACGGCGCAAACATGTCCAAACACCGCCGCGCAAACCGCAGCCGCCAGTAGACATCTGATTTTGTAGAGTGCTTTTCCCGTTGCCATGGATTCTTTCCTTTCTCTGTTTGCCAGGCGCATATTATACACTTTTTTCACAGTGCGCCCTACGGCCTGCGCTGTGCCAGAAGCGTTTCCGCGAGCCGTTTGAACGCCTCGCCGTCGCGGGACGGTTTCGTGAACAGGTTCTCAGGGAACTTCACCCGAAACACCGAAGGCGTCGCGTTCTTGTCCGTTGGATTATGGTGGCGCGTCTCGCCGGTGAGCGCATCGTGAATCGCGAAATCGAATGCAATGGAATCCGGCCCGCCGGCCGCCACGCCCAGCTCCGCGAGCGGCAACGCCACCTGATACGTCATGTACCAGCCCATGCCCTTCTTCTGCGTCTTCTCGACGCCGGCGCAGTGCCGCAGCGACCGAGTCGTTGCCGTCCCGCTGTCTGTCACCGTCCCGTCCGCACGGACTTCCACCTCGCGGTTCGCAAAGCGGAAGCGCACCCAGTCCACGTTGGATGCGGCATTCGTCGCCGGCTGCTCCCAGCGGTAGTGCGGCGCTCGTGCCGCCAGATACAGGTTAGTGCCATCATGACAGGCCCGGAACATGCGCGGCGTGCCGTGCAGGGAGAAGCCCTCCGCATCCGACTGGGCGTAGGTCCACGTCCCCGGCCAGTTGGCGCGATCCACCCAGCCATCGACCTTCGGCGGCAGCGGCGTGTATGGCACAGGCACAGGATTCACCTGCCGTTTTGACGGCTTTCGGGCAAGTTCCATCCGCCTCTCCACCCCGTTCTCGAGGAAGACGTTCCCCGACCAGTTCGTGACTTCGTGTACGCTCGGCATCTGATCGAATCCGCCTCCGCATTCAAAACGGTTGTCGACGCATGTCCCCCAGCGCGAACCGGCAAACGAGACGCCCTGCTTGCCGGGCGTCTTGAACACGTTGTTCGAGACGACGATGTTGTATGTGAAATGGTTGTGCACCGGAGAGCGGAACCCGCCTTCCACGCAATTGTCGACGACCAGTCCGTCCCTGCCGCCCTCGTCGAAGTAGAAGGCGTGCCGCCCCCTCACGTCAGGCTGGTTGTCAGAGACGCGATTCCCCCGAAAGACCGTCTTCATGCCCATGCCGTAGAACGCCGCACCGTCATTGAGCGACTGCATCACGTTTCGCACGACATTCGACTCAAAGAGGTTGTCCTCGCCGTTGAACACTACGCCGCAATACGGGGTCCCGTCAATTTCATTGAGGCAGAACCTTACGCCTCGTCCGCTGATGTTGCAGGCGCAGGCGGACGTAAACACGCGGCCGGAAGAGAGAATGCGGTTCCCGGACACGAAAAGTTCCCGGCCATCGGCCTGAATTGCGCAGGAGCCGCTCCGCTCGAAGGTGTTGCCATCCAGCCGAAGCCTTCGTCCGTTCGCTATGCGCAGCGAAATGCCGCCGCAATTGCGAAACGTGCAGTCCCTGAACGAGCAGTCCACCGGCCGATTTCCCGTCACCGCAGCGGAGATGCCCACGCCGCTGAACGTCGACCGTTCCATCGGCGGCATGGCATTCTCGAAGACGATTCCTTCGAACGCCACGCCTTCGCACCCCTTGAACTCCAGCAGCCTCACAAGACGCGGCACCTCGACCTTGAGGCTGTCGGCCGTCTCGCCGGCCTTCGGCCAATAGTAGAGGATGCCTTCCGCCGTGTCGAAGTACCAGTTGCCCGGTCCGAGCATGCCCTCTTTCGTGTTGTAGACGATGTATCCGTGCCGATTGAAGGAACCCGGCGGAAACCGGCAGGGATCCTTCAGCTCAAGCCGCAACCGTTCAGGGATCCACTTGTCCGCGCGCACCAGCGAATTGTCCCATTCGTGATAGACGCGGATGTCGGCAGACGAGGGATCGAACCCCTCCGGGAGATCGCCATTTTTCACGAACACCGTGGACGACTCCTCGCGGGTCGGCGGGCGTTCCCAGCCATTGCCGATCGACGAAAGCCATCGCACGTTCCACACGTTCGTGTTCTGCAGCATCGCGCCGCCGCCCGGGAACTCCGCGCGCGGCGCATACTTGCCGTTGACGATCAGCGAACGGAAATAGCCCGTCCGGCCGAGTCGCGCACTGAGCCACGGCTTCCCCGGCACGGTCTGCCAGCCACCCACCGGTCGCGCACCCGAAAGCACGACACCGCCCTTCTCCGCCGCGCGCAACGTGACGTTCGTCGCCGTGAGCGCAAGCGTCGCCTCCAGACGGTAGATGCCGTTCGCCAGGCGCACTTCCCCGCCACCGGCCGCGTTCGCCGCCGCCACCGCGCGGACAACGCCGGGAACGCCCTCCTCCGGCGAAACGGGAAACACCTCCGCCCTCACGCCACACGCGATTGCCGCGATCGTCCAGAACACGTTCGACCTCATATCTTCGCCCTCATGTCACCTGACCAAAACCATGCCGCCGGTCTTCTTCCCAATTGAAATGCCTCTCGCGTTCTGGCGGAACACATAGCGCGAACCTCCCGCGCTGCAGAAGTCGGACTTCTCGACGCCGATGATGACGATGTTGCCCCAGTCGACCGGGCTGCCCTCCAGTCCGTTGCATTTGAGGAACTTGAGCCGGGAATGCCTGTCCCAGTCGGTGAGATCGAATTCCAGCATGGCGCCGCTCACAGATTTCAGCGCACCCGAAAGCGTGATTCGCCCGCAGGCCGCAGAGCCTGCCTTGAATCTGAGCGTCGCCGAATGCGCCGGCCGGCCATCTTCTGCCGCAGACGTCCGCAGATCCAGCGTCCGAGAGAAAAGCGCGCCCTTCTCGCCCACCTCGATCGTTCCGTTGCCGTCCTGTCCCACCACTACGTCGCCGGCCGTGGTGAAGACGCCGCCCTGCAGCGAGAGCAGCCCGGTCGCCGCAGCTTGGCTTGACGGAGCCTCGGCCTCCAGGACCCACGGCGTCAGATTCGTCTCGGCGCCCCCCACGTAGGTGGCGATGTCGGCGTTGGCCACCTTCACCGTGCCATTGGAGAGAATGAACGCGCCCTCGCCGCCCAGCCAGCCGAGGATCATCGGCCCATCCGCCTTGTCCGAGGTGTTCGCAAATTCGCCGCCGGTCTGCGACCACACGCCTTTCGCCGCACCTGCTCCGAGAATCACCGCGCCGCAGAGATTGGTGATTGCGCCCCCCGAAAGATTGACATGGCCGGTGAAAAGATTGCCGGAGTCGGCCGTCTTCCTGTCATACCACCCCTCGCCCAGCAGCAGCCCGCGCACCCGGTTTCGGGCCGCGCCGAATGCCGAGGCATTCACCTCGACCACCCCGCCGGAGACGTTCAGCACGCCCACGACGTCCGCGTGCGTCGCGCCGCGTCCGCTGTAATGGAAGCCGCCGACGCCGAGGCCATACGCGCCGATCGCCACCGTTCCCGCCGTCACGTTCATCTCCGCAAAGCCCCACGTGGCGCCCAGTTCGATCTGGTGGCCGAAGAAGCTACGCGCGTCGCTGTTGTAGTCCAGGCGGGAAAGGCCGCCGATGCCGCCATTCGGATAGCCGAAGACAACCTGGTCAAGATTGAGCGAACTGTCGTCCTTCGGATGAAGCCGCGCATGGCCCTGAATCACCAGGTGATTCGTCACGCCCGACAGCGTGCTGCAGGTGTAGAGACGGAAATCGGGCAAGGGCTTGCCGGCGGCATCTGCGCCCGTCATGGTCTCTAAAAGCGCCGAATCCTTGAGAACGGTCTTGCCGGAGCCGAAGCCGCGCGTCCGGCCGCCCGCCATCGTCAGCTTGGCGTCGCCTCCGACGACGAGATCGCCACCCTGCTGGCGGATGGGCGAAGCCTCGCTCTTCTGCGTCATCAGCGTCACTTGGGCCTCGTCTTTCAGTTCAAGGCGACCACCCGACGCCAGCAGCAGGTTGTCGCCGCCATGTTCGCGGCTGTTGTAGGACAGCACGCCGCCGGAACCGACGACGATGCGCCCGCCCGCCCCGATCCTGACCGTCGCGCCGTCCATCCACGAGACCGCCGCGCCCACCGCCAGCGTCGCCGTTCCCTCACCGGCATTGCCGATCGCGAGCGGCCCCATCGCCGCATTGTCCGCCGTGACGGAAACCGTGTAGCTGCCGCCAATGGCGTCGACAAACGCCGTTTCGACGGCTCTCGGCGGCTTCGACCACTTGTCCGCATCCTCCCAATTCCCATCCACCGCCGTGCGCCAGGCCGAAAAGCCGTCGGCGTTCACCGTGATCTTGTCGCCCGTGAGCCAGCCGGCGTTCGCCGACGTGTAGCTGCCGTTCGCGACGAATATGCCGTCCACGCACACGCGGTTCGAGATCGTCAGCGCCGTTCCCTGGTACCCGGTCGCGTCAATGCCGCCGCCGGCGCTGCTGAGATACAGCACCGCATCTGACGGAATCGGCGACGCCGAGATGCCGGCCAGCACAAGCTCGCCATCCGCCCCGATCACGATTTTCTTCACGCCGCGAATCGCCGCCGTGCCCGACAGCCTGATCTTGCCGGAATTGATGATGATGTCGCCGGTGGTCTCGATGTCGCGGCTGTTGAACTCCTGCGTCTCGGTGCCGCCGTGGACAAGGGTGATCGCCCCCTGCACCGCGATGCGGGCATTCTCCGGATTCGCCCCGCCGAACGTGTCGTTGACCGTCAGCGTACAAGGCCTGTCGGACTTGATGAGGTTCCGGTCAAGGCCATTGAAGCTGCCGATCGCATTGAGGTGCGTCACCGTCTGGTCGAAGCCGTTCATGTCCACGATGCCGCAGTTTGACTGGCCTTCATAGCGCCAGCGGATGTCAATGCCGCTCGGCAGCACATTCGCCGCCTCGCAGACGATGTTGTAGCCGCGCAGATAGAAGATTGAGGACTCGACCGGCGCATGGAGGTGGATGAAGCCGCCGCGATGCCCGGCTTCCGGCTCGGAGTAGCCATCATAGAATTGAGCGCACTTCACCCGCCCATGATAATGAATCGACGAAGAGACCGGAACACGATGGGCAAGGCTTACGCCATACAGGACAACCGCCCCCATGAAGTCCACCCGCACATTCTCGGCAAGATCGAACGTATAGTCGCCGCCGGACTTGGTCTGCGAGACTCTGCCCAAGGCCACCGACCCTTCGGCCCTCAGCGTGCAATCCGTCCCGTCTAGCGTAAATTCCCGGGGATAGGCGCCGGCGTTCAGCTTCAGCAGGCCGATGTTTTTGCAGACGATCGGTTTCGGCGTCTCCTGCGTCGTGGCGGCGAGCGCGGCGGAAAGCTCGTTCGTGCCGCCGACGAACCTGAAAAGGAACGAGCCCTCCACCGGGTCGAGCGCAAAATCGGCCGACGCCGGATCGTAGTCAATCTTGAGATAGGAGTTCTTCGACTCGCCCAACGTGCGGAAAGAAACCCGGCCTTTCTTGTCCGCATTATCGACGATGGGCTTGAGAATCTCCAGATGCGCCCCTTGGGCGAGGCCGACCGCGCGCTCGCCTGCCATCATCTGGATCACGTCCATCCTGATCGGCTCGGTGGTCTCCACGAAAATCGAAGCATTGGCGTCCATGGTCTCGTCGGTCAGCGAACCGCCCTTGTAGATGTTGGTGATCCGTGCGTCCGACGCACCCGCAAGCGTCATCGCGCGGCAGCCTGACGCGAACTTGATGCTGTTGACGGACAGGTTCCCCGGAATCGAAATCACCGCGTCCGCCACCGGATTCTGGAAGATGAGCCGATTGCCCGTGGACGACACGAATACGTTGCCGCCTTCCCAGTTCATGGTGTCAGTCCATGTCAACCCATCCCCGCCACCAGTCCACGTATAGTCCGTGGCCATGGCGTTCACGGCAGACAAAAGGGCGGCGACAGTGACACACTTCGCCGCGAGGATGACGTGACTCTTTCCTTCAAGCACTCTTCTGTTGTCCATGGAACAGTTCCTTTCTTCGAGTGTTGTTGTGTAGTATACGCATTTCCTGTCAAAGCCAGCATCAGGGAGCCGAGCGGCAGGTCTCAGATAACTTTCGGGCTTCGCCTTTCATGTCACGCCCGCCCGATGCGTGGTTCGCCCGCCAAAGGAGTGCCGTGCCGTCGACCGCCTCGTAGAGCCGCTCACAGCCCGCGCCACCGTCAAAGCTACAGGAATCGACGATCAGCTGTCCGACCTGATGGACAATCGCCGTCGACTTCCGAAGCCCCATGCGCGGGTTGTTGTAGAATCCGCAGCACGAGAGGACGGCATTTCCGCCGCCAATGCGAAATCCGATCTCTGCCGTGTCCGCATAGCATCCGTCAAGCGTGTGCCCCCATCCCTGAATGTCGAAGGAGATCGAACCCGCAAGCATCTCAGGCAGTCCCTTCGCCAGCATCTCGCGCTCGACCTCCGGCGTCCACGGACGGCGCTTGCTTTCACCATAGGCCGTCGACCAGTCTCGCATGCCAAGGCCCTTCGGCGCCACCGTGCCACCCCAGACGTGGCAGCGCGTCAGGCGGTTCGATGAGCCACCAATGCGCATGCCGACCGTGTAGTCGATGACGAAGACGTCCGTCAGATGGCAGTCCGAGACGGAAATGTCGATGCCGACGTTTCCAGCGAGGCCCTTCATCGTGCATTTGGCGTAGACGTTGTTGGCCACCAGCTCATAAAGGTATCCGCCATTTTTACGTGAGACCTCCAGTCCGACACGCTTGCCGTTGTGGAGCGTGATGTTCGCCAGCGTGAAGTGGTGCGCATTGCTGAGACGCAGACAACTCGCGAGGCCGTTGCCGTCGAGATCTCCGCCACGAATGAAGAGACCAAGGTTGTCGTAGATGCGTCCGTCGGGCTCGAAGAGCGTCAACGAAACGTAATCGCCAGCCGCCGCCCACGTGAGGAGAAAGTCCATCTCCTTTGTCGCGACAAGATGCGCGGCGGGATGCATATCGAGCGAACAGCGGTTTGTAATGACGAGCGGCGAGGCAATTTCATATTCGCCCTTCGGCACCTCCAGGATGCCGTTTGCCGCCGCATCGATCGCGCGGCGAAAGCGCGGTGCATCATCCGTCTCGCCCGACAGGCGCGGGAAGTCCGACAGATGCGCGTCTGCCAGCGAAGCGACAGCCGCCAGCGGAGCCAACGTCAAAGCCAGACACAGGTTTCGTATTTTCATGGGGTTGCTTTCTTTGGTGAATGATGTGCGTATTATAGTAAAACGCACATGTTGTTTTAGACAACAGATTCATGTCATTTTCAATCACACAAGGAACGCGAATTATGCTATTATGATGGCCATATGTCAAGGAAAAAGAAGGTTTTCATCTCCTTTCATCTGATCAATCCCGACAGCGTCGCCGTGCTGAACGGCGTGTTTCGGTTTCTGCGCCAGCGGCGCGGCTGGAACACCAAGCTTTTTCTGCCGCCGATGGATTTGACCGAAAAGGACATCGCGAACGCGCCACGGGAAG
This sequence comes from uncultured Kiritimatiellota bacterium, assembly GCA_934667425.1. Classification (GTDB taxonomy): domain Bacteria; phylum Verrucomicrobiota; class Kiritimatiellia; order RFP12; family UBA1067; genus UBA1731. The sequence goes on along the minus strand of CAKULV010000003.1, from coordinate 14,645 downwards.
GCGTTGACGGCATCCTCATCAACCATCCCCTCGGCGACGACCTGACCCAGGCCCTGCTCGCATCCCGGATTCCGCTCGCCATGATCGGCAATGGCGACGACGCGCTCTTTCGCCGACGCGAGAAAGTCGTCTTCTCGGAAACGGACGGCGAAGCCATCGGGAAACTCGCGGCGGAGCATCTCTTCCGGCTCGGCAGCCGCCGTTCCTTTGCCTTCTTTGGCGGCTCCGCACCATCGCGCTGGTCTCACACCCGCCTACGAGGCTATGCCAAAGCCCTCAAACGCCTTGGGCAGGCAGTCCACGAACTCAAGGAGCCGCTCGCCAAGGCACTCGCGGAACTGCCACGGCCAGCCGCCCTGTTCCTGGCCGGCGACTATCTCGCCAACCAGGTGTACGAGGCCGCAGACGCCGCACACGTGAAAATCCCTTCGGAGCTGTCGATCCTCAGCGTCGACAACAGCTTCCTCGTCTGCGATTCCATCGAGCCCGCCCTTTCCAGCATTGACCGCAACACCGAGCGACAAGGATACGAAACCGCCCTTGCGCTGGATCACCTGATGCGCAGCCGCAAAAACGAACGCCGTCCAAAAATCCTGCGTACGCGGCCATTGAAAGTGGTCGAGCGCGGCTCAACGTCATTCGCTTCCCCCGTCACCACCTTGATCGAACGTGCCAACACCTACATCCGGCAGAACGCCTTCAAGAGGATCTCGGTCGCCGACGTCGCCAACCACTGCGGAACCTCCCAATCCCTGCTCGCGCTCCGGTTCCGCCAATACGAGCACACCAGCGTCAAGGAGAAGATCCTGCAGCTCAGGCTCGCCGAGGCGCGCCGCCTGTTGAAAGGCTCGCATCAGAGACTGGGCAATGTGGCCATGCGCTGCGGGTTCAATTCCGCCAACCGGCTCTCGCATCTCTTCCTTGAACGTTACGGGGTGTCGCCGCGCGCCTATCAAGAATTAACGGTATGTCCGTAGGGCGCGAACCTGCCTTGCCGTGACGCCCCATCGCGCAGTGGTCTCTTCAACTGTCTGACACTCCATGAAGTTCTCCTTTCGGGAATCTATCATGCCGTCATCGGAAGCTTGTCCCGCGAAAACAGACACCGTTTTGAGCAGGCGGACTTCTGGATTATAGTTCACAGAGGGTTGTTGCATCAAGGGGGTCTTGCCTTTCTCGGCATCCTGCATAGCCGAAATCAGACGATGGTCTGTACGCCGTAGTCTGCATAACGACGATCGGCCGTAACGATTGTCAGCCCCCTCAACATAGCTGTTGCAATAATGAACCGATCTGCCGGGTCGCGATGCAGTAAAGGCAATGTTGCCGCCCTCAGCGCAATGGCTTCATTCATTTGCAAAATGGAAATTCCATACTCGGACTTCAATGTCGAGAACCATTCTTCGGGCGACATTGCAAGCATCAACTTGCCCATCTGGTTCTTCAATGCCACTTCCCACAGTGAAATAGGCGAAGCATACAGGAAAGGCGCGGATTCAATCGCCTCAATCGCCTGAGCGGAAAAACGTTCGGGCGTATTTCCCAGCCAAAGCAGCGCACATGTATCAAGCAAGAGGGCCCTTGCCATTGCACGCCTCCCAAATGGCGGAATCGTCAGAGAACAGGTCGGCATCGCTTATGGAGAACGCCAGTTTGGGATTCTTGATGATCGTCCGCCGCTTCTTCGGCTTTGCCGCCTGATAGGAACGGAGCGAAATGACAACAACGGTCTGCACCCCATCGCGCGAGACGAATTGAGGTTCGCCCGCCCACGCACGGTCGAAGACCGTTTCCCACGAACTTGTCGCGTCTTTTAGAACCCACGCACCCACCGCTATATCCGCTCCTTGTTGCTTCCTGATTCACCTCGATTTGTGCCTGCCATTATACCATATTCTTCCGTGACATGCGCAAAGAGGCATTCCCTTCCCGCCACTGTCAGGGGCCGGGGGCAGGAACATCGGACGCATGCGAACGCGCGCAATGCGGCCCGTTCCCGTATGATCGATCCCATCCGTCTTTGTAGGCATTGGCCTTATATGGCTTAAGCGCCGGCAGGGGACAGACAAGAATGCCGGATGGAGGCCCGGTGGTCGGGTTGCACCGTCACTTTAGCGACGCGAGCAGTCCGCCGGCGAGGACAAGTTCCTTCTCGCGGCCGGAAAGCGCGGCCGTCGCCGAGACGGTCCTGCCGCCGGCACGGATCGCGACCTTGCCGTCGCCATTGATCGCCGCCCTGATGTCGGTGAACTCCATCCGTTCGCCGGATGCGATCGCATCGTAGTCCTTCGGATTGTCGAATATGAGCGGCACTATGCCGAAGTTGATGAGGTTGGCGCGGTGTATCCGCTCTATCGATTTGGCAAGCACGGCCTTTACGCCAAGATACATCGGGCAAAGCGCCGCATGCTCACGGCTCGACCCCTGCCCGTAGCTTTCGCCGGCGACAATGACGTTCGCAAGGCCCGCCTTCCTGTTCTCCAGGCAGCGGTCATGGAACGAACTGTCGCACGGCTCGAACACGAACTTCGCGTACTCTGGTATGTTCGAGCGGAACTTAAGCCTCGCGCCGGCGGGCATGATGTGGTCGGTGGTGATCTTGTCGCCGACCTTTATCGCGCACACGCCGCTGAACGACGCGGGGAGCGGCTCGCCCTTCGGCACCTGCGCAATGTTCGGGCCGCGCACGATCTTCGCGCCGCGCACGCCCCTGCGGGCCGTATCGCGATACAGGAACATCGAGTCGTCGATCGGGAACCTGGCCGGCGCCGGGACCGCCCTGACCGTGTTCTTGCGCGGATCGGCGATCTTGCCGGCGAGCGCGCTCGCCGCCGCCGTCTCCGGCGACACGAGATACACCTGCGCGGACTTCGTTCCGCTGCGTCCCTCGAAGTTGCGGTTGTTCGTGCGGAGCGATATCGCCCCCGTGCGCGGGCTCATGTGCGCACCGATGCAGAATCCGCACGCATTCTCGAGGATGCGGCACCCGGCCTTCACGAGCGTGGCGAGCGAACCGTCCTCGGCGAGCATAGAGACGACCTGACGGGATCCGCACGCGATACCCACCTCCACGTCATCGGCCACGTGCCTGCCCTTCAGCATGAGGGCGACCGTCCTGATGTCGCGGTACGAGCTGTTTGTGCAGGAGCCGATCATGATCTGGTTGACCTTCGTCCCGGCAAGCTTGCGCACGGGCACGATGTTGCCGGGCGAATGCGGAGCGGCCATCAGCGGCTCAATCTTGGAAAGGTCTATCTCGTACACGTCATCGTACTTCGCGCCCCTGTCGGCGACAAGCTCCACCCAGTCGCCTGCGCGTCCCTGCGCCTCGAGGAACTGCTTCGTGACCGCATCGCTCGGGAACACGCTCGTCGTCACGCCAAGCTCCGCTCCCATGTTCGTTATGGTCGCGCGGCTCGGCACGTCGAGCGTCTTCACGCCGGGGCCGAAGTACTCGAATATCCAGCCGACGTTGCCCTTGGTGCCGAAGCGCTCAAGCACCTTGAGTATCACATCCTTCGCGCTCGTGCCCTTCGGAAGACGCCCCGTGAGCCTGATGCCGCGCACCTTTGGCGTGGGTATGTGGAACGCGCCGCCGGCCATCGCCACGGCGATATCGATGCCGCCCGCGCCAATCGCCACCATTCCGATGCCGCCGCCCGTCGGCGTGTGGGAATCGCTGCCGAGAAGCGTCTTGCCCGGCTTGCCGAACCGCTCAAGGTGCAGCTGGTGGCATATGCCATTCCCGGCCTTGGAGTAAACGATCCCGTACCTCTTCGCGACGGACTGGAGGAAGTCGTGGTCGTCGGCGTTCTCGAAGCCGATCTGGACAGTGTTGTGGTCAACGTAGGAGACGGCAAGCTCATTGCGCACATGAGGGACATCCATGGACTCGAACTGGAGATACGCCATCGTGCCGGTCGCGTCCTGCGTAAGGGTCTGGTCTATGCGGATCCCAAGCTCCGGATCCATCCTGGGATCGCCCTCCACCAGATGCGCGGATATTATCTTGCGCGTGACGTTCATCGGTTCGCTCTTCTTGACTTCTCTCATGTTCGCTCCTGTTGAAATAAGGCTCGTATTATACCCCAAAACGGCAATGCCGTTGCGCCGCAACGGTCAAATCGTCCATCCGTTCAGGTGCGGGACGTCCAGCAGGGCATTGGCCTCCGCGTCGCCGACGACCCTTTCCGCCGCCGGATCCCACCTAAGTCCGCTGCGGCCAAGCCGTTCGCATATGTTCGCCAGCAGGCAGATGGAGGTTGTGCGGTGCCCGATCTCGCAATCTGTCGCGATGGGACGGTTCTCGAAGATGCCGTCGATGAAGTCCATCTCGTGGGAATGTCCGCCCTTCGGCGCGTAAAGCCTGATGTCCGTATCCTTGAGATCCTTCTTCTCGCGCCATTTCTTGAGATGCGGCGGAAGACCGAGCTTTATGGGCAAACCGCTGTAGAGGGCGTCGTTCACCGTGCCCTTTTCGCCTCGGAACCATATTCCGCGAGGATACCCATTGCGCGTACTCAGCACGTGCACACGCAAGCCGGAGGCATAGACCACGTCGAACTCGAACTCAAGCGCCCACGAGAAATGCAGACGGTCGGGGTTGAACGTTCCGGCCTTGAAGTTCTCTATCGCCACCGGACCCGTCCGCTCGGTGTCGAGCGCCCATTGCACCGTATCGATCTCATGAGCGCCGAAGTCCGGAATGAGGCCGTTGCCGGTACGGTTGCAGAGACGCCATATCCTTGGCGAGTGGATGGCAGGGATGAACGCATCATTCTCCCAGTGCTGCGTAGGGCCAAGCCACAGGTCCCAGTCCGCCTTCGTGTAGCACGAAGGGAACCTTTTGGGCGCAAGCTTGCTCGAATCGCCATACCACATGCTGTCCATGGTCGCGCCCGGTATCGCAACCGTCACTTCCTTAAGCTCGCCGATGAGACCGTTCCTGACGATTTCAGCCGCAATGCGCTTGACGGACGACGACCGCCCCTGGTTCCCCACCTGGAAAGTCACTCCGGACTCCTTCGCGACGCGAACCATCTCCCGGCCTTCGTTAATCCCAAGAGACAGTGGCTTCTGGCAATAGACGTGCTTCCCGGACTTCATGCACCCTATCGCCATGATGGCGTGCCAATAGTCCGGGGTGGCGATCAGCACCGCGTCGATGGTGGGGTCTGCCGCGACCTCGCGCCAGTCGGACGTCATGCGGCATCCCTTCGCACCGTAGTGCCTGTCCACGCGACCGCGAAACACGTCGCGTCCCGTCCCGCTGAACGGATGGTCTTCTGCAGGTCCGAATACCGGATCGCACACGAGCGTCACCTGCACCCTCGTGTCCTGAAGGAATTGCTGCGTATTGGCCCAACCCATGCTCCCGCAGCCTATGACCGCAAGGTTTATCCGTTCGGAAGGCAAGGGACGGCGTGCCTTTGGATATCCTATGCTGAAGCATCCTCCTGCCAGGAGCGGCGACGCCGCCACTGCGGAGCGCAGAAAATCACGACGCGAGAAACCTGTTTTTGACATGTTGCTTTCTTTCCTTTCCCTGCTTTTACCTTGCCTACTGGCGTTTCCAAAACTCAATCCACTCGCCCACGAGCCTATCCTCCATATCGCCGCCTATGGCTTCCCGCGTGGCATCGTCCATCCGCCGGGTTCGGACGAGCGCCTTCATGAGACTTGTGCGGACGTTCCTGAACGGCTGGAAGCGAACCTCCGGCGCACCTACCTGGAGAAAATACGCGAGCGACCACGCCAGCCTGTATTTGAGGGCGCGTTCCTCGTCCGTCCCGGCATAGAACCCCTCGTAGTCCATGGCGAAGATGGAACGCAGGGCCTCGGACATCTCCTCTATGTTCCCCTTTATCGTACGCACAGCCTCGCTGTCGAGGTCGAACACCACTTCCCCGCCAGAGCCGAAATGCGAGTTCTCGAACATCGCGGCGTGCCCCTCGTTGAACCATGGCGGGGGCTGGAGCATTGCGCACGCATAGCCGAGGTGCTGGTGCAGAGCCTCGTGCCACACGGTGCGCAGCAATGCCGCCGATCCGCTTGGCGGACAGTACAAGACGAGTTCCCTGTGCTGCGGACTCCACAACGCGGCCGACCACTGCATCTCCCATCCCACGTAATCGAGGTACTCGGTGCGCGAATCGAAAATGCGCATGGCCGCAATATGCGAATCGTCAATGAGCGGAGAAGGCAACACCTCGCGATATGCGGCCTGCATCTTCAGGAGGCCGTTCGTCAAGGCGGCGATGAACTGCGGCCTGTCGGAAATGGAAAGGTTGTCCACCACAACTACGTTTGACGAACACGTGAAATGCCAATCGCCGTAGTTGACCACATTGCGCCGATAGTCGTCCGCAAGCAAATCCAGTTCGGAGTTTCCGGTGGCGCCTTTCCCGTTGGCGGCACCCGCTCCCGACCACCGTACGCCATCAATCCATTCGTCCATTCTTTCGGACGCTTCGGGGTCTTCCGAGACAAGGGCGGCCATGTACCAGTCCGCATGGACATCTCGTGGCGTCTTCGGCCTGAACGCATAGACGAGCGCATTGCCGTTCGTTGTCTCGTACTGCCAAAGCGCGGCGAGATTATGCCGCTGCGACCGGCGCGGCCTGAACCTTGCGACCGTCTCTTCCGGGGCGAGGAAATACACCGCCTCGTCCAGCGCGGTCATGTCGTCCGGCCCCATGGCTTCACCAGAATACCTTGCGCGGAAGTCCTTCCGCGTCAGCTCGTCTGAGGCCGATCCGCCGGGCAGCTTCCTCGGGATGCGGCATATCATGAATCGGCTGCCGTCCGCATCCCTCCATGACGCGCGAAAGGCATCCGCGTGCCACAGGTCAAATATGTCATACCTGTCCTCGATCGCATAGCCGTCCCGTCCGCTCCTCAGGTACGCCGAGGCGCGCGGCATCCCGATCGGATCCGCCTTGGCGCCGGCGAGCTCGCCGCATTCCATGGCGAGATCGGGGAACGTCCTTGGCTGTCCGAACATCAGGCTTCCGAGGAGGAGAATATGGACTGCAGCTGGCATGAGAGAACTGAACCCGCAAGTATTATCTGCCACGATATGTAGAGCCACGCGAGAACGATCGGCAAGAAGGCGAAGGAGCCATACAGCGCCGAACAGTTAGCCACGCCGACCTGGGCGATTATGCAGACCTTCAGCCACAGGCCAAACACCAGCGCAATCACCGCGCCCGCCAGCAGGGCCCACTTCGCACGAACCCGGCAGAACGGCATGAACTTGTAGAAGAACCCAAACGACAATGCGGCGAAGCAGAACGTAACAAGCAGCGAGAGAAGCCTGGAGAAGAGCAGCGCGACCAGAAGATCCATGAACCACCTGGAGTATGGGATGTATCCGGCGGCGCCTTCAAGAATTGCCTTCACGGCATTGAGAAGCGGCATCGACAGCGCAAGGGCGGCAAGTATCGGAGACACTATCGTCACGAGAAGGTAGAGTACGCAGCGCTTCCACAGCGGACGAGACGCCTTCACCCGCCATATCTCGTTCATGGAGGTCTCCACCATGCCGAAAGTGCAGATGACCATCCACGACAGTGTTCCGAGTCCAACCCATCCGAGCGTGGAGGCGTCGAACTGCGCGGCGCGGTCAAGCAGGTGGTTCGAAATGCGCCGCGCCTGCGACGCAAGCGCCTTTGCGGCATCCGTCCGCTCCTTGAGGGCTTCGGGCGAGATGCCGCCGGGGATCACGACATCGTCCTGCGAGGTCTCAACCTGCGTGATGTACGCATCAAGACTGCGGTTGATCTGGGTGCGGGCGATGTCGCCGACGCCGCACACCTTGGCGAGAAGCAGGGAAAGGCAAAGGATCGGCACGAGCGAAAGCAGGGTGAAATACGTCAACCCTGCGGCGTGCAGACTGCAGCGGGCGTCGAGGAAATTCCCGACAAGGCCGCGCAGCAGGGCCTTCGCCTTTCCGCGCCAGCCTTCAGCCGCGGGCGAGTTCGCTTTCCGCGCGCCACGCATAGTACTTCTTGAGCTTCAGCCTGGAGGCGGCCTCCTCGTCGCAGAAGAACCAGGCATCCTCGTGCATCTGGAGCGCAGAGGCCGTGCAGAACTGCGATACACCGCCCTCAACAGCGGCGGCAACCGCATCGGCCTTGTTCTTGCCGAACGCGAGGAGGATGATCTTCTTGGCCTCCATGATGGAACCGACGCCCATGGAGAGGGCCTGCTTCGGCACGTCTGCGGCCTTCTTGAAGAAGCGGGAGTTGTCCTTGATGGTCTGCGGGGTGAGGGACACGAGGCGGGTGCGCGACGAAAGCGAAGAACCCGGCTCATTGAACGCGATGTGCCCGTCCGAACCGATGCCGAGAACCTGTATGTCGATGCCGCCGGCCTTCTTGATCGCGGCCTCGTACGCCTTCACTTCCTTGCGCCAATCCTTGGCGAGGCCGTTGAGCACGTGCGTGTTGGACTTCTTGATGTCGATGGAGTCGAACAGGTTCGTGTTCATGAAATAGCGGTAGCTCTGGTCGTGCGTCCCGGCAAGCCCCAGGTACTCGTCAAGGTTCCATGTGCGAACCTGGCTGTAGGAGACCTCCTTGGCCTTGACGGCCTTGATCATCTCCTTGTACATGCCTACGGGCGTCGATCCGGTCGCGAGACCAAGCACGATCTTCGGGTTGGCCTTGACGGCGGCGGTGATCATCGCGGCGGCCTTGCGGCTCGCCTCTTCCTTCGTTTTGCAGATTACGATTTCCATTTGTGTTTCCTTTCAGCAAAAGCCAAGAGCCGCAAAGGCGGGACTTCAGATCCGATGCATCTTGTCGAATATCTCTTCGCGCTGACACTTCACCTGGACGCCGATCCTCTCGCCTATCTCGGCAAGCTCGCTGCCCAGTACGTCAAAGGACTTCGTGGCGCCCTTCATGTCCGCAATCATCATCATGTTGAAGTAATCCTGGACGATCGTCTGGGAGATGTCCAGGATGTTTACGCCACTGTCGGCAAGATACGTGCAGGTCTTCGCGAGAATCCCTATCGTATCCTTGCCAACTACCGTAATGACGACCTTATCCATGGCTTGGGTCACCCTTCTTAGCCGTGACGGCCGCGAAGCGTTCCGTGCGCAAGGAATCCGTCGTACTTGCGCACAAGCAGATGGGACTCCATGATGCGCAGCGTATCCAGCGCCACGCCCACGATGATCAGAAGGGACGTGCCGCCGAAGAACGATGCGATGGCCCATGGCACCTGCATTGCGCCGTTGAGCACCTGCGGCAGGAGGGCGATCACGAGAAGGCCCGTGCCGCCAATGAGGGTGATGCGCGTCATCAGCTCGTCAAGATACTCCGCCGTGGCGCGGCCCGGCCTGATCCCAGGCACGTACGAGCCATCCTTCTTGAGGTTTTCGGAGATGTCTATCGCATTGAACTGCGTAGCGACCCAGAAGAACGCGAAGAACATGATGAACGCCGCATAGACAATGAGATGCACGGGGCTGCTCATGTCGGCAAGCTGCAGGAAGAACGAGCGAAGCCAGCCCATGAACCCGGAGGCATCCGACGGAATGTAGCGGGCGAGGAATCCCGGGATCTGGAGCACGGGCTGCGCGAAGATGATCGGCATTACGCCCGTATAGTTCACGCGGAGCGGCATGAACGTCTGCTGCATGCCGTAGGTGGCGCCGCCGCTGACGCTGCGCCGCGTGGAGTGTATCGCGACCTTGCGGACGCCCTGCGTAAGGAGCACGGTGCCCATCACCACGGCAAAGCCGAAGAGCAGGAGCAGGGCGAGCTCCACAGGCGAACGCGTAGCCGCCACGCCGTTGTAGCCGAAGTAGCGCTCCCACGCGGAGAATATCGCCTCGGGCAGACGGGACGTGATGTTGATCATGATTATGAGCGATGCGCCGTTGCCGATGCCGAACGTTGTGATCTGGTCGGCAAGCCACATGACGAAGAGCGCCGCCGAAGTCATGCCTATCACCGTCATCAGCTGGAAGCCCAGGCCCGGATTCACGACGAGCTGCACGTTGCCGAACGCAGGCGAAAGCATCTGCGGATGCATGAGGGCCGTGGCGATGCCCCAGGACTGCGCAACGCAAAGCACTATCGTGAGGTAACGCGTAATCTGCGCAAGCTGCTGCCTGCCGCTCTCGCCTTCCTTCTTGAGCTTCTCAAGGGAGGGTATCACGGACGAAAGAAGCTGGATCACGATCTGCGCGGAGATGTAAGGCCAGATCGAGAGGAAGCCGATCGCGCACTGCCCGAGCGCACCGCCGGTGAACACCTCGAACCAATCGAAGAGGCCGCCGCCGCCCGTAGACGTGCGGATATCCTCTATCGTGCGCTGCAGCGTCTGCCAGTCCACGCCAGGGGTGGGAATCTGCGAAACGAGACGGCACACCGCCACCAGCCCCAGGGTAATGAATATCTTCTTGCGCAGTTCGGGAATCCTGAATGCGTTCGAAAAGCCTTTCCACATCGCCATTTTTTATCTGCTCCGTTGTCTTTTTGATGTATGAATGCCGAATTGTATCAAAAGGCGGCTTAAACATCAAGCAAATGGCCGTGTGGAAATGTAGTTGGGGGCGATTGTCCCCAACCGCCCTCCCGCAAATGGATCAATGCCCAAATGGCCCAATGCAATCGTAAATCGAAAAATCGTAAATCGTAAATTCCCACTGCCCACTACCAACTACCATCTACCAACTACCAACTACCAACTAATCCCTATCGCGCTTGAGGAAGCGGACTCGGGCAAGGAGGATGATGGACGCGCCAACGAGGTAGAATATGGCGAGTGACGACATCGAATAGGCCATGTTGCCGTTGAGCATCTTCGCTATCCAGGGGAGCACCGTGGACGAGAGCGATCCGAAGAGGAACGCGATGCACATCATGATGCCGACGCCAGAGGCATGGTAGCGAGGGTTTACGACATCGAAGAACGCGGCCATGAAGTTCGAATCATATACCCCACGGAATATGCCGAAACCAAACATCGCAAGGCAGCACTGGAAGAACGACCCCGTCATCGCCATCCAGATAATGAACGGAATCGCGAGGCCAAGACCGGCAATGCCAAGTTCAAGGCGAATGCCGGGACGCACCTTGACGAAACGATCGCCGATTCTGCTGCCGACGAGAACGCCGATGATCGCCCCGATGTAATGCCAAAGGACCGCATGCAGCCCAGACCATTGCTTCAGGAATGGACAGTCATCCAGAAACGTCGCCTGGAGATGGCTCGGCATCCAGTTCTTGAACCCGATGTCGACATAGATCATCATCGCGAGGCCCAATATCACGCAGATCGCCGTCGGCTTCGAGAAGACGGCCTTGACCGCATCTGTTATCTTCGGCCTGTCAGCGGCTCCCGCCGCCACAACAGGCTTCGTATCCCTGAGGAAGATCGCAAGGACCGCGACCCACGCAAGACCTATGCCGCCAAATATCCAGAAAGGCGTCCGCCAGCTCTCCCCGCCCTTGCCCGCAAGCCACCCTGCAAGGCCGCCGCAACCGACTATGCCGATGTAAAGGCCCAGCTGCAGGATCGATATTGCGGTAGCCCGCGATTCCCTGTGCAGCTGCGATATGATTGATGTCGCCGACGGATAGTAGAAGGTCTGCCCAAAGCCGTTCAGAATCCCGTACGTCAGTATGAGGAGGCCGACCGACGCCGCAAAGCCGGAGAGGAATATGCCGCAGCAGAAGATCGCCACTCCACTCGTCACCATCCACTTGCGATTCAGGAGATCCGCCGTCATGCCGGCGAACGGCACGCATATGCCGTACATCATCGCGAACACCGTACCGACCACCCCGATGGCCACCTTGTCCACGCCAAGCGACCCGCATATCGCCGGAATAGACGGGCCAAAAAGCTGCCGCGTACCCTGCTGGAGAAAGAACGCCACCCACAGCAGGAGCAGCGCGGTCCACTTGTAGTCTATTTTCTTCATGCCCATATTGTACCAAATCATCCGGGGATCGACAGGCCCCCATCAACCATCAGCGTCGCGCCGGTGATGTAGCGCCCGGCGTCGGACGCAAGGAGCAGCGCCGCGCCGGCGGCGTCCTCCGGCACGGCGTAGTCGTGCAGCGGGATCGCCGCCGTCACGCGCGGCCCGTAGACGGGGTCGGCGAGGCAGTCGCGGTTCCGGTCGGTGTTGAACACCCCCGGGCAGAGGTTGTTGACAGTGATGCCCTCCGCCGCGACCTGCCGCCCGATGCCGCGCACGAGGTTCTCCTGCGCACTCTTCGTCGCCGCGTAGACGCACATGTCGGGATGCGGACGGCGCTCGTTCACCGAGCCGACCACGATGAGCCGGCCCCACTTCTGCGCCTTCATCTTCGGATAGCACCGCTGGAACATCCGCAGCGTCGCGAAGAAGTTGACCTGCATCTCCCTCTGCGCCTCGTCCAGCGGAAACTCCGTCCACGGGATCTTCGCCTGGATCGAGGCGTTCGCGACGAGGATGTCCGGCAGCTCGCCGTGTGCCGCAAGCGCGTCGAAGAACCGATCGATCGCCGCCGGGTCGGCGAGGTCGCAAACCTTCGTGTTGTGGCGGATCACCTTCGCGCCGTATTCCTCGAACGCATCGCCGATCGCCTTGCCGATGCCTCGCGCCGAACCGGTCACAAGCGCGACCTTTCCAGTTAGGTCAAATTTTTCCTTGAGCATATCAAGTTCCTTCCCATGCCCTTGCTCACTTGAAAGAGAGGTATCCGCATTCCCAGGCCCCGATGCGCGGTAGGCGGACGAGCGTCTCGCCCGCGCGACGCGCGACGGCAAGCGCGACGACTCCATCGGCTTCAGGCTGATGCCACAGCGCAACCTTCACGTCCGCCGGAACGCCGCGCAAGCGAACGACGACAGGATCCTGCCGGTCTATCGAGGCATTGACGATGGCCAGCGTCACAAGCGTCCCGTCATCGCGCACTCTCGGCATCGCAAATGCCATCACGGGCCTCTCGAAAATGACGGGCAAGCGTCCTCCCGACGCCTTGTCGCATCGGGCGTAGTAGTTGGTCAGGCCCGTGGACGAGGCAATCTGCATGACGCGCGTCTGGTAGTCCGGCGAGCGCGTGTCCACAGAGCCGGAGCCCGCCATGCGCACCGGGATCGACGCGACATCGGGAAGTGTTCCGAGGGAACGCCCCGTTGCGCCAACGATTGGCACTCCGCGACAGGCGACGAGTTTCGCCGGTACGCCCGTCGTCACCGTGAAGCCGCACGGCCGCGTCCCCGCGTTCGCCGCGTGATAGCCCTTCAGGAAGCCGTGCGCCGCCGCGAGGCGGGGGAAGAGGCTGCCCGCGTAGAAGTCCGTCGTCTCGTCCGTGCGCGCATCCGCCGCGAACATGCTGACGAAGTCCATTCCGAGCGCCAGGTTCTCGAAGGCCTCCAGGACGATGCCCTGCGGCGTCCGGCAGGCGAACGTGCGCGGACACGTCTCGATCTCGGGACAGCACGCGCCGACCCAGCTCGCGCCGCGCACGTCACGCAGCATGTGCTGGAGGCTATAGGCCTTGCCGAGCTGCTGATGTGCATCGGTGTCCCAGTACGCGCCCGCGCCCGGACGGAGGCGGACGGGGAGGCCGCTGCCGCTGAAAAGCCCGCGCGGGATGGCGGGCTGAAGGACGCCGCCGTACTGGTACCCCATGACGGTCTCGGGCGAGATCCGGTGGACGGCGGCGGCAATCGCCCGGGTCAGCTCGCCCATGACCCCGCACGAGTAGTCGTCCCACCGTCTGCGCACGGTCTCGTCCTCGCGAATCGCCTTGGCCAATTCGCCACGCGGCCACGCGCGCCCCTCTTTCGCGGAGAAGCCGGAAACGCACCTGTCGCAGAAGCATCCGGCAAGCCGGTTCTCCGGCTTCTTAACCGGCGCGCGGTTGCGGTAGGACAGGTCGTCGTCAACCCAGACCGAGCCGGGCTTCCACGCCGCATGGAGCTCGGCCACGCGGACGAAATAGGCGACGAGATTCGGGTCCTGCGGACACGACAAGCGCTTCGCGGCAAGCCCGTCGGCGGAGACCATCGTCCCCCAGTCCTGCCCGGAGCAGTCGCCCGCGTCGAGGATGGGATCCGTGTGGCCGATGATCGTCTGGAACTCGATTGACGGGACAATGCCCATCCGCCGCAAGTCGGTAGCCGCCACGGCGCACTGCCGCGCATGCTCCTCGTGCCAGGCGAGCGGCGGGAAGGTCACGCCCGTCGAGAACCACACCTCGTCGAACGCGGCGCGGTTCTTCGCAAGCGCCGCCCGCATCTCGGGCCACTTGTCCGGCTGCGTGTAGCGGTAGCCGAAACGCAACGCGCAAAACGGAACCGCATCCGCGCCTCGCAATGGGGCACAGAGCGCCAACACGGCAATCCCCGAAAGAAACACACCTTGCATATCCCCACTCCTAAAACCTGAAACCTATTAACCTGAAACCTGAAACCTGAAACCTAAAACCCACCCCTCCTCACGACCATCTCCGGTCGTTCGACCACTCCCTGTCCCACTCCTTCGTCGGCGTCCACGGCGGCGGGAAGTCGCTTGAGGCCTGCTTCTTGATGAGTTTTTCGTTCAGCTCGTCAATGCCGAGGCCCGGCTTCGTCGGCACCTCGATGAAGCCGCCCTTGTAGGAGAGCGCGGGCTTCACGAGGTCGCCCCA
>CAKULV010000002.1 GCA_934667425.1 uncultured Kiritimatiellota bacterium | reverse complement strand
TTCACTGTGAAGGCATGACAGGACATTGACAACCTCATACTGCGCAGAGGTCAATTCCTTGCGGTGTTCTTTAAGAGTGATCATAATTCCCTCGTGGATTGAAAACGCATACATTATACCACAATCAGCCCCGAAACGTTGGAGAGCTTGCGTTGGAACAGATCATTTCACGACAGTACGAATCTTCCATTCCCATGCTAAAACTGTAGCTTGTGGAGCGAGGCGACAATCTTCTGCGTTTCGACGCTCATTTGGATGACTCGGCTCACAAGGTCGAGGATATAGCGCGGGTTGTCGCTCCACAAGGAAAGCATTGATGCCCAGTGTCGTTGCCACAAGAGGGATTCGTGCCAGCGTCTTCTTCAAGTCGGAGGAAAACCGTTTGCGATAGTCTGGACTGTGCAACAGGCCATAGACGTAGAAGAAGACATCTTCATGCGTCACTTTGGGACCGTATTCTTCACGTGCGCGCTGAAGAATGAAATCGCTTATACCGGAATGCCGTCTATAATCCTCGTTTCCCTTGTCAAACAAAGAAAGTTCGTTTTTCTCGTACCAATAGAGCGGGAAGCACTGGCTCTTCCCGATCAATTCAAGATCGGGAATGGTATCGACAATGATACAGGAGAACTCTTTTGTCACCCCCACGCCCGAAACGCAGATTACCAAGTTCCTGCTTTGAGGGCTCGGGAAGAGACGGGGAATCTGATAGGTTCTTTCCAGTATTGGCTTGTAATTGAAGAACATCTGTTTACAAAATGGGCGATACATCGCTGTCGTGATGCATTCCGGGTGGCAGTGCAGACGGATGTGCTTCAGGACACCCTGTTTCAAAGAATCTGACCAACTGATTTTCTGCGCGTCGAACTCAAACTCGGCTTTGTTCGTCTAGTTCAAATTTGTGGACATGGCTATTGCAGAAGCCTATCTTTGAGGCCGTGCACGGTGTCGAAAAATGACCCGTCCGCAGATAGCCCTGCGCTACCCGGCCATTTGGCGGCGGCGATGCCGCAGCCACCGCAGCCATGCCGCCGGGCGGCGATGAACCAGGATGGACACGAACCCAAGCGTAAGGGGGACGAGCGCAAAGGCATGTGCGCCTACGCTCTTCAGGAGAACCGTCCCAAACACTACGCCAAAGACGAAGCAGACGATGACGAGCGCGTAGTGCCTGGCCTTGGACAGGCCCGTCGGGTCGGCACGGCTCATCCACAGATAGGCGGCATCCGCCCCGCTCCGCAGGTTGCCGGTGCACATCGTCGATGCGAACGGCAAGCCATGCACCCGGCGGAACGTCTGGACCTGCAAGGCGCAGACAAACGATATCAGCGCCGCCACCGCAAAGTCGAACGGCCCGCTCGGCAGCAGGGACACCACGGACAGAAGCGCAGCCTCGACCCACAGGACTACCTGGTGCCATCCGAAACGACGGGCATGTCCATAGCGACCATGGATCACGTTCGCGAACATAACGCCCATACCGTAGGCGAGTACGGCGCATACGCCATGCGCCGCGCCACGCACATCGCCCGTCGCCAGCCGAAGCCCCAGTATCACCAGGTTGCCTGTCACCGCGTTGGCGAAAACGCCGCCACGGAACAGGTAGGAATAGACGTCGGTAAAGCCGCCTGCGGCGCTAAGCAGGCAGGCCGCCAGCAACCGCTCGTCTCTCTCCACCTTCTTCATCCGACTACCTCGCGACCCAGAATCCCAAGGCAGATGCGGCGATACCCAATGCCACGCTTCCCATGGCGTAAAGCGCGAATGAGCCGTAGGCGCCAGACTGAAGCAATCCCAACGACTCCCTGGAGAACGTGGAAAACGTGGTGAACCCGCCGCAAAGCCCAGTCATCAGGAACAGGCAGGCATATTCCCGCCAGGCGAAGCGCATTCCAAATCCGCCAAGGCATCCTATCAGGAAGCTTCCGGCGACGTTCACCACCAATGTCGCCACGGGGAAAGCGTACGCCCCGATGGCGAGCTGTGCGCCATGCCTCAACAGGCTTCCGATTCCGCCGCCAACAAACACAAGCAACGCATTCACGCCTTCTATCACCTCCACTCCAACTTGCACTTAATGTCAATTGACATGCCGGAGACGGGACTCGAACCCGTACAACAGAAACCCGTCGGCGGATTTTAAGTCCGCTGCGTCTGCCATTCCGCCACTCCGGCATCAATTGGGCGTATAGTATACCACAACGGTCTACTTCTCCGGCGCGACCCGGTTTCCCGGAAGGAACCGGACGAGCCGTTTCAGCCTCAAGGACATGGTTGCCTGCCCGACGATGGCCGCCGGAAGCCGCGTATCGAACGCAAGCCTATCCAGGGTTATCCCCACGGAAGGTATCGCCTTGAGCACTGCGGCCTCTTCAAGCGTCAGCTGCGGTTTCTTTGAAGGTTCCGCCTTAGGCACTGGTTCTGTCCTGTTCGACGCCGAACGCGCAGCCCCTACATTCGCCACCTTTCGATTGCCAGCCCCCTCACCCACAACAGGCCTTGCATCCGCCTCGACTGCCGCCACCGCCTCTTCGGGGGAAGTTACCATCGCAGCCCCTTCCCTTATGAGCTTCCAGCACCCTGCGGAATTCCTCGAATCAATATTCGCCGGAATCGCCATCACCTTGCGGCCTATCTTGCTGGCGAACGAACACGTTATGAGCGTTCCGCTCTGGAGCGGAGCCTCCACCGCAAGCACTCCACGGGACAACGCCGCGACGATCCTGTTGCGCTGCGGGAATGTCTGCTTCCCCGGCGGGAAGCCAAACGGATATTCGCTCACAACCGCGCCGCCTTCCAAGGCAATGCGCCGCCCAAGATCCCGGTTGTCTTCCGGGAAGAACCTGTCGAGTGCGCCGCCAAGCACCCCCACGGTTGTTCCGCCTGCGGACAAGGCGGCCTTGTGCGCCGCCGCATCGACTCCAACGGCAAGTCCGGATATCACGCCATAGCCGCTTCTCGCGACGCCATACGAGAACTTCTCCGCCATATCCAGCCCGTAGAGCGTTGGTGATCTCGTCCCGACGACGGCGATGCCCTTTTTCGCGAGGGCGTTCGGATCGCCAAACACGTAAAGGGCAAGCGGCTTCGACGGCAAGCTTCCAAGCGACGCAGGATAGCGGCTGTCATCGCAAGTCACTATCGTCACGTGCATCCGCTCCGCACGGCACAGTTCCCTCTCCCACTCGATCGGCTCGCCATGCCTGTCGACCTTTTCACGGAATGCCTCCCATGCAGCGACAACGCCTCCATGCTTCTTCGCGAGTGCGCAAAGCCTTACGTAGCCGATATCCGGCGCCATGTTGAACGCGACATATGCCTCGTGTTCCGTCATCTTGATCCGGCGAGGGCAGCGGACAGCACCGACAATCCGAACATTGCCGCCGTCTCCGCCCTGAGTATCGTAGGCCCGAAACTCGCGGGGTGCGCGACCTTCAGCAGGGCGGCAAGCTCGTCCGGCGTGAAATCACCTTCAGGCCCGACAAAAAGCCCGTAATCGCCCTTTCCTTCTCCGATGTGTCCGCTCACCGATTCCAGCAGGGGCATCGACGGCGGACTCGTCAGCGCCCCGACAAAGCAAGTGCATTCCCCGGCAAGCGCAAGGGCGGCAGGGAAGTCAACTGGCTCGTGCATCTCCGGCAGCCACTTCGCGTCCGACTGGCGGGCCGCCTCCTCCGCGATGCGCATCCAGCGCTCCCTTTTCGACGCCCGGTCTTTCCGGTCGACATGCACGATGCATCTGGCGGAAAGGACAGGCACGATTCGCGAGGCGCCAAGCTCCGTGGCCTTTTCCACGGTCCAGTCCCACCTTGCGCCCTTTGTGACGCACGCGAACAGCGTGATCCCGTACGGACGAGGCGGGGCGAGCACGATTTCCCCGGCCGCAGCGAGGCTGGCAGACGCCGTCCTGGGCGAACGGCCTGCCGCATCGGCGCAGAACCTGTATGCGCGAGAGCCGCCCGCGCCATCGAAGAGCTCTATCTGCTCTCCGTCCCTGGGACGCACGACCTTAAGGTGGTGGGCGGCCTCCGGCGGCAGCGTCACATTGTCTGCCCGCAGGAACTCCGCCGGAACAAGAAGCCTATGCATAGTAGGAATCCCTCGACACCAAGACCGGCAGGATGCTCAAGTGGCGGATTCGCCCGAATTGCCGCCGATCTTCTCCTTGATGGCCTTGACCTCGGCCTTGAGCTTCGAGATCATCTTCGGGGCAAGCGTGATGGCGGCAAGATCCTTCATGCTCATCGCCGGTGCGCCGATCACGTACTTGAGGCTGCCGTCAAGCGACTGCGGCACTCCGGCCTGTGGGCCGACCTGTACGCCGTCAGCGATCTTGATGTGCCCGGAGATCCCGGCCTGCGCCCAGATGAGGCATCCGTAGCCGATCTCCGTCGAGCCCGCGACGCCGCTCTGCGCGATGAGCCCGGAGTAGCCCTTGACCTTCACATTGTGGCCAATCTGCACGAGGTTGTCGATCTTCGTCATGGGGCCGATGTACGTCCTTCCGATGCGGGCGCGGTCTATCGTGGTGTTCGAGCCGATCTCCACTCCGTCGCCCACCTCGACAATGCCAAGCTGCGGTATCTTCTCGATGTATACGGAGCCATCCTCGCGCCGCCCGTTGTTGAATCCGTATCCGTCGCCGCCAAGGCGCACTCCGCAATGCAGGATGCATTCCGCGCCCACCCTTGTCCCCTCGCGAAGCGTCACCTGGGGATAGATGTGGGTGCGGGCGCCGACCCTGCACCCTTCGCCTATCCACACCTGCGCCTCGATCACGGCCCCATCACCTATGGTCGTTCCCTTCTCTATCACCGTGAACGGCCCTACATGCACACCCTTGCCGATATGCACGGACGGATCGACGACGGCGGTCGGGTGTACGCCCGGCGCGCGCACAGGCTCCGGCGGCGCAAACATCTTCGCGGCGGCCATGCATGCATGGTTGGGATCCGCAACACGGATTATCGGACACGGCGCTCCATGCGTCCAGTCATGTGGAAGCAGCACTGCGCTCGCCTTTGTCTCCTGCACGAGCTTCACGTGCTTGGCGTCCTTGCAGAAACTCAAGTCTCCGGGCATGGCCTCCTCAAGGCCGCCGCACGCGAAAAGATCCACGTCATCGCCCTCGAGGGTGCCGCCCAAAATGTTCGCCAGTTCCGATGCTTTCATTAGTATTCCTCCTGTTGAGTTTGTTTTCGTCAAACGTCACTTGGAATCCCACATGCGCTCAATCTCCTCAAGGGTGCGCCCCTTTGTCTCCGGGAGGAAGAACGCCGCCGCAATGAAATACAGCGCCGCAAATCCCGCAAGCATGAAGAGCACCGGCCCATAGCCCCAGTCCTCGACAAGCTGCAGAAACACGTCTGAAATGAGATATGCCACCATCATATTGATGAACAGGCCGATCGCCATGCCATTCGCGCGTATCCGGTTCGGCATCAGCTCCGAGAGGGCGAGCCACACGACGACGCCGGGGCCGATGGAGAACGCGGCGATGAAAAGCGACACGCCGGCAACGGCGAGCCATCCGGAAAGGGATGACTTCACGAGCCAGCCCTCCTTCAGTGAGAGGAACACGAATCCCGCCATGAGATCCGCGACAACCATCCCGATCGTACCCACCTTCAGGAGGAAGGTGCGCCCCTTCCTGTCCACGAGCGTACACGCGACCGCAGTCATGCCGAGCATGACGGCCCAAAGCGCCACGTTCGCCAAGTTGGCCGTCGTGTCGGGGAGCCCGGCGTCCATGAACATCTTGAGGGCGAAATACTGTATGGCATTGCATCCAGTCGCCTGGTTGCAGGCAAGTATCACAACCGCCAGCACGAACGGCAATATGTACTTGCGCTGGAGCAGAGAATCACGAGGCGCGCCTGCGACACCGGCAGCCACGGATGACTGCACTCCCTTTGCCTTCCTTTCGAGCCACACCGGAGACTCCTTCAGCCCAAGGGCGCCGAGGAAAAACACGATCGCCGGAACGGCGCTCGACCAGAACACCGCCTTCCACGCCGTATCCTTGGCCGACTCCGTGGTGGCAGGGTCGTTCGGTCCGCCGAGCGCGTGCACGACAGCCACCCCGACAAGGGAGCAGAACAGTATGCCGACCACATCCATGAACTGGAATATGCCCGCGCCCTTGCCACGGTTCGCCGCGTCAAGGCACTCGGCAAGGTACATCGGCACCACAACGCCGATCAGTCCGGCCGCGATCCCCTGAAGGGTGCGCCCCGCGTAAAACGTCCAGTATCCCGGCATGAGGCATATCGGCAGACACGCAAGCGCGGCGACAAGGGCCGCGAGCAGCATCACCTTCTTGCGCCCAAGCCACTCGGCGAGCGTACCCGCGAAAAGCCCGGCGAACGCCGCGCTCATGACAACCGCGCTCGTCAGGTGGGAAAGCTCCTTCGTGGTGTAGAGCTTCAGGCTCTCGAGGTAGGGGATCGCCGGATTGATTATCGTGCCGCCGAAGTCGAACAGCATTCCGCCGCAGCCGGCCATCACCAGAAGGAAAACCACGTATCTCTTTGCCTTGTCCACAGATGTGCCTCCACATTTGCGCGCGAACCGCGTCCGCACACGCCTATTGCCATGTTACCTGTACAGTTCCTTCATCAGCCCGAGCTGGCCCGCGATAAGGTCATCCGCAACGGTTGGCCCGAACGGCGACGTGGCGGACTCGTACCCGCCCTGCTTGTAGCTGTCGGAAAACGGGAAATACCCGCGGCTTCCGTTCGTCAGGCACATGAGGAGCGTCATGCGGAACGGAGTCCGCCTCTTGAGCGCGACGCCGATGTCGTTGAACGGCTCGCCGGGGAATGCGCCGAAGGAAACGGATCTGCCGATGGAGACGCCCCATATCGGAAGGCGGTGGAAATCGTCGTGCGTCGCCATCCTTATTATGCGGCCGGCCCTCGCGACTTCCGTCGTGAGCTCCATGCCCGTCCATCCGTACTTGACGGTGTCGTAGTCCTTCTCCGTGGCGACGACCCCGTCCTTCACACTCTTTTCGTGGAGCGCCCACACGTCCTTCGCCCATGCGAGATCCTTTTTCGGATCGGCGTCGAGCTTCTGGGCCGGAACCTTGACCTCTGACACCGCGAAGCGGACGTCCCCGGCCTCCACGGACTCGCACTTGAGCCACACCTTGAGAGCTGCGGCGGCAAGCACGTTCGCCATGTGCTTGGCATGGTCATACCCGCGGTCAACGGCATCGAAGTCGCGCTTCAGCCCGTTGAGTTCGCCAGGCTTCGGCAGCACGTTGCAGTGGTTTACGTCGCCCTGCGTACCGTTGAGCACCATGCAGATCGCTTCGCCGAAGGTCGCCGCCTCGAATACCGTGCGGGTAAGGCCCGGCCAGTCCGCAGTGACCGTGGTGCCGCCAACCACATCGGGATGTGTCTGGAAGTTGATGATCGCTATCGGCTTGCCGCCCTTGCGGTCTATCCGAACGACCTGCACCTCGTCGTCTGCCGTGCCTACGGGCTTTACGATGTCGGGGTTGTTCGTCCCGGGGTTCGTCTGCACCTTGCCGTTCTTCATTAGGTAGCGGCGGCCGAACGATATGCGCTCGGCGCGCGAGCGTCCGATAGAGAGCGCTGCGGGCTTAAGGTCGCGGATCGCGTTGACGGCCGCATCCGCCGCGCGCGTCACGCAGAAGTCGAGATAGACCCTGTCCGTCGCGTTGAACTTCTCGTCCCACTTCCCCTCGGTCACGGCCATCGAGCCGCAGGTGGCCTTGTAGGCGAGCTGCCCGCCGTCGTGCGTGTGCGAGGCGTGCAGCAGGATCGCGTCGCGCTTGACTCCAGTGGCCTTCACGATGGCGTCGCGCATGAGGTCGGCCGTGACGTCGCTCAGCGCCTCCGTGTCGAACTGGGCGACGAGGGCCGTCTCCTTGCCGTCCGAGAATGCGACCATGTTGATCTCCAGCGGGTCGAGCACCTCCGTCGCACGACGGATCTGGTAGTAGCCCGGCATATACGTTCCGAGCGGAGGCGTGATGTCAACGCGGGCGAAACCCGCCCTGAATTCGGCCGCCAGCACAGTAGCGGCGCATACGGCCGCGAACGTCAGCAGAATTACCCTTTTCACCTGTTGTTTCCTTTCATGGCTGATTTGCCGTTGTTACCTGTCATTGCTTTCCGAAAATCTCGTCGTAGTAAGGAGTCCAGTAGCTGATCACCTGTGTCGCCCCTGCGCGGAATATCGCGTACAGGGACTCGCGGGCGGCGGCGTGGAGATCGCAAAGCCCGGCCGACGCGGCGGCGTGGATCATCGAGTATTCCCCCGACACGTTGTAGGCCATCACGGGAAGCAATGTGCGTTCGCGCACCTTGCCGATGAGGTCGAGATACCACAAGGCGGGCTTCACCATCAGTGCATCCGCGCCCTCCGCCTCGTCCACGACAGATTCCCGGACCGCCGTATCGGGGTCGCGGTAGGAGGCCTGGTAGCCCTGGCGGTCGCCACTGGACGGAGCAGAGTTTTCGGCGTCACGGAAAGGCCCGTACATGGTCGAGGCGAACTTGGTGGAATACGATATCAGAAGCGTCTTGGAGAGCCCTTCTCCGTCAAGTGCCGCGCGTATTGCGGCGATCTGCCCGTCCATCATGGCGCTCGGGGCGACGCCGTCCGCACCGGCCGTCGCATGGCTAACGGCCACTCGCGCAAGCATCTCGCAGGCGGCGTCGTTGTCCACATCGCCATCCGCGTCGCGGGGGCCGCAATGCCCATGGCTCGTATACGCGCAAAGGCACACGTCCGTGATGACGACAAGGTCGG
Source organism: uncultured Kiritimatiellota bacterium (assembly GCA_934667425.1). Classification (GTDB taxonomy): domain Bacteria; phylum Verrucomicrobiota; class Kiritimatiellia; order RFP12; family UBA1067; genus UBA1731. The sequence continues at coordinate 144,388 of CAKULV010000002.1, read as the reverse complement.
GGAACGCCCTCTTGAGAACCGGTATGGCCTGCTGGACGACGCCGCGAGGGTCTGCGGCTGAAAGGCCGGCCTCGTCCTTCTCCCCCTCGGTCTGCCCGAAGAGCAGCACAGAGCGCACCCCCTTCGGGAACTCGGCGACGAGACGGTCAACCGACCAGCGGAACTGCCCGGGCATGGAGTCGATCGGCTCCTTTCGCCCAATCCCCTCAACGAGGAACACGGGCCAGATGAAACGGTCCCGCGACGGCCTGTCCATCGCGAACATGTTGCGTATGGCCTCGGTTCGGCGGAGTCTCCTCAATCTGACCATTGACAATGCCTCACTTCTTCTCGTCTTCCGCAGGGATGAGCAGCTTCTGCCCAATGCGCAGGTTGTCGCTCTTCAGCCCGCTGTACTGCTTGATCTTGTGTATGGTGGTCTTGCATTCCTTGGCTATGTAGGAAAGCGTTTCGCCAGGCTCGACTATATGCTCGAAATACGGCCCGGTAGGCCCTGTCGGCGCAGGTTCGCGGTCGCGTGCGCCAGCCGATCCGCGCTGCGGACTGTCGCCGCGGGAAGAAGAGGCTGGACGAGACGGCGGTGGGGGCGGCGGAGCGCTTTTCGCGATGAGATCCGCCATCTTTTTGGACAGTTCCGCGACTATCTCGCCACGCATGGCCGCCTGGCGGCGCTTCAATTCGTTAAGTTCGCTCCTGATCGCCCCGACCTCCGCCCGGATGTCCCGCGTAGAGTTCGAGCTTTCCATGCCGTTCATTCTCGAGGATATGGCCTCCACCCGGCTTTCGAGCTGGTCGAACTGGCTCGAAAGACGCTGCACCTCCTGCGCCGCCTGACGCGCCTGATACGCGATGCGGCCATCATCCTGGGCGCAAATGGACAGACATCCCAGCACAACCAACGGGCCAAACACTCTTTTCATTTCATTCACTCCTGCTAATATCACCATCAAAATCCACCCGTTACGGCAGCACCCATCCGAGGAACCACAGAAAGGCAAGCGCCGCGAACAGGGTCAGAAACCTTGACTGGCGACGGATGCGCTCCGCCTCGTGGCTGGTGCGCCCGAAAGCCCGCACACCGCCGCCGCGCAGATACCTGAAGAGCTTCTCGGCCCCTTCATCGTCCATCTGCCACGGGACATCGACCGACGTGTACGAATGGTCGTGCCTCACCAGCTCCGTATGAATATTGCCCATGGACTCCTGCATGCCTTTCACCAAGCGGTTCGAAACGTCACGGAAGCCTTATCACCTGCCCGGCCCTCACCCGGCCATCGGGGGATATTATCGTCTTGTTCGCCTCCCTGATATCGCGCCATTTGTGATTCGTGCCGTAGAACCGTGCGGATATCTGCATGAGCGTGTCTCCCTCTACGACCGTATACGTTTCGGGGATGGAACGCGCCGGCTTCTTCCTGCCCTTGTCGGCGAACGGGTTTGCCGGCCTCTTCTTTGGATCGCCGGAAGCAAGGGGTGCGGCGCCGGAAGCCTCCGTGCCGCCGGCCTGCGACGCGTCTATCGGCGGCCTCGCGGGAGCTGTGCGGTCTTCCTCGTCCAGCATGGCCCGCAGGCTCTTCATCTCCTTTGCCGTCGCCTTTCCGCCAACGGCATCGTCGTCGCCATCGAGGAGATCGGCGTCTGACGGACGGAGCGGCTTCCTCGAGGCATTCGGGACCGACGGGGCGTCGGCGATCGCAGACGCCTTCTCAATAAGGCGCCTCTTCATCTCGACGTCGCGCTCCAGCGACGCAATCTTCCGCTTGGCCTTGTCCAGCTCTTCGGAGATCTTCGCCTCCCTCTTGGCACACTGGCCATGCTCCTTGCGCAACGCCTCAAGCGATGCGGCGAACTGGCTGTCAAGCCCGGCCCTCTCCACAATCAGCGCCGCATACCGCGTCTCGCAGCCCTTCATGCGGTCTGCCGCTATGGCGGCCTTGTCGGATTTCGGACGTATCGTCTGGTATATGCGATAGTGCACGATCGCGCCGATGTAATCCTTCTTCGCGTCCTCCAGCAGCGCCGCAAGCTGGAAATGCGCGTTGCCGTTGCCCGGCTCGCTGCGCACCACTTCCTCGAAGCCCCTTATCGCGGAATCCACCCTGCCCGCCTGGAGTTCGGCCATCGCGGCCGCATAGCTGCGGGAAGACCGGTCTGCACGTTCCGCCGAGTTCAGATTCCCATTGCTGCATCCCGCAAGCATCAGCGCGGCCGAAAGCATGGACGCTATCGCGGCGTCCATCCCGCCCACGAGCATTCCCCTATTCCTCATCCTCATCATCTTCATCCCCTTCCTCGTCGTCATCCTCTTCATCTTCGTCGTCAAAGTCCTCATCGTCCTCGTCATCGTCGTCATCGTCAAGCTCATCAGGAGTGTCGTCGATGAACACGTCGTCGTCGGAAGTCTCCGATTCCGGGTCCTCTTCCATGACGTTTATGATGTCAACGCCATCCGGTCCGCCATTGGCAGGCTCACCCGCCTCCGGATCCGGCACTTGCTGGCCGTCCGCCGGTTCCGCCGCATCTGACTCCTTGGCGACCTCTTCGGCCGTCCCGGCACCCTCCTTCTGCGCGGGGGCCTTCTCATCCTTCTTGAACAGCTTTGCGCGTTCCTTCGGGTTGGAGCGGGGCAGCGTTGGATCTATCTCATTGAGCTGGTCAAGCGAGGCAAGGCCGAAATGCTCGAGGAAGAAAGGCGTTGTACCGTATAGGAACGGGTGTCCGGGAAGCTCGGAGCGCCCGACAAGGCGCACAAGGCCGAGATCGGCCAGCGTCTTCATGATGGTATCCACCCCTACGCCCCGGATCTGCTCCACCTCTGCCTTGGTTATCGGCTGCCTGTACGCGACGATGGCGAGCGTCTCAAGCGATGCCCTGGAAAGCCTGTTTGGACGATCCAGCTTAAGCAACGCCCGCACATAGCGCCCGCACACGGGAACGGTCTGAAGCCTGTACTGCCCACCGGTACACACGAGCGTGAAGCCGCATTTGGCGACTTCAAGCGCCTTCTGAAGTCCGCGCAGAGACTCCTCTATCTCCCGGTTGGTGCATGTGCGGTACACGTCCATCACGTCCGCATCGTCACCCTCATCCGGCGTGACGCCGCGTATGCATTCGCGCAGGTCGGCAGCCGAAAGCGGAGTCTCGCTCGCGAAGAGAAGAGATCCTACGATCTCCTGGAGGCTGCCCGGGAGCGGAAGCCGCACGTCTCTGGGCTTGTTGCTCTGCTCAGACTTGACTTCGGGCCTCGACGGCGCATTCTCTGCAAGTTCTTCCTGTTTTTCCTCTTCCATGGCGTAAAGGGCTGTCTCCTTCCTGATTCCGGGGGAATCACCAGTCGTCGGGCGCATCAAGCGGCTTGTCCGCCGGCTCCTCCTTGCTTGGCAGAATGGTGATCTCGTGGAATGCGGCATTCTGGTAGATGATGACGCGATGCTGGCGCAGAAGCTCAAGCAGGGCGAGGAACGTGACTATCACCTCGCCACGCGGCGACTGCTCTCTGAAAAGCGACGAGAACGCCAGCTGCCCATCCGCGCGCACCCGGTTGAGCACGAAATCCATCTTGTCGGGGACGCTCCAGCGCGACCCCTTAAGCTCCTCCTGCGGAACTTCGCCGAGGCGCGCAAGGACATCCTGGAACGCGGCAAGAAGATCCAAAACGCCAAGATCCGCGATCGCGCTCGCCTTGTCCGCCTGGGTCTTCTCGAATTTCGGACGCCCCCCGCCATAGTCGAAGGATTCCATCCGCCGCAACTCGTATTCGGCGAGCCTCCCGGCGGCATCCTTGAACTTCTTGTACTCCACAAGCTGCCGCACAAGATCCAGGCGCGGATCCACCCACTCGTCGTCACCCGACTCCTCCGCCACGCGGCGATCCACCGGCAGCAGCATCCGGGACTTGATCACCATCAGCGTTGCGGCCATCACGATGAACTCCCCGGCAACATCGAGGTTCAGCTGGCGCATGACCTCAAGATACTTCATGTACTGCTCGGTTATGCGCCCGATCGGGATGTCGTATATATCCAGCTCGTCCCTGCGAATAAGGTACAGGAGCAGATCCAAAGGCCCTTCAAAGACCTCCAGATCCACCTTGTAATCCTCGCTGAACAGATCGTTAGCCGCCATTCCCAACTGCCTTCATCAAATGAAAGCGGGATTATACCATAATAGCGGCCAACAGGTGAAGCGAACTTCAGCCGGCCTGCACTGCGGTCATCGCGACAGTGTTGACGATATCGTCAGTGGAACAGCCGCGCGAGAGGTCGTTGCATGGCTTGGCGAGTCCCTGCAGGACCGCAAAGCAGTTCGCGCCGCCAATGCGCTGCGTGATCTTGTAACCTATGTTTCCCGACTGAAGATCCGGGAAAATCAGCACATTTGCCCGGCCGCCCACAGGACTTCCCTTCGCCTTCAGCGCCGCCACCTCCGGCACAAGCGCCGCATCCAGCTGGAGTTCGCCGTCCAGAATCAGGTCCGGCGCGAGCGAATGCGCGATCTCCGTCGCCCGGCGCACCTTGTCGACGAGCGCATGCTGCGCACTGCCCTTGGTGGAATACGACAGCATCGCGACACGTGGCTCGTCCATTCCGCAGAGCCTCCTCGCCGTATCCGCCGCCGCAACAGCGATGTTCGCAAGCTCCTCGGCGTCCGGACAGGGATTTACCACGCAATCCGCATAGACGAGGAGGCCGTCCTCTCCGAAATTCCCGTTCGGGCACTCGATTAGGAAACTCGATGACACGAGCTTCATCCCCGGCCTGGTCTTTATTATCTGCAGCGCAGGACGCAGCATGTCGCCTGTGGAGTGGACCGCGCCGGAGACGAGACCGTCGGCATCGCCGGACTTCACCATCATCATGCCGTAGTACATCGGATCCGCAACGAGTTCCGCCGCCTTCGCCTCCGTGACCCCTTTCGCCTTGCGAAGCCCGTAGAGGGCCTGTGCGTATGCTTTCGCCTTCTCATCCGTCGCCGGATCGGCAATCGCGACCCCGGCAAGTCCAACGGCCTTCTCTGCCGCGACGGCACGGATCCTTTCGGGATTGCCGAGGAGAATCGGTCTGGCAAGCCCCTCTCGCACCAGTATCGCCGCCGCCGCAACCGTGCGTGGCTCGTCCCCTTCCGGCAGGACGATCGTCCTTGCGCCCGCCCTCGCCTTTTCCCATATCTTCTCGATTAGATTCATCTTGCCATTCGCTTCCTATTTCGCTTCCGTTTTAACCGCCAGAACCTGCCCGTCGGCGGCAAGACGCGCCGCAAGCGGCGCATATGGCACTTCCTGCACATCGCAGCCAAGCCTGACCGACTGCGCCGCCGCCGTGCCGGCGACCTGACCGAGCGCGAAGAAGACAGGCTCCATGCGTATCGACCCGAATGCGATGTGCGATGCGGAAAGGCATACCGGCACTATCAGGTTCCCGCATTCGGTGCGCTTCGGGACAAGGGCGCCGTAGTCTATCGGATACGGTCCCGGGAAATGCGCGTCCTCCACATTGCCTTCGTTCCGCACAAGGCCATCCCTGGTCTCCACCCGGCGGACGTGATGAGAATCCATCGTGTAGGCTCCGAGGGCGACAGGCCGGGGAGCAATGCGCTTTCCGCGGCAGTTGTGTTCCGTCATCACGTATTCGCCCGCGAGACGGCGGCCCTCGCGCACATACAGCTGTCTCTGCCAGCCGTCGCCGGGACCGTCGAGGAACTCGTCCCTGCATGTGCCGAAGCCGGAGAAGTAGTCGCGCACCCTCTGCGGCACACGCGGATGGTTGGCGAGCGTCCACATGAGACCCTGCTGGTACGCAAGATGCTCTGCGAATATCCTGTCCCGCGTCGCATAGTCGGCTTCCGGCCAGTCCCAGTTGCGTCCGATGAAATCCGTGGAGAGCGCGGCGCGGTTGTTCGAGTCCGTCTTCCCGTTCGGCATGCGGGACATGATGGACGGGATGGGGTTCCGCCCGTCTATCCCGCCGGGTGCCGCCACATAGCCGGGGTGGGCCGCGACGGACTCGTATTCGCGGAAAAGAAGCTCGTAATCGCGTTCGTCGTACTTCGCCGGTTTCTTGAACGGAATGCGGTTCTCCGGCACATCCGTGAGGCACATCCGGAAGCAGTACGCCTGCACGCGCCTGTCTCCGTCGCCAGCCTTGGCGGCGGGATCGTACGGCTCGATGCCCGGAAGAAGGCCTGACGACCGGTCTCCCGGCTTGACGTATGCCGAGACCCATGGGGAGAAGTTGTGGTTTCCCGCCCCCCGCGCAGCGGGGGCGTTGCCGTTGATCGTCTCTCCGTATGTGGCGTTGGATTCCCGGCCCACATGGTACGAGCAGCCTGCCGCCGCAAGAAGGTCGCCTTCGTATGTCGCATCCACGAACACCTTGCCGCGATAGACATTGCCGCTTTCGGTGCGTAGGGCGACGATGCGCCCGCCAACGACCTCTACGCCCCGCGCCGTGCGGCATCCGGCGACGGGAGTGCGGTCAAGGCGCTCGCCACGGCGGATGTCAAGGCCGTCCCGACGTTCCCATCCCTCAAGGATCGCCAGTGCCGCCGACGGCTCGAACGTCCACATGGAGCCGGAATCCTTCGATCCTGCGCACTGCCCATCCGGGAAGTAGGCTGCGGGCTTCTGCCATTTCCAATGCCGCCCGTCGGCATACCATTTCGCCACGTCACGGTAGAACTCGAGCGCAATGCCTCCAAACGCGCGCTTGTTGCCGATGTCCGTCTGCCCGAGGCCGCCCGTCGTAAGCCCGCCTATGCGGGTCTCCGGCGAGACGATGACGGCGGAGCTCCCCATCCGCTTCGCCTGAACCGCAGCAGACAGAGCTGCCGGAGATGAGCCGTATATCACGATGTCGGAGGAAAAGGCGGCGGCAAGGAGAAGTGTCGCGATCATGTGATTCACTGATGCTTAGGTGCTTGCGTGTATGGTTTCCTGTCTGAAACACCGGCACGGCGGCGCTTCCACACCGCCGTGCGCAATGAGGCTGTCGCAGATTTGGCCGAACGGACGGCCTACAGGAGCGACAGGTAGAGCTTCGCGATCGACTTGACGTCGCAATCGCGTGGATTGCCCGGACGGCACGCATCGGCGTAGGCCGACTCCGCGAGGAACTGGACGTCATCTTTCTTGAGCACACCCCTGAGGTCCTTCGGGATGCCCACATCCTTGGCAAGTTTCTCGACGGCGGCGATCGCCGCCTGGCGGGCCTTCGCGATCGGCATCTTGTCCGCACCCTTCACGCCCATCGCAACGGCAATGTTGCGGTATTTCGTGCCGGTGGCCGAAGCGTTGAACTTCATGACCGTGGGCAGAAGTATCGCGCACGCCTTGCCGTGAGGCATGTCGTACAGCGCGGAGAGGCCGTGCGCCATAGAGTGGTCCACGCCAAGCCCAACGTTCGAGAAGCCCATTCCGGCAATGTATTGGCCGAGAGCCATTCCGGCGCGTCCGCTCGGCTTGTTCGCGACGGCGTCGCGCAGATGGAGGGAGATGAGGCGGATGGCCTCAAGGTGCATCATGTCGGTCATGGGGCACGCGCCCTTCGTGATGTACCCCTCTATCGCGTGCGTTAGCGCATCCATGCCGGTGAACGCCGTAAGGCCCTTTGGCATCGTGGACATCATGTCCGGATCGACGAACGCGACGACGGGGATGTCGTGCGGATCCACGCAGACGAACTTGCGCTTCTTCTCGACGTCGGTGATCACGTAGTTGATCGTCACCTCCGCAGCCGTTCCGGCCGTGGTAGGCACCGCGAAGATCGGCTTTGACGGCTTCGTGGTCGGCGAAAGACCCTCAAGCGAGCGGACGTCCGCGAACTTCGGGTTGGCGGCGATGATGCCCACGCCCTTCGCCGTATCCATCGACGATCCGCCGCCGATCGCGACGATGCAGTCGGCCTTGGCCTTCTTGAACGCCTTTACGCCGTTCTTCACGTTCTCTATCGTCGGATTCGGCTTTATGTCGCTGTACAGCGCATATGGCACCTTGGCCTTGTCGAGGAGGTCGGTGACCTTCTTCGTGACACCGAACTTGATCAGGTCCGGATCGGAGAATACAATCGGCTTCTTGAGCCCGCGATTTGCAAGCTCGGTTACGATGGACTCCACGGCGCCCGCGCCGTGGTACGATGTCTCGTTCAGGATGATGCGATTGACCATGTTGTTCCTCTTAGCTTTCGCGTTCTGTTTGATTCCGCCCGATTTGGCTCGGATTTCATTTCGAATTCCCCGAATTATACCACAACCCGGCTTCGCCGTGGCGACGGCGCCCGCGCCGTCGTATCGCCTCGCCGTCGTGTTCTCAATCCCATACAGCAATCATCCCCCGTAGCGACGGCGCCTCGCCGTCGTATCGCCTCGCCGTCGTGTCCTCAATCCCATACAGCAATCATCCCCCGTAGCGACGGCGCCTCGCCGTCGCCTAATATTCACGCGGATCGAAAAGCCTGTACAACTCAAATCCATCTATCCCGGCTTTCGGATGGCTGTCGAGCGCAACCTTGAGCACTATGACCGGACTCTGGAGATCATTGGGGATTCTCACAACGCCAATGGCCTGCCGCCACCCGTCCGCATCCGGCCTTCCCATCGGGGTTACGCTCGGCAGGATGCTTGCGCCGTAGGGACGCGACCGAAGCCCCTTCTCTCCCCACCGTACAATCGACTGCACGTCGCCACAGGCCCGGAACCGGAAGCCGTACCATTCGCCGGCCTTCGCATTCTGGACCTCGATCACACCAAACAGCCGCCGTGCATCTTCCTTCGTCGGCTTGAGCACCTCGCCAATATCCTTTGCGAATAGGTTCGTCAAGTTTCCCGATGCGGCAAGTTCCGCCACCCTACGCGGGAACCACGCTATCGGATCCTTGTTCGCAAATGCGATCTCGTCATATCCGGGAAGACGGTCGTCCGGCGTAGTCCATCTGTTGAAGTGTCCCGACTTGTTGCGCCAATGGATGCCTGTCATCCTCTGGCTCGCGGCATAGAGCCACACGTACTCGTCAGACCACTGCGACGCGCCCCAGAGGTTGTCGTCGAAGCGGCCAAGGCGGGATCCGTTCAGCGGCTCGTACCAGTAGCGGGCCGTCTTGTTGGTCTTCACGTAGGCATCGAGGAAGAAGCCGAAGCTCGCCTGCGACACTGCCGCGTACTTGTTGCGGTTCTCCGGGGCGACGCACGAGCCGCCGCGGACCTTGACGCAGGCAGCGGACTTCGCGTACTCCTCGCGGCTCTGCAGATACTCGTAAGCCACCTCTGTGCCATCGACGAGTTTCGCCTCCCACGGGGCCGCGTCAAGGATCCCGTTGTAGAAGTGCGGCCACAAGTCATGCTTCTGCCGCGTGGCGTCCATCACGTCCGGCGACCCGAAATAATCGAACGTCGTACACGCCGTGAGCATTCCGTAGCACGAGAACACGACAGCCGTCGGATGCGCCCTGAACACCTCGCGGAAGAGCTGTGCGCCTCGCTGGCGGGCGAGCCTCGCGCACGCCTCGAAGTCCGGGTCGCCCTCTCTCCATTCGAACTGCTTCTCCGTTGGGTGGTACTCTTCCCTGTCGAAGAATATCCCTTTCATGCCTGCCGACTTCGCCGCGCGCGCTATTGCGCCCATCGACCTTGCCGCCTTTGCCCAAGTCGCGTCATCAGTCCACGGAGCCCTGGTCTTCGGCGTGTAGAACGACGACACGAACGATTCGCGCAGCCCGCGATGCGATACTATCTCACGCAGCACGGGAATCTTTTCCGCAAGCATCGCATCCGTCACCTCCGGGTTGTCAAGCACGTAATGCACACGCATGTCCTTCCCTGTCTCCGGGTTCCTGACCACTACAACGACCGGCACTCCATCGTACACGGATTCGTCAAAGCTTGCGGCATTGTCAAGCACCTGTTCCGCAGAAAGGTTCTGCGTATCCCACCCGAACCAGATGTACTTGCGGCGGACGCAATCCGAGGACGGGAAGCCGTCATCCGCGACCGCCACGAATGCAAGAAACGCCGCCGATGCAAACGACAGGCAAAACAACTCCTTCATGCAAAACCTCCTTTATGCCTTAATTCCTGTTGTCATCTCAGTGCGGCGGCAAGCTGGTCAATGGAGGCCAGCAAAGCCTCTCGATCCTCTGGTATGCATCGCTTCCACGACGCGACCATGAAGCCCTTAAGCCGCTCCGGCGCGATATGCTCGCGGCAGAAACGCACGGTCAACGCCATGTTGTCGTTGCACTTGTAGTTTGAGCCTGTCGGAATCTGGTCATATCCGTAGCGCTCAAGCGCCAGGTAGCCATGAACGTCAAGCTCATGCGGCCACCACCTCCCCTTCTTCGCGACGGAGAGATCCGGCTTCGTCTTCCTTTCGCTGAAGTCGTTCCCGTATGCCCAGTTCGAGCACATTATGGACTTCGGGCATTTCTCGGCGAACTCATCCTGCACATGCCACTGCTTGTCGGACCAGATCCATGGGCGGCATCCGCTACGCTCCACCGCCGCCGCAAGCGCCTTCAGGTCATGCCACCATAGATCGCCCTGCCGCACTATCATAAGCCCGTCGCGATCCTGTGCGACAGGCATCTCCTCGTCCATGCCAATGTGGAACAGCCTCGGACTACCGAATATCTCCGCGACATCGGTAATCACATCGGAACAGAATCTGTAATATTCCGGCGTGGACGTCTGGCAGCGCCACTCCTTCTGCCACGCGGAATGGGATGTGGAAAAGTTCAACTTCGGGAACGGTGTAATGCCCATGTCGCGCAGGCGTTTCAGTTCCGACTGAAGCTTTTCGGGTGTCCAGCTCCCCTTCACGGCAAGTTCCGGATGGCTTGGATATATCAACCCCTCATGTATGTCTATGAGCGCGGCGTTCAACCCAAGCCTCGCCATCCGCTCAGTGGCCTCGCGCCATATCCGCTCGTAGAAGTGCAGTTCCCGGTAGGCGGTGCGGAAGCCCTTCTTTTGCCCATCCGTCCAATCGCGTCGCGGATAGTCCATGGACGCCATGTTGTTGCCGCCCAACTTGAACATCACAATGCCCAGTTCTTCATGCATGTCCCTGTTCCCTTTCCTCATCCAGTCTTACAAGAATGCCCGGCGCAAACGGCTGCCTACATGGCCACTCCCACGAAGTCCGAACAACCCAATGCCACACTCCTTGAAATGTCATGCCTGCCTCCTTTACACTACTTGCCGGAAACATTATTCTCGACCGTAAACGTTCGGATGCCCGGACCGATCTCATGGCACTCGCCATTCGGCATACGCACAACAGCAACGGAAGCCGGCGGTATTTCGACCTTCAGCATGAATATGCCGGATCGCCTTGACCACTCGACAGCCAGCCTGCCCGTTGGCGTCACCGTATGTCCGCGAGCCCATCCGAGGCCGCACTCCGTCTTCGGATCGATTATTATCCGAGACCACCCGGATACATCAGGATCCGAGAGCAGCGATGTGCCGGGAAGACGAATGCCAACGAGATATTGCATGGCCCACGCGGCAAAATCGCCCAGCATCACATGGCTCTTCGACAAGCCAAGCCCGAAATCCTCGTGCAGCGTAGTCTCCGTCTCCAACCAGGCCGCCATCGAAGGTGGCTCCCGGTTGACAAGCAGACGGCAAGCCAGGTCGGACCTTCCGATCTCGCTAAGGGCCCGGAATATCTGTTTAGAACCGACGAGTCCGATGTCCAGACGGCACCCCGTCGTTTCCACAGCCGATACCAGCGCTTCGGATACGGCCTCCCTTTCACGCGGATCGGCAATCTCCAAGTTGACAGCGTGGGCCTGTGCGGTCTGCCGTCCATTGTCAAACACACCTTTGCCGCGATAGTATTTCGCGACGATGGCCCTACGGGTCTGTTCCGCGCTCATGCCGAGCTCCTCGGCGGCAGAACGCTTGCCAAGCGCAATGGCCATCGCCCGCGCCAGCCTCTTGCAATGGAGATAGCCGCAGGATATCGTGTACTCAGGCGTCGGCATATGTTCACGAACCGCTGAATTCCAGTCACCAAGCCCCGTTTCCAGCAGGCCCGGGGAAGTCTCCATCTTACTGTAGTACGCCAAGAGGCGCATGACGGCCGGATAGGCCATTTCCATGGCCTTCCTGTCGCCTCGGTACGCCCAGAGATACCAAGGCACGGCCGCAAGCGCCAAGTCGAATGTCGGTCCGGCATACTCATCATAGCCCCAACCATCCGTGGGCGCAATCGCACAGATCCGACCGTTCGGCAACTGCGTATCTATGATGTCTTGCAGCCACTTCTCGTAAGCGGCCGTATTCTCGAAGTGGAATTGGGCGAATTCGCTTGCCATCCAACCATCGCCCGTCCATCCCAGCTTCTCGCGATGGGCGCAGTCCGTCGGGAATCCATTGGCGAAATTGACCCTGTAGGAGTTGCAGGCCATTCGGACAAGTCGCGTTATCGTATTATCGGAGCACGAGAACCCTCCGATCGTTGCGAAATCGGATTGAACGGCACAGGCTTCCACGTCCTCCGGCCGCAGTTCGCCGGCAAGTCCGGAAACGATAACGTGACGAAACCCATTGTACGTAAAACGGGGTTCGTACATCTCCTCCCTCTGACCGGACGAAATAAAACGGTCTGTCTGAAACGCACCTTCGCCCTCGGCAAACGGATACGACCCCGATTGCCTGAAATAAATGTCTATGAGGCGGTGTCTCCGGCTCAGGTTCCGTATGCCCATACCATTCGAGGGGATCGTCGGCAACCCGTCCGGAGAGATGTTCTCGTCATAGCGGATCGAAACGACATCGCCCTTCCGGAGACCACGTAAACGCAGCCGCACCCACCCGGACAGGTTCTCGGGGAACGACACCAACCACTGCCCCCGGCCCAGCCTCCTTATGGCAGAAGGCCCAAGCGTACGGACAACGCGCGCGGCGGGAATGGCCTCGCTTCTGAGGATGCCCTTAGGGCCTTCGACCACTTCAACGGGCAACCCAACAAAGGGCCTGCTGCGATCCTCATTGCCTCCGATGACTTCGCCTTCACGTATGCAGTCGAAAGCCACGGGCGAAACAACATGCCGCCACGTTCCGTCTGTCGCCACGACAGACCGCGACCCGTCGGCGTACTCCAGTTCAAGCTGGGCGACCAGTCGGGGAAAAGCCCGCCAGGGCGCTTCCCCGAAATTCCATACGGCCTGCGAACGCACGTCCCACCAACCATGCCCCAGCAGGACCTTGATCACATTCGTCCCGACCAATATCTCGCGGTCAAGGACATAGGTCGAATAGAGGACGCGCTTGCCATAGTCCGTAGGCGAAGGGTCCAGCACCTTGTCGCCAACGCGACGCCCGTTCAGGTAAGCCTCGTAGTAGCCCACGCCCGTGACATGAAGTGTCGCACGGCTCACACGCCTGTCAACGGTGAACTCCTTCTCGAAAGCCGGAGACGCGAGTTCCTTGCGGAAATCAATGCTCTTGGCAAAAGCCGGCTCCAACGCCCTCCCCAACCGCATGCCTCCCGGCCCATCGCCTGTCTGGGCCAACGTCTTCCCCTCCAGGCCGACTCTGGCCATCACGGCAACCGCATCCGGCGGTTCCGACTGCACGATGCGACGGTCGTAGCGCAAGCAGTTTGCAAGGTCAAACAGGATCTCGTTTCTCCCCTGCCGCAGCAACGGGCCGATGCTCGCGAACCTGAGGTGCCGGTAATCGTACAAGCGCCCCTCGCTCGCAAACACGGCCTTCCCATTCACGAAGACACGATGCGGCCTTGTGGAAGCCCAGGCCAGTTCGACAACGCCCGTTTCGCAGTTCCATGAGAAGCAGATGCGATTCGTCACGCCCCCGAGCCAGTGCGCAGATCCGAAGTCAAAGTCGCGCGTCTTGCGGTTCGGCCCGATCCACAATGCCTGCCAGTCCTTCTGCGACATGACTCCCATGACAAACGAACAGGGGTCGCTCCATTCCGACGGCCGGTCATTTTCGTCCCAGACGCGGACACGCCAATCATATCGTCCAGAGCTCACAAGTGGAGGTCCAGGCCACGGAACATCGACACAGCTGTCCCCGTAGACCTTGCCTGTCGTCCCGCTGTCAGTCTTGATCTCGTACGCGCGCTGCCAAAGGAATCCATCCGGCAGCCTCCAACCCAAACGCGGGGTCTCGGCATCTATTCCAATGGGAGAAGGCAGCCGCTCGACCGTCATTCCCGTCGGCGAAGGCAGCCGGGCCTCCGCCGCCAGCATGCCGGCAGCGGAGGCGGCAAAAGCCACCGCCAGCGCACGCACCGCCTTTCCCCCGTATCCCCGCTCCCTCTTCATGACTCAGCCTTACCTAACGCTCAGGACAAATGGCGGGTGGCGCATCAGTCTCGCCATGACCACCGAATTGCCGGAATCATCTTCCATCTGGGAAATCTTGTACACGGTATAATGCACGGGAGAGCCGACAACCTTCACCATCGGCGCCCCGACCGCACCGATCAGTGCGCTCTGCCCCAGGCCAAACTTAAGGAGTCGCACCGAACGTTCCTGCGGAAACACCTCTTCGCCGGAGAAGTCTATCGACATCTTCAGCCGTCCGCCGCTGCCGCCGACGGTGAGCGAACGGGCGACTGTCAGATCAACACCCTCGCCGCCGGCAGGGACGACCACCCGCGAAGACGCACCTATCGCAACGTCAATGGATGCGAATGCCTTAGGCGCAAGCACACCGACATCCCCTGAATCGACACGGAGAGTGGCGGAGCCGCCTTCGGGAAGCGCAGGCGCCACGCCAAGGTCAAGCCTGCCGCCTCCCTCCTTTACGACATGCGCCCCGTCTGCAAATGTCAGAGGCTGGCGAATCGTGGCGGCGACGCCTTCCTCCACGCGCAGGTAGCCTTTGCCGGCAAAGGCTATGCCACGATTCGCCGCTTCGAACGTCGCCGTCTCTGCAAAGGACAGCCGGCACTCGTTCCCGACCAGAATCGCACTGGGGTTCAACGTCTCAAGCGCACCTCCAAGCGAGGTTGGGCCGTGGGCGACGAGCGTCACGTTCGAGACGGAGCTCGGACGGTACGCCGGATGTCCCTTGTCCTCGAAGTACGCCCTGAAGTCGCCCTCCGCGCCGGCGTCCAGCGAAAGCGTGCCGGTCCACGCGGCATTGTCGCCCGCGAGTTCCAGCGCACCGCACCAATTGGCTATGTTGCCAGTCGCCTCAGGCGACAGCTCTGCGCTGGCGCGTCCGCAGCCGGACAGGTTCGATTCGATCCGGAGTGTGCTGCGGTTGCCCACATTGAGCCTCGCGGCCGGCACATCCACGTCGTCATGCAAGCTCAACCCGCCGCCGATCCTCAAGACCGCCGACTCCCTCATCAGCCTTGTGCGGACTCCCCTCGTAAAGGAAAGCTCGCCGCATGTGAAATCGCCGTAGAGCCCAACCGCCGACGCCCGCAGCGTAAGCGAATCGCCCCGGAAATCATACCGCGTTTCGCGCATGATAAGGTTATGGGCATTGTCCATGTAGTCCACTCCGCCATGCCAGTCACTGCCGTCCGAAAGGAAATCCGCCGCCGACTGTCCGTTGCGGAATGGCGTGTTGTTGTAGTCCGTCCCTTTGGCTATTGTCACAACGCCTTTACGGGAAATGCCGATCTCGGCCCCGCCATCGGCAAGCTCACTTACGTACCATTCGACGCGAGGCAAGTTGCAGACCTCCTGGATCGAATCGCCCAGCTCATGCCTTACGCCGGACATGTCGGGAACGCCCGCCTCAACCGCCTGCGGAGAAAGGCGGAACATCGGATATTGCGATGGTTCCGGCACCTTCCAATCGGTGAACTTTCCGCCAAGGATCGCCGCCCCTGGCTCAAGCTCCAGCCGGTCGGCGATCTCCAGCACATGCGAATTGTTCGCGCCTGAGAAAAGCAGATGCGCCGAGGACGTCAGCTTAAGGGAACCAAGCGATGACGCACCGTCCACGCCCGTGAGGATTAATTTCGCGTCATGGAACTCGAACCGCCCGGGCGACGAGAACATGGCGGCCTGCAGCTCGTTGTTGTTGCTTACGACAACCTTGCCATGGAAATCCGGCCACGCGGACGCCAGATTGAAGCGACCGGCGTAGCATTTGGCCGAATTGGGGTCATACTTGTATCCCATCCAGTCCACGCGCTGTTCGGCATCGCCTTCAAGCGGAACCGCGAAAGTCGTCGTCTTGATGCCATCGTCGCGCGGCATCCATCTGAGATACACGGGCCACTGGTCGTTCGACCGATCGATGGACAACCGTGAGCCTGTCACATTGCCGATGCTGGACCAGCTGAACACTGCGCCGCCGAGCAGGGTGACGTTGTCCCCGAGGTTGATCCACTGGGCATATGCCGCAGGATTATGCAGCTCACAGGCGACGGTAAGGCTGCGTCCGGCGAACGGCATGGCGGCGTCCGCAGAAGAGGCCACCGCCGCCGCAATGCGCCGCCACGCCGCCGGGACGTAGTAGTCGTTGTCGTTATTGGGGTGGGACGAATCCTCTCCCCACTGGCCAGAGGCGTTTGACAGCCACGAGCTCACGGTTGAGCCATCCTCTTTCAAGGACCACACGTATGTGGGCTGGGGGTAATAGGCGTCATTCTCCCTGTTGCCTACGCCGGCGAAGGCGTATGCAGACGCCACGAGCATTGCGCTCGCCAACTTCATTTTTTTTTTCTTCCATGCAGACACGCTCCTTTCGCTATGTCCCGCAATGTATCAATTCGCCGCAAATCTCGCAACCTTCGACTTGTAAATTCCAGCGAAAATTGCATTTTGAAAATTGGCGGATATGAAAGCGCCGCATGGATCATCGACTTCCAGTGGCGACGCAAATGGTAGTTGGTAGGTTTTAGGTTTCAGGTTATAGGTTTCAGCAGTTGGTAGTTGGTAGATGGTACTGCGACCGAACACCCCGCCACGGGAGGGTCGCAGTCCTCTGCGACCTATATCATTTGCGATTTTTCGATTTGCGATTGCAATTTGACAAGTGGCGACGTATCCCCCGAGCGAAGCGAGCCGCGCAAGCGGTCGCTAGAGGGGTGCGCCCTCGCCGTCGTACATCATCGCCACGCTATGCCACGGGAGGGTCGCAGTCCTCTGCGACCTGAAACCTACCACCTACCAACTACCAACTACCATCTACCAACTACCAACTGCTGAAACCTAAAACCTGAAACCTAAAACCTACCCACTACCATCTACCAACTGCCCGACACTGGCGTAGTTGACGAATTCGATGCCTTTAGCGGATGCAGGCCGCCCCGAATACACTACCGTCTTCCGTCCAACACTGTCCATGATCGAGGCGAGTCGGCTCACGTTGTCCGCGAACGACTCGTGGAAGCTCACGGAAGACTTTATCTCGTATAGATCGACAGTGCGCCCGTTTTCGACGAGCAGATCGACCTCGAATCCCTTGTAGTCGCGCACAAAGTACATGTCCGGCTCAAGCCCCCTGTTGAGCCGGGTCTTCAGGATGTCCGCAATCACCATGTTCTCGAAAAGCCCGCCGAAGGCTGGATCCCGATCAACCTGCCCAGCCTCGCGGATGCCAAGCAGATGGCAGCACAACCCGACATCCGTGAAGTACACCTTGGGCGCCTTTACGAACCGCTTCCCGAAGTTCCGGTAGTAGCACGGGAGTGTAAAGGTTATGTAGCTCGCCTCCAGGACTGACAGCCATGCCTTGACCGTCGCCGCGCTCACGCCGACCTCGGAGGCTATGGCCTCGTAGTTCATGAGCTGCCCCACACGCCCCGCCACGAGACGCAGGAACGTCTCGAACTGCCGCCTGTCCTTCAGTGCGAGGATGGCGTTCACGTCGCGCTCGACATAGGTGGCGAGATAGTTTGAGTAGAGGAATCCCGGTGTCGCGCCCTCACCGTAGATGCGGGGCATGAAGCCGTTGAAGACGAGGTCGTTGCGGGCGGGCAATGGACATGATGTGGAGATCTCCCCTATGGTAAGCGGCATAAGCGTCGCAATCGCAATGCGTCCCGCGAGAGACTGCGAGATTCCCTCGCGCAAGGCAGGCTGGTGGGAGCCGGTCAGGATGTAGGCGGCTTTCCGCGAAGGGTTTTCGTCCACTTTCACCTGTATGCGGCTCAAGAGTTCCGGGACGCGCTGCACCTCGTCGAGGATTAGCGGAGCGGGATGCCTATCCATGAAGTCTGCGCCATCCGCCTCCGCAGCCCTGCGCAGATCCGGGTCTTCGAGATTGACATATCCGTAGTCTGGGAAGAGCGTCTTTGCCAAGGTGGTCTTGCCGGACTGCCTCGGACCCATTATCGAGACAACGGCGTACTCGCGAGCCATCATCTCCATCCATTCGGCCATTTGTCTTTTTATCACTCCACGCCTCCGTTAAAAAAGCGAACTTCAACTTCGGATTTTTACCGATGGCGCACATTGTACTATTCCCCATTGCAAAACGCAAACGGATTTTGCCGTTTAGTTGGTAGATGGTAGTTGGTAGGTTTCAGCAGTGAGGCGTTGCGCGGGAGGGTCGCAGTCCTCTGCGACCGGAAACCTACCATCTACCAACTACCATCTACCAACTAAATCACCATTTTCGATTTCCGATTGCAATTTGACAAGTGGCGACGTATCCCCCGAGCGAAGCGAGCCGCGCAAGCGGTCGCTAGAGGGGTGCACCCTCGCCGTCGTATTGCGACCGGTGCGACGGCGGGGCGCCGTCGCCACATAAATGCACCAATTCTTGCAATCCCCAAATGCAATCGCAAATCGCAAATCGCAAATCGTAAATAACGAATGGCTACATTACCATGCCTATCTGGCGCATTCCTCGATCCGCATGCCGTCGAACCACACCGTTCCCGTCGAGTTGAACACGCGAAGCCAGAAATGCGGACGGCACTGCGGCTGGTCGGCAAGAGGGCCAGTGGTGAACTCGCCACTCTGGTGAAGCCATTCTCGCGTTCCCTGCCAGCACTTGCCGGATGGCGTCCGCACGGCGCGATACTCTGGAGCGTACTCTTCGTATTCCGCACAGGCTCCTCCCCAGCCCTTCCCGGACCGCAATCCGTCCAGCCTTATAAAATACGAAAGACGATACCTCGTGTTTGGCCTAAGCCTTCCACTTAGCGGCACTCCAACATAGAGATTCCCTGCGGCAACGACCTTCACCGATCCGGAGGGCGTGATGCACGTTGTCTTGTCACGGGAGCATCCCTTCGGCAGTGAGAATCCGATCCCGTCCAGCACGTTCGTGGCCGCAGATGACGCGCGACGGGAAAGCTCGCGCTCGACCGAAATGTCCTTCATGAACGCAGAGGATGATTCCAGCAAGGTTCCGTAGAAGCCAGCGCGGATCCATGCGATCCTTTTCGATGCCATGGGATCGGCGCCGGCGAGTTTCGAGGCTCGATCCAGATACCCGCCCAGCTCCGCAACCACCTCCGGCGTGTAGATTCTGGTCCAGAGATCAAGTTCCGACGGCCCAGTGATCATAACGGGGCCTATCTCAGTCTCGCCGATCACGCTTGGGATCGCCACCTTGCCGATCCACAGCTTTTCAAGGCGTTCGAAGAACTTGCCCATCTCTTTCGCACCGGCCCCGAACATGAGCCTGTCATGCTCAGCAAGAGCCGCATCAAGGTCGAAGGAATGATCCCACGCAAACTTTGAGAACGCATAGAAGTTGAGGTAGTTGTGGATCAGATGGAGCACTCCGCCATCGCCGCAGTTCGTCTCGACAAACGATCCGTTGATGTACGGCGCCACCCGTCCATAGAACGAGAGGTACGCATGCGGAGCGTGTTGCGGCACGCCGGGCGCCTGAAGGCGTCCATAGTTCTTCATCGGATACGTCCATATCCACGCAACCTTGCGTCCCAGTTTCCGCGACCAGTTTCGCACGAACTCCACCTGCCTGTCGCGAATGTCGGGATGAGACTCGCTCCATGGGCCACCGACCGCCAGGACAAGGTTGACGTTATCGGGGATGTCGATGTCCGGAATGTTGCGGTACGTCCCGTATGCCATCTGCGAAACGGATCCCTTGAGTCCGGCGGCGGTGATCGCCTTTGCGACCGCGACGGTGTTGGACCAGATGAGGTCTGTCGCATATCCGGACGACAGCGAAAAGTTCGTCGTGCAGAAACGCGCCTGGCATGCGGCGCACCAGCACGGCTGCATGCCGTCCTGCGGCATCACGTCTACGCTCTTCGCGCCCTTGCGTATGCGATCGATCGTCTCTTCCCTGATCACATCCCAAACGGGCGAAGTGTGGCAGAGCTGCCGTCCCTGCCAGTTGTGCTCGAATTTCGTGCCCGTGCAGCGCGTGCCGTCCTTCCGCAGCATGAAATATTCAGGATGCGTGTCGCTGAAGCGCTCCGCGATGCGGAATCCGTTCTGCCCATGGCAGCACGAAGGCCGTTCCGCGCATTCGCGCAGACGCAGCTTGTAGAGCAGGCGGAGGCCATTCGCCTCTCTCTCCGATATCCTTACAGGCCCGTTCTCGCCGATGTCGTCCGGCCACATCCCGGCGGCCGAAATGTAGCAATCGCGCACGGCGAACTCCGGCTTTACCGAAATGTCGCCGACTGCCGCAATCCTCCCCGATCGCGGCACGACCGTGCCCATCTCGCCCGGAAAGTAGAAGCGTACGCCGGCGAAGCGCTCGAGGAATTCGTACACGCCAAAGAGCGTCCCGCTGCGGAAGCGGGCGTTGTGTGCGCCTCGCCTCATCAAGCCGGGGACATCCACGTCGTCGTCATTGCCGACGATGTACACGCCATCGCCCACGGCGCGAATGCGGAATCCGTCACGCGCGGAACCTTCGGGGACCGCACCTGCCGCAACGCTCCATGCGTTAGACCCAAGGACGAGCGAAGCGACCCCTTTGCCTGTCGGACGGGAAACGACAGGCACCGCCGTCCCAAGGACGCGAGACAGGAAGTTGGTCGCCTCGGACGCGGCGAATGCCGCCGCGCCGGGAGCGCCATCCGCGAGCACGACCTCGGTGCGGCCCGGCTCGAAGACGACCGTGCGCCCTGCGCCATTCTCCGAAACCACGCCGCTTGCGGCTGAAGCGGCCATTGCAAAGCACGTTACGCAAAGTATGTTTTTCATGTGTCCATTATATCATAATTCATTTCGCCACGTCCTTTGGCTTCTCAAGCAGGAATTCCCTCAGCCAATCGACATCCTCCTGGGTGAAGCCGAGTGAAAGGACATACGCAAGGATGCGTTCGTTCAGAGTCTTTCCGGGATAGGCATCGAACACTTCGATTAGATGGTTGAAGTATGTCTCGTGACGGAACATTATGTTCGGGTTGTGGAAAGCCGTCACCTCCCAGTCGCGGTATATCTCCTCCTCATCCACGCCAAGCAAACCCTCTATCACTGCCGCCACCGCGCCGGTGCGGTCCGCACCCGCTATGCAATGGAAGTCTATGGGATAGTTCGCCTCGTCCAGAAATACGCGAAACACCTTCTTGAACGCTTCGCGTCCCGCCTCCCTGCCGAACGCCGCGTATGCGCTCGAAGAGATGTTCACCCAGCGGACATCAGGGCCAAGCGGCGATCCTGTCATGCCATACACCGCACGAGGCTCGCGGAGGTCTATGTCGGTTCTGATGCCAAACTGTTCCCTGGCAAAGGCGCGAGTCCTGTCGTTGAGACGGTCTGCACCCGGTTGCCATTTCCTGACGAGGTGCGTGAGATCGGCTTTCTCTGGCTTCCCGGCGTCAAGATGCCTCTTTATCCTGGACGCATCCGCACGAGAAAGTTCAGGGACTGCCGACATAAGCGTTCCGTCCCTATACATCTCAAGGACCTGATCCTTCGAATAGAACCTGTTTGCGTTGTTGTTCAGTCCACCCGACCGGTACACAAGGCCCTGCCTGATACGACGGCCATCAAATCCGATGCGTCCCCCTATGTCGCGCATGTTCGGCACACCGTCGAGGCGCACGAGGCGAGGGGGAATATCCTCCGTGCGGAATGTGGCCTCGCCGGTCTTGTCGCCGCCCGCGAGCGGACAGCGCACCGTCCATCTGTATGTCCGCGCGATCTCAAGGTTGTCTATCGCGATCTCACAGGCGTTGGTCGTCACCTCAAAGGCGGTCTTGCCGGTATCGACGCACACGACCCTCACTTCATATTTCGCCTTCGCACCTGTTGGTTCAAGGGCTTTCCACCGCAGAAGCGTCTTCACTGGCGTCCAGCCCCACCGCGTCATCGGCTTGCGGTTGGCCTCTTCCGCCATGAAGGCGATGCGTTCGGCCCTTGGCTTGGCGAGAAACGCCTTCTGCTCCGCATTGAGGATCGGCTGTAGAGACCCTTCGGGCGGGGCAAGCATCTCTATTCCGGCCGCAAACAGGCATGCGGGCAACAGCAGCAGCAAAGTCATGATCTTATTCATTTTCCGCTTTCTTTCGCGTGGCATTCAGACACTGGATACGTTGCAGGGGGCTTTCGCCTTAACGGCGGCACCCTTATTCGACACCTTCGACTTGGGACGTATCGGCGTGACAGGGAAACTTCCGTCGCCCCAAGGTGCGGCAACATTGCCCTCGAATGGACGAGCCAGCGACCAGTCCGGGCCAAGCCTTTCCCTGCGCATGAAGTCCCATCGTTCGATCAAGACTTGGTTCCTATGGAGTGAAAGCAGCGACAACTCGCGATTCGTGCGCTGGAGCGGACCTGTGCCATCTCGGGTCGCACCGAACACGCAACCGCCGGCAATCGACGTGAACTTGCCGCGCCAAAGCGCATGCTCATCCGAGATTGAGCGGTGAGAATGCCCTGAAAGCGCAATCGCGTTCGGATACGCCGAAAGCATGCGAGTGGAGGTGCCGTTGTCCGCAGAGACCCGATGGAAGAACACCGTATCCTGAAGGTGCGGATGCTGCACGTAGAAAAACGTCTCGTCCCTGCGAATCTTCCCCCGCAGCTTCTCGAAGAACGCATCGACCTTCTGCTCATGCCGCCAATGCGCTATGACAACCTTGTAGCCGCATATCTCCTTCATGCAAAAATCATCGCCTATAGGCTCGCCGAAGCACCGCTCCCACGATGCCGACGGATGCGAGAATATGGATATGGCCGCCTCTGCCGCCTTCTCCCCAGGCTTTGTGATCGACGAATCACGGAAATCGCGGTTCCCGTAGCATGCATATATCTTTACCGGTCTGCCAGAGGCGTTCTTGCCACCCGGAAACACGGAGAACCAAGCGTCGGCGACAAGCTTAAGCTCGCTGTCGCGTCCGTTGTTCGCGACATCCCCGGCAATCAGCACTCCATCCACTTCCCTTTCGGCTGCGAATGCAAATGCTGATTTGAGAAATCCAATGGAAGGGCTTCCCCTGTCATCAACATGCGGATCCGACATCAGCGCCAGCCGCAAAAGCGGACGATCCTGAGGCATTCCGGCAGAAGCCGCAAGCAATCCGGAAATGAAGCATCCGCCGCCTATCGCAAACTCCCTGCGCGACAGCGCAGATGCTCCGAAGCCATCGCCAGCGCAAACGACACACTCCATAAAATGCCCTTTCATGGCACCCATTATACCATAAAAAAAAAACGATTGGATGCGACAAACGATACTATTGTATCTCAAAAGGAGGGTGACGATTGCATTCGGCGATTCGATGATTTGCCGTGGCGACGGCGCCTCGCCGTCGTGCGCGACTTCCCTAAAAAACTATAACCTAAAACCCGAAAAGGCACTGACGCTCTCCATCATGGAACCGATGCTGCGCACCACGGCAAGGTTGCGGCGAAGTTCCGCCGCCCCCGGCATTCCGGAGAAGTAGCGGAAGAGGTGGGTGCGCACGGCGCCTGTCACCCATGCGTCCAGCGTAGGGAGCCTGTCGTCTGGAAACCGCGCGGATATCTGCCCGTGCAGCGCCACAAGGGCATCCACATGGCGGCGGAAAAGCGAGATCGGGTCTGGGATGTCTTCCCTGCGCATCCCCTTCAGGGTCGCGAAGAGATACGGATTCGAGATCGCCGCCCTTCCTATCATTATAGACGCGACGCCAGTCTCGGCCATGGCAGAAAACGTCGCCGCATCCGCCACGCCGCCATTGCCGGTCACGGGGATGCGGGCCTTGCGGACAAGTTCGGCGAGCAGGTCGAGATGCACGGGGCCGCCATGGTTCTGGACCGTGAACCTCGCATGGAGAATGAAGCCTTTCGCGCCGGCGGACTCCGCCGCATCGAGCAGCTCGAGCATCAGCACGGTGTCCGGACGCGGCCCCGGACGCGTCTTAAGCGTGACCGGCAGATCCGTCTCCGCCACCATGGCGGAAAGGAGCTCGTGCACGAGTTCCGGCTTGCGCACCAGGGCCGAACCCGCCCCTTCCTTCACGATGCGAGGCACGGGACACCCTGCATTCAAGTTGATCTCCACGAACCGTCCGAGAGCCGACACCTCCCTCACGGAGCTTGCGAGCTCATCCGGCTTAGACCCGAAAAGCTGGCACGCCACGGGCCCCTCGCCCGGAAGCACCTCAAGCAGATGGCGCGTGGGCGAAGAGCCGTGCGCAAGCCCGGCTGCGGAGACCATCTCGGTATACGTGAGGTCGGCCCCGCCATGCGTGGCCATGAGTCTGCAGGCGGCATTCGAGAACCCCGCTATCGGCGCAAGCGAAACGCCGCAACGCAATGAATGGTTAAATGGGTAGATGGCGGCACTGCCGCCTAAATCGCCGCTTCGCGGCTTTAAATTTTGTCCGTCAAGCCTATCCATCTACCAACTACCATCTACCATCTACCAACTACCCATCTAAAGCAACCTTCCAGGGCCCATGCTTGCGCCAGCATTCGCGTACGGCATCGACGGTCGGCTCAACGTATATCGCGGTTGCCTGGTGGCGGAACCACGTATCCTGCCTTTTGGCAAGCTGGCATGTACGCACGTACACCTTCGCACGGTCGTCTCCCTCACGGTAGCCTATCGCAAGCGAGGCCGTCCTGGACCAGACTGGATACGTTTCACGCAAGCGTCGCTTCTCTTCGTCAAGCCCCGCCGCGTACATCGCGTCAAGCCGCTCCGCGATGCGTCCGCGCAGAACATCGCGGTCAACCTTCAGCACTGGATACGCTGGCGGCGGCTTCGCCCAGGCGCGGTCGAGTCCGCGAAGCAGGGCGGAGAAGTAGAGCCCGGTGCCGCCGGCAATCACGATCGGGGTATCCTCCGGGATTGCCGCCGCCCAGGCGGACGCAGCCCGGAGCCAGGCGCCGGCGGAGAACTCCTCGGCGGGCGTCACGACGTCCACCCCTCCCATGCGGAATTCGGCGATCTCCTCCGGCGGCGGCTTCGCGGTGCCGATATCCATGCCCCGGTACACGAGCATCGAATCCGCGGAGAGGATCACAGCCCCCATCTCACGCGCAAGCGCGGCCGCGATGGAGGACTTTCCGGATGCAGTGGGTCCGGCGAGAAGGTATGCGTTTCGCGTCATGCCGAAGCGAAGGTCAGCGGACCTTCACGAAGAGGATGAACAGCAGGGGCGTGAGGAACGCCTGGAGGATCATGAAGCGCATCAGCACCTGGGCGTTGGACCACTTCAGCACGCGCTTGCAGTGGTCGTGGAGCGGGAACCTCACGCCATGCAGCATTCGCACGAAGAGGTTCTGGCGCTCCTGGAGCTCCGGCGGCAATACGCTCGGCGGACGCACATCCGCGCCAAGCTTGCGGCAGATGCGCAGAAGCACGATCTTGCCGAGGCCAGCCCCGCCGTTGACCAGCACGATGGGGGCGAACGCGAACACGAGGAACGGGTTGCCCGTCACGAGGACGCCAACGCCGACGAGCATCCCGAGGAAGCGGCTTCCGGCGTCGCCCATCAGCACCTTCGACGGTTCGGCGTTCCACCAGAGATAGCCGCAAAGGGCCCCGGCCACAGTCATGAGCAGGATCGCCCACCGCGCCGCAAGCGGATTGCCCGGTATCAGCAGGTAGTTTGCGACAGGCGCGTAGCCGATGACGAGATAGAGCAGCAAGGCAAGGCACACGAGCGAAATCGTCGTTAGCGATCCGGCGAGGCCATCCACGCCATCGGAGCAGTTCGTGGCGTTCATCGTGAACCATATGAGGAATCCCGCACCCGGCAGGTACAGCCACCACGGCACCGACCACACGCCCTTGAAGAACGGCACCCACACCTCTCCGCCGTGTCCCGCATAGAGGAACAGCGCAGCGCCGAGCGAAACGACCGCATCAAGCATCCCCTTCTTCAGCTGGCCCCAAGGCACGCTGGAATTGTCGTCGAGATACCCGAACGCCATCGCGGCATACATGAACAAGAGTACGAAGAGGTCGCACACGGAGAACGGCATCACGGCAAGTATCACCGGAAGGGCCACAAGCGTAACGATCAGGCCGGCCCCCGTGGGCTTCCCCTTGGACGCCATCCCATCCTTCCCGAGGATGGACTTCCCATGGTCATGCGGCATTAGGTTCCACAGCCTCGGCAGCATGTACCACGTGAGGAACGCCGCCATCAGCGTCCCCACGGCGATGAGGAACGCATGGGAACGCAACAGGCGGAACGGACCGAAAAAGTCCTCCAACGCATATGAAAGCCAATACAGCATGGCAGGTCAGAGCCCCATTCTCGCGACAGCGCGTTTGAAGCCCTCCGCGGAGCGGGCTATTATGGCCTCGTCCACGGAACACGAAAGGCGCACATGGCCGGGTCCGCCGAAGCCGCGCCCGGGGACGACAAGTATCCGCTCCTCAAGCAGCGCATCGGTGAAGGCGAGGTCGTCGCCGCCAGGCGCCTTCGGGAAGAAGTAGAACGCGCCCTTCGGCATGGCGAACTCGACCCCGGCCTCGGAAAGTATCTTCGCCATCAGCTTGCGACGACGATCATACACGCCGAGATCGACGGTCGCGCCGAGAAGGCTTGCGGCAAGCCGCTGGCCAATCACGGGAGCGTTCACGTAGCCGAGCGTGCGGTTCGTCAGCGTGACCGCCGCCGCAAGCGTATCGACATCCGGCATCGCCGGGTTGAGGCCGATGTAGCCCACGCGTTCGCCGGCGAGGGAGAGGGTCTTGGAGAACGATCCGAGAACCACGCTCCACTTCGTGAGCGGCAGAACGGGCTCCACGGTCGCGCCGTCGTACGCGAACGCGCGGTACGGCTCGTCCGAAAGCAGGAACAGCGGACGGCCCGACTCGCCTCTCGAATCGTTTACGTCATCGACGATCTTGGCGAGCGCAAGCATCACCTCTCGCGAGTAGATCGCACCCGTCGGGTTGTTCGGGGAGTTTACGAGTATCGCGCGGGTCTTTGGCGTGATCGCAGCCGCGATGCCCTCGAGATCAGGACTGAAGTCGTCGCTTTTCGACGGAACGGTCTTGAGTATGCCGCCGAAGTGCCCGCAATAGCTTGCGTACTCTACGAAGTACGGCGCCGGACACAGCACCTCGTCGCCGGGCTCGACCACTGCGCGGAAGAAGGACACGAGCGCACCCGCCGCACCGACGGTCATTATCACATGGCCCGCCCCGCAGCGCGCTGAACCGTCCAGCCCCTGCTGCCGGCTGATGTATTCCGCCATCGCCTCGCGCACTGCCGGGATTCCGGCGTTGGGGCAGTACCCCAGGCCGAGCGGCTTCACTGCATCTGCGGCGATCTTCTCCAGCGCATCCTTCGCCGCCGCCGGCGGCGGGACATCGGGGTTGCCGAGCGAAAAGTCGCACACGGCATCGGCCCCATAGCGGCCCTTCAGCTCAAGGCCCTTCTCGAACATCTTGCGGATCCACGATGAACCCGCCATCGAACTCTGTATCTGGTCTGTGATAAGTTGCATTGTCTTCAACCGTTTCTGTGAATGTAGAACGTCTTTGGAGAAATAAAGGCTACCTTGTCTCGTCAAGAGGCTCGGCGTCGCGCGAGCGCAGAAGAAGCGACGGATTGTCGCGTATCTCGTCCGAGAACGAACGGAGTGACGACGCAGCCCCGTCCATGCTCTCGATGATCGTGCCGATCCTGCCGCGCTCCGTCTCCACGATCTCGCCGATATCCTCGCACAATCCGGCGGCGCTTCCCGTCAGGCGGACGATGTTGCTCCACGCGCCGACAAAATCCATCTTGTCCAGCTGCTGCATCACCCTCGACGCGCTGTCCGCGGCACTCTCGAATATGGACGGCGCAGGCGGAATGACCATGTGGCGCGCCTTCCACAGGATCTTCTCGTCCAAGACCGCAGCCTTCGGGAAATTCAGCTCTATCTTGGAAAGGCCCGTTATTCCGGACGCCGAGACAGTGGAATGCAGGCCGTTGTCCAGCATGCGCCTCATTGCCGCCATCGGATCCTCGTTCCGCTTCCCGATCCGGCAGCGCCTCGAGTCAAGCGCGAGCAGCACGTATATGTTGCGCGCCTGGTGCGGCGGAACGTTCTCGTATTCCGAACCGACGAACGATATCTCCTTCACGGCGCCAATGCGCACCCCGCGGAAATTGACCGCGCTTCCAACGTCAAGACCGCTCACGTCGTTCTTGAAGTACGTCTCCACGAGGAACTCGTTCTTCTCGCCGCGCGAGGTGCCGATGTACACCAACGTGCCGGCTATCAGCAACACGCCCGCGAGAATGAACAGGCCTATCTTCGCAAAGTTCGCTTCGTTTCCACCATCCATCCAGTGCCTCCCTTCATGCCACCTTGGCCGTTTCCCGGCCCTCGCGGGCAAAGAACCGCTTTACAAAATCATCCGTGGAGCTGTCGCGCAGCTCAACTGGGCTGCCGAGCGCAATCATGCCGTGCCGGGCCTTGTCGAACATTGCGCACCGGTCGGCGATCTTGAATATGCTCGGAAGCTCATGCGTGACCACCACGAACGTCGTGCCGTGATCCCGGCGTATCTGGAGTATCAGGTCGTCGAGGTCGCTGGACGTGATCGGGTCAAGCCCCGCGCTCGGCTCGTCGAGGAACAGTATCTCCGGATCGAGGGCCATGGCCCTGGCGATCGCCACACGCTTCTTCATGCCGCCGGATATCTCGCTCGGCATCTTCCCGGCGGCGTCGGCAAGCCCGACCCTTTCGAGCAGGCCCATCGCCCTGTCGCGGCGCGCCTTGCGGCCGAGCTTCGTGAACTCGTCGATCGGCAGCTGGACGTTCTGCAGGCACGTCATGCTCCCGAACAGCGCCCCACTCTGGTACATGACCCCGATCCTGCGGTGGATGGCCGGCATGTTCCTGCGGTTCACATCCATCCCAAGCACGCGGAGCGTACCGCCAAGCACCGGGTTCAAGCCGATCATGTGCCGCATCACGGTGGACTTTCCGCATCCGGAGCCGCCAAGCATGACGAACACCTCGCCCTCGTCCACCGAGAACGTAAGATCCGCAAGTATCTCCGCGTTCGGATATCCCGCGTTCACATGCTCAAGCTCTATGACCTTCCTTCGTTCCATCTTCAATCGCCTATCATGAAGCCTATATGCCAAGCACGTAGCACACCACGGCAAGAAGCCCATCCGCCACCGCGATCGCCACGATGCTGCACACCACCGCGTTCGTCGCCGCCTCGCCCACCCCGTCCGCCGCCTTCTTCGTGCGCATCCCGGATGCGCAGCTTATGAAGCCGACGAGGAGTCCGAACAGGGCGGACTTGGCAAGCCCCAGTACGATCATGGACACTGACGATGACGAGGTAACGTGTCCCCAGAACACGTTCGCCGGTACATCCATCATCTGCAGGACGATGCATCCGCCGATAAGGCCGGCCATTTCGGAGAACATCGTGAGGACCGGCATCACGAGCGTGGCCGCCACGATTCGAGGAAGCACGAGGAAGCGCACCGGCGGCAGCCCCATCGTGGTGAGCGCATCCAGCTCCTCGTCCACCTTCATCGTGCCGATCTCGGCGGCGAACGCGCTCCCGGTGCGTCCTGCGAGTATTATCGCCGTGATGATGGGCCCGAGCTCCCGGAACAGCCCTATCGCTATCAGGTCCGCCACATACACCTCGGCGCCGAACATCTTAAGGCTGGCGGCGGACTCGAACGCAAGGATCAGTCCAAGCAGAAGCCCCACCATCGTGGTTATGGAGAGTCCGTCGAACCCCGCCCGCTCAAAGGCGAGCGCACAGTCCCGAAGCCGGAACTGGCGCGGCTTGACGAGCATCACGAGGCCGCGCACCACGGTCTCGCCGAGGAACGCGAACGCATACCTTACGGTCTGCGCATGCTCGCACGCGAGCTTCCCCACGTTATATGCCAATCCCCGCCGCATCACTTTAAATGGTTAAATAGTTAAATGGTTAAATAGTTAAATTCTGTCCATCATGTCTACCATCTACCAACTACCAACTACCAACTACCATCTGCTGAAACCTAAAACCTAAAACCTGAAACCTACTTATACCCCGGCACCAGCGACTTCAGCGTTTCGAGGTACGACTCCGCCTCGTCATTGCGGCCTTCCTTTGCCGCCTGGCGGATCATCGCCTCAAACATGGCGATGAAGCGCTTCTCAAGCGCGGTGCGGCCTTCCTTATCGATGTCATCCAGCTTTCCGCCGGCGGCGGCGATGCGCCTTTCGGTCTTCGTAAGAGGCTTCTGCGGCGCGGCCGGGATGCCCTCCCTGAGTACGCGGCGGCGGATCGCCTCCTCCGCCGCGTACTGTGCATCCCTCTTCGCAAGTTCCGCAAGCTCCGCCTCCCTCGCGGCGTCGTTCTGCTCTATCAACGCCTGGAGGGTCTTGTTCGGACGCGTCTCCTCCTCCCTTCTGCGCAGTTCCTCCTGCAATTGCTCAACCTCCCTGAGCTTCGTGGCGTAATCGGCCTTCTGAAGCGCCAGCACGTTGCTCGCCGCAAGCGTCCGCTGGAGATCGATCGCCACGGCATTGGCCGCCGCGACCGCCGCGTCAAGCTCCGCCTGCCTTGCGGCATTCGTCGCGGCGGCGTGTTCCGCAATGGCCTTGGCGGCGGCCTTCTTCGCCTCTGCGATCTTGAGCTCGCCCTCGACTGCGCGGGCCTTCTCTGCGGCTGCCTTGGCGTCGGCATCGGCCTTCCTGGCCTCCGCATCCTTCGCCTTCGCAAGTTCCCTGGCCTCGGATGCCGCGGCCTGACGCTCCAGCCGGGCCTCCTTGGCGGATTCTGCCCTGGCTTTCGCGGCGGCCGCATCCGCCTCGGACTTCTTCGCTTCCGCCTCCGACTGCTTCTTCCCGGCCTCTGCCTTCTTGAGGGAGGCCTCGGCCTTGCGGGCAAGCGCCTCCGCCTCCGCCCGTTTCTGCTCTGCGATGCGGTCTACGGTGAAGTACGCCCCTGCCGCCAGCGCCAGCGCCGCGATTATGGCCGAAGCGTGCCTCATCAGTTGCCCTCTCCCTGCTTTCCTGAAGCTTCGGCCTTTTTGATTTCAGCCTCGGCCTTCTCGAGATCCTTCTTCTTTATCTCCTCGACGAATTCCTTCAGATCCGCCTGCTCCTTCGCCTGGCGGTCGAACTCCTCGCGACGCTCCTTCTCCAGTTCGTCCCTGTGAAGCTCAAGCCAGAACTTGCGCTCCGCGTCGCTCATGCCCTCAAGCTTCTTCGCGCGATCGACCTTCGCCTTCTCGATGGCGAGCTTCGCCTTGCGCTCCTCGTCCTGCTTCGCCCACTCCTCCTTGAAGCGGCGCAGACGCTCCTTCTGCGACACGGGATCCGCGAGCGGCGACGCGGACCAGCCGCCATCATCCCAAGGACGCGGATCGGACAGCGTCTTCTTTCTCCGCATAGCCTCCATCTGGGCGGCGTCGCTGTCGTCAAGCACATACGGCGTCATGAAGATAAGCAGTTCAGAACGGCTCTCCTCCTGCTTGACAGAGCCAAAGAGCCATTTGCCGATATATGGTATGTCCTTGAGCAGCGGTATGCCGACTTCGCTGTTCTTCATGTCCTTCGTGGTCAAGCCGCCAAGAATGACCGACTGGCCGTTCTCGAGGCTTATGTTGGCGGACATCTTTCTGGTGACCGGCACGTCTATCTGCGTTGTCGTGTAGGTCGAACCCATTGGGGTCAACATATCCTGTGTGCCGCTCACCTGCGAATACTCTTCCTCGACCTCAAGCATCACCGTGCCATTCGGATTGATCTTGGGCGTAATCTTCAATGTTATGCCGATATCCTTGGCCGAATAGTTCGGAGACGGCAGACCGCTTCCTGCATATGTGGACGAAACCGCCGACCAGCCAGTCAGGAACTGGCGAGACGAAGTCGCCTCGATCGTGGCCTCCTCGTTGTCCACCGTCATCACGATTGGGGAGGCGACATACTTGCTGCGCGAATCCGTCTTGGAAGCCTCTATCACTCCGGCAAGATTCAGCTTGTCGGACTTGAAGAGATAATTGATTCCTGCGCCAACCGGCGTCACCAGGTTTGTCGCGACGGAGGCATCTATTCCGCTTGTGGCAAAATCCGCCAACTTGGTGGAACCTGCCCCGCCGCCAATCATCTGCCCATGGTTCATAAAGACATTCTGCGCGACCTTGCCGCCCATCACCCAGTCAATCCCGGTCTTAAGGTTGTCGCCCAGCGACACTTCTATGATCACCGTCTCGATCAGCACCTGCGAGAGCTTCACGTCCATGTTGTCGATGACCTCGCGGATGGCGCGCATGTCGGCCCGGCGCGCCATGATCACTACTCCGTTGATGCGCTTGTCGGCAAGCACCTTCACGTTGTCCTTGCTGAGCTCGCCGAGGCGGGATGCGTTGGTGTTCTGGAACGTCGGGCTGTTCGTGGATTGGCGGCGCGAGCTCTGCGTAGTCCCGCGGGTGAGGTTGCTGTTCGCCGCCCCGCCCTTCTGGGTGTTCGCGTTCTGGTTGTTCTTGCTCTGCGACGACGAGCTGGACGCCCCGATCAGCTCGTTGAGCATCTGCTCCACGTCCTCCGCCTCGGCGTACTTGAGGCGGATCACCTCGATCTGCACCTCCGGCGTGGTCTCCACGTCGAGGGTCTTGATCACGCGGTCGAAGAAGTCCATGTTGGACTTGTTCGTGATGATGATCAGCTTGTTGGAGCGCTCGTCCGCGAGGATCAGCACCTTGCCGCGTATCATTCCCCTGTCCGCGTCGGACACCGCCGCGATGAGGTTCGCGTTAGGGGTGTTCACGGGCTGTTCCGGCTTCCTCATCCCCGGACGGTTGTTCAGGTTGAGGAGGCTTGTCCGGAGCGAGGACGGCGTTGAGCTTCCGAAACCCGGGGCGCCGCTCGGCTTGGGTCCGCTCTGCTTCTGCTGCGTATCCTTCTGCGACTCCGTTACTATCGTCTCGAGGTGCGTCTTGATGTCCTGGGCGAGCGCATACTCGATCTGCCGCACGAACACGTCCTCCGTGACCGGCGTCGCGACGTCTATCACGCGAGCGATCTCGAGCATGCGGTTTATGTTCTCCTGAGTATCCGTGACGAGGATCGCGTTCGTGCGCTCGAACACCTGGAACAGCCCCTCCGGGGCCTTGAACCCCTCCAGCGCCTTCTGCGCCTCCGCGACCTCGATGTTCTTGAACGCGATCATCTGGCTCACCACGCGCCCCTGCTCCGGGAGGTTGCCCTTGTCCTCCATCTTAAGCGGGATGCCGTGCGTACGCACGGTCTTGCGCGGCAGGGCGCGGAGGAACTTCTTCCCCCTCGGCTCGAGCACGATGCCGTTCATCGTGAGGACAAGCTCGATCGCTTCGAGGTACTCCTCCTTGGTGAGTATCTGCCCCTCGAGCGAGCGGAGCGTGATCTGCGCCTTGGGGAGGTCTGGAGCGGGGATCACGGTCTTGCCCACCTCGTCCGCATACGCCTCCAGCACCAGCGCGACGTCCGCCTGGTTGAACGCCAGCGCCGGGACGCCGTTCGTTCCACGCGGCACGCTCTTCAGGTCTTCGCGGGACATCGGCTGCTGGGCCTCCTGCCGGTCGGCGGCCGCGCTCGCGCCGCGATTCGCGGGCCGCTTGCCGAGCAGGCCCGGACGGTTCTGTGCGAGCGACACGCATGACACTGCGAGCGTCATCGACAGAAGCAGAAACATCTTCCTATTCATCTTTGACTCCTTGAAAGGCGATTTAGGAACCGGCGTCATCACTCGGCATCCTCCCTCATGTATGCGCAGGCGAGCCTGAACGACCCCGTGAGGAAACCCTTGTGCGACGAAGGCTTGATTGCGATCTCGCGCACGTCGAACATCGCGTTGGTCTCGCATTCGAGGGCGTGCATGAACTTGACGAGCGACGTTATGGTCGCCTCCCACCGCTTCACGTCTATCGGCTGCTCGAACACGTCGCCCGCCTCGACCTGCTGCCCGGCCTGACGCTGGGATATCGAGACGTTGTTCGCCTGCGCGATGGAGTCCATGCGGCTGAGCCAGTGCGTGTCGACGTCCATCGCGCCTTCGCCGAACACCGGCATCTTCTCGCGCTCCGCCTCGTACGCGTCGTTCCACTTCTGCCGCTGGGAAATGAGCTTCTTCTCCGAAAGCGTCTTCTTCACGGCGGCATCGTACTTCTTCGCGGCGACCCGCCACGCCTGCTCCTGCCCCATGAACCAGAGGACAGCGCAAAGCCCGTACATGAGGATCACGCCGCCGATTGCCGCCACCATGCGGTCTCGCCTCGAGAGGTTTGACGTCATTTCTCCTCCCTGGCCTCGAACAGGCACTCTATGGAAAACTTGTGCACGCCCCGGCTTTGCGACGGCCCCGTGAGGTTCACCTCCGCGAACAGCTTCGCGCCGTCCTCGGTTTCCGCATCCGCAAGCGCGTTCTTGAAGTCGTACACGCTCGTGGGCTGGTCTGCCTCGCCGACTATCGAAAGCCGTTCGCCGCGCCTGAAGTTGAAGCTCGTGAGCGTTATGCCCTCCGGCATCCGGTCGGACACCGCCTTTAGGATCTCAAGCGATCCGCGCGCATGGTCGGAATACTGCTGCACGAGCTTCACCTTGTCGCGCATCTCCTTCACCGCACGGAAGTCGGCGGAATGGCGCCGGGACACCGTCTTCTGCCGCTCCGTCATGCGCCCGTATACGAACGGAACGCCGAAGAGCCCGGCCATGGCGAGAAGCCATCCGGCGGCGGCGAGCGCGATGAACGTAAACAGCTTCTTCGAGAACCGCGCCTCCGTGCGGGCCTCCGCCCAGTCCGCAGGGGTAACGTCGAGCGAGTATCCTTCGGATGTCCTGAGGGCGACGCCCTCCACCCCGCCAAACGCGGCCAGCCCATCGCCGGAGCCGTTCGCGTCATCGCAGTCCGCGCCGCCTACCGTCACGACGCGCACCGGCGCAAGCTCGTCGAACCTCTTGACGAGGACGCCGTCGATCGCGGACTTCACGAACACCACGATCTCGGAAGCCTCCACCGACGCATCGGCGCGTATGAGCGACAGCGTCACCTCGCGGAAAAGGTCATCGGCATTGGGTATCCCGCCGAGGCCGCGAAGGAGCGAAGGCACCTGGTTGTCGAGCACCACCACGTCCCAGCCGTCGTCGCAATTCATCAGCACGACCTTGCGGCGCGGAACGGCCTCCCCATCCGGGTATATCTCCGTCCAGCGCGTACGGAGCCAGCCGAGCGCAGAGATGTCGGTGCGGAGTACCCGTACCTTGGCCTCGTCGAGGGCATCCCCGATCTCGGAAGCCTCCGCCTCCGGCAGGGCGGCAAACATGAACACCACGCGGCCTTCCGTCTCCAGCACGGTCTCCACGCCGGCCACTGGCTCCTCGTCCGGGAACGGCGACACCTTGCCGATCTCCTCGGCTGCGGTCTCATTCAGGCGGTCGCGATCTTCCGCGGGGACGCTCGACACCTTCACGAGCAGGGAGGAAAGCGGCACTGACAGCACAACCTCGTGCGTCCCGAAGCGGCGCCCCGCCGCCCTGAAAGCCTCCACGAGATCCCCGTAGCGGTCATGCGTCTCGCCCGCCGCATCGTCGCCGATGCCGCCTGGCTGCGCCGCGCCACCGTCTTCGGACGCCGCGGCGTCTGCGGAAGCGTCCGCGCCGTCCGTGCGCCAGAAGCAGCGGTCGGCGACACGCCATTCCGACTTGTTCTGCACGAGGCGGATGCCGCGTACGCCATCCGCCTCGATGCCGAGGACTGTGATCGACTTCTTCACCTTCTTAATCGTCGTTTCAATCGCCGCTTCGCGTCTTTAAATAGTTAAATGGTTAAATGGTTAAATTCTGTCCATCATATCTACCAACTACCATCTACCAACTACCAACTTTCAACTTTCAACCATTTAAAGCCGCGTAGCGGCGATTTAGGCGGCAACGCCGCCATTTAACCATTTAATCTCCTAAGGTCCCTGATCGCCGCATCGACGTTCGCGAAAAGCTTCGGGAGCGTCTTCGCCGGAACCGTCGAGAACGCTATCCGTATGAGCCCCGAAAGCACTATCGTGCCCGTCGAATACTTCTCGATGAGGTGGCGGCGAACATCCTCCGCCGCGACGCCCTTCGGCTTCACGCACATGAAGTAGCCGGAGTTGAATGGCATCGCCTCGAACGATTCGGCGTATTCGGGATGCGTCTTCAGGATGCCGCGGATGATCCTGTAGCGGTTCTTGAGCACGGCATACTTCTCGCGCTTCTGGCGGATGTAGTTCGGGTCCTGGTAGGCGGCGATGGCGAGGTGCTGCCCGAGCGACGAGGCGTTGGATATCGAAGAGCGCACGTCGCCCGCCGCCTTCGCCTCGAACGCCGAAAGCTGCTCCGCCGTGAGGCCCTTCCCCGCGAACGTGATGAATCCCACGCGCATGCCCCACACGTAGTCCTCCTTAGTGGTGCCGTCCAGCTTGACGGCCAGCACGTTGGGGTGCAGATCCGAGAACTCGGCGAACAGGGAATCCTCGTGGACGCCCTTCTCGTATACGAGCCCGAAGTACGCGTCGTCGAGGATCACGACGATCCTCTTCTCCTTTGCTGCGGCCTTGACTGCGGACACGATCTTCTTCGCATCATCCAGCGTTGCGGTGTAGCCGGTGGGGTTGTTCGGGAAGTTGAGTATGAGAAGCTTCTTGTCGCCCGGGCCGAGCAGGGCCTTCTTCATGGCGGCGGCGTCAAAGCATCCGTTCCTGAAGGTGTTGAACGTCTGCATCTTCGCGCCGCAGGCGTCGGCGAATATGAGCGCGTAGTTGTCCCAGTACAGATCCGGGACCACCACCGTGTCGCTCTTGTCCGCAAACAGCTCCGCGCACACGCGCAGGCCATGAGTAAGCGCGTTGGTGACCACCGGGTTCGAGAACCGCTTGCCATTGAGCGAGGGGTTCTTCCGAACGAGGAATTCCCGCCAGATCTCGCGCAGGGCGGGAAGGCCGAAGCTGCCCGCGTACAGGAACGACTTGCGGCCGAGCGCAACGTTCTTGGAGAAGCAGTCCATCACGAGTGGAGAGCCATCCTCCTCGAACGCCATGCCTATCGTGGCGTTTATGCCGCACTTTTTGGCCTCGGCCCCCTGTCCGAGAATGCCGCCGAATGGAAAGTACATGCGCCGCCCCTCGGCGGACAGAAAACCTGCCGCAGGGCCAAGCGTCTTGTTCAAACTTTTTGCCAATGTGTCCATGACCGCAAATTATACCACATGCGGACGGATTTTCGGCTTGCCATTGCCCTAAATATTTGCGCCTCGCGCTTTGGGCGTCATTGGCGACAGGTAAATAGAAAACCGATGTCCACATCGACATCGGCTTGATTGGTAGCGGGGGCTGGATTTGAACCAACGACCTTCAGGTTATGAGCCTGACGAGCTACCAGGCTGCTCCACCCCGCAATCTGGCGCCTGCGAATGGCGCGCCTGACAGGAGTCGAACCTACAACCCTCAGATTCGTAGTCTGATGCTCTATCCAGTTGAGCTACAGGCGCATTGCTTCGCAAAACGCCGCATAATATACCATATGGCAGATATCAATGCAAGCGTTTTTTCCAAGAACCTGAAAAGCCTGCTACACCTGCTCGCGGATGCGGAACCGGCCGGGGTGGGCGAGTTCGTACGCTACCTTCCCCTTCGGCACCGGCACGTCGACACGGTGGATCTCGCACCCTTCCACGGTCATCCCCGGCATTGGACGCGCGGGACACAGGTTCTCGCATGCGCCGCAGCCGATGCACGCCGCAGCGTCAACCACCGGCACTCCCTTGACCAGCCTTATGGCCTTCACGGGGCAGTGCCGTTCGCACGCGCTGCACTTCAAGCCCTCGATTTCGGCAAGGCACCTGTCCCTGTGCCACACCGCATACCCCACGTGCGTATGGAGCTTCTCCTCCCTTGCGACAGGGACGATCGCCCCCGCCGGGCACACCTCGCCGCAACGCGAACACCCCGGGCGGCAATAGCCGTGCTCGAAGCCCATTTCAGGCTGGAGGAACCTTCTCTTGTCGAACGATGGGCGCAGCACCTTCTCCGGACACGTCTTCACGCACAGCTGGCATCCTACGCACTTCACGCGGAACGCCCTGAGCCCCTTGGCCCCGGCAGGCACCACCGGACGGCCACGCTCGGGCCTGCCCGGCTCCGAGACTTCCGCGAAGCCTCCATCGGTAAGCTTGTCCGCGGCAACGGCGACCGACGCCCCTGCGCCTGACGCCAGAAACATGCGGCGTGTCAGTTCCTGAAGCATTTGCGGCACTCCTTGCAGTTGTCGCATTTGGCGACTTTGTTCTTGAACATGGCTATGCGCGACATCGCCTGAAGGATCGTTCCCACGGGACAAACCCAGTTGCACCATATCCGCCCATGCCCGACAAGGGCCAATATAAGCACGACGAAGAAGAGCCCGCCCGCCAATGAAATCCCTCGCCCGAATATCGCATATGGGTCGAGCCACACGAACGAAAGGCCGAGGCATCCCGCCAGGACTGCGGCGGCCGCGATGGCCCACCTCACGGCGAGCTGCCTTTTCGTGGAGGGCAGCCTGGTGCACACGCGACGGACTTTCTTTCTCGAGATCCACCGCACAAGATCCTGCGCTACGCCCAGCGGGCACAGCACCTCGCAGTAGAGCCTCGCCCGCACGGCGACCACTGCGGCCAACACCGCGAGCGCGGCCGCATTGAGGGCAAGCACGGCGGGAACGAACTGCACCTTGGCGGCAAAGGCGCACTCGCGCACGCCAAAGAATGCCGCCGTGACGGTCGCCAAGGCCACCAGCGCCACGACGATCTTCGCCCACTTCCGCACACCGGGACTCGTCAAGAACCGCTTCATGTGCCGCGCTCCTTCATCTTAAGGGACTCGGTCAGCTCGTCGATGCGCCGCATATCGTCCGGGATGGCTATCGCCTGCGGACAGTGCCCTACGCACACCCCGCATCCCGTGCAATGGTTCGCCTGCCGCAGGTACGGGATCTGCCTCTCGTAGTCGCGCAGGAACTTGCGCCAGTCCTTGTCCTCCTTCGAGAGGGCGTCGTTGTACAGCGTGAAGATGCCGGGGATGTCAAGGCCGTACGGGCACGGCATGCAGTAGTTGCACATGTTGCACGGGATGGTCCTGTCGGCGAGGAACGCGACGGCGGCGGCCTCAAGCGTCGCGAGCTCCCTTTCGGATAGCGGTTCCAGAGGCGAGAATATCGCGCAGTTCTCCTCAAGGTGCTCTCGATACGTCATCCCCGAAAGCACGGTCATGACCTTCGGATGATGTCCGGCGAAGCGAAAGGCCCATTTCGCGAGCGTCGCCTCAGGATCCAGCGGGATCAGCTTCTCGGCGAGCGTGTAGTTGAAGCGGGCGAGGCGTCCGCCGAGCAGAGGCTCCATCACGACTACCGGGATGCCTCTCTTCTCGCACTCGCCGTAGAGGTATATGGCATCCTGGTTGCGCTTGTTGGTCTCGTAGGCGTGGCGCCAGTCGACGTAGTTGAGCTGTATCTGCACGAAGTCCCAACGGTACTTGCCGTGCCGCTCCATGAGCCATTCCCACGCGCGCTTGTCGCCGTGGAAGGAGAAGCCGAGGTTCCTTATCCGCCCGGCGTCCCTTTCGCGCAGGCAGAACTCTATCGCCCCGTTGTCCACGTAGCGGCGCTTGAACGTCTCGAAGCCCCCCATGCCGACCGAGTGCAGGAGATAGTAGTCTATCGCCTCGGTGCGGAGGAGTTTGCGGGACTTCTCGTACATCTCCCTGCACTTCTCGATCGGGTACTGCGTAGGCGAGAAGTTGGAGAGCTTGGTGGCGACCCTGTACATCTCGCGCGGATGGCGGGCGAGCGCCCTGCCGGTAACGTCCTCGGACTCCCCCCGGCAGTATGCGGGGGACGTGTCGAAGTAGTTGACGCCATGCTCCAGCGCATAATCAACCTGGGCGAACACCTCGTCGACATCTATCGCTTCAGAAGATCCGCCCTGATTGGAATTGGCTCCGTCAACGGTGGGGAGCCTCATCATGCCGTATCCAAGCAGGGATATGCTGTCGCCGTGCGCATCCTTGCGCATCGACATCCGCCCGGACGGCTTCGTCTTTACGATCCCGCCAAGGAAATCGCGCCGACCTACAGGTCCTTTTCGTAATGCCCTCACCGGTCCCTTCCCGCGTCCGGGAGGAAGCCCTCCGCAGCCGTCAGCAGAAGAATGAACTGCGTCAAAACCGCCGGCGAGCGGAACACGCAATCGCCGAACGCATGCACCAGGTTGGCCGCCGCCGCCAGCAGCACCCCCACCACGACCGCCGGAACGCAGAAGATCGCCGTCGGGTGCGGCAAGTCCGCCCTCTTCGAGAAGTGCGCCACGCGCATCTCGTGCCCCCAGGACCTGAATATCGGCGCGAAGAGGCCTATGACGATCGCAAGCAACAGGCCAGCCCCCACGATGCCGTGCTCGCAAAGCAGCTGGAGGTAGTCGTTGTGTACGTTCACTCCGCCGACGCGCTGTATGTTGCCGCAGTCCTCGTCTGTCATGTACGCGAGGCAGAAGTGCTTGTACCCCCACCCGCCTACTCCGAAGACGGGATGATCCTTGAATATCTCCGTCGCCACGCGGGTATGGTACTGGGCCTTGCCGGTGACGCGGTCTGCAACCGAGGTCGGCGACAGGGACGAGACCTCCTGAGTGAAGTCGTCCGGCGCGAACACGGCGATCAGCACAACCGTCACGACGATGCCCAGGAGCATTCCGAGGTGGAGCTTCACGCGGACAAGGTTCTTCCTGCTCGTGAACAGCGAAAGGCACAGGTAGAGGAACCACAGCCCGAGTAGCGTGAACGCCAGCATTATCGCGGCCCGTGAGAGCGTGGCGAGCGACGCGAAGAAGCAGAGCGCCGTAGGCAGGAGGAGGTAGTGGGTCTTCACCAGCCGGGGGAAGCGGTTGGGACGCCTCGGAGAGCCGTCCGCGCCATCATGGGACTCCTCGCCACCACGCCTCTCGCTGCGTTCAGGGCCGATGTCCCTCCTCACGTTGTCGAGCCACAGTCCGGCCGAGACCGCAAAAAGGGCCACGAAGAAGGCCCCCGCCATGTTCGGGTATCCGAAGGAAGAGAAGTACATGACGGGATCGGCGATGTCGAGCCAGTACGGGGCCTTGGCCCCGGTTGCCTGCTGAATGAACCCGAGCGCGGCGAGCGCGGCCCCGTTCCAAACCAGGAGGTGCACGAGCATGCGCCGCCCGTGATGGGAAAGGGCGTGGCGAACCGCAAGCATGGCGGTGAGCGCCGGGACGAACCACACAAGCACGCCAAGGTGCTCCCGCACGTTCACGCAGAACGGGGCGAACGGTATCGCGGGGGCGGGATCCACGCCGGCAAGTATCTGCGGATAGTCGCACACGGAACACAGCCCCCTGTTGAAGAGCGGCACGGTCAGCGTAAGCAGGAACAGTACGGTGAGGTACATCGCAGGATCGCGGGCGAGCGCCTTCCACACGCGCGACCTGGCGTCGGCATAGCTCTCCCCAAGGCGGCGCTGCGGCAGGAACAGCAGCACCTCAAGCGACAGCGCCCACACCCACGGCATCACCGGGAGCAGGTGCGGTGCGCTTGCCCCGCCGAATATCCATGAGAACCCAACAACCGTCAGGAACACGAGCACTACGGGAAGCTTCTCGCAGAACGCCCTCATTTTGCAATCTCCTTTGTCGCCGGTTCACTGCGGTGCATCCGCCACGAGCGGACCGAATCGCGGTAGACGAGGAACAGCATCGCCGCTATGAGCATGTACATGAACATCTGCGTGAGGATGCCCACGAACTTCTCGTTGGGCTTGCGCTTGAACACCAGCGCATAGAGGGAGAACATCACGATGCTCCCGTCCAGCACCGGGATGGGGAGCAGATTCAGTATCGCAAGGTTTATGCAGAGGAATCGAAGGAAGCCGAGGGCGTCCCACACATTGTTCCGCACCTGCCTGTAAAGCCCCTCCGCTATCATCACGGGGCCTCCCAGGGCCTGCGCCGCCGCCTTGGACTCCTTCGGCGTGACCAGGGCCTTCAGGACGCGGACGATGCTCGTCGCATCCCACTGGAGCTGCCGGAGCGGATTCCTCGCCGGCATCCAAGCCGCCGCCCCCACGCCGTTCGTCGTGGAAAGCGCAAGGATGAAATACGCGCCGCTAGCATCGTGGCGCCTGGGGCTAACCGTAAGCCTCTCTTCGCTTCCGCCCCTGTCCACAACGAACTCCGTGGGCTTGCCGCCGGAAATCTGTATCTCCGTCTGCATCTCGGTCCAGGTATCCACAGGCACGCCGCCAATCGAAACCACCCTGTCGCCGGGCTTCATCCCGGCATCGTGCGCAGGGCCCTCCTGCGGCACTTCGCCGATCAGGGCCGGCATCTCGCCGAACCTGGCCCATGGAACCGCCGCCAATGCCACGGCCAGGACGACCGCAAGCACGATGTTCCCCATCGGACCCGCCACGGCGACTATTATCGAATCCAGCGGCGTGGCGGACTTCCCTTGCGGAACGGGGGCATCTCCCGCGTCGACACTCGTCCCCTGCACCTTCGCAGTCCCCTCCGGATCGACATCGGGTATCGATACGTATCCGCCGAACGGAATCGCGCTCAGCCGCCACTCTACGCCGCGGAACACCTTGCGCCACAGCACGGGGCCGAATCCGATCGAGAACGCATCTACCCCAAGGCCTCTCCAGCGCGCCGCGAGGAAATGACCGAACTCATGAATGAAAATGGCAAAGGAAAACAGCAGGATGCATGCCGCTATCGCCAGAACAGTGTATACAGTCTCCATATGCGGAGTATTATACCACAATCGCTGGCAACGCCCGCCAGCGTGAAATTTGAAATCACCCCTTGCACATCAGACTGCACTTTGGTATAATTTGCCGCGTTTTGTTTTTGGGGGTATAGCTCAGTTGGTAGAGCGTCTCAATGGCATTGAGAAGGTCAGGGGTTCGACTCCCCTTACCTCCACCACTCCGAATGTGCGAGGGGAGCAAGGGCTTCCGTGCAGCTCCACAGCAAGATTCCGCTCCGCCGCAACTAACGCCAAGGCCGTCCCCAGCACGCCATGCTTCGCCCGCCTGAATGCCGCCTTGGCATCGAGGTGCCATTGTACCAAAACATACCTGCCGCATCCGAAGCAACGCCAATCAACGGGCGCCCGGTCGGAACAGTTGAGAGTGAGCCGCATCGTGCGAAATGTGGTATAATCCGCCCCCAATAAAAAGAGGGAACGAAACATGGTTCGCGTCAACGAAAACTATCTAAAGATTCAGTCAAGCTATCTCTTCACCGAAATCGCACACCGCATAAAGGCATACCAGGAAAAGAACCCTGCCGCCAGGATCATCCGCCTCGGCATCGGCGATGTCACGGAGCCGCTGGCGCCGGCGGTCATAGAGGCTATGCACAAGGCCGTGGATGACGAGTCAAGGCGCGAGACCTTCCGAGGATACGGCCCCGAACAGGGATACGACTTCCTGCGCGAGGCGATCGCGAGGACGGACTTCCGGGATCGCGGCATAGACGTATCGGCGGACGAGATATTCGTGTCCGATGGAGCCAAGTGCGACTGCGGCAACATACAGGAACTCTTCGGGGAGGACGTCAGGATTGCGGTTCCCGATCCCGTCTATCCGGTGTATGTGGATACAAACGTGATGGCGGGGCGCACCGGCGCGAATGTCGATGGACGCTACTCCGGGCTTGTGTATCTTGAGGGTACCGCAGCCAACGGCTTCGTGCCTTCCCCCGATGGCGTCGACGCCGATGTCGTATACCTTTGCTTCCCGAACAATCCCACCGGGGCGGTCGCGACCAGGGCGCAGCTTCAGGCTTGGGTCGACTGGGCAAGGGCGAGAAAGGCGCTGCTGCTCTTCGATGCCGCATACGAGGCTTTCATCCGCACTCCCGGCATACCGCATTCAATCTACGAGTGCGAAGGGGCGCGCGAATGCGCGATCGAGTTCCGCAGCTATTCGAAGACCGCAGGGTTCACCGGGGTGCGCTGCGGATATACCGTAGTCCCCAAGGGGCTTCTCGCATATGCCGCCGACGGCAGGCCCGTGGAGCTCCGCCCGTTC
This sequence comes from uncultured Kiritimatiellota bacterium, assembly GCA_934667425.1. Taxonomy (GTDB): domain Bacteria; phylum Verrucomicrobiota; class Kiritimatiellia; order RFP12; family UBA1067; genus UBA1731. The sequence continues at coordinate 100,013 of CAKULV010000002.1, read as the reverse complement.
TGGACACGCCGCCAGACGACGAAGTTCAACGGCTGCAGCTACGTGACGCAGAGAGGGGCCGAAGCCGTGCATTCGCCGGCCGGGCAGGCCCAGACGAAGGCGACGATAGACTTCTACCTCGAAAACGCAAAGATCATGAAGGACGCCCTTCTCAAGCTTGGCTACGATGTCATCGGCGGCACGGACTCCCCCTACCTGTGGACGAACGTGAAGGGCGACAGCTGGGAGTTCTTCGACAGGCTCCTCGCCGAGGCCAACGTGGTCACAACGCCCGGCGCAGGCTTTGGCCGCAACGGGCAGGGCTACATCCGGATCTCCGCGTTCAATTCGCGCGCCAACGTGGAAGAGGCTGTCAGCCGCATAGCCAAGGTGCTGGGCTAAGGCTTCCATGCGACGACGATGCAATGCCGCCGCGTTCGGCCGTGAGTTCACGGAAGGACGCGGCGCGTCATGTCTTGCGCCGAAGCACAACTGCGGAACGGGCCGGCAGGTAGAGCCTTATCTGCTGGACGATTTCCTCGCCGCATTCCACGTTGGACGGCCAGAACTCCTGACGGGCGGCGATTCTGCCCTGGCCTCCAAACCGAGGCTCATCTGAATCCAAGACGAGACGGTACATGCCGCCGGGCGGCACGAGCACGCCGTAATCCGGGTATGAGCGCGACGGGTCGAAGTTGAACACGAACACCATGCCTCCACGATAGAAGGCAAGCACATGGTCGGGATCGTTCCTGACAAGCGGGATCGGGCGCGACGAAAAGCAACCGCCCGACGAAAGCGACCCTATCATCTCGCGATCCCAGTCGCCAAGCGCCTTGAACTGAAGCTTCGGATCATCCCGCAACGACCACTGCCGCCTTGCATGGCTGTAGCTGAAGCCATTCCCCTCTCGCGGAAAATCTATCCACTCCGGATGCCCGAACTCATTGCCCATGAAATCGAGGTACGCGCCGCCATTCAGCGCGAGCGTGGCGAGCCTGGCCATCTTGTGCAGGGCCACGCCACGGTCTATCGCAAGGCCGTGCTGGTCGCTGCCCATGCCGAAATACACCGCAGAATCCACAAGCTGGAAGAAGAACGTCTTGCCGCCCACCAGCGCCTGATCGTGGGACTCCACGTACGAGACGACCCTCTCATCCCTGCGCTTGTCCGTCAGCGCATGGTACAGGCCCTGCATCGACCATTTCTCGTCAGGCACCTTCTCCGCGATCCTGAACCAGTAGTCTGGTTCCCCCATGGCCATGCGGTAGTCGAACCCGAGTCCGCCGGCCTTCACGGGTGCGGCACACCCCGGCATGCCAGAGACATCCTCCGCCACCGTGATCGCGGATGGCTTCACCTCGTGTATCACGGAGTTCGCCAGCGCAAGGTACGCATACGCATCCTCATCGACGGATCCGTCGAAGTACATCGAATAGTCCGTGAACGCGACGCCAAGCCCATGGTGCAGATACAGCATCGACGTGATGCCGTCGAACCGGAAGCCGTCAAACCGGTATTCGTCGATCCAGAAGCGGCAGTTCGACAGCAGGAAGTGCAGCACCTTGACTTTCCCGTAGTCGAAGCAGCGCGAATCCCAGGCGGAATGCCAGCCCTTTGGCCCCGAATGGAAATACTGGTAGTCGGTGCCGTCAAAGCGGGAGAGTCCATCCCGCTCGTTCTTCACCGAATGCGAGTGGACGAGATCCATTATCACGCGCAGCCCCATGCCATGCGCCGCATCTATGAGCGACTTGAGGTCCTCCGGCGTGCCGAACCTCGATGACGCGGCGAAAAAGCTTGATACATGGTATCCGAAAGAGCCATAGTAGGGATGCTCCATCACCGCCATGAGCTGAACCGTGTTGTACCCAGCGGCCTTTATCCGGGGCAGCATGCTGTCGCGGAACTCGGCGTATGTCGCAACCTTGCCCTCTTCGCTCGCCATCCCCACGTGGGCCTCGTAAATCAAGGGTATTGCCGGACGCCGCCCGCCCCTGCGCACGATTGAGGCGTTTTTCCAGACGTACGGACGAGGAGTCCACACCTGCGCCGCAAAGAGGCCCGTCGACTGATCCTGCACCACGCGACGCGCATAAGCGGGGATGCGTTCACCATGCCCACCTTTCCAGCGCATCTCCAGCCGGAAGTATTGCCCGTGCCTGATTGACCCGGCCGGGAATCTGCCCTCCCAATCGTCAGTCCCGCCCTTGCGCCTCAGCTTGAAGGCGGGCATCACCTTCCAATCCGAGAAATCCCCTACGAGCCACATTTCCGTGGCGTTTGGCGCCCATTCCCGGAACACCCAGCCGCCACGGACACGATGCAGCCCGTAGTACTCGTGGGCCGATGCCCAGTCGGAAAGCCGCCCCCCTCCAGTCAGCCGTCCAGCCAATTCGCGCACATGCGCCATACGGCGGCGTATGACGCCGCGATACGGTTCAAGCATCGGGTCGTCATGGATTATGTCCGCCATTGCCGTATTAATCCTTGCCTGGTCAGGAGCAGAATCGTTCTGCCGCCGAACGGAGACGCGCCACGGTGCGCTCGCGGCCAAGGAGCTCCAGCATCTCGAAGAGCCCGGGGCCTTCCATGCGGCCTGAGACCGCGACGCGTATCGGATGCACCCACGGCCCCATGCCGTTGCCCTGGGAAAGATCCTTGACCATCGCCTCGCAGGACGCCGCCGAGAACTGCCCGATCCCCTCGAACCTGTCCGCGAGATCCAGCAGGAGTTCCTTCACGCCATCCTTCTTCAGGCGCTTCTCCACGGCCTTCTCGTCGAACGGATAGTCTTCGGTGAAGAAATAGGCGCAGTTGCCCGGGATGTCGCCGAGGAACTTCGTGCGCACCTGGAGCTGGTCGACAAGCAATCCCCAGTTGAAGGATGCATCGCCGAATCCGGAAAGGTCATATCCTCCAGCCGCAATGCGGCGCTTCAGTTCCGCAGCGAACTCCTCGCGCGGAATGCGCTTGATGTATTCGGCGTTCATCCACTGGAGCTTCTTGATGTCGAACTTCGCGGCGGTGACGTGCACGGACTCGAGGGTGAACAGTTTGACCATTTCGTCCCTCGTGAGGACTTCCCTGTCGTCGCCGGGGTTCCACCCGAGAAGAAGCAGATAGTTGAAAAGCGCCTCCGGCAGATATCCCTGCTCGCGGAACTCCCCGACGAACGCCGCGCCGTCGCGCTTGGAGTACGGCTTGCCCTGCGCATTCACGATCATCGAGAGGTGGCCGTACTTTGGCGGCTCCGCTCCAAGGGCCTTGAAAAGCTCGATGTGCTTGAACGTGTTCTCCACGTGGTCGTCGCCGCGAATGATGTGCGTGACGCGCTGGTCTATGTCGTCCACCACGTTGGCCAGGTGGAAAATCGGCGACCCGTCGGAACGGACGATCGCGAAATCCTGGATGTCCTCGGCCTTCTTGGCCATGTGTCCCTTGACTATGTCGTCATACTCGATCACGCCATCCTTGGGCATGCGGAACATGACGACGGTGCCGGTCTTGCCGTCGCGGGACGTCCTCTCGCACTTGTAGGCGCGGCCGTCCGCAAGCAGCTTCTCCACGCATTCAAGATGGCGCTTTACGTTCTTGGTCTGGTAAAAGACAGGCTCGTCATAGTTGAGGCCGAGCCAATCCATGCATTCAAGCAGGGTCTGTATCGCCTCCGGCGTCGAGCGCTCGAGATCCGTATCCTCGACGCGGAGGAGGAACTTGCCGCCCACATGCCTGGCATACAGCCAGTTGTAGATTGCGGCGCGTATGTTGCCTATGTGAACCTTTCCCGTCGGTGACGGGGCGAACCTGACTCTTATTTCTTCCATGGCCGGTATTATAGCACATCCGCCGCCTGCCGAGCGGAAGGCGAAGCCTGCCGGCGGTGCGCCGCATCGCGGCGAAAGCCTTGGCGCCCAGACCCGAACCTTGCGCGGAGTTCGCATCCGGAGGCTGAGCGGAAGAACGCCTCGCCGGACGGCAGCAGGTTCAGGCCGAAGCTGAAGGCGCGTTCAACGCCTGGCGGCGTCTGCTTCTCGAAGAGCGGGCGCATGCGCGGGTCGGACGACAAGGCATTCCCAAAACGCAGGAGATCGCCCTCGGTCGAGAACAGCCCGCAGTCCGCCGCGCACCACTCGCAGTCGTCCGTTTCCGGCACTTTGAGCCACGCATACTTCCGATCCGCCGCGGCGATGCGAAGCCGCTGCCCGGCTTTGGGATTGAAAGTCGTATCCGTAAGGCCATATGGTTTCAAGATCCTCGATTCCAGCGCCTCGGCGAAAGGCTTCCCGGTCACGATCTCTATCGTCTTGGCAACGAGGCAATATCCCCATGGCCCATATTCGAATGCAGTCCCCGGCGCAGACTCAAGCCGCTCCCTGGCAGCCAGCCCAAAGCATTCATCGACAGTCAGCGCATTCGCCGGATAGCGGGCATGGCCTTTCCGCAATCCCGATGTGCAGGAAAGCGCCTGCCGAACCGTCACCTCCGGGACTTCCCGTCCGAGGTAAACCCGAAGCGACGCATCGAGATCAAGTCTGCCGTCCGCGACGCAAGTGAGCGCCAGCGCCGAAGTGAAAACCTTCGTCAGCCCGCCGATCGGACGAATCCGCTCCGCCGAAGACAAGACAACCCGCTCCTCGCGGGTCCCGGCCTCGCAAAGCTTCGCCACCTCGTCGCCAGGCACATAGACCTTCGCCTTCGAACCCGTCGGGATCGTGTACCGCCAGACGAGCGAACCATCCGATTCATATCGCCACGCGCTCTCGATGACCCCGTGCCGGGTACGATACCTTGCGGCGACCCGCCCAAGACGCGCATCCGGACGCGGCCGCAGTTCAAAGCAGTCCATCCCAGGCGACTCCGGATCCTCGCGAATCCCCGCCAGCGAAGAGTACATCCACCCCAGGACCGCCCCATAGGCGTAGTGGTTAAAGCTGTTCATCTTGACCGGCCCGAACCCTCGTTCCCTGGTATAGCTGTTCCAGCGCTCCCAGATCGTCGTCGCGCCCTGATCTACCGAATACAGCCAGCTTGGCTCCTTGCGCTGAAGCAGGAGCGTCACCGCAAGTTCATGCGCCCCGTTGTCGGAAAGGACGTCCAGAAGATGCGCAGTGCCGAGAAAGCCCGTCTGGAGCCGATCTCCGTGCGCATGGATGTTCGCGACGAGCTGCCGCACCGTGGCCGCGCGCGCCGCACCCTCGACAAGGCCCTCCTTCATGGCGTACGCGAGGGTCGTCTGCGTCCGCACGTCCTCGCGCACCTCGCCGGCCGCGTCCAGGTGGCGCGCGCGCCACGTCCCGCGCAGCGCGTCCGCCAGCCGGCGGTAGCGCCGCGCGGCGTCCGCCTTGCCGAGCGCGCCGGCCATCTCCGCCATCCGGCGCGCGTCCTCGAAGAAGAGGGCGTCGGCGATGAGCCTCTTCACGGGCTCGTCGTTTTTCTCGTATGAAAGCCAGTCGCCGGTACGGTTCGTGAGATGTCCGCCGTTCCCGACGAGGCACTCGAGGTAGCGCTCCATCGCCGTCCAGTTCTCCCGCACGACCGAGATGTCGCCGTAGCGCGTCCAGAGGCGATGCGTGACGAGCACCCCGGCGTCCGCCCAGCCGCTCATGCCCCGGTCGCTTCCGCAGAGGCCCGGCGGCGCGACGGCCCGGTAGGCGCCGTCCGCGCGCTGCGCGTCGCGCATGTCGGCGAGCCACTTCGAGAGGAAGCCGTACACATCGGCGTTGTATACGGCCGCGCCGAGGAACGCGAGCGTGTCCCCCGACCAGCCGACGCGCTCGTTGCGCTGCGGACAGTCCGTCGGCACCGAGAGGTAGTTCGAGTACATTCCCCAGCGGATGTTGGAGACCAGCCGGTTGACGGCGGGGACCCCCGTCGCCAGCGAGCCCGTCTCCATCTCGCGGGTGACCGACGTCACTGGCACGCTCCGCACGCGATGGAGAACCATCGGCGCGCTAGCGCGGATGCCAATGTACCGGAATCCGAAAAACGAATAGGCTGGCCGATACCGCTGGCGGCCAGCCTTCATCGTGTAGCGAATCGCCGCCGGGATGCCACGAAGGTTCGCCACATAGGGCGTCCCCTCCGGCCCGTCATTGCCCCGGCCCTTCGCTCCGCCGCCCTCGTTCAGCATCTCGGCATGGCGCACCGACATCTCGCAACCGGCCGCCCCCTCCACGTCGAAGTCGCATACGGCCGCCGCGTTCTGCCCGAAATCCACCACCAGCTCCTCTCCGGGGCGAATGCGAATCGCCTCCCCGTCGTCAAAGAACGCAACGGTACGCGCAATGCCGTAGGAGTTGGACGAAACGCCCACCGCCCCGCGCACGAGATGCAGCTCTCGCGGCTCGAACGCAAGATCCTCGCGCAGGACGACAGGCGCAGACGCAGGACGCATCTCGCCCCGGAACTGGAAGTCGCGTTTCGCCCTGGGCCATCCGCCGGTGCGTCCCGTCCGTCGCCAGTCCTCGCAAACGCGCGCGTCATACGTCTCGCCGTCGTAGATGGAGGCCGAACGAAGCGCGCCGGCGCGTGCGGCGCCCCACGTCACGTCGGTCCCGAAAGTCTCCTTCGTGCCATCCGCATACTCGACCGCCAGCTCACCCCAGAATGCGTTGTCGGCATCTTCCGGAACATTCCGCTCAAGGCGTCTGTGATACGCCCCCAGCACATCGTCAGGAACGCCCAGCTCATCCTCAAACGGCAGCGCATCCGGGTTGCTGGACTCCACGATTTCGTCTCGCCACCAGCCCGCCGTGACCGTGGCCGACAGCACATTGACCGCCTGCGCCGCTCGCTTCAACTTGCCTGTCACATCGAAGGAATAGACATGGCGGCACTTGCTGAAATGCGTGAATCCCGGCTTCAGGAAGCCGCCGACCTCAACGCCGTTGACGAACGCACAGTAGACGCCAAGCCCAGACGTCCGCCATACCGCGTTTGCGACAGGGGCCCGGTTGGTGACTGCGCGGCAGAACGAAGTCGGCTCCAGCGTCCGCCGAAAGTCCGTCGCGGAAATCCAGTCCGCGGGAAAGGCCGCGTGGGCGGCCATTGACATGGCCGCCGCGAACGGCAGGGAAAGCTGGCTCTTCTTCATCATTGCTGGCTGGCGGCCGTCGGGAGCGCGCCGGACTCATTCAGCGCACGATTAGCAGCGTGCCGCAGTCACGGCGCATCGCCTGGACCGTGGCCGTCCCGCCCTCGGCAGACTCGAATACGAATCGGACATCGGCCGAAGACAGGCCGGCCGGGATCGCGGCCGTTCCCGTCGCGGTAAGCGTGACGAGCGGAGTCTCGCCGCTATAGACCGTCAGCGCCCCCGTACCCTCAAGCACGCACTCGACGAAGCCGCCCCGGCCCTCGAGATGCCAGTCAAGGGAGATCTCCTCCCCGTCGTGGAGCCGGGGGCGCCCGCCGACGAGCGTCACGCCCGCGCCCATCTCCCTGACCGTGACCCGGCGGAAGGCGGCGGCGACGTCCGCGCGCAGGTCATGCTCGCCGCAGCCGACGTCAATCTGCCCGCCGTAGACGCGCTGGCCGCCCATGAAGTCCCGGCCAAGGTAGGCGTGGCTGAGGCCGGCCTCGTCCCATGCCGCGAGATAGGTCTCGTACACGCCCCTGTCGATCGCCGCGCAGCCGGCCGTCGGGCGATAGTCCGCGTCAAGGGCCGCGTCAAGGCCCGTGACCTCGCAGTCGGTCATGGAGCCGGTGGTAAAACCGGACGGCGTCATGGCAAGGACGCAGTGGTCGAAGACCTGGTCTTTCCCGATCAGCCCGTCCTTCGTCCGCAGAAGGCAGTTGTACATCTGGCATTGGAGCTGCGGGCCGCCGCGCTTCGCGCTCGTGAACGTGCAGTTGTAGAGGCGCGCCGAATGGTAGACGTGGTTGTAGCCCTCCGTCTCGTCCGTGAAAAGGCAGTCAAAGCAGCGCGTGCGGGAATTGCGCTTGTTCTCCACGTCGTCGGAAAGGATGCCGAAGACGTCCGGGCCGGACCACTGCCCGATCGTCGCCCGGTTCGCCGCGAACGCGCAGCGCACGTAGGAGCCGCCGTAGGCGCCGCCGCCGCGACGGGCCGTGTTGCCCGTGAAGACGCAGTCAATGGCCGCGCTCCCCTCGAAGCCGCGCACGCCGCCGCCCGCGCTCTCGGCGAAGAAGAGGTCGTCCGCGTCCGTGTGAACGTGCCCGCCCGTCACCGTGAAGCCGACCAGCGTCGCGTAAGGCTCGAGCAATGCGCCGCGCGTCGCGCCATCGCCGAAGTCGCCGCCGGCCGCCGGGGCCTCGCCCGCGATCGTCGTCTGCGCCGCGCCGTCCGTCGAGCGCAGCGTCACGTACGCGGGGACGTGGACGCGCGAGCGCGTCTTCGTTTCGTCGGCGTCGCCGTAGCCCTTGGCGTAGGTGCCGGGGAGCGCCCAGACCGTGTCGCCCGACCGTGCCGCCGTGACGGCCTTGGCGAGCGTCTGGAAGGCCGTGTCCGCCGTGAGCCCGTCCGCCGCGTCGCTGCCGTCCGGCTTCACGAACCAGTCGCGCCGGCAGCTCTCGAACGCGCCGATGTCGATGGTCTTGCCGCTGACGCGCGGATTGCCCACATAGTCGAGACCGCCCGCCACGCGCGGGTAGGCCGCCGCGTAGACCGCGTAGTCGCCCGCGTCAATGGCGCACGGCCCGTCCCTGTCGACGGGGTAGCCACTCGCGTCAAAGGCCCGGGCGATGTCGCCGATCTCCTGGCAGTCGGTCATCGCCCCCGCCTCGTTCGCCGGCCGCGGCAAGCGCGCGAAGACGCACCGCCGATAGACGTTGTCTCCTCCTTGAAGAGGATTTTTGGGGTCGTTGCTGTAGAAGACGCAGTTGTACATCTTGCAGGCCGTGTGAGGCGTCGTGTACTCCGTCGCCGTGAAGTGGCAGTTGTACGCCTCGACATACTGGTAGATCGACACCTGCCCCGTCCCCGATTCGGCGACAATCGAGTCGAAGAGGCGCGTCTTGAGGTTTGAGCGCGCGAACGCGCACTTGCCTCCCGCGCCCGCCGTGTTGTCGGCGAAACGGCAGCGCACGTAATTGCCGACGTAGACGGCGCCGCCCCAGTTGGCGAAGTTGTTGGTGATGATGCAGTCCATGACGACGCTCGTCTCCTCGCCGTGCGCCGCGCCGCCGCAGCGGTTCGGGAAGTTCTCCTGCGCACCCGCCGCGTCGCCATGGCCGCCGGTGAGCGTGAAGCCCTGCACCACCGCGCCCGCGTCAAGCCGGACGCACCGCGTCGAGCCCGCACCCGACCTGCCGCCGGCCGTCGGCGGCGCGCCGACGATGACCGTCCGCTCCGCGCCCTTCAGCGACTTGAGAAAGACGTTCGCCGGCACGTGGACGCGCGACTGCACCGTCGGCACCGCCCCCGTCCCGTCATCGACGTCGCACAGCTCCTGGTCATACGTGCCCTCGTCCACGTAGATGACGCCGTCCGTCAGGCGCGAGACGGCGTAGGCGAGCGTCCGGAAGGGATGCGCCTCGTCGCCGCCGTCCGCCGAGTCGCTGCCCGCCGGGCTCACGTAGGCCGTCGGGCGCGCGTAGCGGAGGACAAGTGACTTCGTGCCGTCCGCATTTGCCTCGACCTCGAACGTCCGGCCCGCCGTCGCCACGCCGGCGGGGGTTCCCTGCAAGGCGAAGCCCGCCACGTCAAGCGCCGCGCCCGCCGGCACCGTCAGCACCCGAATCTCCAGCTTTTCGGCATTGGGCAGCGTCATCCCGTCGAGCGACACCCGAACCGTGCCGTCCTGCACGAAGGACGACGTGACCGCGATCGTGCCGCCGTCGCTGGACAGAGTCGCGCCGTCCGAAAGGACGAGACGGGCGACATCATATCCCTTCACGCCCGCCGCGAGGATGGCGGACTTCGTCACCTTCACGGTGCCCGGAAGCCCGTCGTTCGCGAACAGGACCTTGGTGACCCGTCCGCCCGCCTCGTCCTCGCGCCCGACGCGCAGCGTGCCGAAGTACGCGGAGCAGTCGCCGGAAATCGTGATGGCGTAAGTCGTGTTCGGGCTCGTCGCCGAGTTTGAGTCGCCGGAATGGTAAAGCCAGAGCTCCGTCCCGGCCGCCGACTTGAGCGTCGCCGCGATCGTGCCGAACATGCGACTGAACCACTCATGCCCCTCGGGATAGCCGTAGGCCGTGTAGATCCTGAACGGGTCGTCTTCGGGCGACTGCACGGTGATCGTGTCGGAGATCTCGAACGGCAGCCACTGGATTCCGCAGAAGCCGCGGTTCAGGAAAAGGCCGTCCCCGCGCACGCCGAAGACCTGGTTGTAGTTCGGGCCGGCGTAATAGGATTGCGCACGGGCGCCGCCCACCTCGCCGAGGTGGAGGGCCTTGACGTCGAGATGGAACTTGCCGGTGGGGAAGTCGATGCGCCTGTCGCGCGTATGGTATTCGCCGTTCGGGTCAAGCGCGGCGCCGGCGACGCCGCGATTGCCCTCCGCGTCGAGCCAGCACGCGGCATCCGTCACCGCGCTCTTGTGGTCGCCGTCCAGCGTGTAGACGGGATGCGCGCTCCCCCACGCGACGGCGCGCGAGAGAGCCAAGACGCCTGCCAAGAGGCGGACTGCAACCGCTGGTGCTTTCATTGTGATCGTCTCCTTTGCTTTTTTCATTGTGATCGTCTCCTTTGCTTTGCTTTCGGCGAAAAGGCCCCTCACTTCGACTCCTCCAGCATAAACAGCCAGGAGGAATGAAGCGGCGCCTCAAACGTGAACTCCGTCACGCCTTCCGCAACCTTCCGTCTGTTGAACACGTCAAAGACATCAGCCTTCCGCGGCAGACGGATCATCTTGCGTCCGGGGAAGCGCGCGTGAAGCGTGACGAACGCATCGCTCGCCTCGAGGGGATCTCCCGTCTCTGAATAGACGTGCACGCCCGCGCGGCGGACCGCCTCCCTGAGAACGGGCAGCCCGAGGTCGTACGAGCCGTAGAATACGCTCGTCGCCTTCCCGGTCTTCGCAACGCCATACGCGCACGCGCCGTCCGCGTACCGGCCCAGCGTCTCCGAGGGGTTGAGCAGGGCGAATCGCGGCTCTACGGGATGCCCGGTCCGGCCGAGAGCCGTCCCGTCGGGAATCGAAATCGTCACGTCATCCGGCTTCTCCTGCCGCACGAAGTCAAGCCCCGTCAGACGCTTCATGTTCTCGGTCGAATTTCCGTCTCGCGCCACGAAGCCGGGGGCGTACGTCCACAGAAGCGTACAGTCGCGCCTGCGCAACCGTTCGGCGGCACGGACAAGCGACGGCTCGGCCTTCAGGCAGTTGAGAAACACATAGAGCCTATAGTCGCCCGGATGGTCAACGAGGTCTTCAGCCAGGCAATAATCGACGGGTGCACCGATCCTGGCAAGCCGCGTATAGGAGTGTCCGAACGAGATGGTCGCCAGCGGACTTCCGCCGATGCCCGACAGACGCTTCACCGAACCGTCGGCCACATGCCATTGAAGTCCAATTCCGAAATATTCGGGCTTTGACGCGGACATGTCGGGCATCGCCTTGATCGCCTCCTCGCTGACGACGACGGCGATCTCCGCATTGCGTCCGGCGCCGCGACGCAATGCCGCCTCGCCGGCCTGCCGCAGCCGGGCGGCGTCCATCGCATAGCGCGGGTAGTCAAACTCGGCGCCGCTTGTGATGGCGTACGTGTAGAACGGCAGCCCGCGACAGACGGCGATGCCCATGTTGCGCCGCATCTCGGAGACCGTCTGCTCTTCGGTCTTGCACTGGAAGTAGCCACTGCCGGAAAGAGCCGGATTGTTGTGCGTACGCGTATCATCCTCGATGATCGGCACGATGCCGTGCGCCTGCATGGACGCGAACGGCTTCATGTCCACAAGCGTGTTGCCGAGGGCGCGGTGCGCGAACCCGTAGCCGGGCGGGCTCATGAGAAAATCGATCGTCCCTTCGGCCCGGTCAAGGAAATGCTTTGTCGCGAAATGCGCCCTCATGTGCGCGTTCCCGGGCTCCATCAATGTCATCACGTAGCCGAAGTACGTGCCGATGAGTTTGTTTCGTCCGACAATGGCGCGTGCCTGCGAGCAGAGTCGCAATGCGGCATCCGCCACGGCATGGGAATAGAAGTCATGGTAGGCTACCGTACGCATGTGGCGCGGCAAGTCCCAAACGGCCGACCACGGCGCGTCTATAGCCGTGCGCTCGGCCAGCGTCGGAACGCTGAAATCTGCCATCTCCGGATAGTACTCGCGGGCGAACGCCGCAAAACCCTTCTTCGCCGCAGGGGAGAAGTCAAGCGCCGTGTCCTTGCGCGAAGGCGACCAGCCAAGCCATTCGATCGTATGCCCGGAGTTGACCCGATAGCCGGCGATGCGGTTGGCGTACGGTGCGCTCTCAAGGTGGCGAAGCGCCTTCGTCAGCATCTCCTCCATGTCCGCCAAGGCCTTCTCCGACGCGAAGGAGAAGTTGATCTCGCTGTCGCCGACGTCCCGGTTGACGTGGCCCTGCTCGTCGCGCGACATCTCGTCGGGATTGGCCGTGCGCCAATCCGGCGGCGGATAGACAGACAGGTCGAACATGAACATCGCATCCGGATAGAGCCGCGCGTTGTGCTCGGCGGCCCGGTCGAGCGCCACGGGATCGAACTCCTTCCCGCGCGGCCACCACTTCAGGGAACTCGCCCCGACCGTCACAAACGTGAGCGGCGCCTCGGAATGCCGGTTCTTGCGGTCGCTGCGGACAAAGCCCCAGAGCGGATAGACCGCTCGTCCCTCGCGCGCGAACCGGGGAAGCCCCGCGACCCGCGTCACGCCCCATCTGACCGGCTTGTCCCACCCGGGCAGGCTCATGGCCGGCAGGTACGTCAGCGGAGCGGACGGCATACTGCCGGCGATACAGCGCACGGACGGCGATTCGAGACGCACCGTGAGATTGCCGGACGTCAGGCAGCGCGGCAAGTCATACGGGACCGAAAGCCGCCACAGGTTGCCGCCGATCTGCGAGAGCGCGGAACGGTCGGCCCACAGCTCCTCGTCCCACGCGAGCGTCATGCCGGACACGAGCGAGACCTTCAGCCGGATCGGGAACGTCGGCACGTCGCCCGCGAAATCGAACTTCAGCGTCACGCGCGACCCTGCGGCCGCGCGATCCGGCACGACGAGCCCGCCCCGGCACGTCACGTCCACGGAGCCGCCCTGCTCCGGCTTCGCCGCCACGGCAGGCCAGGTCTCCGGCTCGACCGACGGCCACGGCGGCGCATCAAGGGCCTTCAGGGTCTTTTCGTCGATTTTCTCCGCCGCGACCTTCTCCGCCGCGACGGACCTTGCGCAGGCGCGGCTGCGGAACGCGATTTCGGAGATCTCGATCATGCCGCCGGGCGCGTCCGTCATGTCGATGCGGATCGTGTCGAGAATCCCCATCTTGCGCCAGTCCTCGGGATCGACCGCCATCTCCGGACGCGCCTCCAGGACGTGCCAGGCGCCGTCCGTCTCCATCGGCGGCAACAGCCACTTGCGCGCCGCGACGTACGGGGAGCCGCTCGGCGCATAGAAGATCTGCCCCGCCGCCGCCTTCATGCCTTTGGCCCGGTAGCGAATGGCGATCGCGCCCACTTCGGCGGCGAAGTACGGAGGCGTCGCAAGGCAAACGAAATGGTCGGCCGCGATGTTCGTAAGCTTGAGCACGCCCGCCTCGATACGCGCGTCGGCGCGTTCCGCGAAGCGGATGCCGCCAAAGCCGTTGGCGGCATTGAGCACAGGCAACTCGGCCGCTCCGGCCGCGGCTGCGGCAATCGACGCCAGAAGAGATCCAAGTCCAAACCTCATTTCCCCTCCTACCGCCAGATCTCCACGTCGTCGTACAGCATGGTACCTTCAATGCTGCCGAGGACGAAGCCAAGTCCGTTTGCGTTCTCCGGCACGACGACCAGCCCCTCGAAAGTCCGCCACGCGGCGGCGGCACGGGGCTGTCCGAGGAACGTTTCACCCGGGATCTTCCAGTCCCACTGCCCGTTGCGCTTCCAGCCGACGGTGACGGTCGGCTGCGCCCCCTTCGCCCGAACGCGCAGGTAGAGGACTTCGCCGGGGCGAAGGCCGGACGCCGTCGCGGTGAAGGAGCCGGCGCCGTTGAGGCGCAGGCAGCCGGGAGCCGAAAATCCCTCGAGTTCGTCGCGGACGAACCGATCCGCCGGCGGATTCTTCTCGCGCGTCCACGTCACGTATTCGGGCGGCACCGCCGCACCCGTGCCGCCACAGGACGAGTTGCCGCAGACGTTCGTCATCGCACCCTCCGCGATCAGGGCATGCGCGGTTGCCACACCGCCAGAGGCCAGACGGATTGCCCGCCGGAAGCCGGGCAGCTGCGACTCCCACGTCGGGAACTTGAGCCAGCGGTGGTCCGTGCGCCCCCAGTCGATAGTAAGGCCACGTTCGCCATACACCCATACGTAGTCGTCGGCGATCTCCGTCGCCGCGAGAAGATTGCGCTGGAACGAGAGGAGCTTCGACCCGCCCAGCGCGGGGATGGCCCAGTGGCCCTCTTTCGTGTAGGAATCGACGTACTGTCCGAATCCGACGGAGACGCCGGACGTATACCTGACGCGGTTCTCCGGCGCGACAAGCGGCAATACGTCCCGGATCGTCTCGTACGCGGCGGCGCGGAAGGCATCCGGCCCGCCGACAGTCTTGTAGCCGGTCGTCTCGTTGCCGTCGATGAACTTCGCCGTCGGCGGCACGACATCCAGCATGCCGTTCAGGAAAGCATGCCACAGGTCACCCTTCATTTCTTCGGCGGCCTGGACGACATTGCGCGCGCGGACGATCTCACGCCACTCCGTGAAGAGCCAGAAGGTCAAGAGCCGCGCTTCGGGGAATTCCGAAAAGAATGCGGCGAAGAACTGCCGTCCGCGCGCCCGCGCAAGCCGACATGCCTCTGCATAGGACGGATCGCCGGGGCTCAGACGGAACTGCGTCTGTTTCGTATAATCCTCATGGTCGAGACATACGCCACGAAAGCCTGCCTTGCGCGCGACGCGGGCGAAGACGGCGGCGTTGGAAGCCGCATTCGCCCATGCCGCGTCATCTGTCCACGCAAGTCGCTTCGCCGGGATGAGAAAGCCGAACGCCAGCGACTCGCTCAGGCCGGGAAGCGCGAGACATTCGCGGAGGAGCGCCATGCTCCGATCGAAATCCGACTCCTGCCAGTCCGTCGCCGCGAGCAGGTCACGCGCACGCACGAGCGATCCATCCGTTGCCTGACGGTCGATGGGCAGCAGGTAGCCGTCATAGCCAACTGCCGCGAGCTTGTCGCGGTTTCGCCAGACGTCCTCCGTGCCGACTGCCAGAAATTCCCAGCCATAGCCGAGAATCGATTTCTTTCCGGTTTGAGCCGCGACACCTGCACAACAAGAGATGGATATGACGATCGATATCGACAGCCATTTTATGGCATGGTTTGCATTTTTCCTCTTCATGGGGAACAATATACCCCAAACAAAAAAAAATGCAACACACCCGAATGGGTCAGTCGGGCGGGATTCCCTTTGCGCGTCTTTCGAGGTGTTGCGGAAGGCTTTAGGCTCGCCCCAAAGACCCGTCAAATTGTCGCGAGATACACCGCATTCATGATCCCCATCGCATTTCCTCGCCTTGTGTCGTCTTCAGTTTCCGTCCGTCAGAGGACGCCCATCCGGCCTCTGAAGCCGGAAATCTACTCGGTCAAGGACAAGCCCGTGCACATGGCGCACGTACAGTCCGGCGGACGGCAGAATCGAACCGAACATGTTCGGTCCCGGATATCCCTTATCGTTCGCGACCGGCTCCGCGACGTCCGCAGGCGTCGCGCCGCCGGCAAGCGTGAGGCGGACGTTGCGGAGCGTGACGTTCTCGACCTCCAGCCCATCCGAACCGCATATTGAACTCGCCGTCGGGCCTTCCGCGAACGCCGTTACGTTCTCGACAAGAACGTTGCGCAGGCAGGTCTCCCGTCCGGCAGGCGGCGCATGGCGACGCCCGAGCCGAACAGCCAGCGGCACCCCGTAGCCCTCTATCGCCACGTTCCGCACCGTGACATTCTCCAGCCGCCCGCCGTCCACGCACTGGAGGCCGATGCCGCAGATGCCGGAAATGTCGTTCGTGACGCCCGTGACGAGCTTCGACCACGGAAAGCGGTGGTTCATCTTCGTGCGCGGAAACGTGCAGTTCTCGACGCGGACGTCGCGCACGTCGCCGTAGCTGCCCGTGCCGATCTTGAACGGATACGCCATGCTCGCGAGGCGGCAGTTGCGGATGACGACGTTCGTCACGGCAAAGGACGGGTCGCTCTCGGACTTGACGGCGATCGCATCGTCGTCCGCATCGATGTCGCAGTCTTCAATCAGCACGTTCGCGGACTCGATGTCAATGCCGTCGTTCGTCGCGTTGACGTGGTTGAAGCAGGTGACGCGCCGCATCGTGACGCCGTCCGAATTGCAGAGATGGCACCCCCACGCGCCGCCGCGCCGATAGGTGAAGTCCTCCAGCGTCACGTTCCTGCAGCGGTTGAAGCACATCAGCTTCGGCAGCGTCTGCGGCTGGCTCTCGCCCGACATGTTCGCGCCCGTCTCGCGGAACGCGCCGCCGCGTCCGTCGATCGTCCCCTTGCCGCGAATCGTCACGTTCGTGGCGTTCTCCGCGTAGACGAACGCACGGCGACGCGGCAGAGGGTCGTAGTCTTCCGGATTCTCGCTCGCGAGGAGAACCGCACCCTCGGCGAGCTCCAGCGTGACGTCCGACCGAAGGACGAGCGGCTTCACGTGCCAGACACCGGACGGGACGCGCACGACACCGCCGCCCCTTGCCGCCACCGCGTCAATCTCGCGCTGAAAGCGATCCGTCGGCGCGTCCGTCGGACGGTCGTCGTACGGAAGCGCGTCCGGGTGCGGCACTGGCACGGCAGGTTGTTCAGGGTCTTCGTAGAACCGCAACTTCGCCGACGTGTCCAGCGTCACCTCGGCCGCCGTCGCGCCGGGCGGCGGATAGAACTGCCGCGCCGCCGACAGGCGCACGCGCCCGTACTCGCTCCGCGTTGCGTCAATGAATCGGACGACGCCATCGACGGCAGGCTCCGTCCCCACGCGATAAAAATGCCCGGTCGAAACGGGAATGTCCCGGAACTCCGTGCCAGCCCGGCGGTCGCGGACGAGATTGCCGCCCCATATCTGGACAAACGCATGCAGCGGCGGGGATGCCGAATACGTGAAGTCGGCAACCTCGCGCAGATGTCCCGGCGCCCCCTCAACAGGGCAGAATGTCAAGCCCGTCGCCACGCAAGGACTTGACCGCCGCACACGTGCGCACACCCTGTTCCAGCCGGCGCGAAAGCGCACGGAAGACATCCTCGACGCACCATCGACAGAAGCCACGGGCACGTCGTTCACCCACACCCCGCCGTCGCGCGGCGTGAAATCGACCAGGCAGGCGACCGTGCGGTCGTCGGGGCTTCTTATCCACGTCTCGAACAGGACGCACGAACACGTTTCGGGGATAATCGCCTCTTCCTTCATGAGTGCCTCGTAAGCCAAGACTGTCGCTTGCGGAACATCCGTCGCCAGCACTTTACCAGTCTCGCCGTCGCGGACTCGCCACCGCATCTGCGTCTGCCTCACGAGCGGCACACCGCCGATCGCAACCGCATCTCCGGGCTTCATCCGTGCAAGCGACTGCCGTTCACGAGCCTCAGCGGCGGCGAAAGCCGGCGTACCGGGCGCGGGCAGACGAGACGCACCCGTCCATGCGAGAAGATCGAGAAAGCCGTTTTCCTGTGGAGTCATCCGCCAGACCCGCGTCTCGCCGCGCGCCATCGGCTCGTCGAAGCCGCGCACGCCCCGGCGCTCGCATGAGGCGCCGAAGATTTCGACGAGGTCCGACGTCTCCGGCAGCCGGATGCGCTTGACGCCGGCGGACGCCGCGTGCACCATCAGGAAGCCGCGCCCCGCCGCCAGCACATCCGAAATCTCGCGCAGACGCCGTCGCCGTTCAGCCGTCTGCGTCTGCGGCGGATAGGGATCTTTTGGATCTCCGGCGACGGGTGGCAGCAGATTGCGGTCCAGCGGATAGAGAATCCACTCGCCGCAGTGCAGCGCCCCCAGCTGGTAGCCGATGACGCGATCCGCATAGTCGGAGGCCTCGACGTGCGCCACCGCGTCTTTCAGCATGCGCCGGTACAGCGTTCGCCACGCCACCGAATCGACCCGGACTTTCCCGGCGGACGTCTCTTCCGGGTGCGCGTCTGTCCAGACGGCGGGCGGATCGATCTTGAGACGAGGGAAGACCAGGCCCGATGGCGAAGCCGCCGTCAGGCCATGCGCCAGCGCGTCAAAAAAGCGCCAGTCGTACACGCCCTCGCCCAGCCACCAGGTGCTCGGACTGTTCGTGCGGGCGCTCATCGTCCAGACATCGCTCGACAGGGCGATTCCGCAATCGGCAAACGCCTTCAGCGCCTCTATGGACGTACCGGGCTCGGCCCAGGGATTCGGCAGGACAGCCATCGCCGGGATCGGCTGCCCGTCTATCGCGATGCGCGGCACGCCGCCGACCTCGACAACCGACGCGACACGCGCAAACGCCGCAAGTCCGGCAACGACGGCGGCGACCAGGGTCAACGCGCCTTTCATTTCGCCGCCTCGGACGCGCGCCGCGTCTGCAGAGTCTCGCAGAGTCTCATCAGCCCCCTGCGGAGCGTACGGAAATCCATCTTTCGCTGGGCGCCCAGCAACACCGTCTCGCGAATCTTTGCCTTCTCGCCTTCGGTTCGCACCATCCGTCCGGCAAGATGGAGAAGGCGAAGGTCCACCAACCCCTCGTACCAGGCCTCCATGCGGCGCGAGACGCTGATTCCGCCCGTCCGCGCATCACGGTAGACCGTCATATGGTCGCCCGTGCTTTTCCCTCCGTCATACGAGTCATAGGCATCACCGGATGCACGGTGCAGGTCATAGAACGTGGCCGGGCCTTTGAATCCCTCTTTCGCGACATTCCAGAATTCGGCGCGCAGGGCGTCCGGCACGGAATTCTTGCTGATCACCGTGTACGTCCACACCTCCCGCCCCCCCAAAAAAAAGAAAAAAGGAAATTTATGGCTTGGAGAGACTTCATTTGCTTCTTCATAATCATGCACCTTTCTTTGTTGGCTTAAAATACGAGACGTATATTACACCACGAACGTCCGTTCGGCAACCTACCCGAATGGGTCAGTCGGGCGGACGTCATTTGCAACCGGTCGCTTCGCCGCAATCTCAAACGCGCAAACTCATGGCAGATGTCGAAGATGTCATTTTTTCACAAGTAGAATCAACCCAAACTGTCATTTTTTTTTTGAAAATCCATCAGACAGAACACAGCCATGTCAACGGAAATTGACACCACTGCATCTTTCGACCAGATGTGATACAATACGTTTACACTTTTAGAAGGATTACCGATGTACAAAAGAGACATGTATCTCAACCGAATTCGCCCGTTTTATGACAACGAGCAAATCAAAGTGCTCACAGGCGTTCGCCGTGCTGGGAAAACAGAAATCCTGAAAATGATCCAAGGCGAACTCGCGACATCAACCGATGCCTCTCACATCCTTTACCTAAGTTTTGAGCTTCTTGAAAACAGGCGCTACCGAAACGATATCGCCCTTTACGAACATATCGAGTCTAAGATTTCAGACAAAGAGACTTACTATATCTTCCTCGACGAGATTCAATTCGTCGAAAACTGGCCGGAGGTCGTCAACTCCATCAAGACAAAGCATCGCAATGTCAGCATCTTCCTGACAGGCTCGAACAGCAAGCTTCTGGACGACGACAAGGAGAGCGTACTGGGCGGACGAACGCTGGCCTTTCGCATCATGCCATTTACCTTCGCCGAATTTCACGACTATCGCAAACAGCAAGGTCTCTCAACGGGATTGGACGATGAATTCGCCTTGTACATGAACTGGGGCGGGTTCCCCTTGGTCTTTTCGGAAACGGATGACGAGCAACGCCAGATCATGGTCGAGTCCATCTTCGATTCCATTGTCCTGCGTGACATCGTGCGCAGAAAGCACCTGAAGAACGCCTATTCGCTCGAACACGTCATCGACTATGTCATTTCCTCAACTTCAAGCTACATCTCCGGCCGTCATATCCGCGAGCGGCTTGTCGGCGACGAGGAAAAGCTTTCGCTGCCCAAGGTTTTGGACTACGTAAAGGCCATCGAAGAGGCAAGCATCATCGACATCGTTCCCCGGTACGACGTCATCGGATTGGATGTCGTCGCCTTCAACAACAAGAGCTACACGTGCGACCCATCCTTCGTCAACTACAAGAAATCGCTCGTGAGCGACCTATACGGCGCTCTCTACGAGACAATCGTTTACAACGACCTTATTGCACGGGGCTATTCGGTTCGCACCGGAACGGCCTATGGAAAGGAAATCGATTTCGTGGCGACGCGTGGCGCGTCCGAACGCTACTACGTTCAAGTCGCCTATGAGATTACGCCGCACAATGAAGCGCGTGAATTCGGCAACTTCTCAGCCATAGGCGACAACTATCCCAAGTACGTCGTTTCCAGAGACAAGACGATGTTATCCAAGAACGGCATCATTCACAGGAACATCATCGACTTTCTCTTGAGCGGATTCTCGTGACGGCTGTATTTGATCTAATTATCGTCTTATGTTCGCCCTTGCGCCCATTTTCATTGCGACATCCGCGCTGCTCACGAACTGCGCGGACGTGGCGCGCACCGTGTTCGCCCGGCGCACGGGCGCGGACTTCCGGATCACGGGCGCCGTCCACCTTGCCGAAAACAACGGCGACTACAGCCTGCTCGTCGCGGACGCGAGCGGCGGCGCGCAGGTATTCAGCATCCGCCATCAGCCCGACTGGCAGACGATCCAAAACGGCGACACCCTCTGCATCAGCGGCACCATCGTTCGCACGGAACGAGACTTGGGATCCGTTGTAGCCGCACGCTGCAGGAGCTTCCATGTCATCCGGCACGAGCCGCCGCCCGCCCCCGTCTCCGTCTCGGCCACACAGTTGGCGAGCGGGCGCTTCGACTGCCGAGATGTCCGCACCGCAGGAGAAATCGTCGAGGTCTTCCGAGACGAGATCGACCTGCGCTATGTCTACGCCTCGCTGAACTGCGATGGGATCGCCGTATACATGACAATCCGCGCAGACGAGGCGGACGAGAAACGCCTCCGTGCGCAACGCGGCGCACACGTAGAGGTGACGGGGCTCGTCACGCCTGGCGCGGCAAATGCCCGTCGTGCGCTCGTGCGCACGCTCTCCTGCACAGGCCTTGCGGACATTCGGACGATCACGCCCGCGCCCGCCGACCCATTCGCCGTGCCGGGCGTCGATCCGGTTCTCGCCGTAGCGTCCGACCTGTCGCACACTACGGGCCGCCGTCGCATAGTCGGCACCGTCACGGCCGTCTTCGGCTCGCGCCGGCTGCTGCTTCTCACGGATGCCGGGCTGACGCACAACGTGCGTCTCGCCAATGTCCCCTTGCCGGACTGCGGCGACCGCATCGAGGCGGCAGGACTGCCCGAGACGGACTTCTACCGCATCAACCTGGCGGACGCCGAATGGCGAATGGCCCCAGGCGCGTCTGCCGTCCTTCCGCCGCCCACGGCCGTCTCTCCCGCCAAACTGCTGACGGATGGACAGGGACGTGCGCAAATCAACCCGTGGCTGCACGGAAGACCCGTCCGTATCGAAGGCGTCGTCATCGACAAGCCTGTCGTCGGCAGTGCGCAGAAGATCGTCACCCTGAAGGACGGCGACGCCACGCTGCCCATCGACATCACGTCGGCGCCGGACGTTCTCGCACAGTTTTCCGTCGGCAGCCGCCTCGCCGTCACCGGCATCTGCATCGTGGAGACGGAAATCGGCCGGACGTTCGCCGCTTTTCCGCACGCCTCCGGCATCCTACTCGCGCCGCGCACGGCCCGCGACATCACCGTCCTCGCATATCCGCCATGGTGGACACCCGGCAAATTCCTCATCCTCCTCGCGATTCTCGTCGCTCTCCTCGTCCTGATCTTCATTCGCAACCGCGTCCTCAAGGCCGTCATTGCCCGCAAAAGCCAGCAACTCGCGCAGGGGAAAGCCGCCAAGATCGCTTCGGAACAGCGCACCGCCGAACGGACGAACCTCGCCGTCGAGCTGCATGATTCGCTTTCGCAGAACCTCTCCGGCGTCGCCTGCCAGGTCGCTGCGGCACGGGATGCCATCGCGCTTGGGCAGAAAGAGACTCGCTCCCGTCTCGATGCGGCCTCACAAATGCTCCTCTCATGCCGCACGGAACTCCGCCGCTGCCTGATGGACTTGCGCAGCGACGCGCTCGAGGAGACGGACTTCCCCTCCGCCATCCGCAAGGTCTTGGCCCCCATCGCGCCGAACATCGAGACGGCCATCACATTCGACGTGCCGCGCACCGGCCTCAAGGACACGGAAGCACACGCCGTTCTCTGCATCATCCGCGAACTCGTCTCCAACGCGATCCGTCACGGGCGCGCCCGCCACGTCGATATCGGCGGAAGCCTTGAAAAGGCAACGCTCCGCTTCTCCGTCCGAGACGACGGCGCCGGCTTCGACCCAGACGACCCTTCAGGCCCGGCCGAGGGACACTTCGGGCTTGAAGGCGTCCGTGCACGCGTCAAGCGCCTCTCCGGCACGTTCGACATTCGGTCTGCGCCCGGCGAAGGCACGTGCGCGACCGTGACGATCAGGCTCACTCCGCCGCCGGGGACCAACGGAAAGGACCGCCCATGAAAAAGACCGCCATTCTCCTTGCCGACGACCACAAGCTCATGCGCATGGGCCTTGCCGCGCTCATAAACGTACAGAGGGATATGTCCGTGATTGGCGAGGCAGACGATGGGGAAGCCGCAGTACGCCTCGCCAAAGAACTGAAGCCCGACATAGTAACCATGGATCTGATGATGCCGCTGATGGACGGCGCGGAGGCCACCCGCCGCATCCTTGAGGAACGTCCAGAAACCGGCATCGTGGTGCTTTCGTCCTTCACCGCATCGGCGGACATGATTCGCGCGATACAGTATGGGGCGCGTGGCGCGCAGGCGAAGGAATCGCCAGTGGAAGACCTTGTCGAGGCCATACGCACAGTAGCCCACGGCGGCACGGCCATCGCCGCCGAAATACGGCTCTATGCCGAAGAAAACACGCTGCCGGACCTTACGCAAAAGCAGACGGACATCCTATCATCCGTCGTTCGTGGCCTGTCAAACAACGACATCGCCAAGCAATTCGGCATCTCCCCCGTCAGTGTCAAGAAGCACCTTTCGGCCGTATTCGCGAAAATCGGTGCGGCGAACCGCGCCGAAGCCGTCGCGATCGCCCTCAACAAGCACTTGCTGAAGGCATGATCCTATAAGTCTGCCGGAATCGGCCTGTCACACCCCGGTGGAGCCAAAGCCGCCGGCGCCGCGCTCTGTGGAGTCAAGCTCCGAAACAAGCGCTATCTCTGCGCGAGCGCATGGAGCCACGACCATCTGCGCAATCCTGTCGCCTTTGCAGACTCCAAACGGCTCGTCCCCGAGATTGACAAGTATCACGCCGATCTCTCCACGGTATCCCTCGTCGATTGTTCCGGGGGAGTTAAGCACCGTAACCCCCTTCTTGAGCGCAAGGCCGCTGCGCGGACGCACCTGGGCCTCGTATCCCGGCGGAAGCCGCATCGCAAGGCCAGTGCGCACCAAACGCCGTTCTCCCCGGGGTATCACGAGTTCCTCGACAGAACACAAGTCCATCCCGGCATCGCCGGGATGGGCATAGGACGGAAGTGTCGCGGAAGGGTCAGTCTTCCGAAACTTCACCGTCATCGTCATATTCCTCCATCGACGCGCCTGCGCCGGCTTTGAGGTTCATGCGCGACAGGTTCCACCTGTTCCATTCGGTGACGAACGAATACGCCGTCGCCTGGCTCATCTCGTCACGGATCTGGCTGCGCACCATCTGCGCCTCCGCCGCATCGCCAGGGACACGATCCTCAAGATACACCACGAGGCCCTGGCCGGGCAACGCACCCTTCACGAAATCGGATATCTGCCCCTTTGCGAGACGCATCGCCGGCGCCGCCACATAGTTGGCGTCCGGGAAGGCGCCGCGAGCCATCGTAGATACCGCAAAGGTTATCGAGGTAGACACGTTGGCGTCGCCGAACATCTTGGGGGAGAACGGCTTGCCATTCGCGAGCTCAGCCGCCGCAAGCGCGCGCACCTTGTCCACCGAAGCCTTGAACGCCTTCTCCTTGGCGTCCGCCTCGGCATCGGCCCTGATTATCGCCTTTGCCTCGTCGAAGGACGGCACATGCGCCTTGACGAACCTGGCGCGTTCGATCAGGTATACGCAGTTGGTGCCGGACACAACGCCATAGCGGAGATCCGGCGATTCCGGGTCAAGCTCGGCCACAGCCTCGCTGAAGCCGTCTACGCCCGGGGCGAAAGCCGCAGGACGGCTCATGAAGCCCGGCACATACCTCGATCCGTCCAGGGAAAACAGCGGAGACGTACGCACCTTCGCCTTGTCCTCCCTCGCAATCATGTCGAGGCGCGAAGCCTTGGGATCTGCGGCCCCATCGGAAGGATAGGCGCGGAAAAGCAGGTTTGTGCGGTACGCCTCAAGGGAAGCGATAAGCTGAAGCTCCTTCTCAAGCAGCCCCTTCACCTCCTCAAACTTCCTTGTCACGACGCCGTTGGTGGTCTGGACCTCGAAGCGGTTGAGGTTCGCGTCGTAATGGTCGTGCATCTCGTCGTCGGTGATCTTGAACTGGGCAAGACGCTTCGGCTCGTCGGCGACGTACTTTACGTACCTCACCGTCACGCAGTCCGGCAGGGCTATGGAGTTGGTGTTCTCGTCGTAATAGCCCCTGAGCGCCTTGTCGTCGAGCTTGGGAGCCGACTTCGCCTTGTCCGAAAACCGGACAACCCTCACGGTGAGCTTGTCGGTGACATCGTTTATCGCCGTGTCAAGCTCCATCGGGGAGACGAAGCGGGATGCATCCATCATCATCATGCGGAGCTTCATCAGGGTGATGCGGCGCTTCTCGGCCGATTCGAACAGTTCCGGCGTGAAGCCATTGTCGCGCAGGATGCGCTCGTATGTGGCCATGTCGAATCCGCCACCCTGCCCCGAAAACTGGCGGAGAATGCCCTGCTTCACCTCGTCGTCAGACGCGACGACCCCTAGACGCTCCGCCACGCTGTATGCGGCGAGGTTTTCCCAGGCGGTGCGATTGACCTCCGCATTGGACAGGGACGAGTTGCGGTTCCTTCCAAGCCCACGCACATCCTCGGCGAAGCTGTTGAACCTGGATGTCGGCACGTCCTTGCCATCAAGCTCTCCAGAGGTGGCTCCGCCATCGCTGGGATCTCCACTGAGAAGGAGGAAGTCGAACGCGAAGAATGCCGAAATCGCGACTGCAAATACGCCCCAGATCCATTTGTTGCGGATGATACGATTGAACTGTTGAATGACCACTTTCTTGTTCCTGTTCTATTTTCTGTTTTAGTTGTCCCCGAAACCGCCGCCAGACGATTCACTGCCGCCTTCCGACGACGCATCGCCGGAATCCGGCTTCGCGCTGGAGGACTCGGCGGAAGACTGCTGGTCGCCAGAATCCCCATTCGACCGGTCGGCCTTCGCCCCCCCCTTCTTGGAGGGCTTTCCGCCATCGGTCTTGAAGGAGATGTCCTGTATGCGAACGACCTCCTCGCCGAAATTGACGCTTGCCGTGCCTTCCGCGAACGTGAACCTGTTGCGCATCTCACCGGCCGGGTCGAACGTCATGACCGAAACCGCCATCCGGCCGCCAACCGCCGAACGCTTGCGGAATATCTTGATTGCGCACTGCGGAGTAAGGCTGAAATCAAGGCTGCGCTCCTGTTTCTTAATCTCGCCGGAGACGGGATCCCTGTACGTAGATACGCCCTGGTCGAGCGTGACCTTGTAGTCGCCCGCCTCGCCACGCAGCGAAGTGAACAGCTTGTCGCCCGTTGTGCGGATACGGATGCGGTCTGCCGCACCCATGCGCCCGATCTTGTAGTGCGGCCCATCGATCGCAAGCATTCCAGTTATGACATGGACCACCGCCTCGTCGCCATCGCCGGAAGGCATAAGCTCGTGGCGGCTCTCTCCGGCAAGATCCTTTACCGTGAAATTAGGGTACGCCACGAAGAAAAGCCCCGTCGGCATCGTGCGCGGGAGCGATACGGTGTACACTCCCCGAATGGGGATGACTGTGCGCGCACGGGCGCCGAACTCGGCTTCCGCAAGACTGAACTCCGAATCTGCCGCCACCTTCAAGGACGCCTCGTTGCCGAACTCGAACTCCGCGGAACCGCCCGACACGCGGAACGCCGAACCGTTCGGATAGAACTTGCCGACAACGGCCTCCTTGAACGCATCCTGCCGGGGCAGCCGCACCGACACATCCGCCTCTGCGGACAGAAGCCGCACCAGCTCGTGGAAGTATTTCGGCGCGGGCTTCGACGCCGCCTTTACAAGCGCGGGATCCACTCCCGACAGGCTATCTCCACCGGCCTCGCCCGACGAGGAATCATCCTGCGCAAAAAGCGCAGAAGCGGTGCATACCGCAGTTGCATAGGCGCAGAATCGAATCATGGCTCTGTTCATGTGTACACTCCTCCTTTGAAGCTGCATATTTTACGCTTTCCCAACGGAAAAAGCAACTGCGTGGTTGCCTCTGCCGAAATGGACGCGACATTCGGCGATCAACGCCTCCATGTAGTCCTCCAGCTGCTCTCCGGACGCACCCTCGACGGGCCGCCGCCGCCCCAACGGTTGCCGTATTGGCGATTGCGCTCATACGCCGGAGTCACGGAGCGCACCTCATGCTCGTTGTACAGAGACTGCGGGATCTCCCTCACGAACTGGGACTGCTCTGCCGGAAAGGAACTGCCGTCCGGACGCTTCATCGACCTCGGTACGCACATGTACAGCCGATCCTTCGCCCGCGTCACCGCCACGTAGAACAGGCGGCGTTCCTCGTCGATGTTGCCGTCCTCCACGCTCCTTGCGGACGGGAACACGCTATCGACAAGCCAAGGCAGTATGACAACAGGCCACTCCATCCCCTTGGCCTGATGGATCGTGCCGAGCTGCATCTGGTCATCAGAATTGGCAGACCTGTTCTGCGCATCAAGGTTCGTCATCAGGGCCACCTCCTCCAGGAAGCCCTTGAGCCCAGTCTCGAAGGACGCTATCTGGGCCTGGAGCTCGACAAGATCCTCCAGCCTGCCGGACGCATCTTCGTCGTCGAACTGGCGATGCAGGTGGTCGCCGTAGAAGAAGTGGACGAAATCCTCTATGAGCAGACCGTCATCGCCATCCGCAAGGTGCCCACGAGCGGCGGCGAAAGCCTTCTGCATGCCCTCCCAGCCAACCTTGGCCTTCGGCGTGATCATCGAATCGAGAGACATTCGGTCCATGCCGTTTCCGGGATCGAAGCTGCGGTCAAGCCGGACCCAATACCGCCTCAGGGACGCCTCGCCCACTCCCGGCAGAAGCCCTATGAGCCGAAAGAAGCTCATCTCGTCGTGCGGGTTGAACATCAGCCGCAGGAACGACAGCACGTCCTTGACGTGCATCTGCTCGAACACGCCCACGCCGCTCGTTATCCTGAACGGCAGCCGCGCCCGCGTCAGAGCAAGCTGTATGTCGATCGAGGTGTAGTGCGAACGGTACAGCACCGCGATGTCCTTGCAGGAGAATCCCTGCCCGCGCAGATGCTCCACGAGCTTCACGATGAGTTCCGCCTGGGCGTGTCCGTCCCACATCCTGTACAGCTGCGGCCCGATCCCCTGCCCCGACCTGTATGGCCGCAAAGTCTTCTCGAACTGGTGCGCCACGTCCTTCATCACAACGTTGGCCACGTCAAGGATCGGGGCGAGCGAGCGGTAATTGCGCTCGAGCTTGATTATCCGGCATCCGCTCCATCTGTTCGGGAATTCCATTATGTTCTCGAACTGGGCGCCCCTCCACGTGTATATGCACTGGAAATCGTCGCCGACGACCATGATGTTCCTGTGCTTCGCCGCAAGGATGTCGGTGAACTGGGCCTGCACAGAATTCGTGTCCTGATACTCGTCCACAAGCACGTGCAGGAAGCGTTCCTGAAGCTCGTTGCGCACGCCATCGACATCGCGCACGAGCCTGAGCCCGTTCACGATGAGGTCGTCGAAGTCCATGGCGCCGAGTTCCCGTTTGCGGTTCGCGTACCGTTCGCCGCACTCCACGACCTTCTCCACGTCAAGCGCGACCTTCGACTGCTGTATCTCCACGAGCGTCCTGAAGTCCCTTTCGCGGTTCGCGGCATCGGAAACGAGCTTCAGGATGAACTCCTTCTTCACGAAGTCCTTCGCGTCCTTTCCGGCCACGTCCTTCACGATCTGCCCCATGAGCTTCTTCTGGTCGTCTTCGTCGAGGATCGTGAAGCCGGGCCTGTAGCCGAGGAAGCTGCCGTACCTGCGGAGCAGCTTCGCGCATATGGAGTGGAACGTGCCGGACCATATGCCGCCAACGCCCGGCCCTATCAGGCCCTCGGCCCGCTCGGTCATCTCCCTCGCGGCGCGGTTGGTGAACGTAAGGAGGAGTATGCGCTCCGCAGGGACTCCGTTCCCGATTAGGTATGCCACGCGATGCACAAGCGTGCGCGTCTTGCCGGTGCCTGCGGCGGCAAGGACAAGCATCGGCCCGCCATCCGCCGTCGCCGCCGCGCACTGCTCCGCATTCAGCTCTTTCTGGAAATCAATCATTGGATGCGAATTATACCACATCAGCCATGTGGGGTTGCGTCACACCCCAACGACGCTGCGCAGATCGTCGAAGGACATCTTGGAGACGATCGCCTCGTCCGTCGCGCTCACGGTGGCGTCTATCACGAGCTTCTTCCTCTCCTGCAGCTTCAGCACACGTTCCTCGACGGAGTCCTCCGATATCAGCTTGACCACGCATACCTTCTTCCTCTGTCCGATGCGGTGCGCACGGTCGGTCGCCTGGTTCTCCACCGCTGGATTCCACCACGGGTCAAAGTGTATCACGGTATCGGCGCCGGTGAGATTGAGCCCCGTGCCGCCGGCATGAAGCGAGATGAGGAACACCGGCATGTCGCCCTGGTTGAACCGCCTGCACTCGCCAAGCCGATCCTTGGTCGATCCGTCGAGATAGCAATACCCGATGTGCCGGGCATCCAGCTCCCGGCGCAGTATCGACAGCATCGCGACGAACTGCGAGAACACGAGCACCCGGTGTCCACCATCGATGGCCTCGTCAAGGACATCGAAGAACGCCTCGAGCTTTCCGGACTCCGCCCGCGAGCCCTTCTCCACAAGCGCCGGATGGTTCGCGATCTGGCGCATCTTCATCAGCACCGCAAGCATCTCGAACTTTGTCCTTGCCGCCTTCGCCTTCATCCGAACCTCGTTGGTGAGACGCTGCTGCTCCTCTCCCATGCGGCAATACGCCACCCGCACGATCTTGTCCGGCAGATCCTTGGCGACATCCTTCTTCAGCCTGCGCAGTATGAACGGGTGTATCTTGTGCCGCAGCTTCTCAAGCGCGGACGCGCCGGCCTTGCCGCCGTTCAGGGCCGGAACCTCGATATCCTCCTTGAACGACTGGTAGTCGCCAAGGTAGTCGGGCAGGAGGAAGTCGAAGATGCTCCACACATCCGACACGGAATTCTCCACCGGCGTACCGGTAAGGACAAGCTTCTGGACGCTTCTGAGCAGCTTCGCCGACTTCGCGTTGCGTGTAGACCTGTTCTTTATGTGCTGGGCCTCGTCGAGCACGACCACCGAAAAGCTCCGGTCGAGGTAGGCATCCTCGATGTCCCTCTGGAGCAGCGCGTACGACGTTATCACGAGGTCTGCTCCGTCGATGCGGTCAAAGGATCCGAATCGATCGGCCCCCGATATCACAAGCCTTTTCATCCATGGGGTGAACTTTGCGGCCTCCGCCTCCCAGTTGCGCACAAGCGACGTTGGGCATACGATCAGCGCGGGCTTCCCCTGCGCATCCGGATCGGTGCGGCGCAGCGAAAGCCATGTGAGCGTCTGAAGCGTCTTGCCAAGCCCCATCTCGTCGGCAAGCAGTCCCGAAAGCCCGCTCTTCTCAAGGAAGCGCATCCAGTACACGCCCTGCTTCTGGTACGGACGAAGCGTGGATTCGAGCGCACCGAGATCCACAGGCTCGAATCTGGCGTTCCTGTCCCGGTTGCGCGTTGCGGCGGTCTCGCGCCACGAAGGGGCCGCGTCGTCGTCGAGGCATATCGCGTCGAACGACTCCACCGCGCTCTTGACGTATGGGGCGTATATCCCGCCCACCCTGAAGAATCCGGGCGGCGCATCGCCCTGCACCTTGGCGCAGTCCGAGAACACCGAGTGCATGTCGGTTATGGCCTCGGCGTCGAACAGCAAGGGCGTCCCGTCGTTGAGCAGGAAGCTGTCGCCCCGATTGAGGGCGGCGTTTACGAGGCGGCTGTCGACATGCCGCCCGTTGACCTCAAACGTGTAGCCCACGTCAAAGGACCCTCGCGGGGCGTCCCTGACCGTCACCACGGGGATGATCGTGGGAATCCTTTCGGTTAGGGCATCGAGCTTCCGGGACAGGTTCACCTTCCACCCCTGCCGCCGGAGATACGGGATGCCCGAGCCCATGAAGTTCAGCACATGGTATTGTCCCGTGACGGAAAGCCGCCTTCCATCCTCGAAGCCATAACCCTTCAGAAGCTTCACCGCCCGCTCCTCGGCATCCGGATTCCGCACATGGAAGACAAGCGGGTCGTCCGGATCCTGCCGCATGACCGCATCCACATCCGCAACGCCGCAGCAAGGAAGCTCCACATCACCGTATGCGGCGAACACCTCCGCGCCAAGCGCGACGACCGACGAGCCGTACAGTTCGAGGCGGAACTTCGGCGTGTCGGGCACCATTCGCGCATTGTCCGGCACTCTCCTCGCCACGGTCCTGCCGTTGGGTCCGGCTGCGACCTCATCCTCCTCCGCATCCTCCGGCATGAACGTGACCATCTGGTGGATGCCGAGAGCGACGACATGCGGGCAGACCTGTCCGTACTCCTGGTTCATCCTGCACGGACAGCGGGAGATCACCGTTCCGTCATCCAGCACCTCGAACGACAGCTTCATCGGGTAGCCGGATGCACCTGCCAGCTCTCCGGAGATCACATGCTCAACGTCATCCCATTCGGCCTTCAGCACGCCTCCGTGCTGGACCAGGTTGAGGGCCTGGTTGAACACGTCTCCCCCACCCCATCCTATCAGTATGTCACTCGTAAAGTCGGCAGGCGTCATTTCGTATCAGATAGTTGCAAGCCTTAGCGATTGCGGACGGGACAAGCCCGTCCCTCCCGAAGAATGGCGAATCTTGACAGTTCGGCGAAGATACGGGAGGGACGCGCCTTGTCGCGTCCGGTTTTGCAACGGCCTCTCATGCTTGATTTAAGGAGACGGGCGGCCCGAAGGCCGCCCGTCTCGCTCGAACCACCGATCGCGGCTACTACTTCATCATCGCTGCCGCGACCTTCTTGAACGCCTTTACGTCCGCCTCGATGTGGGCGAGCGTGTACGTGGGATGCGTCCAGAAGGAGATCGTGGAGTCGGCGAGCGCGTGCGCGACCTCGCAGTTGAACTTCGTGTAGTCGATCTTGCGGGCGGCGGGATCCTTGAACGGATACTGGCGCGAGCCGAAGCCCTTCTGCTTCGTGAACGCCTCCTCCTTGTACATCTCCGGCCACAGCACCGAATATGCGCAAGCGCCCTCGGCCTGGACTGCGGCGATGAACTCCTTCATCGTGCACTTCAGCTTGGAGGTGTCCACCACGAACGGGACGAGCCAGAAGCAGTTCTCGCGCTCCTTGGTGTCCACGGGGAGATGCTTGATCAGCGGATGGCCCTTGAGCCCCTTGATCAGGGCCTTGCCGAGCTTCTTGCGCTGGGGCAGGTTCCACTTGTCGAAGCGCTCGAGTTCGCCGAGGCCGATGGCGCTCTGGATCTCCGTCATGCGGAAGTTGTAGCCGACGCGACGGTGGATGTAGAGCTGCTTGCCTTCCATCTTGAGGAGGTTGAGCTTTGCGCGGACGTCATACCCGTGGTCGCGCACCGAACGGCATTCCCAGGCGAGATTGTCGTCGTTGCAGCACACCATGCCGCCTTCGCCGCCGGTCGTGAAGTGCTTGCTCTGGCAGAACGAGAAGCAGCCGACGGTGCCGATCGTGCCCGCCTTCTTGCCCTTGTACCTGCCGCCGAAGCACTGTGCGCAGTCCTCGACCACGTAGAGGTTGTGCTT
Source organism: uncultured Kiritimatiellota bacterium (assembly GCA_934667425.1). Taxonomy (GTDB): domain Bacteria; phylum Verrucomicrobiota; class Kiritimatiellia; order RFP12; family UBA1067; genus UBA1731. The sequence goes on along the minus strand of CAKULV010000002.1, from coordinate 67,682 downwards.
CTTCGCTATCTTCATGATCGGATCCATGTCGGCGACCATGCCGTAGAGGTGCACGACTACGATCGCCTTGGTGCGCTTCGTGATCGCGGCCTCGATCTTTGCGGGATCGATCAGGTGATCCGTGCCGGTATCGACGAACACCGGGAGCGCCCCTGCCTGCAGTGCGCAGAACGAAGAGGCGATGAACGAATAGGACGTGCAGATCACCTCGTCGCCGGAGCCGATGCCAAGGGCCGTGAGCGCCACGTGAAGCGCCGCCGTGCCGTTGGAGACCGAGATCGCGTTCTTCACGCCGAGCCACTTGGCCCACGCGGCCTCGAACTGCATTCCAACGGGACCGGTCCAGTAGTTGACCTTGCCGGAATGAAGGATGTCAAGCACCTTCTTGTCGGTCTTCGGGTTGAACTGGGGCCACGCAGGGAATCCCTTGCTCCACACCTTCTTGCCGCCATCTATGGCCAGCTTCTCGACCTTCGGGGCCGCCTTGGCACACTTCGCCTTGGCGCACTTCGCCTTGGCGCACTTCTTCTCTGCCATTTCTATTTCCTTTCCTTTTGTGTCTTTAGTTTGCTTCCGCAACCAACGGACCGGCCAGCTCCTTGAGGAAGAAGAGGCGCCCCGGAAGGGTCGGAATCCACGAAGATGTGACGTTGCGGTCTGGCCCATAGCGAAGGGTCATCCAGAAGCTCATTCCCTGCCACTGCATTCCGCGGCCAAGCGTCCCGTCTGCGCCGCCGATCGCGTAGTCGGCCTTGAACATGATTCCGGGCCCCATCGTGTTGGCCCTGCATGGCACGAGCGTCGTGCGGCTCTTGAACGATGTTATGGCGTTCTGCTCGACCGTGAGCGGATGCAGCTTCACCGCGATGCGGTACGGCTGCTCGAGCCACTCGGCGTCGGTCTTGAACTCCTCGCCGATCATCGGCTCCCAGAAGGCTATGTGGCACATGCGGCCGATGCCGTAGACGAGCACGAGCTTCGCGCCCTCCTTCTTCAGCGCGGCGATCTTCTTCGGGTAGGTCGGCAGGTTCTTCTTCGTCGCGAAGTTGCGGTGGTCTTCCGGGATCGTAAGCTTGCCGAGCGGGTTGTAGAACGCCTGCTCCATCGCATACTGGAACGATGCGTCTCCGACAAGCGTATTGCCCTTCGCGTCCGCCCACTCGTCCATGTTGAAGCACCACACGTGCTTGCAGTCCTGATTCCATTCCTTTAGGAAGTACACCGCCCACTTGTACATGCCCATTGGCCCCACTGGAAGGATGAACGCGATCTTCTCCTTGCGCTCTGCGGCCTTCTTGATCTCGTTCGCGATCTCATGGCCCATCTTCACGTCGAACTCCTTGACGTCCGCGCACTCCACCGGCTCGAAGTCCTTGTTCCAGAACTTCTGGCGCTTCGCCACCTCCGACGGCTTGTTCGCGCAGCACTTGTCGATCTTCTTCATGTCCCAGCCTTTCGGATAGAATCCTTCAAGCAAAGACCCTTTCACCGTTGACACAAAGTCCATTCAACTATCCCTTTCTTTTTAGTGGAAGAGGAACCTTCCGTGTTTGTATGCGCAATTGTACCACAACGGCAATTGAGTTTCAACATTCCCGCGCAGGGGATCCGCTACATCACGTCAAGGGCGTCGATGTCGATGGCGACGCGCATGTCCTTCGGCGCCGGACGCGCCTTCGATATCCAGCGCCAGGCCGAGGATATGGCGTTCGAGGTGGCAGACCGTATCTGCACCATGAACCTGTACCAGCCGTCCGCCCGCTCGATGGCGGGCGGAACGGCCTCGGTCACGATCAGCCCGGGGCATTTCGCGAGTGACTTCGAGTACAGCTCCGCCCAGCGCTGCGCCGATGCGCAGTCCCTGGCGCGGAACATTGCCGTTGAGAACTTCATGTACGGGGGAAATCCCGCCGCCTCGCGATCCCTGAGCTCGGCGTCGGCGAACCTGATGAAGTCCGCGTCTGCGGCGGCACGGATCACGAACTCGTCCGGATGGAACGTCTGGATGAACACCTCGCCCGGCTTCTCGGCCCGCCCCGCCCTTCCCGAAACCTGCGCAATGAGCTGGAAAGTCCGCTCCGCCGCCCGGAAGTCCGGCATGTTGAGCGACGCATCGGCGTTCAGCACGCCTACCAGCGTTACGTTCGGGAAATCCAGCCCCTTCGCGATCATCTGGGTTCCGATGAGCACATCGGCCTCACGCGCCCGGAACTTAGAGAGGATGTCGTCGTGCGAATTCTTCCTGGACGTAGAATCGGCGTCCATGCGGAGTATGCGGGCATGGGGAAAGCACTTGCGCAAGGCCTGCTCGGCCCGCTGCGTGCCTACGCCAGCGTAGGAGAAATCGTGTCCGCCGCAGTCCGGGCACGTAATCGGCGGCGGCGTCCACGCCCCGCATATGTGGCAGCGCAGGCAGCTGTCCACGGAATGGTACGTGTATGCCACGCTGCAGTTCGGACAGGTGGCCACGTATCCGCATCCCCTGCATTCGCACACGCGGGAATATCCGCGCCTGTTCAGGAAGAGGATCGTCTGCTCGCCGCGGCGGACGCGCTCGGCAATCGCGTCCAGCAGGAACTTCGAGAAGATCGGCGCGGATGCGTACGCCTCGCACTCCTCCGCAAGATTGAGGAGATGCACCGTCGGCATGGGATGCCCGGCGACGCGGGAGGCCATCGACGCCAGAGCGTACTTTCCCCTCTTTGCGTTCAGCCACGTCTCGAGCGACGGGGTTGCGGACCCGAGCACGACCCGGCAGCCTTCGAGCGAACCCCTCATCACGGCGACATCCCGCGCATTGTACCGGGGCGTCTCGTCCTGCTTGTAGCTCATGTCGTGTTCCTCGTCCACGACTATCAGCCCCAGGTTGCATACTGGCGCGAACACCGCGCTGCGCGGCCCGACTACGACGCGGGCCTCGCCCGTGCGGATGCGATGCCACTCGTCGTACCGCTCGCCGTCTGAAAGCGCCGAATGCAGAACCGCCACCTTGCCGCCGAAGCGTCCGGCGAACCGCCGCACAGTCTGCGGCGTGAGCGATATCTCCGGCACAAGCACAATCGCGCCTCGCCCCGCCGCCAGCTCGTGCGCGATGGCCTGGAGGTAGACCTCCGTCTTGCCGGACCCCGTAACGCCATGGAGCAGCACCGGACGCGGCGGCTTTCCATCCACGCCCTCCGACTGCGCACCGTCGCCGGTTATCGCCTCCAGCGCCTTGCGCTGCATGTCGTTCAGCGCGAGCGGCCTGGACGCGAGGACCGTGCGGCCCGCAAGAGGGTCGCGCCGCTGCGCATGCGGCGCGATGCACACCACGCCCTTCGATGCAAGCGTGCGCAGGGTCGCGGGCGTCGTCGTGAACTCGCGGCAGAGCTGCTGCATCCATCCGCCGCCCACCCGCGCGATGTTGCCGAGAAGTTCGCGCTGATAGGCCGTGAGCCCGGCATCAGGCGCACCGGCTACCGGCTCGACGAACAGGCGCTCCTTCGGCTTCGCGTTCGGCTTCAGCACTGCGGCCGGCACCGCAGCCCTGAGGCACATCTCGATTGGCGAGCAGGTGTACGAGGATATCCACCTTACGAGCCGCAGCATCTGTGGCGAGAAGAACGGAGCCTCGTCCGCAATGCCAAGGATCGGCTTGATCCTGTACGACGGCGAGGCGCCGTCGCCACTTTCGGTGGATAGGGCGAAGCCCCTCGCCTCGCGATGCCCGAACGGCACGCGCAGCATCTGCCCCACCCTGATCCTACCAGACAATTCGACCGGCACTTCGTAGGTGAAGAGCCGGTCGAGGGCAAGGTCTATGGCGACCTTTACGTACACACCATCATTCGACGTCGAGGAACTGCGGGGCAGGGTCGGCATCGATCGTGTACGGCTGCTTGTTGAACATCACGGACGTGAGCGCATACTTGGCCGTCTGCGTGATGACAGCTCCACCCTTGCGGATCAGCACGAAAGCCTTGTTGGAGAACGGCGTATCGTACTTGGCTCCGTTGCTCTTGCCGATCTTGACTTCGGTGGATCCGCCATCATAGGTCTTCTCGTAGGTCTTCATCGCGCTGACGGGGATGTTGCGGGAGAAGAGTACGGGATACACGTCGGAGATCTCATCGGTCACGTTTGCCGCGACGCACCAGAGCAGGTTCTTGCCGTCAATCCTCGTGGCGCCATTCGGGATGGCGGGCACGCCGGCACCGTTCAGCACCGAGAGATCGACGCCGCTGACATACGGCTTCCACTGCGTGGAATCCGTGATCTTCGCCATGTCAAAAAGATAGGTGAAGTAGTCCGCGCCTGAGGAAACCGCACCCGAAAGCGGATCGGTGGTCGTATCGGCGCCCTCCTCTGCCTGCGTCTTGGGCCACACGTTGCCGAGGCCAAGCGCCTCGCGCTCCGTGTTCGCCGCCGTGATGGCCACGAACAGGTTCCGGCCGCGCATGCCGCAGGCCGAAAGGTTGGCCTTGATCATCGCGGACGAGATCGCTGGGAACAGCGCACCCATGAGAATGCCGAGAATGCCGATTACGACGAGCAGCTCGACGAGCGTAAATCCTTCGTTTTTCTTTTTCATGTAAATATCTCCTGATTCTTTTGGTTCGATTGGTTTGGATTATCTCATTTTGCTTCTTAAAACGCAACTGGTTATTTTATTGCCTCCTACTGGCGCTTGGAAAGCACGTCGCGCTCGTACTTGAGCACTTCCGCCATCCAGCATTCGTCCGCCGGGAGCTTCGCCCTCGCGCAGAACTCCTTCCACACCTCCTGCCACGGGTAGCACTTGAGCTCTTCCTGGAGGACAAGCTGTTCGGTGTACTGGCGGGCGTCCTGGAGCGCCTTGAGGGTCTCCTGCGGCTCGAGCATCGCCTGGAGGAGAGCCTTCTGCATGTTGCGCATCCCGAGCACCCATGCCGCGATCCGGTTGATGGAGGCGTCGAAGTAGTCGAGCGCGATGATGAAGTTCTCCACGCCGTTGCGGACTATCTCGTGAGCGCAGGCGGTCACCGCATCGTCAAGGCGGATCACGTGGTCGGAATCCCAGCGGACCGGACGCGACACGTGGAACGCCACCTTGCCGGAGAAGAGCAGCAGCGTGCTGATCTTGTCCGCGACGTTTTCCGAGATGTGGAAGTGTCCGGTATCGAGAAGGCACAGGATGTTGTTCTTCATCGCGTAGCACATGTAGAACTCGTGCGAGCCGGGAGTGCAGCTCTCAACGCCGATTCCAAAGAGCTTGGACTCGATCGTCGGGATGCAGTACTTCCTGTTGTACTTGTACTTGAAGATCTTGTCGTACGACTCCTTGAGACGCTTGCGTGGCCCGAAGCGGTCCGAAGGCTCGTCCTTGAAGCCGTCAGGGACCCAGAAGTTCACGGCGCACGGGGTGCCGAGCTCCTTGCCGAAGTACTCCGCGATCTTGAGGCAGGCGATGCCGTGCTCGATCCAGAACTTGCGCACCCTCGGATCCTCGCTCGCGAGGGTAAGCCCGTCTGCGAGCGGGTGAGAGAAGAACGTGGGGTTGAAGTCGAGGCCGAGGCCGCGCTTCTTCGCGAACTCCACCCACTTCCTGAAATGCTTCGGTTCGAGCTTGTTGCGCTCCACCTTCTTGCCGTCCTCGAATATCGCGTAGCAGGCGTGCAGGTTTATGCGGTGCTTGCCGGGGATGAGCGAAAGGGCCTCGTCGATGTCGGCCATCAGCTCTTCCGGTGTGCGGGCCTTGCCCGGATAGTTGCCCGTGGTCTGGATGCCGCCCGTGAGCGAGCCGGCATTCTCGAACCCGCCCACATCGTCGCCCTGCCAGCAGTGCATGGATATCGAAACCTTCTGAAGTGCGCTTATCGCCTTTTCGGTATCGACACCGAGTACGGCGTATTTCTTTTTCGCTTCCTGGTAACTCATTTCCGTGATTCTCCTGTTGTTTTGCCTAAAAGTCCAAAGCCCCTTGCGCCAGCGGGGCCGTTTTGATATAATTCGCGCCGTTTTTGACCAACCGTCGGGGCGTAGCGCAGTCTGGTAGCGCGTTTGCTTGGGGTGCAAAAGGTCACGAGTTCAAATCTCGTCGCTCCGACCATTTACCTCCCCTTTCCCATATGCCTTGCAATAGGTTTCCTGTGCCGTAGCATCCCACGCCGCCGTCACTTGAGCGGCGTGAGTATCATGTTCCTGAAGTCGGCGTCGGAATGGTCGCCCTGGATGTAGAGCGGGCCGGACACGAACTCGTTCGCCGTCATGGCGCCGCCCGTGATCCCCACAACCGGAACGTTGTCGATGATTGTCACCCCGTTCAGCACAACCGTAAGGTGGCGCTTGTAGAGCGTGACGTCAACGGTCTGCCACTCCCCTGCCTTCTTCTCCGCCGCCACGCGAGGCGTCACACGCCCGTAGTACGCTGCCATGTTGTGGCAGTCCACAGGCTTGCCGTAGCTGTCGAGCACCTGTATCTCGTAGATGCCGCGCAGGTACACGCCGGAGTTGCAGTTCGGCAGTACGCGCACATCGTACTTGAGGTTGAAGTCGTAGAAGTCGGCGCGCTTCGTCCGAAGGTTGCCGTTCTTGTGGAGCGACTTGCCGTTCGCGTCGCGCTGTATGCGGTTGGAGAGGACTCCGTCCTTAAGCGTCCAGCCGTTGACCTTCGTAGCCTCCATCAGCTCGAAGTCGGCGATGGTCCCGGCAAGGATGTCGATCGGCTTGCCGCGCACTGCGGTCTTGAGGTCTGGAGCAGGCCCTACGATCGGGGGATTGCGCCTCGCCGAGAACGTCTCGGCGTCGCCCGCGGGCTTGCCGTTGCCGTCCACCTTCTGGAGCGTACACGCGGCCCAGTCGCCACGGATCTTCAGCACCACGCGGTCGCGCCTCCATGCGCTCTTGTCCTGCGGCAGGTCCTTCGGCTTGTGGTTGCCGAACGTAAGCGTCACGCATCCCTTGCCGATCTTCAGGTCGTCCCCGGCGACCGTGAACGGGCTTCCCCAGCGCCACAGAAGCTTCGCCTGCGGCTTGCCATCCTTGCCCTTCGACAGGATCAGGTGCCCGGCGTTCATCGTGTCGAACGGCAGCGTGAGCGCCCAGCTTCCGTACGGGCAGCAGCGTCCCTTGGCGCAAGGCTTGCAGGCCGATGCCGGACACAGCTCCGTCGCCACGATGCCGGACATCTGCCTTACGGCCTTGTCCTTCGAATCCTTCCCGATCTTGCGGACGGCGGCCGCCTGCTCGGAAAATCCGCACCAGCGCAGCTGGTCGAGGAAGAACATCGTGCGGTACTGGTCGCCGCCCTTAGCGGCGGCATCGAGCAGCGCGGCAGTCCAAACCTCGCGTGGCGTGTCGGAGAACCACGACCAGAACTGCCACCAAGACGGATCGGCCCGCATCACGTACTGGCTCACGGCGGCGACCTGCGCCGCCACCATCGGATCCGTCGCGTACGCGGGCTTCACCTTGGCGAGCAGGGCGGCGGCGCTCTCGGCGCTGTCCGCGAACGCGGCGAGCTTGTCGTCCGAGGTCTCCGCCTCGATCGCATCGCGGTTGGCGGCGTGCCACTCAACCGCCATCGGATAGTCCTTGTTCGGCTTCATCGCCGCGCCGTAGTCCGCGAACGGATTCGGGTCGGCCGCGATTGCGCACATCCCTGCGGCCACAGCCGCCACGAAAAGAAGATTCTTCATTGTATTCATCGCTCCTTCTGTAGTTTCGCGAGACATTGGACTTCAGCCCCACATCTCCGTGCGCCACGGTTCGCGCATTGTCTGGTAGAGGAACCTCTCGGCGGCCGGATCGTCGACCGCATGCAGCGTCTCCGGGTCGAACCTGAACCCGCGTCCAAGACGTTCGGCCGCGATGCCGAGGTTGAACATGGTGCAGGAACGGAAGCCGTTCGACTCGTTGAGCGCGAACGTCTTGCGGTTCTTGCAGCTGTCGATGAAGTCCGTCTGCTGTGCGGCGGGCTTCGGAAGGTCCGCGAGTATCTTCTCCGCGTCCAGCTCCTTGCCGCCGGCGTCGACGAGGCGGAGCGTCTTGCCGCCCTTCGCCTTCGGATACACGCACAGGCCGTTGGAGCCGCGCAGGAGAGGCTCGCCCTTCAGCGTCTCGTCGCCGTCAAGCACGACCTCCGTGCCGTCCGCATACGTGAGCGTGATGCGGTCGAAGCGGCCCACCGCCTCGGGATGCTGCTTCGGCCCGACGTAATCCACCTTCACCGGGCTGGTATCATCCTTGCAGAGGAGGTACTGGAGCGGATCGAGGTAGTGCTGCGCCATGTCGCCGAGCCCGCCCGAATCGTAGTCCCAGTATCCGCGGAACGACGTGCCGGCGCGGTGGGCCGTGTACGGCTTCCACGGCGCGGGGCCGAGCCACATGTCCCAGTCGAAGCCCTGCGGGATCGGCTCCGGCGCGGCGTTCACGCGGCCGGACCAGAAGAACTTCCAGCTGAAGCCCTGCCCGGCGCCGAACGTGCACTTGATCGGACCATTCCCGAGAAGTCCGTTCTCCACGACCTGCCTGATGGGCTCGACAGTCGTGCCGAATCCGTAGAACGTGCCCTGGAAGCGGAACCAGGTGTTGAGGCGGAACATGCGCTTCTTCGCCTTGACGACCTCCATCACGCGCTTGCCTTCGCCCACGGTGCGCGTCATGGGCTTCTCGCACCAGATGTCCTTGCCCGCGTTCGCGGCCATCACGCTCATGCACCCGTGCCAGTGCGGCGGCGTGCAGATGTGGACGATGTCGACATCCTTGTCGGCAAGCAGCTCAAGGAAGTTCCCGTACGCCTTGACCTTGCCGAAGCCCTTGTCCGCCGCAGCCTTGAGGCCGGCCTTCACGCGGGCCTCGTAAGGGTCGCACAGGCCGATGAGGCGCGAACCCTTGAAAGGCAGGTGGTTCGCGGAATGCGCGATCGAGCCGAAGCCGATAAGCGCACGGGTGAGCTGGTTGGATGGCGCGGTCTCGCCGCGCAACACGCTGGCCGGCACAATGGCGAATGCTCCGATCGCCGCCGCGCCCTTCAGGAAATCACGTCTGTTTTGCATTAGGCAACAATTCCTTTCTTTTCGATGTCCGTAAGTATACCACAAATCAGGCAAGTAGGGTTTAGGGGAATTTAGGATTTGCGATTTACGATTGCATTTGGTCGTTTGAGTTGGTAGTTGGTAGATGGTAGTTGGTAGTAGCGACATATCCCCCGAACGAAGTGAGCCGCGCAAGCGGTCGCAAGAGGGGTGCGCCCTCGCCGTCGTGCGTTGCACGGGAGGGTCGCGCTTGTCGCGACCGTTGCCATTTACACTCCCACACGGCCATTCTCTATACGACGAGGGCGGGTTGCACGGCGATTTCCTCACGACGACGAGGGCGTCGTCGCCACGGCAAATCCTCAAATGGCTCAATGTAATCGTAGATGGTAGTTGGTAGTGGGTAGAATCAAATACCTAAATGGCCAAATGCAATCGCAAATCGCAAATCGCAAATTCCCTAAAACCTACCAACTACCATCTACCAACTACCATCTTTCACCGGATCACGATTGTCGCGCCGCGTGGAGGGACGAGGTAGTACCCGTCTTGGCGGCGCTCCAGCAGCCCGCCGACCGACAGGATGCCGGCGGACGGCACGCGCCAGCCCGGCACCCGTGCGGGCGTCTCGGGCCCGTTCGGGACGGACGCCACCTTGACCGCCCGCTCGACGCGCCCGCCGAGCGCCGGCGCGGACAGCTCGATGACGCCAGACCCCTCGAAGCGCAGCGCGTTGGCGGTCAGGCACGAAACGGACTCCGCGTCGCCGGTGACGATGAGCCGTCCGCCGGCGGCGACGGTCAGCGACCTCGCGGACACTTCGCCCGAGGCCGTCAGGTTCGTCACGGTCACGTCCGCGTAGGGGAAGGACGCGCGGGCGCCGTCCGCGACGGACACGGAGCCGAACGTCTGCGCGAGCCTGTAGGCGCCGGTGCCGAACCACTTCACGCCGAGCGCGGCGGCGATCTTCTGCCGCTGACCCTCTGGAATGTAATGGCGGAAGAACAGGAACTCGCCGAACTTCACGCCCCCGTAGTACGAGCTTTCCTTCGCCCCGATCTTGCAGCCCACGACCTGAACGCCGCTCAGGCCATCCTGACAGCCAGGCCGCGTGTCAAGAAGGTGAAGCCCCGAAGGCACCCGGCGGCTTCCGCACTCGACAGGCGGCACCAGAACGCCATCCAGCTTCAGGCTCTGGCGGAAATCGGAAGACGTCGTTCCGGCGAGCGGGAACCCGTTTCCGCCGCCGCCCTTGCCGCGTGTCCAGGCCCAGTTCGACCCGAAGAGGCAAGGGCCGACGAACTCGCTTCCGTCGACCAGGCCCAATGCGCTTGCCGACTCGTCGTCCTGCCAGACGGCAAACGCCTGAAGCCATCCGTCATTTGTCGTGAGTGACGACTTCCCGCCTGCAAGCGGCCTGGTGAACTGAAGCCCCGCGCCATGCCCGTCAGGGTGGTTCATGTCGGCAAAGCCCCCGAAATCCACCAAGGGGAGACCGTTTGCCAGCCCGGGCACGAGGCAGGGGCGATTCACCGGGCGCGACCTGTCAAACGCATAGCCGCCCGCGACTTCCTTCAGCGAGCTGCCGCGCCCGGCATTGACGTCGTCCCAGCGGGTCACGACCGCCTTCCCGCCAACGTCTTCCGTCATCACGCGCTGCGACGCGTCGAAGTGCAGGACGCTCGCGGACGAAAGGAGCGGCGAGAGCGTCAGTGCGCCTTCCGTCACGGACAGCCCCGTAACGCCTTCGGTCAGATAGGAAAGCTCCAGCTCGCCGATCCCGGTCTTGGCAAGCGTCCCCGACGCCTCCACCATGTTGCCGCGAGCCCTTCCCGACGCGACCGCGATCTCCCCGTCGCCGGCAAACGCGAGGTTGGGCGTCGCCGACTCCGCAAAGTCCACGGCATGGAACGTCGCCCCTGCGGACAGCATCGTGTTGCTCGGGCAGAACACCTCCAGGGCGCGAAGGTTGTCGAGTCCGGCCACGCTCGCCGCGTCGATGACGTGAAGGCGTCCAATGCGCAGCGGAACCTCCGCGACATCCAGCGTCGCCCCCTTCGCGACCGTGACGTCGCCGACCGAGGCGGCGAACCACTTGCAGCGCAGGTAGTCGTTCAGGTAGGCGGCGTCGGCATCGGAAACCGCATTCGTGCAGAACACGGCCTCCGCCATCTGGAATCCGCCGGACGGCGGCGTGTACGTGCGGCGTCCGAACGCGGCGCCGCCGTAGTCCTTGTCAAGGTCATTGCTTCCCGTATAGGTCCCCGGCATCCGCACACAGCCCACGTGCCAGCCTTCCCCGATGCGCGCGGCCGTTGGCGACGACAGCGCGACGCCATCGACGGCGGCCGAGAGCTTCAGGGACTCCGGCGCCTCGACATTGGAGAAGAGGAAGTCCTTGCCGTTGCCGCCCTTGCCGCGATACAGGGCCGCCCCGAGAAGCACGGGCGTCGGGCCGTAAAAGTCGTTTTGGCTGGCGGAGGCAAGGTCCTTCAGACCATCATGATCCTTCCAGACCCAAAACGACTCGCGCACGAACCTTTTCGCATTCCAGTCCATGTAGGCCGCCGTGTCCGCGTCTCTGCCGACGCCCTCGGTGCTGGAGAAGCCGCCGAAATCCATGACCTGCAAGCCGTTGAGGGTCCCTTCCGCCAGGAACGGGCGCGGCTTCCCCGGCAGTGATTGGGCAAAGGGCGCGCGGCCGTCGACGTCGCCCCAGCGCGAGACGAAGTTCGTGCCGTTCGCGGGGACGACGCTCATTCCCGTGACGTCGTTCGCGTCAACGTGGAAGTAGACGCCGTCGATCGCGCGCATCCGCCCAGGGCGCACGCTGCGCAACGTGCCTTCCTGCACGGCAAAGGCGATGTTGGCGTTGCCGACGACCGCGATCTCCAGCGTTCCGTCGCCGGTCTTCGTGACCGTCGCGGAATCTGTCCCCGAAAGGTACTCGATCCGCCTCGTCGTGCCGGACGGCACCTCGATCGTCGTGTCGCCCGCGACCGGCAGCTCGGGCACGACCTCCGTCCCGGCCGACGCAAGCGTGGCCGAAAACGCAACACATGCGGCAGTAAACAGTCTTTTCATGATTTGCCTCGATTCCTTTTTGTTTGTTTTCACTCGCGCAGCTTCCGTTCGTAAGACCCAATCGACCGCGGGGCGAGCCTGAGCTCGGCAAGCCCCTCCTGCCCCGGCACGCGAAAGCGGACCGTGCGCGGCTCGCCCGACACGTTCACCGCCAGCAGCATCAGGCGCGTGGCGTCACAGTCGCGCCACCAGGCGCCGATGACGGCGGGCATCGTGCCCTCCACCGGGTTCCTCCGGTTGTGGAGCTCTTCCCAGGCCCCGAACGCGACCTCCGGCAAGGGGCCCTCGACCTTCAGCTCGCCCATGAGCGTGCCGTAGACAAGGAAGTCCGAGAACCGCTGGCGGGCCAGGGCGAAGCGAACGGCCGCCGCGCGGTTCGCATTCAGGGCGTCCGGCCCCGACCAGTCGTCGCTCCAGCCGTTGGCGAACCCCCAGATGAAGTCGCGCGCCATCAGCGGGAAGGCCTTTGCGGGATCCATCCTCGGCGCCGTCCGCGTGCCGAAGTAGACCGTGTAGCCCGAGTAGACGGCGGCGTAGAACGGCACGTCGGCCACCGTCGGCACGGTCACCGCGAGGAAGCCGTCGCAACTGTCCATGTAGCATTCCGCCGTGCCCTCCGTCGTGACCGCGATCCCCCTCGGGTTGAGGGCCGCATGGGCCTGTCGCATGATCTCGCGGTTGCCGTCGGCCCACCAGCGCCCGCCCCCGAGGGGATGCCCGTGGCCGGGGTTGCGGCAGCCGCGCGGCGGCGCGCAGCCGAGCTGGTCATAGTAGATGCCGCTGGCGCTCGTGGCCGCGACCGTGCCCGCGGCGATGTCGCGAAGGACGCCCTGCCAATCCGGCGTCACCGGGCACATGATGCCGTAGTCCCGCCGGCGATGGATCCCGCTCACACCCTTCAGCCCCCACTGCTCGACGAACGGCGAGCCGTCCGGCTTCCGGCACATATCCTTCTTCGCGTAGCGGAACGAGGCCAGCACGGAATCCCAGATGCGGGCGTTGACGTACGGCATGACCGTGTAGCCCAGCCGGGACACGACCGCGCCGGCCTCCGCCACGCCCTTCTTCGCCGGAAGCATCTCGGGATAGACGCCGAACCCGGGCAGGCTCCAGTCGTACCAGCGGACGCCGACCTTCAGGTCCGGGCATTCCGCGCGGATGCGGTTGAACTTGTTCGTGAAGCTCTCCGCCCCGAACCAGTAGCTGCAGAGCCAGAAGGACGGCTCGCTCATCGCCTTCGGGTAGTCGGCGCGCTTCGCGATCGGGCCCTTCGCGCACCACTTCTGCCGAAGCGCCCACCGGCGGTAGGCCTTCGCGGCGTTCCACCAGCTGCCGCGGAACGCCTCCGTGCGGACGACGTAGCCGGGACCGTCCGCCGCCCGGCCGACGAGCCCGGCGTTTTCCACGGGCGTCTCGAACCAGCAGTCAAGGCCGTTCGCCCACAGCGTCTTCACGCGCGCGTCGGGATCGTCGGCATACACCGCGAGCCCCGCGCCATCAAGCATGTACGCGGTCATCATCGGGTAGTACGAGGGGTACTCGTACTCCCCCCAGGCGCACACGCGGTTGCGGGCGTTCCCGTCGAAGCGCCTCAGCAGGCGCGCGCCATGTCCCGCGTGCGGCAGGAGCACGTCGGCCTCCCCCGGGCGGACTATTCCGCGCAGGCACGGATACCGCGTCCTGTCGAGGCCCCACGTCGCGCTGCGGTTCGCGACCCTGATGCGCCATTCCGCGAAGGGGCTCCCCGCCGCCAGCGTCACGCGGGCCTCGACGTCGACCGCGCCCGGCTCGCCCGGCAGGTCGTAGCCCTTCAGCGAGATGACCGCCGTCTCGCCCGAGACGGAGAGGTCCCTCTCGCGGGACTCGTTCCTGTCGCGGAGATACGCGCGCTCGACGCCGCCCGTCGCGTCAACGCGGGCGAACACGAGCTCAAAGAGATGGGGCCCCTTGCCGTCCGCCGTCCCGCGGACGAACCGGCGCTCGCCGTCGAGGCGGTTGACGATCGACTCGACGGCGAACGAGCGCGACGCGTCCGCGAACCGGATCTCCATCGCCTCGTTCGACAGTGACGCGCCCTGGAGCGCAAGCGACGCAAGCGCGCCGGCGGACACGAGCATCGGCTTCGCCGTCATTTCCCATCCCCTCCCTTCAGCCGTTCGATCCTGAACCACCGCGTCTCGCCGGCGGTCATCGCCAGGTCAAGGCGCGTGCCGACGGCCCGCGAGCCGTCCCTCACGTTTGTCGCGCGGGCGGCAAACGGCAGGCGCACCGGATGCGTTCCCGGCACGAGGCAATGGACGGACATGAAGTCGCCGTTCATGTCGACCTCCAGCACGCCCGGCGCGCAGGCCACGAACGCCCCGGCCTTCTCGGCCAGCGCGTGCAGCCCGTCCGCGTCCAGGCGCCTGAAGCCGTCGCGCACCACGAGCCTGTGCCGCCCGGCCAGCGCCGGGTCGGAGTCGAAGTCCGCCGCCAGGTACGTCTCGTACGGCACCCCGGACGCGCCATAGTCCTCCCAGCGCAGACGGAAGTCGAGCTTTCCGGCCGTCTTCAGCCCGGCCATCTCCACCTCGTCGATGACGAGCGCGACGTCGGGATGCCACGGGTCGGGGGCGACGGCGTCAAGCGCCCGGCGCACGTCCACCACCTGGCGGAAGTCCTCGGCGATCTCGCGCGGCGAGTACCAGCCGCCCGACATGTCGTACATCCACCAGCCCATGCGGGCGGCGTTCAGCATCCCCGCGTGCTTGCGCAGGAGGGTCTGCCAGCAGACAAGGTCGTCCGCCGTGTTGAGCCCCTTGTAGACGACAAGGTCCCGGACCCACTGGTCGAGCGCCGCCCACGTGCGGAAGTCGAACTCCATCCACAGCATCTTCCCGTGCCGGTGGAACGACGCGGTCGGCACGTTGATCCCCTGCGACAGCGCCGGCATCCGCCGCTGGTACATGGCCTGCGGGGCGATGATGTCCACGGCGTCGGAATACGTGAACGAGGTGACGTCGAAGGAGATGCCGAACGGCGTCATGTCCCACATGGCCGCGACGATGGGCTTCCCCGCCAGGCGCTTCGCCTCCCGGGAGAAGTCCTCCAGCGCGCGGAAGCCAAGCTGGCGCGAGAAGAACTCGAAGCTTCCGGCCGGGTCGCCGGGGCGCAGGCCCCGCTCGCGCACGTACCGCGCGTGCTCGGCCTTCGCGGCCGGCGAATAGTCGAGGATCGGCGACGCGAACTGGCCGTCGTGGTAGCCGCAGTAGTGCACGCCGATGACCCGCTTCATGAGCCCCTGCCGCCGGAGTTCCGCGAAGAGCTCGGCCGTCACCCGCTTGATCGCCGCGCGCCACGAGGGCGAGGCGTAGGAAACCCACGGCCAGCGGCGGTCGCCCGGATCCACGTCGCCGCCGTCGTTGTACGTGTCGGGCGTGATGCTGCCGGAATTGCCGAGGGCGACGGAGCCGTCCTTCCTGACCCAGACCTCGTCCGGATGCTCCCTCTCCGTGAATGCCGGGTAGGCGCTCGTGTTGATCGCCAGCATAAAGAGGGACTTCTCGCCGATGCGCATCTGCCTCTCTATCGTCTTCGCGGCCGCCTTCGCGTCAAAGCCGCGCGCGTCCCAGGGGCCCCGGAACCCGTCGAAGCCGAGGTCCCCGAGGCGCAGGTCGGCGATGCCGATTCGCACGCCGCCGAGATCCTGCAGTGCCTTCCCGCCGTAGCGGGAGCCGTCCTGCGCGCTCCATTCGGACGCCTTGTAGACGATGGGCGGCGCGGGCTTCCCGTCCACGAAGAACGCGGACACCCCGTTGACGGTGCGGATTTCCGCCGAGTGGTCAGTATCCGCCGCAAGTGCGCGGGCAAACGCATCGGCATCCTGCATATCGGAAGAATGGTCTGGCTTACTCAGTCTGCGGAACCGGTCGTTCCACAGCTTTGCCGACGCCACGCCGTCCTCGGCCCCGATCTGCCGCCATACCGATTCGCTTGGCGCACCGCCAATGACGATCATCGGCGTCACCGCGTCTGACGAGGGCTCGAAGTTGCGGTACTTCCAGTAAGGCGTGCCGGGCGCGGAGTTGATCAGCTTGCGCATGTGGATGCCGCCGCTCAGATATCCCTCGTAGCGGCCCCAACGGTCATCAGCCGGAACGTGCCGCTCACCCGACCATGGCGAGAGCATTCCGTACGTTTTCTCCGGTCTGCCGGACTTCGCCTCGACTTCCGCGAAGAAGCGGATGAGCTTCCCCTTCGGCCAGCCAAAGGAAGGCCAGCTCACCACAATGTAGCCGCGCGCGCCGGTCTTGCGGATGCGCACCTCGCCGTTCGTCACGGAGACCGTGCCCTCCGCCCCGTCTATGCGCTCGACGCGCACGCCGTCCGGCGCCGCCCGCCAGACGACCTTCGCCGGGGGGATCTCCCGGCGGGCGGGACTGACGTTCTCCCAGCCGGGCGAACAGGACGCGGCCAACGGCCCCAGGAGGCCGGCGAACAGGGCCGCAGCCCCCGCGATGCCACGTGCGCAAATGCATAATCCTTTCATGGCGCATGATTTTACCACGCCACCTTCAACGCAAACAAGCCCCACTTTCGGGGGGCATACCGCTTTCGCCAATTCTGATATAATCTCGGCCATGTTCCGATCCCTGCCTTTGCTTATGGCCGCGCTTGCGCTCGCTCCGGCGCGCGCGGAGACGCCATGCGCGCTGCGCACCGTGCGAGAGCTGCTCGACGCGACCTACTCGCGTCCGGCGGATGGCGTGCGCTTCGACATCGTGGGGACGGTACTCTACCCGCCCAGGCCCCTGACGCCCGGCGGATTCATGACGATCGCCGACGGCACCGGCGCCATCGGGCTGTACGACGTCACGCCGCGTCCGGGGGCGTCGGTGTCGGCCGGCGACCGGATCCGCGTGACGGGACGCACCGAGACGGACAGCCGCAACCTGGTGTACCCGAGCTGCCGCGCGTTCAGCGTCCTGGGCCGAGACGCCCCGCCGCCGCCGAAAGCCGTGACCGCCGGGCAGCTCCTCGACGGGACGCTCGACTTCCAGTCGGTCTCGTTCACCGGGACCGTCCGCGACATCTTCATTGACGAGATCGACCCACGGACGCTCTTCTTCGTGCTGAGCGACGGCTCGCGGACGGTCTACGCGGCGCTTCCCCGCAGTCCCTCCGGCCCGTCGGCGAACCGGGCGCGGTACGAGGGGGCCGTCGTCACCGTGCAGGGCGTCTGCACCCACTCCGGCCACGGGTATCGCCGGCACCTGGGGCGCTACATCCTCGTCTGCGCCGAGGACTTCATCACCGTCGTCCGCCCGCCGACCTCGCCCTTCGACGTCCCCGCGCTCGAGGACCTGCCGCAGAACATGCAGCCCATCGAGCTGAACGGCATCGGCCGGCGCCGCACGTCCGGGCGGGTCGTCGCCGTGTGGCAGGGACGGAACGTGCTCGTGCGCCGGAAGGACGGCTCCACGCTCGGCGCCCGGACGGCGGACGGCGCCGCGCCGCGCTATGGCGACAGGATCGAGATCGTCGGGTTCCCGGAGACCGACCTCTACCAGATCAACCTGGCGCGCGCGACATGGCGGGAGGCGGCGCCGCCGGACCGGCGCCTCGAGCCGGCGCGGGCCGTTCGCGCCGGGAGCCTGCTCCTTCACGAATCCGGGACGCCCCGCTTCAACTACGCCTACCACGGCCGGGCGATCCGGCTCAACGGCATCATCCGCATCCTCCCGCAGGACGGCTCCCGCCGCATGGTCATCGACGACGACGGGCACTCCGTCCCCGTCGACCTCCACGCCTGCGAAGCCGCCGCGCGGGGCCTGTCCATCGGCTGCGAGGTGGAGATCTCCGGCGTCTGCGTCATGGAGACCGACAGCTGGCGCCCGAACTCGGACTTCCCGCATATCTGCGGGATTGTCCTCGTGCCACGGGCCGCCGCCGACCTGGTCGTCCTGAGGCGTCCGCCGTGGTGGACCCCTCGCCGACTCGCGGTCGTGATCGCCGCCCTGCTCACCGTCCTCGCCGGGATCCTCACGTGGAACGCCGCGCTGCGCCGCCTGGCCGCGCGAAAGGGACACGAGCTCTTCAAGGCGCAGGTCGCCAAGGTCAGCTCTGAGTTGCGCATCGACGAACGCACCCGCCTCGCAGTGGAGCTGCACGACTCCATCTCCCAGAACCTGACCGGGGTATCCATGCAGATAGATTCGGCGGATCGCTTTCTCGACTCCAACGGAAGAAAGGCAAGGCTTCACCTTGGGATCGCGTCACGCACCCTCGATTCCTGCCGCGAAGAGCTTCGCAACTGCATCTGGGACCTTCGCAGCAGAGCGCTCGAAGAGAGGGTCATGGGCGATGCGATACGCATGGCCCTTCTGCGCCACATCGGCGAGGCGCGGCTTGGCGTGAGATTCAATGTATCACGGACGAAGTTCTCTGACAAGACCGCGCACGACATCCTCTGCATCATTCGCGAACTGGCGGTCAACGCAGTCCGCCATGGCCACGCCAAGGAAATCCACGTCGCAGGCGCGATTGACAACGGAATGCTTCGCATATCCGTGGCGGACGATGGATGCGGCTTTGACGTGGCAAGTCGTCCCGGCATAGCCGAGGGCCATTTCGGCATCCAGGGAATAATGGAGAGGATCAAGGCATTCAGGGGCACCTTGAAGATCAGCAGCGCCCCCGGACACGGCACACGCGCAGTCGTCGAGATGGCATTGCCCAAACAGGAGAACGCATGAAGGAGACGACCGTACTGATCGCCGACGACCACGCCATCGTGCGCATGGGGCTTGCGGCCCTGCTTGAGCCGGAGTCCGGCATCCGCGTCATCGGAGAGGCAGACGACGGAGATGTGGCCATCCGCAAGGCCATGCGCAACAGGCCGGACATCGTGATCATGGACATCATGATGCCGGTTAGGGACGGAATCTCCGCCACACAGGAGATCAAGTCGCGGCTTCCGCACACCCGTGTGCTTATCCTAACCACCTCGACTGTGTCCGACGACCTGTCTCGCGCACTCGAAGCGGGAGCCGATGGCGCGATCACAAAGTCAAACGCCAATGCCCAGCTGCTTACGGCGATAAGGGCCATTGCCGCCGGCAAACGCTGGGTGTCGCCGGAAATCGAGAAACAGATCGCCACCGACCCGCCGGTGCAGAAGCTCACCGAGCGTCAGGAAGTGATCCTGTCGTCGATCGTGCGCGGGCTCACCAACGCGGACATTGCGCATCAGCTCGGCATCCGCGAGGACAGCGTGAAGGAGCACCTGAACCTCATCTTCTCGAAAATCGGCGCCGCCAATCGCGCCGAGGCCGTCGCCATCGCCCTCCGCCGCCATCTGCTTAGGTTTTAGTGGGTAGTTGGTAGAGGGTAGTTGGTAGTTGATAGATTGTAGTTGGTAGCAGGTAAAATCAAATACCTAAATGGCCAAATGCAATCGTAAATCGTAAATCGTAAATTCCCCTAAACTCTACCAACTACCAACTATCATCTACCCCCACGGCAGAGCATCCACACCCTGCCGGCGCATTCATACTCCGCGCCAGGCGACAGTTCCGCAGGCAGGTCGGACGGCGCAAACGCGGCATCAGGATGCACGCTCTGCGGATCGACGTAGTAGTTGAATACCGCGACATCCGGCGCCCGTGTCATCGCGGAGAACACGCGCCCATCCCTGGCCTGCCAGCCGGTGGCGATGTCGTCCCCCCACGTCGGCGGACGTTTCCTGCGCAAGACGCCCTCGCGGGCAAACGGCGAATACTGGCACAGGAAGAACGCCTTGAAGCGGATTGGCGCACTGCCCCTGTTGCGGACCCGCAGGAGTTCAAGCATGAACTCCGGACGGCTGGCGTCAAGCGTCAGCCGGAAGGTCATCTCGAACGAAACGCCCTTCCATCCGCGACGGGAAGCCGTCAATTCCAAGGCCCCGTCTGCGAAACGCACATCCGAAACGGTCTCAAGCTCATGCCATACGGATGCGCCATCCAGCGTGTACTGACCCATCGCACCGACAGTGCCGAGATCCGCGCCTTTCAGCGTCGTGCGCCGCACCATTCGTCCCGCACCGGTGCCGCCCTCTATCGTCAGCCCCGCATCATTCGTCCATCTCCAATCGTTGCCTGTCACGGCAAAGCCATTCGCTGGCTTCAATCCATGCAAACTGGCGAACCTTGAGGCCAACACGCCGCCCGGACGTTCCTTTGGCAACGGTGCGCAACGAAGCTTCTTCACGTTGCGATGCAACTGCGCAAACATCCGCGTCAAATCCCCGTATGGTTCGCCCCGTTCATTCACGAGCCCATAGTTTGAGTTTTCCGGGTAGACCGTGCTGATGCCTTCTGGAGGCTCGTCCACCCACATGAAATAGCTGTAGCCAACGATCTCCGGCATCGCGAGCAATGTTCGCGCAAACAGTTCCGAGGCACGCGCCCTTTCGCGTTGGGTCCGGCAGCGCATGCCTCCACCGTGCGTGCTCGGACACGGCGTATCCAACGCCGGAAAGCTCCATTCCGTCACGAACAGAGGTCGCCCGGCCAAGGAACACAGGCGACGGAACACATCCGCGATCCGTTCGCCGCCGGCCTGACGTGTGAGGATGACATTGCGATCAAGATCGGCCCATGGGTAGCAGTTGACCGTCAGCATGTCGCAATGGCGTCCCGCGACTTCCCATACAATCGGGTCGTTAACCTCCACACCGGCGAACCGGGCGCCAAGCACCATGTGGTTTGGGTCATGGCGTCGAATGGCCGCCACGGTCGTGGTGAAATACTTTTCTGCGGCCATACGCAGGAACTCGCGCTTGACGGATACGGGGACCGTCGCCTCTTCTGAAGGAATCCCGCGTTCACGCAAAAACGACTCGACCGCCTGTCGCGCAGTATGGCTCGGAGGCAACGCCCTTGTACTGTCAAAGAGACCTGTCGCCCGCGGGCCGCGTCCCCACCAGGCAAGCTCGTTGTCTATGAAATATCCCACAAGATCGCGGTCATCGCGCAACGGCGCACACTTTTCCGCCGCCACGCCGTCGCAGTATGCCGGGAAGCCGGGGTGGAACACGTTGGGGAACTCGGTGCACGGGGAGCCTTCGTGCGGGCATATCCAAAGCCCCTCCTTCCCCGCGCCTGTCGCATTGTTGCCCGTGCCAACCGTCAAGCCGTGGCTCAGCGCCAACGACTTCGCGTAGGCGAAGCCTCGTCCGCGCATTTCCTCGCCTTCGCCTCCGCCCAGCATGTTGAAGCCCCAAGTGCGCAGACGGTCCGACGTTTCCGCGCACCATTCAGCCACATTCGCGTAATGCGCGTCATTCCAGCGCTCGTAGTGTCCGAACGGCGCGCCATGGACGTAAGTGTAGACCCCACGATAGCGCACATGATCCACGCCCCGCAGGAACGTGACGCGCCCCTGCGGATCCAGGATATCCCAGCGCCCGTTGGAATGCCCCACGCGATAGAAGCCCTCCGCCGCCGAGGCCGACGCAAGCCAGGCCATGCCTGACACGAGGGCCGCCATGCACGCCCCCCTTTGAAGTCCGTCGTTTGCGCTCATCTGCAGATCACCATGAAGCCGCTGCGCGGCCGGACATTGATCTCGAAGCCGGAATATGCCGCCCAACGGGTTGCGCCTGAAATGACGGGCGCATCGTTGGAGAGGCGGAATACATTCTCGCCGGCTGTCAGACAGGATGCCGGGATTCTGGCCTGATAGGTGGAGCCGGCCGCCAATTCCGGGAACACGGCGACTTGCGTTCCATTCACCGAGATCGAATGCGGCTGGGCATTGTCGTTTGCGCCAAAGCCGGAGACAGTGAAGGACATCGTGTATGTGGCCGCATCCATCGCACCCTTTGGCACGTGCGCCATGATGTCGATTGTCCGCAGCTCGCTCGCCGAGGAGATCATCGTGCCCCGTTGGATGGATCGCGGCGAAACCGCGCCGATGGAATAGCGCGAACGGGCATAGCCCTCACGCGTCATTATGCCGCCCATCCTCCAGCCTCCGCAAAGCGTGATCGCGTCAAGTGAAAGGTCGCCGACGAACGGCACGGTCCTTGTCATGGCTATCGTCGCACAGCCATCCGCCATGGCTTCCCAGAGCCTGCCGGGGATTACGATGTTGCAGCCCACGCGAGACGACAGGCCATAGGTTCCGAGCGGTACGCCGTTGATCGACACATCAATTCTCGCCTCCGCGCCATCGGAAAGGATCGGCGCTATCGAAAGGATCTTGCCTATCCCGGTTTCGCGCGGTATGACCTCGCCTTTGATCGTTAGCGTCGGCGACTCCTCGGTAAGTTTCCCGGGGAGGAATGCGACGGAATCGCATTTCGCGGTTACCGTCGTCCTCGCTTCACCTGACGCATCGGCGGCAAATTCCGCCGAGCTTCCGTTCGGGACGCCGAAACGCCAGTCGTAGCCGAAACTTCCGCGCACGACCTGCCAGCGTTCCTCTTCCGTCAGTTTGCGCGACCAGGCCATGTAGGCGGCGATCTCTCCCCTAAAGCCCTTGGAATACGCGCCCCAGTTGTCGTCGCTCCCGACGAAGGACGTAGCCGTGTTCTCCGACCCAAGGCGCAGCGTGCGATGCGCCGGCGAAACGGAAAGCGGAGCCTGCACCGTCACCGAGGCCGTCGCGAAGGATGGCATCCACCACAACAGCATGCCATCCACGATTGTCTTCGACGGCTCTTTCAGAAGGAAGAAAGAGAACACCGTCTTCGTCTCGTCCTCACTGGGCGAGAGTTGGACAAACAGGTCGTACCACACTCCCGGAGACAAGCTGAAGCCGTCATTCCAGTTGAACACCATCGTCTTCTGCGGCACCATGCAGCATAGGTTCCCGCGAGCCGGGTCTGCATTCGCGACATTGCTGACGCCAAGCCCCCAGCCTGAAGCAGCTCCCCAGTTGTAGCCATTCAGGATCAGCCACTCGGAGTATGCCTTGGACGGGTTCGGGGCGCCATTCCACCTGAAGCGGACATAGGCCGTCTGCACAGCGGCATCCACGGCGGCCTGCGGCAGGTCAAGCGCGACCGGCATGATCTTTCCCGTTTCCGCGTCGAAGCATTGCGGAAGGCGAAGCGCCTTCACAACGTTAGTCTCCCACGGCAAGGCCGGAGGCACAACCTCAACCGAAACGAGTGCGGCCCGGTTGGTCTCGTGGCTTCCGCCGAGCGGACTGCCCGCCATGGCGTCTATAAGGTTCCCGACGGCGCCGCCGCCCGCCGACGGCCCATCGCCGCGAAAGTCCAGCCAGACGGAAAGCCCGTCGAAGACGTCACCGGCAGACGCATCCGCCGGGAATGCGACACTTGCCGCAAGGGCAGCCACGCACAGCAGCTTGCTCATTATCCGCATCATTCCGCACCAGACCTTTCCGACACTACAGTGGATAGTTGGTAGAGTGTAGATGGTAGAGGATAGTTGCGCCTCTCCCACCAAAACCTACCGTCTACCCACTACCAACTACCAACTATCATCTACCAACTAAAACCCCTCTACTCTCACCTTCCCGTTTATGCGGGAGCCCGAGACCCGGCGGCCATCCGAGAGGGCAAGGTTCTCGAACGACACTTCCTTCCAATCGTCAGGACAGCCCTTGAAGAACTCCACGCGCCCATTCGTCTCATGCGCCATCAACTCGAGTATTGCAGTCACGGCCGCGCACTGTCCGTCCATCTGCATGATCGTGGGGCGGCCGGTGAACACGGTGAACCCGCTGCGGAAGGCATCGTGCAAAGACCCGTGTCCCGGATTGTTGTAGAACACCTTCCAGTTGTGGAGCATCTGGACTGCGGCATCGGCGCTCCCGAATCGCGTATGCAGGATCGCCGCCCATGGCACACACCATCCGCTCCATTCTCCCGGACCCTTGAACACCCAGTTCCGGTACGTCGCATATGCGGCACGGCGCGAATTCGGGTCGCCGAAATCCACAGTGTCGAACGGATAGATGCCGGCCATGTGGGAGTGGTGGCGGTGCGACGCGATGAATGGCTGGCCCTCGAAAAGCTGGAAGCCATTTGGCCCATCGGTGAATGCAGGCAGACGCTTCGAGACATCGAGCCACATCGGATCTGGCGATTCGCCGAGAAGGACGGCGGCATCCGCGAGATCCATCGCAAGGCGATGCGCCGCCGCAAGCTGGAACGAAGGGTCCCGGCCTACGGCCTTCTGCACATTGCTGTCACCCCATTCGGGGGAAGGTCCGATCGGGATCGAGAGCCGTCCGTTCCGCTCTTCCATCATCGCCCGGTACACGCTCATCGCGCCCTTCATGAAGTCGAACGCGCCGGACTTCAGGAAACTCGTGTCGCCGGAATAGCGCACATACCGCATCATCATGGATGCGATCCAAGCGGTAGAGGCGTGGTCTATCGTGCCGGTCCAGAATCCGCCGATGCACACGCCCCGGTCATCAACCGAATGCGGCAGCACGTAGCCGTGGTCTATCCCCACGAACTTCCGCGCATTGTCGCGAAGGAGCGGCCGCCATGAAAGCACCATCCTGAACAGCGGCATGAGGTTCTTGAAGTGTCCGCCGCGATACGCCGGCGAATAGCATTCCTGCACGTTGATGTTGAAGTGGTAGTCGCCGTTCCACGGCACGAGCCTGTCATCCTCGAGCCACTGCCCCTGAAGTCCGGCGGCAAAGCCGTCAGGATCGGTCATTGCGCCGAACTTGTACATTCCGAGATCGAATATCTGCTGGACGACCGGATCCGGCACCTTCACGCGGGCGCCTTCGCGCCAGAACGCAGACCAATGCGCGGCCGACTCTGACGCCATGCGATCGAACGGCACACCGCCAGCAAGCACCTTGTATCCCCGCCCGGTCTTGAGCACGAATTCCCGACCTTCAACGGTCCAAGACAGCCACACCTGTTCGTCCGCAGGGAGTTTCCAGGAAAAGCCTCCCACACCGATAACACTTCCGTCCAGCACGCGCGCCTTCTCGAATCCCCGGTTCGCAAGCGTCTTCCACACGTCAAACTCCGTCCCTGGGACCGACCGGACCGAATACTCCGCATCCTTCGGGAACTGCATGGCAAAGGCATGGCTCGCCTTCGACATGGCAAGCCGTACGCCCGTGCCGTCGGTGAACGAAAGCTCACCAAGCCCCGTAGCCGTGTCAAGCGCACCGCGCCGGACCGTCTTGCCCGGGATCTTCACGACAACGCGCCCAAGGGGAAGCATGTATGGATTGTACCTGCCGCCCCAGTTGGGCGGAGGCTCGTTGGAGAAGAGGGACTTCAGCCTATCGTTGTCGCGTGTCGCCACCGCCGCGCAGATGTTGGTGTAGCTCTGCTCGTCCGTCCAGGCATATCCGCCACGATGGTCCCAGAGGTCGCCACGGCCGACGGTCAGGTTGATCGTGTCGCCGCCGCCCCACACCAGAACGCCGGTTCTCCCGTCCGCGAACGGGATCCCCTCGTGGCAGGATGCGGTGCGGGGGAACTCCCACTGCACGATGGTTGCCAACAGAAGCGTACAAATCATGAATCAGGTCTCCATATGCATATGAGTGAAACGCGCCGAAGAATAGCACAAACCACCGTCCGAATCAACGCAAAACGAAGTATTGGGATTTACGAATTTACGATTTTTCGATTTACGACAGGCAGATGGTAGAGGGTAGTTGGTAGTGGGTAGAGATTTACGATTGCATTTGGTCATTTGTTGAATTTCGTAGCGACGACGCCCTCGTCGTCGCACAAGCCCGTCGCGCGAGAACAGTCCGGCGAACGCCGCCGCGAAGCACCGCCCGTCCCTCGCGCCGTTGAAGAGACATGTCTCGTTGCCCCGCTTCGCCGCCTCGTGTCCTGTAGCAGTTTCTTTGCCATGCCAAGCGGAAGGATTATATCAGCCCCCTCAACTTCCCGTGCATTGCAGACCCCACAAAACCGCTTTTTTTGATATACTCTACCGCTATATGTCTCAAGAGAAGAAAAAAGAGGAACGTACGCATGCGCGTACGGGCAGAAACGTGCCGAAAAGCGCCGACATAAACCCGTCCAGAAGCGGCTGGCTCGCGCTTCTGATTGTGGCGGGCACATTCGTGGCGATGCGTTTTCTGGGCCAGTCGGGCGGTGAGAGGACCGAAGACATCTCCGTCACCGGCTTCAGGCGCGCGGTGGAGGAGCACCGCGTCGCCAAGGTGGAGCGCGTACGCGACCTCGATTCGGGCAGCACGTACCTGCGCGGCGAATATCTGCCGCATTCGGGCACCAACTCCGCATTCAGGGTTCGCCTCGTGCCGGGCGAGAACGAGAAGCTGATGTCCTGGCTCGTCGAGAAGGGGATAGATTGCCCCGTCACGGAGCGTTCGCCGCTGATAGGCCCGCTTTTCCAGCAGCTGCTGTTCTTCCTGCTTCTGCTGGGCTTCTTCTGGTTCATCTTCTACAGGAAGATGGGCGGAGGCGGAGGCCCGTTCGGGTTCGGCAAGTCAAAGGCGCGTCTGCTCAACGAGGACAAGTCCAAGAAGAAGGTCACGTTCGACGACGTGGCCGGCGTGGACGAGGCCAAGGAGGAGGTGCAGGAGATCGTGGAATTCCTCAAGTCGCCCGCCAAGTTCTCGAAGCTCGGCGGCAAGATCCCCAAGGGAGTACTGCTCGTAGGCCCCCCCGGCACGGGGAAGACCCTCCTCGCCAAGGCGATCGCGGGCGAGGCCAAGGTTCCGTTCTTCTCGATCTCGGGATCCGACTTCGAGGAGATGTTCGTAGGCGTGGGCGCAAGCCGAGTGCGCGACATGTTCGAGCAGGGAAAGCGCTCCGCGCCGTGCCTGATATTCATCGACGAGATTGACGCCGTAGGCGCAAAGCGCACGGGTGCGAACGCACTCGGCGGGCACTCCAACGACCAGACCCTCAACGCGATGCTCGTGGAGATGGACGGGTTCGACGCAAACGAGGGCGTGATCATAATCGCGGCCACGAACCGCCCTGACGTCCTTGATCCGGCGCTTCTGCGTCCGGGCCGCTTCGACCGCCAGATATACGTGGACCTTCCGTCGCTCAAGGGGCGCGAGGACATACTGAAGCTGCACGGCGCAAAGATAAAGTTCGCGCCGGACGCGGATCTTGCGCGAATCGCGCGCGGCACGCCGGGGTTCTCCGGCGCGGACCTCGCGAACCTGCTGAACGAAGCGGCGCTTCTTGCCGTCCGCAAGGGACTTTCCGGCGTGTCGCAGGAGACGCTGGAGGAGGCCCGCGACAAGGTGCTGTGGGGGCGCGAGCGCAAGTCGGCCAACCTTACGGACAAGGATCGGGAGACCACGGCGTGGCACGAGGCGGGGCACGCGCTCCTCCAGCTGCTCCTGCCGAACGCCGATCCGCTCCACAAGGTGACCATAATCCCCCGCGGGCGCGCACTCGGCGCAACCATGGCCCTTCCAGAGAAGGATGTCCTGAACCGCACAAGGAGCTACTTCCTGGACGAGATGTGCATCTGCTGCGGAGGGCGCATAGCGGAGTCAATCAAGACAGGCGACGTCTCCACCGGCGCCGCGCAGGACATACAACAGGCCACGATGATAGCCCGCGACATGATCTGCAAATACGGCATGAGCGACACCTACGGGTTCCAGTCGTTCGTGGAGCCGAGCCAGTTCTCGCCCGACCCGATGCCGCCCCCCTTCTCGCAGAAGACGGCGGAAGGCATCGACTCAGAGGTGAAGAGGCTTGTCGACGATGCGTTCGCAAGGGCCGAGAAGCTTCTGAAGAAGAACCGCGACAAGCTCGAGATCCTCGCCACCGCCCTTCTCGAGAAGGAGTCGATGGACGGGCGCGACATAGAGACCCTGCTCGGATTGGAGAAGACGGAATGACATGGGAATGGCTGAACTGGAACCTCGCGCGCGACATCGTGCAGATCGCGATCCTGTACTTCGCGATCTACTCGGTACTCAAGGCCGCTCGCGGCACACGCTTCGGGCAGGTGCTTACCGGCGTTGGCATCCTGTTCGGCGCGTCAATAGCGTTCTCTTTCCTGTTCCATTTCGACGTGCTGGCGCGGATTCTCCAGATGATGCTGCTCTACCTCGCGCTCTCCACGGTGGTGCTGTTCCAGCCGGAGATAAGGCGCACGCTCGCCGCCCTGGGGTCGCTGCTCTTCTCGGAAGGCTCGCGCCAGTTTGACGGCAAGCACGTAACGCCGGAAAGGATGACCGAGGCCATCTTCGACCTCGCCCGCAGGAAGATCGGCGCCCTGATCGCGTTCGAACGCGGCATATCGCTTCGAGGCTACGAGGAAAGCGGCGTCGCCATCGACGCCATCCCGTCGAGGGAACTGCTGGTGTCGGTATTCACGCCGCCACTGCCGCTCCACGATGGCGGGGTTACGATAAGGAATGGCCGGCTCGCCGCCGCCCATTGCCTGTTCCCCGTGTCCGTGAACCACGACCTCTACGAATCCGGCATGCGCCACAGGGCCGCAGTGGGGATATCGGAGGAGACGGATGCGCTGGTCCTGGTCGTGTCCGAGGAGAGCGGGCGCATATCGGTCGCACACAACGGCAGGCTAATCCGCTACAACGGCGACAGCGAGGTATCCAAGGCCTCCGTGCTGCGCTGGGTGAGAAAGGCCATGCCGATGAAGAAGGCCGTCGGCGAGAAGGCGGCGGAATGGTTCAGGGAAAGGCTTGCGAAGTTCGGAAGGAGCTGCGAGAAGTGACGGCGTTTTTGGACATCTTCAGGCGCAACTGGGGACTCAAGGTGATATCCCTGATCCTTGCGCTCGTGATCTACTACTCAATGAGGGATTCGTCCGGCGAGGCCCGCGATCCCCAGCACATCTTCATAATGAAAGGCTCCGCCAATGGTGGAAGCGGGAAATAGCAAGGTCAGGGAACAACCTACCGGCAACGAGGCGCGCACGCGCCGCTGGCTCTTGGGATTCTTCCTGTTCCCGATAGCCCTGTTCCCCCTTCTGTCGCTCATGTCGTACCGCTGGCAGGCGATACCCACGCTCAACATACCGCCCGAGACATCCACGAACCTGATAGGCGTCGTCGGCGATACGTTCGCGTACTACGGATACCTGCTCATCGGCCTTGCGATCTGGGCTGTGCCGCCGCTTACGATCCTGCTCGGGCTGCTTCTCGTGCTTGGCCGGTCGTTCCGCCCGGGCTTCAGGTTCCTCGCCCTGGCGGTGTTCCTGTTCGCCACGACCTGCCTTCTCCAGTTGCTCGGGGACTCGCCTTCGATCGCGCCGCTGCTGGAGCGGCTGAACCTCGGACGGAACGCAGGCGGAGCGTTGGGATATCTCGTCATGGACTGCGGACTGTCGCGCCTCGTGTCGCCGTTCGGGGCCTCCGTCCTCATGGCTACGCTCATGACATTCGCCATGCTTTCGCTCGTAGGGATCCGAACCATACTCGCAGCCATCGGGAATTTCGTGGGCGGAAGGCCGCTTTCGCCCGAGGAGCTTGCCGAACGTGAACGCGAAAGGCAGGATGAGAAGGATCGGCTCGAGGCCGCAAGGGCCGCGAAGGAGGCCGCAAGGGCCGCGAAGGAAGAGGAGAAGCGCCGCATTGCGGAGGAACGCGCAGCGGCAAAGGCCGCCAAGGGCGCCGAAAGGCAGATGGCGCGGGAAGCCGCCGTCAGGCAGGCCGCCGAGCAGCGGCGCCCGCCTGACGAACCCGCCGCGGCGCCTCAGCCGCAACTTGCGGATCCGGGCAGGCGGGCGCAACCGGCCGGGAGCATCGGGCAGCCGAGCGCAGACGCCGCCGCAGATGAGCCGGAGGAAGACAAGGGACCATACGTGCTGCCCGGGGTCAACCTCCTCAATCCGCTTTCTAAATCCACGGCAGACCATGGGGACGTCGCCGCGATAGGGCTGAAGCTCATCGAGACGCTGAAGCTTTTTGACGTCGATGCGACGCTCGTCGACAAGGTTCAGGGCCCGGTAGTCACCCAGTACAAGCTTTCGCTCGCGCCGGGCACGAGGCCGGAGAAGGTGGAGTCGCTCCAGAACACGCTGATGATGGCCATGAAGGCGAAATCCCTGCGCATCCAGGCCCCGATACCGGGAGAGGACGCAGTGGGCATCGAAATGCCGAACAAGGTCGCGGCGGGCGTATCGTTCCGGGAGCTGATAGAGTCCGACACGTGGAGGCGAAACGTGTCCATCGACAGGAAAGGACAGGCCAAGTACAACCTGCCCCTCCTCCTCGGCAAGGATGCCGCCGGCCACGACCTCGTGTCCGACCTTGCCACCATGCCTCACATGCTTGTGGCAGGCGCCACTGGACAAGGCAAGTCGGTGTGCCTCAACTCGATAATAAACGGGCTTCTCATGTGCCGCACGCCGGAACAGCTCAAGTTCATAATGGTCGACCCGAAGTGCGTGGAGTTCTCCGCGTACAGGATGCTTCCGCACCTCCTTGTGCCGGTCGTCACGGACACGAAGAAGGTTGTGTACTCACTGCGCTGGGCCGTCGCCGAGATGGAAAAGCGGCTGAAGATGTTCGCGAAGGCCGGGAAGCGGAACATCGTGGACTTCAACACCCGCGAGATCATGACCCAGCCGGACATGTTCGGCGGCGATGAGGCGGGAGGCGACGACATGCCGCGCACCGTGCCGTACATCGTGATAATCATCGACGAGGTTGCCGATCTCATGGCCTCCGCCGGCAAGGAGGTCGAACCCGAGATCGCCCGCCTCACCGCAAAGGCACGCGCCACGGGAATCCACGTGATACTCGCCACGCAGCGGCCTGACACCAAGGTGATCACGGGTACCATCAAGTCCAACATCCCAGGGCGCATCGCGTTCAAGACGGCATCGGCGATCGACTCGCGCACGATCCTTGACGCGACCGGGGCCGAATCGCTGATCGGACGCGGCGACATGCTGTACAAGACGAAGGAGGGAATCCTCATCCGTGCGCAGGGCGCATGGGTGTCGGACGACGAGATAAACCGAATAACCGCCTTCATCGCTGAACACGCAAACGTCCAGTTCGACAAGACTTTCGCCTCAAAGCTCGCGAAGGTGAAGGAGGCGGCGATCACCGATCCATTCGCCGACAACGAGGACGATCCGGACAATGCGCCGCCGGCGGACGAGAGGTCTGGCGCTCCAGGCGGTGTTTCTGCGGCAAACGCCGGATCGAAGGACGATGAACTGTACAACCGCGCCCTCGAAGTGGTGCGGCTCACGAACAGGGCCTCCACGTCACACCTTCAGCGCAAGATGGGCATTGGCTACAACCATGCGGCCCGCCTCATCGACGCCCTTGAGGAGCGCGGCGTCATTGGCCCGGCCAAGGGCGCCGGACCGAGGGAAATCCTCATAGATTTCGATGCGCCGATGCCGGCGGAGCAGGCACCATCCACACCCGAAGGGCCGTCTGCGGACGGGGACGGGGCTGGAATCCGCCCAGAGGGCGGGATGGATGCCATGCAGCCTCCAGAAGCAAACCTTGATGAACAGCCAGATACCGGCGCAAGCAATTAACCAGGAGGAAATACAATGTCATTTGGAGAGACACTGCGCACAGCGCGCGAGGCAAAGGGCCTGACGACATCCCAGCTGGCCGCCGCGACCCACATCCTTGTCCAGGTCATCGAAGGATTGGAGAAAGAGAACTTCAAGCGCATTCCGGCGGCCATATACGGGCGCGGATTCGTGAAGATGTACTGCGAAGCCGTAGGCATAGACCCCAAGCCTCTTCAGGACGAATTCACCGCTCTGTACGCGAATGGGAAGAGCGCTGCGGCGAAGGCGCCGCCCGCAATGCCACAGCAGAAGCCTGCCGCCAGTGAGCCCGCAGCAACGCCTACGGAAGAGAAGACATCCCCCGTTGCCCATGAAGAGGCCTCGCCCGCTCTCGCAGGCATTGACGAGCCGCAACATCCAGAGGATCCACGGGACGAACCGCCACGTACTGACGCGCCAATGGAGCTGCGGCTTGAGGCCGAGGCCGTCAGGCAGCCATCGCCACGCCGCTCATACGGAGACCTCTTCAGCCAGTCGTACGCAGCGGACAAGGAACCGGAGAGGCCATCCGCCGCGGACAAGTTCCGCAGCACAATGAGCAACGTGTCGTCCGGCGTTTTCGCCAACGTAAAGAAACTCCCGCCAAACACTGGCAGGATCGCCACCGTCGTGGCCTTGGCGGCGATTGTGGTGGCACTGCTCTCCTGGGGGATAACGATCCTGTACAAGGCGACGACGCCGAATGCGTCCGGCGCAGAATCCGCCAAGCCGGCAATGCGGTCTGGCGAAGACAAGCCTGCGGAATCCGGAAATGCCTCGGCAGACAAGGGGTTGGGCAGGAAGCCGCCGTCCAAGGCCGGAGCAGACAAGCCGAACGGCGCGGAGAAGCAGTCCAAGCCGGTGCGCTCCGGCGACCTCAAGTCGTCCGGCATCGCGATCCCACCCCTTTACGTGGACTGAAGACATGCTGTGTGAACTGTGCCACAAGAATGAGGCGGCCGGCGTGTTGCACCGCAAGGGCCCAGATGGAGAAGACGAGGAACTGTACGTGTGCAAGCAATGCCTTGATGGCGACAAGAGCCAGAAGGCGCGGTCCGGTAACGTCAAGCCGACCATAATCACGGCGGACGGCAGCGAGCCGCCGGCATTCGTGAAGAACTTCCTCGATGCCGCAGTGGGGCTCATAGAGGGCGTTGCGGACGGCAAGATGGGCAAGGCGCGCAAGTGTCGCGTATGCGGATCTACGTGGGAGAAGATAAAGGAGACGAAGTCCGTGGGATGCCCGGATTGCTGGACAATGTTCGGCAACGAACTGAAGGAGGAGTTCCTCTCCGCCTCATACGGCCCAACGCACAAGGGCAGGATGCCGGAAAAGAGCGGTGACGGCAAGCCATCCATAGCCTTCCTCGAAAAGGAGCTTAGGGATGCG
The DNA here is from genome assembly GCA_934667425.1 of uncultured Kiritimatiellota bacterium. Taxonomy (GTDB): domain Bacteria; phylum Verrucomicrobiota; class Kiritimatiellia; order RFP12; family UBA1067; genus UBA1731. Next base: position 34,740 of record CAKULV010000002.1, on the reverse strand, counting down.
GTGTCACGCCAGGACTACCGCAAGGCAGCCCGCATCAGGAAGCAGCTCGACGAACTATCCGGCAATGGCCCCGCAGAAAATGGAAACGGCGACGAAGAATGACAGACATTGAGATAGGCGGTTCAGACATATTCTCCGATGGCATGGTGCGACTGTACAGGCAGCGCACGGATCTGCCGTTCACGCATGAGAACGCAATCTGCTTCAAGGCGGAAATATCGTCGCCGATGCGCATACGCCAGACCGTGGCAAAACTTCTGCGTGAAGAGTCCAAGGCTGCGGACGAGCATCCATTCGCATGGAATCCGCGATTCGGCTATGTCACGGCATCCCCCTACATGTGCGGGACTGGCCTGGAGATATCAGCGATGTTCCACCTTGAGGGACTGCACCTGATCGGGGATCTTCCGATGGCGCTCAATGCGCTCAACGGGATGCGAATGAACGCATACGGCTGCGATGGCGACGGCCTCAAGGATGTGGCGCACATATTCCGCATTGTAAACGCCCAGGCCCTCGGCCTGGAGGAGCTTGAGCTTGCGGCAAGGATCAGGCAGATCTTCTCCGATATCGTGAAGCAGGAGTCCAATGCCCGGATCAGGCTTGTCGAAGAGTTTCCCCGCGTGTTCGAGGATGCGATTGAACGGTCGCTTGCGGTCCTGAGGAGTTGCCGCCTACTGTCCAACCTGGAGCTTGTGGACATCATTTCGCCGCTCAAGCTCGCGGCATCCATCAACTTCCTCGACAATTTCACACGGGAGGAGGCCTCCGAAATCATGATGTCGCGGATAGGCCAGCCGCCCCCTTCCGTCCCAAACACATATGAAGAGCAGAAGGAGCTGGACCGCAAGGACGCCGCACTTGCGGACAAGGCCAACAGGCGCTTCAGGAACGTGCGGCTAAACGACTTTGCGAAGGGATACCTTTGATGAACGAACTATATACGCCATATGCGCAGCAGGCGCTCGACGGAGCGGAAGCTGTCGCCCGGCACTACAACCACACATACATCGGAACGGAACACGTACTGGCCTGCATCCTGAAGATGGAAAACTGCACGGCCTGCAAATGCCTGAAGAGGATGGGGCTCGACAACGACGATCTTGGCATGGAGCTGGACCGCATAATAGGCCGGGGCGAAGCCTATGCCGTGAAAGGTGCGCTCCCGTTGACGGCCCGTACAAGGAAGGTGCTCGAATTCGCGAAGATGGAGGCCATTCGGGCCAAAGCCGAAAAGATAGGCACGGAACACATCATGCTCGCGACGCTGCGCGAAGGCGAGTCTGTAGGGGCGCAGATACTGTTCGGCCACAACGTGACCGCCGACACTTTCGCGAAGTCCCTTAGCGGGCAGTCAGAGCCGGCCCAGGCTTCCGGCGAAACCGGCAATGCCGGACAAGGCCATGACGACGCCTCGGACGGCGATGGAGACGACCCCAGCCTCACGGACACGTCCGAAGGCGAACAGGATGGCGATGGCGGCAAGAAGATCAAGACGCCGGCTCTAAACACATATGGCCGCGATCTGACGAAGGCGGCGATGAACGGGGAACTCGACCCCGTCATAGGGCGCAAGGCCGAGATAGAGCGCATACTGCAGGTGCTGTCGCGGAGGACGAAGAACAACGCGGTGCTGATCGGTGAAGCCGGAGTCGGCAAGACGGCCGTAGTCGAAGGCCTGGCGGAGGCGATCGCCGCCGGGGATGCGCCGGAGAGGATGCGCGGGAAGCGCGTCATAGCCCTCGACATGACACGCGTCGTCGCCGGGACGATGTACAGGGGACAGTTCGAGGAACGCCTGAAGCAGCTGATCGAGGAGGCGAAAAACGCAAGGAACTGCATTCTGTTCCTCGATGAGATACATACGCTCGTAGGGGCCGGCGGTCCCGAAGGCGCAATGGATGCGGCAAACATACTCAAGCCGTCCCTCGCCAGGGGAGAGATACAGGTCGTCGGCGCAACGACTCTGAAGGAATACCACAAGTCTATCGAGAAGGATGCCGCGCTGGAGCGCAGGTTCCAGAGCGTAATCGTGAACGAGCCTTCACAGGACGACGCCATAGAGATACTGAAGGGCATCGCCCCGAGGTACGAGAAGCACCACAACGTGAAGTACGAGCCAGAGGCGCTCTCCGCCGCAGTGAAGCTTACGGCACGCTATCTGCCCGCCCGTCTGCTGCCGGACAAGGCAATAGACGCCATAGACGAGACAGGCTCCCGCACAAGGATGAAGAATGCGGTGCGTCCGCCGGACATGAAGGCCGACGAGGAGAAGATCGCGGAACTGAACCTGAAGAAGCAGGATGCGGCAAACCGTGGCGTGTATGAAGAGGCGGCAAAATGGCGTGACGCGGAAAAGGCCGCCAAGGCCGCACTGAAAAGGCGGCTTGACGCATGGAAGGCCGAACACGCCGAGAAGGTCCTTACGGTGACGGCGGACGACATCGCCGCCACTGTAGCATCGATAAGCGGCGTACCGGTTGAGCGCATGAGCTTCGCCGCCGCAGAAAGGCTTCTCGGCATGGAACGCGACCTCAACACAGTGGTGGTCGGTCAGACGGAGGCCATATCGTCCATCGCACGCGCGCTTAGGCGCAGTCGGGCGAACCTCGGCGACCCGAAGCGTCCGATAGGGAGTTTCCTGTTCCTCGGCCCCACTGGCGTAGGCAAGACGCTGCTCGCAAAGATGCTCGCGGAGAAGGTGTACGGGGACCCCAAGTCCCTCATATCGCTCGACATGACGGAATTCTCCGACAAGTTCACGTCCTCAAGGCTCGTCGGAGCCCCTCCCGGATACGTGGGCTACGATGAGGGTGGCCAGCTCACCGAACGCGTACGACGCCGCCCGTATTCCGTGGTGCTGTTCGACGAATTCGAGAAGGCTTCCCCCGACGTGATGAACATGCTCCTTCAGATCCTTGACGAGGGCAAGCTTACCGACGGACAGGGCAGGACAATCGACTTCAGGAACACGATCATCATCGCGACGGCGAACCTCGGATTCGACTTTGCCCGTGAAGGCAACTCGTTCGGATTCCTGCAGGACGAGGTCGCCACATCCTACGATGCCCTGAAGGAAAAGCTGCTCGCGGAGGCGAAGCGCACCTTCCGTCCAGAGCTGCTGAACCGCTTCGACGAGACCGTTGTGTTCCGCAAACTCGATTCGAAGAACGTGGAAACCATCCTGAACCTCGAGCTGGCCCTTCTCCGCAGCCGCCTTTCCGAGAAGGACATGACCCTTGATCTCGACAAGAAGGCCATCGAATTCCTCGTCAAGAACGGATCCGACGAAGCGATGGGGGCAAGGCCCCTCCGCCGCGCAGTACAGCGGTTCGTGGAAGATCCCCTTGCCGAGCTGCTTCTCGGCGGCAAGCTGAAGCCGGGCAAGATCAAAGGCACCCTGTCAGAGGATGGCCATCTTACGTTCAGGCAATAGCGGCAAAGGGATCTGGACCCGACCTCATTTCGTCTGCCGAGTCCGACCATCCTCTACGGTTGGCGCCGACAGTACGCGAATCGTGAAGTCGTATCGGCGGCTTTTCCCCGGATTCAGCGGATTGGATTGATCCGCAATAGGCTCAAGGCAATAAAAGCGTCGCCAATCGTCCGCTTGCAGCCCATTGCACAGCGGTGTCCGCTCCTCGCCCGGATTCCACACCATCCAACGTGTCGCTTGCGGGGATGAGACCTCCACGCGACGCCGACGCACACCATCGCCCAGCACGTGCGGCTTGCCGTTCGCGCCAAATGTCCGTTGCGTCCACGGACGCGGCAATCGTGTACCGTCAAGTTCCACGTTCGTCGCATCGGACATGGAGAAATACGGATGGATCGCACACGCCGACTCGAACCGATTCGTACCAGTGTTGCGCTCTATGATCGTGATTTTCAGCGCAGAAGCATCGACAATCCCAATATGGGCCTCAAGTTCAAAGTCGTGAGGCCACAGTTTCCGCGTCTCCATATTTGATCGAGTCCGCAGGACGACACCGTTCTTGCCGTTGCGCCGTACAATATTCCAGCGAAGGTAGCGCACAAGTCCATGTTTCGGAAGTCCCTCCTTCTCAGGCTTTCCAAACCATGGCCAGCAAATCGGCAGTCCACCATGAACCTCCTGCCCCCACGGCGTGTCCTTCGGCAGGAAGAACACGTCCTCGCCCTTCATCGCTTCGGGATTCCAGCTTGTCACCTGCGCACCGTCGAACCGAATCGCCAAGCGTCCGTCTTCGCCTTCGCAGACAACGCCATTGCGCTCCTCTTCGCTGACGAAGCGAGTCCGCCCTGAAAACGTCCCGCCAAATGGCTCCTTGCGTCCGTCCTTCCAGACCTTGAAGAGACGGTATGCGTGTGTCGAATGCGTTGGCAGGCCCGTGTCCTCGAAACGGGCCACGCGATATGGGATGCCTTGCGGCGCCTCATTCGTCACATTGGCGCGGAACGCCCCATCACGCCATAGCTCGTAATGCGAGAATCCCGGAGCGAGCTCCGCGCCCCACAAAAGATAAAGTTGGCCGTCCTTCTCGCCATGGCCTGCACGTGGCGCCTCAATAAGCCCTGTCCAGCCATCTGCCGCCATGCCGCAGGCCACACGCCCTGCAGACGGCACCTTCTGCTCGCGCATCCACTTGGCGTAAGTATCGAGCCAGTCGGCACACACCTCTTCGACGCGATACCGTTCACTGAACGCATACGACGTAATCGAGAAACGGAACGTGAAGTTCATGGAATCGCCGTCAGGCTGATGCATCTGCAACCAATCCGTAAACAGGAACGGATAGATGGAGGTCGTTCCCTTGGGAGATCGACCCGTGTAGCAGGTCTTGTCCGGGTGGATTTCGCCAAACTCCGTCAGCATGGAGTCGCGCATCATCAGCGCAACGCCGAAGTCGTCGTTCTCCACGGCACACCAGTCACGCACGGCCACGTAGGCATCCGAAACAAAGGGATGGCAGTCCTCGTATGGATGGATCATCTCGCCACCCGCCAACCGAGCCTTGAAGGTGCCCTTCGGAACGTTGAACGGGAACGCCAAGTATCCAAACCGGTTATACCTGTGGGCATTGAACATATCCTTCGCGTGTTCGAAGCGGTCTTCAATGTCCACTCGCCGCACATCGCTTGGCAGGAACACGCGCCGCGTAATGGTTGCCCCAAGAAGATTCTCGTCGCACCAGCTCTTATGGTTGTCGCGCGTGTAGAGGAAGCGGTTGGCCGGACTCGACAGCAGTTCCCGTCCAAGCGCCTTGTCAAAGAGCGAGACGATTTCGCCCTTCTTGTTGACCGTAACGCGATAGAATGCGTTTTCCCGTGTCGAGCCCGGAAACACTTCAACGCGACTCTCGTCCTTCGGTGCAAGTCCCAGTCTCGCCACAGCCTTCGTGAGTTCATTTGATGCCGTCGCAGCCGCACGTTCGATCCAATCCCGCTTCTGCATCCACGTCTCGAACACGCGTCGCCCCTGATAGCCGCTCGTGCCGTAGGAATGCTCGTCGTTGAGGATGAGCATCTTCCAGGCGCGCGCCACCGCGACCGGATCGATTGTCCCAGCATATGCCCCAAGCCGTTCCGCCGTCTCCAGAAGCCGATCGACGTTCAACTTGTCCGCCAGCAGCTCCGGCGCGGAGGCCACATGCTGCAGCCAGCCGCTCGTCATTTCGCCGCGAATGATCGGTATCTGTGACCCGAAACGCTTCTCAAGATATTCAAACGGCTCGTCCAGTCGGCCGACAGTGCGGAACTGCGGCCACGCCCACTTGCGGTTCCATTCTGCGGCGAAGTCCGCGAACACCGCATTCGCGTCCTCATCGTCGGAGTAGTTGCCCGCGAGCCAAATGTCGTACGGGTACTTCGATTCCAGCAACGCGAGGAATTCCGGCATCCGTTTCTCAACATCCCGCACGTTCGAACGGTCACGCCGCCCATGGGCGATGCCCAGTCGCGAGTAGCCGTAGTGATACTGGGTCGAACACCACATCAGCAGGGAATTCGTCCCGCCTGGAGCCATCCAGCGGAAGACCATCGGCAACGAAGAATCGAACGAGACATCCACACGTGCGCCTCCGCCCCCGGCATCCGGATTCCAGGTGCCGGCCATGATGTCGGGATTTCGCTTCCAGATCGACGATGGATGCGGATTCCACTGGTTGGGGAGAAATATCCCATGGCGGATGCCAGCCTGCGCATACGGCTCGATGACCGAACAGCTGATGCCTGGATTGTCGGCCATGATGAACGTACGGGTCTTGATTCCCCACTTCTCCTCCAGCCGCCGCTTCGCGTACGCCGACCGCTCCAACTCTGCTTTCGAAAAGACGTGGGTATGGTTGCCCGCGCACGTAACGCCCACGTCCATGCGGCCACGTGCCATGTAGTTCGTGACAATGCGCCACGCGGCGGCCTCGCCGCGATCCATCGGATAGTTCTCCCAAAACCATGTGCCTTCCAGGACATAGCGGTAGGCGGCAGGATCGTCGTCCCTGCGCGTGTCGGCATCGATGAGCCGCGCCGCGTTCTCGATTCGCTGCACGGTTCCGTGCCGTTGGATGTACTGCGAATTGTGGAGGCCGACATCCGTGTGCGTCGCCTTGAGGCAGTAGAGTTTCCATTCGCGCATCGGGCCGCCGCCGTTTGGCAGACGGTTCGTCGGGACAAGGTCGTAGACGGTGTTAGTCCCATCAGTCCAGCTCGTCAGACGCCGTCCATCCCGCGTCAGCATCGGGTATACCGTGCGTTCAGGCACAAACTTCTCCCATGTCATCTCCAGTGTAGCCATACTGACGGGTGCCGCGAACGCCAACGCAAAACGTTTCGGCGCGGGTTTGCCTTTCGCCGGAGCCTCAAGTGCCTCTTCTCGCGTCGTCAACGTGCCGCCGATCACGCGCACACGGCAAACAAGCGAATCCTTGCCGTCCCGCGACGTCACCCTGAACACCCCTGCACCCAAAGGGCTGACCGTTCCATAGGTGACGATAGGCGTCTCATACGTGCCAGTGCCATCAAAGGCGATCTCGTCGCGAATCATGACCTTCTCCTCATCACGCAGATAGACAAAAGTCCGCGTCAAGCCCATCAGGTTCGTGACCGCATAGACATCGCGCAAATCGAGCTGCACCAAGTCCTTCGCATCGGAAAACGAACTTCTCAGGAGTCTGGCGCCAACCTTTCCGACAAGCTGCATCTGCCCGTCCACCAACGGCACCGGATGCCCGTACGAGTTGCGAAGGTTACTCTCGTAGCGATGCGGGCCGAACGTCTTGAGGTCATACTCCTTAATGCCAGGGTCTCCCACGATTTCGCGCCCGTCGATCGCCAGCCCGAACGTGCCAACATCATTGTGGTTGTGCCCTCCGATCTTCTTCGGGTCATTGCATCCGCCACGGAACGACGCATATAGGCTTTTCGAGTCGGCCGTTTCCGGTTGCGGACGGCACACCAACTGCTGCACCACGTCAGGGTACCAGGAACGGATAGGATAGGTGCGCGACTCGCGTCCAGCCCCTGTCGCACTGCCCACAGTCGGAAAGAGCCGAATCGTCGCCAACGGCAGGTTCCAGGATGCTTCAGACGCCCGACTCGCCTTCTCCGTGGCGAATTCAGGCCAGACAAGCCCGGCCAGATACCACGTGGCATCGCAATTCAAGCCAATCTTACAGTCTCCGTAGGCAGGTGCGCCGTTGTCGTTGTAGTACGTGTCGAAGCCGGATCGCGCACACGCCTTGACACGTGGCGCCGAAAAGAAATCGACCCGCCCGTCAGTTGCGCGTCGCGCCATGATTCCCAGCCGAAGGTATTGGCCGAACCCATAGCTCCAATATCCAACCCCCTCAAGGCTCATTCCGTCTGCCGTAAAGCCGTCTAAATAGCATTTTGTCGAACGTTCGGCCAACTCGATTGCCGTCGCGCGTTCGATCGGGTCGTCCAAGACAAGGAGGGATGAGACTGCAAAATACTCGTTGCAGGCCGCGCACCAGTTGATCTGGCTGTCATAGAACCAGCAACGGTTCCTCCGGGCCGCCTTCCAGTCTTTGGCTATCTCAAGGTAGACATCCAGTACCTGTCGCCGCAACGCTGCCAAGGCGCGGGCACGGCAGTCCGCCGGAAGCACGTCTCGCAACAGATCCAGTGTGAGGGCAATATGCTGGGAAATGTTGCCGTTGCCGAGTTCAAGCTTCCTGTAAAGGCCATTGAATGAACCGAAATCAGGCCTGTCATGATATGGGTTGACCCATGTGCGCATGGACGAAAGCACATCAAGGATCGAGACGATGCGAGGAAGGAACCGCCCCTTGTTTTCAAGGCACTCGGCATACGTCAGCGCAGGAAGCCAGTCGTTTGCGATCCTACCGAGAGGACGCGCCCAGGCGTAGACTTCCTCGTATTTCGCGTCATTTGAGACCACAAGCTTCTCTTTGAGGAACCGTTCCGCACGTCCGATGATTAGCAAAGCCTGTTTTGTCCTGGCCTCTTTGTCCCAAACCTCGCGATTCGAGATTCGCGTCTCGTCAAACCCCGCCTCCGGACGCAGCCACGCGGCGATCTCCCTGACACGTTCGGGACATTGCGGTGCCACGGCCTGAGCATTCCCCTCTGAAGAGAACGCGAACGCTCCAATTGCGGCAACAAGGACACAACATCTTCTCAAGCTCATCACCATTTTCCTCAGCGAACCGTTAGGATGAAGCCGAGCCTGTAGACACGCACGGAGAATGTCGTCAGCCCATTTTCCGAGACAGGCGGCAGCATGTCAATGCAATAGCCCTTAACCCGCCGAACGACAACCTTGTCCAAAATGGCCCTTGCATCCGAATCACTTACGGTAAGCAGCTTCTTGACGCAAGGCTCCTCAAATGTTGGCACGTCACCTGTGAAATCAAAGGCAATCGGAAGCCGTGCGCCTTCACACACCACATTGTCAAGGAAGATTCCGTCTTCGATACCCCAGTCCATGACCAGGCCGGCCCCATCCGCAAACGCGACGGACACACCAGACAACGCCGTCGCCGAAGAAACCTTCAGCGTCCCGGCAGCGACACGAATCCCAGCCTCTTCGCCTGGCGTCGCCATGCCAGAGAGCGCCAACGTGCCCAAGCCATTCTTGGTCAACGTACCCACGATTGCCGTACCCTCCTTGACCGCCAGCGTCGTCGCTTCGGGGACGTCAAGCGTGGCCGAGGCATGGGTTTCAAGGCGCCGGACGGGTACGGACGTTCCGGCGTCAGCCCTTGTCGTGCCCATCGACCAGGCCGTGCGCAAAACAAGCGTTCCGTTCGCGAGGCCCGTGTTTCCGAGAATGACCGTCTGATTCGTTCCAACCCAGATTGAACCATAGTATTCGTCCATGTCACCCAAAAATTCGCAGACGGCCCGACCTTCCCTGTCGCCGGGTACACGGGAGAGAGCACCTTCCGCCGCGATCACGGCCTCTGCAGACCCTACGACCTTCGTTACCATCCGGTATGTCTGGCTCTGAAACGAGCCGTCCTCGAAAAACTTAGTGATTCCGCCATAAAGCGTGAACGGAGAAGCCGCGTCTGTGAATACCCTCAGAAATCCGCCGAATGTCTTAGCGGAATACGCGCCGGATACGTTCAGCATCGTACGGTTGTCGATCTTCGTCCCGCCATTAGACACGACCCGCCAGTCCGCAATGGAAAACGAATTCGCTTCTGGACGGAACGTGCCGCATTGCGTCAGGGAAGCCCCCTTGAAGGCAACATCTGTGCCGAGTTCCTTGTCACGCAGTAGCTTTCCGTTTGTGCAGTAATGGGCATCCGCATGCGGCGCCAGTCCGTCCGACCAGCCGCCCGCCTGATTGTATGAGCCGTAGGTAAACGTAGCCTGAGAGTTGCCGTCGGGGTTCTCAAGGATGACGTAGCCGGACATCGCATCCTTGGCTGCAGGATTTAGGTTATCGGCCCACAGCGTCTGAACGCCGTTTTTCGCCTCGACTGACAGGATGTATTGGAACTGCGGCGCGACGAACGTGAAATCGTCCACTTTCAGTTCGCCGCACGATGTTGACATAGTCACCAGCGCCGCTCTCTGCGCCGTGACCCCATTCAGACGGAGCTTGACGGGCGAGTGCGTCGTGAAGGAGTTCGTAACAACGAGTTTTCCGTCACCTGCCACATCAAGGATGACATCCGTAAAATCAGCATCCCCCACCGTAAACATCGCTCCAGAGGAAAGACTGACAAGTGTGCCGTCCAGATTGGCCTTGGGCGTGGATAGCGCACCATCTTCCGCAATGACGAGCGCGTTGACGGAGATAGACTTGCCGACAGAACCGCCAGAGACGTCATTCACGTTCACGTAAGGCACATCTGCTTCCTGTCGCGTGTACACGTTTGTGCCTTGACAGACATGTGTCGAGTAATCCGCAAACGCAGAATCGATTCCACCGCAGACATCCAGAGTCGTTGCGGCGGGAATGCGCACGAGGCCATCGCGGCTCGCTATCATGCCTCTAACCGTGGCGGACGAAACGCCGTCAACCGTGACCAGACCCGCGTTCCCCAAACTGAAGGAGCCGGCAAAGTCCGTCGTCGCGATCCAAGCCTGCGAGCCCCAAGCACAGGCGGTCGTCGCCCAGTATTCCGTACAGTCGCCGGAAAAACGGAATACGTAGGGATGCGCCATATCCATCCACCGATAGTCCCCGGCACTGTTCAGCTGCGCCATTGTGGAGCCTTCAAGCGTGACCCTCTCGCCTACGGCGGCAACCATCTTCGCCAAGATGTGGCATGTCGACATGTTGATGGTGAAGCTCGCGGATCCATTTGCCGCCGAAGCGGTGTCAATCGTGATCTTGCCGCCCCATTTCGTAGCACGCGCCCAATAGGCGTGGCTGAGAACGCCTTTTTTGACGATCAAGTCGTCAATCTGAACGGTCGCCGCATTGTCAGCCGTGCCATAGCTTGAGCGAAACGCGATTATCCCGCCATTGTCCAAGGTTAGAGAACGCCCCGGAAAGACAAATGTCTGCGAAGCAAGATCGGAATCTTCGCGATAGGGCGTGCGAAGAGCAACATTGTTGCCGACAACCAAATAGTCTTTATCTGAACTGGGGTCACACCCGTCCGACCAGCCATACCCCTCTTCACCTGGGTTGGACAGGAAGGAGCTCATGAAGGAAGACTCGCCCTCGGCTGCGGACCCATCCCTGTCCGCCCGATTCAGCGTCACGACATCCGCACGGCAAACTGTGGCCAACTGTGCCGCCATCACCAAAAAAAACATCTTGATAAGAGTATTCATGCCTAAAAGCCTTTCTTTTTCGTTTTCGCACTCCCAGCCTTGCGGGGGCGATTATATCAAAAGAACGAATCGGCAATGAATCCCACTTTCAACAATCATTCTTCCATTTTGAATAACACGAAAATTGATGTCCCGCAAGCGTCGCGCCGATTTGCGTCGCAGTTTGGTATAATGTCCGCATATGAGAAATGAAGTAAATGGATCGAGCCAAACGCCATGACGCAGCCTTTCAAGCGCATTGCCGTCGCCTTTCACCTCGCTGGCGAACCGGGTCGCCGCAAGTTCGGAGGATTCCTTCGCTACATTAACGAACATGAACTCGACTGGCGGCCCCAATTCACGCGAATACGCGAAGACTTCTCAAGGGAACTCGTCGCATCTTTTAGCGAGAGGAACATTGACGGGATAGTCTACTCCATGCCGGCGGCAAAGGATGGCGCAGCCGAGCTCGCCACGCTAAGCATACCAACGGTCGCACTCGACATATACGATGATGATCTGCTATCCGGCAGAACCAAGAATATAGTATACATCTTGGGCGATGCGAGGGAAGTCGGCAGAGCCGCCGCACAAAACCTGATGTCGCAGGGCCTTTTCAGATCATACGGATTTGTGGCTGATCTGCAAGGGAATACATGGGGAAAACTGCGCGGGGAGGCCTTTATTGACGAACTGAAGGCGAATGGCCTTCCCGTTCACCGCTACACGACGCGCGGAAAGGGATACGACCTGCCCCACCTCGCGAAATGGATCGCACGGCTTCCAAAGCCCGCCGGACTCTTCGCCGCGTTCGACGATCGTGCGCTACAGGTGGTTGAGGCTTGCCATGAGGCCGATATTCCTATCCCAACCGATGTCGCCGTCATCGGCGTAGACAACGATGAAATGCTCTGCACCAACACGATGCCGACACTCACATCCATCCAGCCAGACCACGACAGGATGGGGTATCTTGCTGCCGAACGGCTCTCCAGCATGATGGACGGGAATACGCGACATACCCCCGAACACATTCGCGTTGGCATCAAGGAAATCATCGTACGGGAATCCACAAGCCTCGTATCATGTTCGGGACGCCTCGTCCAGCGAGCAATCGCATTCATCCGGGCCCATGCGTCCGAAGCCATCAAGCCACGTGACGTCGCAACACACCTGAAAACGTCGCGAAGCCTTGCCGACCTGCGATTCCGCGAACTACAGGGAGAATCGATCGGCGACACCATCAAGCGATATCGCCTAATGGAGGTCCGCAAGCGTCTGCTTGAGACAAAGGACACGATAGAGAACATCGCCAGCGACTGCCACTTCTCGAAGCTCTGCCGACTGAATGAGGCATTCAAGTCTGTTTACGGATGTTCCATGCGCAGCTATCGGCAGACCCATCGGAAACACGGTGTTTCAGACGATGACTGAAGACGGGCGACAAAGGCCATCAATGCGACAGAGCGATATGAGCCGCCCAGTGGCGGCATCGCAGTTTAGAGATACAAGCGATCCAGATTGTTCAAGTACCGCAAGAGCCATACGGTCGCCGGGAAGCAGAACAAAGTCTCGCGGCACCTCCCCCGGCAACGGGGAGAAAGACAACGCCTCAAGCCCCCCTGATGCTCGGTCAAACCCAAAAGCCGCAATAGAGTCATGTCCGCGATTTGACACGAACACCCTCGAACCATCCGCTGACACGCGAACCGCTGCGGCGGCAGATGCACCAGACCATCCATCGGGAAGTGTCGACACTGAAGACTGAAACGAAAAGACGCAATCTTCCGCCATGCGGTACACAGACAGCAGATTGCCAAGTTCGGAAACCACAAAGGCGAAACGTCCGTTTGGATGAAACGCCAAATGCCGAGGGCCAGCCCCCGCAGGAAGCGTTCGGCAATGCCGCCCCTGAGGATACACCGAGAGCCTATCCAGACCAAGGTCAACCACAACATAGCCCGAACCATCCGGCAATGGAATCGCCTGATGGCAGTGGGCGGTCGCCTGACGCGGAAGATTCGGCCCGCACCCGTCGTGGCGGTGGCGCTTCAGGCTGTCTTTCTCGAACAGTCCTTCCTCAAAGCCTACGCTCCCGGCTTCGCCGGCGAGATAGTCTGCCCAACATATGCGTCTCCCGTCCGGCATTACGGAGACATGGCAGATGCATTGTCCCCCCAATGGAAGCCGATCCGACTGGACAAGGCTATCGCCAACGATGCGGAATGCCGCGAGCCCACCCCGTTCGCACGACACCAGAAACCGTTCGTCGGGCGTAATGGCCTGATAGATGGCGTTCTGCAACCGAACGGACGACAGGAGCCTCATTCCGCCAGTGAATGGATCTACATCTACGACATGGATCCCATTGGGATTCATGTCATCCGTGTAGCATCCTACGTAGGCAACCATGCCGCAATCAGCCCGGCAGGGATAGCCCGCCATCAATCAGTATGGTCGAGCCAGTGATGTACCGCCCCGCATCAGATGCCAGCAGGAGAGCCGCACCGGCCGCATCCTCAGGCATAGCATAGTCATGCATCGGAATGGTGTCCAGCACCTGCTTCGCATACTCTCGGTTCATGAGTGCATCCCTGTTCCTATCTGTCAGGAACACGCCAGGGCATAGGTTGTTGACCGTTATGCCCTCAGCCGCGACCTGTCGCGCAATGTTGCGGACAAGGTTCTCCAAAGCCCCCTTTGATGCGGCATAGGCACACATCATGGGATGCGGCCGCCTTTCCTGAACGGAACCGACGACAATCATTCGCCCCCACCGAGAATCGCGCATATGCGGATACACCTTTTGGAAGAGCCTCATCGTGGAGTAAAAGTTGATTTCCATTTCACGATGCGCTTCGGCGACGTCAAATTCATGCCACGGCATACGTTCCTGCACGGAAACGTTACTGACGAGTATATCAACGGTGTCGACCGGCAACGCCTCGACCTCATCCGGCTTTGACAAGTCCGCTAAGGCAGATGTCGATTCTGGGCTGAGTTTCCGGACTTCGGCCAACGTTTCATCAAGCCATGGAGAAGACTTCGTGCCATGAACAATGACCCTCGCTCCATACTCGGCGTAGGCAAGTGCTATGCCTCTGCCTATACCACGAGCTGAACCCGTCACAAGCGCAGTCTTTCCCCGAAGGTCAAACCTGTCCTTCAGCATCAGAAGTACCCGCCCTTGTCGATGATCTCCGAGATCGTGTCGCCCTGGCGCACCCACGAGAAGATGTCCACCTCGTTGCGCTCGATGCCCTCGGCACGCAGCAGCACCTCGTAGGCGATCTCGCGCGGGATGCAGATGACGCCGTCGATGTCGCCCATGATGATGTCGCCGGGGCGCACCGTCACCTTGCCGATCTTGACCGGCACCTGGTAGTGCGTGATCATGCAGCGGCCGAGCGAGCCGTTCGAGACGCGGTACTTGTAGAAGACCGGGAACGGCTGCCCCAGGATCTGCTTCGTGTCGCGGATGCCGCCGGCGATGACCGCGCCGCGAATCCCCTTCGAGATCGCCGTCGCCGTCATGACGCCGCCCCAGAGCGAGGCCTCGACGTCGTTCGACGTGTCCCACACGACGACGCCGTTCGGCTTGAAGTCGTCCAGCATCTGCGCACGGAACGTCATCTCGCCCTCGATCATGCAGTTCGGCGCGGACTTGACCGTGAACGCCTCGCCGCAGACGACCATCTCGTCCCGGAGCGGCATGATCTCGTGCGGCAGGTTCTGGTCGAGGAGCGTGAGCTCGCGCATGACGTCGTTCACGCAGCCCGTGTAGAGCTTCTCGAAGCGCTCGCAGAGCTCCTTCGTCGGAATCGGGAAGTCGTTGGTGGGGATGTGCTGACGCTTGGCGATCAGCCTGTCGAGCTTCATGAGGCCGGCTTCCTTGGCCTTCGTGCGCATGTTAGCGAGTGATGGCATTTTCTGTTCCTTTCAATAGCGCTTTTAGATATCCGTTGGCGAACAACCGTCCCAACGTAAAATAGCCGGGGACGCAATCTTCCGCAAAGAGCCTATCGCCTGACATCTCAGGCACATGGTCGCCACGAACGGGAACGTCAAGCCCAAGTTCACGATAAGTGCGCATGAGCGCAAACTGATCGGTCGACCCCTGGTCGTGGAACAGCTCGGTGAAGTCGGTTTTGTCGCCCTCTACATCTCGCACATGTATAAAGGCGATGCGCTTGCCGAAATGCCTCGCAGTTTCGATGAGGTCTACACCCATGAGCTTGAAGTTCGCCTGACAGTATGTGACAGAATTCGAAGTGCTTGGATAAAGCGCGTACGCCCTGTCATAATCGTCTATCGTTCCAAAGATTCGCGCATAGCCGCCAAGCTCCGGCAGGCACGGATCATCAGGATGAAGCCCCATCCGCACACCAACCCTCTCGGCCGTCGGCATCACCGCCTTGACAAAGCATTCGTAGTTAGACCATATTTGATCCCGATCAAGGATGAGGCCGCAAGATCGACCAAACGCCGCCTCATATTCGGCTTTGCTGAAATAGGTTGCAAGAGCTCCGCCGCGCACGGTGCGCACACCAGTACGCGACCAGCCTGGCCCAACCATGAAATTGTAGCAGAGCAGGCGAATGCCGAGGTTGGACATCGACTCTATCAGTTCGCGATAGTGCGCCAACGCCTCGTCGCGCATCTCCGGCATAAAGCCAGCTTCGCCATACCGCTTCACTGGAGACATGTCAAACGGGTCACCTTCAAGTCCGACAACACGCAATCCATTGGATGCCAACCCATCAACGATAGAGCGCAAAGTCGACATCCTCCACGGATCCTCAAGCCCCGTCAAAGCCGGATTCACCTTTACGACAACATCCGTAATCCCCATTTGAAGGCAAAGCCTCCAAAGCGGATGCTGTCGCGGTGGAACAAACTCAACGTGTTTCATGGGGATGTATTGTAGCACACCACGTTTCCGCACACCTCCCCATTTTCAACAAAAACATATACAAATCAAACAATCATAAGATTCCAAGACGCAATCCCAGCCACAAATCGGAAAACCGCAAATTCAACCTCCCTGTCCTTCGCTTGAGGTTTGTCCGGCCATTTCAGCTAAAGCCTGTAGAGGCGAAGCGAAAACACCGTGCAAAGCGTGCGATTGTCCCCATCAGAGACAAGCACAAGAAGCCGAGAGCCATCGGCAAGTTTCGGTCCTACACACATGCCCTCGTACATGGAAAGCCCCTTTGTCTCGAAAAGCAGACGCTTCCCCACTCGCTCGAGTCCGCTTGCCTGCTTGATGGACTCGACATTGGCGACATCCGTCGCGGACGTGAAATCGACTTCGTAGATGCGGCAACGGAGCCTTGGGATGATCACCTTGCTGAATTCCCGCTCCAGAACGAGCAGCGTCCCGTCTTCGAGCAGGCACAGTTCAGACACTCCGCTGCGCGACGCATCCCCGCCCTTGATGGACCAAGGACCTCCGGCAATCGAATCCGTCAGGTACACCCACTGCCCGGCAACCTTCCATCGGTCGGCAACGCCCTTGCGGACGAGTTTCGTCAAGCGGACGTCCGAGCCGCGCGCCTTCGTGGAACGCGGGCCGTCAGCCTTAAGCGACTCTTCCGTGCAGGTCCACATCACAAGGCCGTCCTCGCTAATGGTCAGCGATTCCAGTCCCAGATCCTTATGTATGCCATCCATCATCGGAGGAAGCTCCACCTGCCCCGTGCGGCGTCCAGTCGCCGGATCATGCCTTGTGATGCGGCATGAACATTCGTCGGCGACCCACACCGATCCGTCCGTAGGATCGCGCGCAATGGCCTCGACGTCAACCGCATCCTGCGGCTCGCACATCCGGGTAAGGCTGCATCCGGACAGCCTGCCGCTCCGCAAATCCACGGGCAGTTCCAGCTTCCACACAACCGGATTCCAGTCCGTCACCGCCCAATAGACATTGTTGGACACCCAGGCAATGCCGCCCATCGACGCCGATCCCGGCACATTTGGCCTTGCGATCTCGCCGACAGGCTCGATGCGCCACCTGTATCCGGCATCGGCCTCAAGCGGCAAGGTGCGCAAGAGTGCGCATGACGAGAGGATGAGAAGCCGGCGCAACATCATGCCAAGACGCGCTTCGCGGCCTTTACGGCATCGTCCACGGCGACCACCTGGCCGCCCATGCGGTTTATGAGCCGGAGGGACGCCGCCTCGTTGCCGAGCCCCGCCTTTGCGAGGTTCAGGCGCACATCGTCGGCGAACTGGCCGGCGTCAAGCGCGATCACAAGAAACTTGCGCCCCTTCGCGACCCTTTCAAGGTCGCTCCTTGGGAACGGGCTCAATGTGATGGGGCGGAAACAGCCCGCCTTGATGCCTTCCGCGCGAAGCGTCTCGGCGGTAGTGCGGGCAATTCTCGAAGAGATCCCGTACGCGACGATCAGCAGCTCGGCATCTTCCGCAAGGTACGCCTCCGACTTGGCGTCGGCCTCCATATCGGCATACTTCTTCTGAAGGTGAAGGTTGAACTCCTCCTGCTGGGCGGCGTCGAGGAATATGGACTTCACGAGATTGCCGCGGGTCTTGGGCTCCCCCTGTGCGGCCCAGCCGGAAAAGTCAGGCTTCGGATCCTCATCGTCCGGCAGCCTCACGCTCTCCATCATCTGCCCCTGAAGGCCGTCGGCGAACACCACGGCGGGGGTGCGCCACTTCGCCGCCATGCGGAAGGCAAGCCTCGTGAGGTCGAACATCTCCTGGGCGCTTGCCGGGGCCACCGTGAAGGTCCTGTAGTTCCCGTGCCCGCCGCCCTTCACCGCCGGAGTGTAGTCGCTCTGCTCCGGATATACGTTGCCGAGCCCCGGGCCGGCACGATTCACGTTGACTATCACTGCCGGCAATTCCGCACCGGCCAGATAGGAGATGCCCTCCTGCATCAGGGAGAATCCGGGGCCGGAAGTGGCGGTCATGCAGAGCTTCCCGGCGGCGGCGGCGCCAAACATCATGTTGACGCTCGCGGTTTCGCACTCCGCCTGAACGAAAGTGCGCCCGAGCATTGGGAACCATTTGGCCGCACCATGCGCAATCTCGCTTGCCGGAGTTATCGGGTAGCCGAAATACAGCTCGCATCCCGCATAAAGAGCCCCCATCACAACAGCTTCATTGCTCTTAACGAATTTAGTCATAGCTTGTCTGGCCTCAACTTTCGCGAATTGGACATTCCACCCGCATCACCGTTCAACCCGAATGGCATACGGCTCTGGGCAATTGTAGAAGCACATTCCGCACCCGACGCACCCCTCTCCGACATAGCGAACCGGCTTCAGCCCTGCCGCGTTCAGATGGTCGGCGGCAATCTCAAGGCACTTTTTCATGCAGGCGGAAACGCAACGCCCGCATCCCTTGCAGCAATCTTCATCAATTATCGGTTTCGACATCGGTACCTCCAAAAAATCTTGCGCATATTATATTGCCTTGCGCAAAGGAAATCAAGTGGAACGGCTTCCGTCCGGCCCCGCCAGCTCACTGTATGCGGCCATCGTTCGCTCGATCATGAGATCGAACGAGAACTTCTTCAGCGCCGCCGACCGCAAATCCCCGAACCTCATGCGCGACACCTTGACTATCGCCTCCGCGAATGCGTCGCTCTCGTCACCGCAATCGACACCGGACGGGACGAGGACTCCGTTCACGCCATCCTCCACTATGTCCAATGCGCCGCCGAACCCCTTTGCGACGACAGGCGTACCCATCGCGATAGACTCCGCCATGGAGCGGCCGAACGCCTCTGGCTTGCGCGTATTGGACGACACTACCACATTCGCCATCGAGACGCACTCCGCGATCTTCCTCTGGTTGCCGGCAAACACGACATCGCCATTGGCCGCAAGGGACTCGACGAGCGCATGCAGGCCATCCTCAACGCCCTTCCGGGCCTGCTCGGCTTCGCCGACGATCACAAGCTTGAACGGCTTTATTCCATGCGGATCAGAAGAAGCCTCGGACATGGCGATCGCATTCGCCTTGACTACCGCGCGGATCAGCATGTCGTAGCCCTTCAGCTGGGTGATGCGACCGACCCCCATGACCACGAACTTCCCGTCTACGCCCCATTCCTTCCGCTTCGTGGCAATGAAGTCGCCGTCAAGGCCTTCAACGTCAAACTTCCTTCTGTCGATGGCCCTCGGTATCACCCGGATGCGCTCGTCGGGAAGCCCGTAATTCTCCTTGAGATAATCGGCGATGAATCGCGACGGCGTCACAACGAGATCGCCGAACGTCATGACCCTGGAGTACCAGGATACGGAATTCGCTCCATGCGCAAAGGTCATCCACTTCAGGCCCAGCCCACGGCTTGCCATCACGAAAAGCCACGCAGGCACCCTTGAATGGGCGCATACCACATCCGGACGTTCAGAGGAAAGTATCCTGCGCAGCCTCAACGCCCTCGATACGCAGGTAAGCGGATTCTTCGATTTGACGTCCATCTCGATGTGGCGCCCGCCCTCCGCCGCGATCTGCTCCACGAGTCTGCCGCCGGATGAGACGACCACATTTTCCCACCCTGCGGCGACAAGGGCTCGATTCACCTCGACGACGCCCCTTTCCACGCCACCCTGCTCCATGGCAGGAACCAGCTGCAGCGTCTTCACTTGCCGCGCTCCCTAAACCAAAACACGACGAGCAGCGCAAACAGTCCGAGAAGGATTTCCCCCGCGAGATCGATGTATTCGAAGAACGATTCCATCCGGGCCGGGCAGTCCACCTCATAATGCCGCAGTATGAGCGGCACGAGGCCAAGGGCCGCTACTGCGATGGCGGAGGCGGCAAGGGCAAGCACGAAAAGGAAGCGAAGCCTCCCTCCCCGCATAGGAGAAGGCTGAGCCAGGAGCTTGCGCCTCCTGCCGGTGGCCGGGGGCGGCGTTCCTGCGTCTTTCCCGTGCGGTGCCACCCCCTTGCCGGGATGCAGGCATATTTTGCCGGAAGCAGTCCTCGGGAAAGGCTCTAGGCGAACGAATACCGTCTTTATGCGCTTGTACACGGGCAACCGCGAATTAAGCTCGTTGACCTCGCGCCTGACTGCGGCATCGGTTATGGAGGCAAATATCTCGGCCCTGATCTCCCGTCTTTCGCCGTCTCCGGACACCACGACCTCCCGTATGCCCGGCAGGGCAAGTATCCTTTCCTCAAGCTCCTCCGGCGCGACTTTCTTGCCGGACGAGAGAACGATAGTCCGCGAGGCTCGTCCCGTAATCCAGACATAGCCGTCTTCGTCTATGCGCCCAACGTCGCCAGTGCTGAACCAGCCATCGGGAGACAGCGCCTTGCTCGTATGTTCCGGATCGCGGTAATATCCCTTGAGGACGTTAGGCCCTCGCATCATCAGCATGCCATCCGGCGAGACCTTCGTCTCCACGCCCGGGGTGTCGCACACCTTTCCTGCGCTGCCGACACGCGGGTCGTCGTCAATGGGGGCGAGGGAATACAGGGAAGTCGTCTCCGTAAGCCCATAGCCGCCAAGCGGCTTGATGCCAAGCGCCCGCAGATTTTCGTAGACCCTCCGCGACAGCGGCGCCCCTCCAACGAGTATCCAGTCTATCGGAGAGCCGAACGCCTCCTCGGCGGATGCAGCCCTCTGGGCGATCTTTTCCGCCAGGATTCCAGCAAGGGCCGGCACGAGAAAGATGTAGTTTACGCGGAATCGCTCAACGGTGTCGTAAAGCCGGCGGAAATCCGGGCATACGCCAAGCGCAACGCCCTGCGCGAGCATCAGATACGTTGTGCATATGCCGAATATGTGGTGGAGCGGAAGCACCATCAGGGAACGGTCGCCAAACTTCATCCTGAGCTGGCGCTGCGCGAACTCCACGAATGTCTGCATTCCCCTGAGCGTAAGCTCCGCGCCATGCGGCTTCGAGGTGGTTCCGCTCGTGAACACGATCATGGACGTGCGGTCTTCGTCCGGCGGAGGCCCGTCGAACAGACCGCACTCTCCATCGGCTATCGCCCGACGCCCCTTGTCTATGAAGAAATCGGTGCGCCGGGAGCCAAATCCGCCGATGACGAGTCCCGGGAGCAGACGCTTCACGTCATTGGCCTTTTCGGTATAGAGCGCGGAATGGATCAGCGCGACAGCCCCGGTGAAGCGAAGCCTCTCGGCGATCTCCGGAGCCGACTGCGTCACCTCTATCGGCACGACCGTCGCCCCTGAAAACACGCAGGCGGCATGCGCCGTGATCCACTCGCAGGAATTCTCTCCGAGAAGACCTATCGTCCCTCCCGGAGCATACTTGCGGATCACCCACGCGACGGCCGAAATGTCATCGGCGAACTGCGCCCACTTTACGGGAATCGAGCGGTCTCCGGAGGAAATCAAGAACGCCGTGGCATCAGGGCGATTGTCACGGTTGAACTTGAACGCCTCGAAGAGTGTATTCAAAGGAGCCGCCGATGTTGCCGTACCCGATGGTCAGACAGACCATTCCTCGAAATGATCCTTCTGGTCCACCGACTTGATATACGCATCCGATTCGTCCACCACCTTCTTCGGCTCAAGAGCCTTCTCGAAGGTCGGCATCTTGCGCTGGAGCGGGGCATTCTCGTCCATCGCCACGATGCCCTCCTTGCCGGCGGCGTTCCTGACGATCATTCCGTCGCGTATGCCAACAAGCGCGGCTGCCGCGTCGATCTGCTCTTTCGTGACCGCTTCGCGCGCGTCGACCTCCGCCTTCGCCGCCTCGTCCACCGGCTTGAGCTCGGACCGCTGCCCGCGGGCAAGCTTCTCGAGCGGCTTGAGAAGCGGATCGTCCTCCTGCAGGAGAGTGCACTTAAGCGGCTCGTTTATGTATTCCTCGATCTCGGGGATGGCGAACGACTCATCCTCGTCGGCGAACGAAATCGCTATGCCCGTGTTCCCGGCCCGGCCTGTGCGCCCTATGCGATGCACATAGTCGTCCGGCTCGTACGGGAAATCGAAGTTGATCACGTATTCGATGTCGTCCACATGTATTCCGCGCCCTGCGACATCCGTTGCGATGACGATCTTCACCTTGCCGTTGCGGAAGTCCTCAAGCGTCTTGAGGCGACGGTTCTGGTTCACGTCGCCGGAAAGCATCTCGCACGACACGCCCCTGCGCTTCAGCGATTCGTACACGTCCTCCGTAGTCGACTTGCGGTTGCAGAACACTATCGCCCTCGCGTCGGGATGCAGGGCTATGTGGTTGTACAGGACCTTGAACTTATCCTCGGCACGAATCACATATACGATCTGCCTTACCGTATCCGTGGCGTTATGCTCGCTGCTGACCTCTGCGCGCACAGGCTCTTCCATCCACTGGGAGGCGAGCTCCATGACGCTGTCGGAAAGCGTGGCGGAATATAGCATCGTCGCGCGCTTGTCCTTGGTGGGAAGCCGGCCCATTATGCGGCGGACATCGGGTATGAAGCCCATGTCGAGCATGCGGTCCGCCTCGTCGATGACGAGCGTATCCACCTTGTTGAGGTCGATCACGTGCTGGTTGCAGAAGTCAAGGAGACGACCGGGGGTGGCCACGAGCAGGTCTATCGGGGACTCCTGCAGCTCGCGCTTCTGCCTGTCGTAATCCATGCCGCCGTAGACGGCAAGCGAACGCAGGTCGCAGTACTTGCCGATCGCATCGGCATCCTTGCAGATCTGTATCACAAGCTCGCGTGTCGGGGCTATGACGAGAGCCCGCGGGCATCCGTTCTTCTTGGACCGGAGGTCTGGAGTGCGCAAGTAGCGCGTAAGGATCGCGACGAGGAACGCGGCGGTCTTGCCGGATCCCGTCTGCGCCTTGCCGGCGATGTTCTTTCCGTCAAGCGCATTCTGCAGCGACAGCGCCTGGATCTCGGTGCAATACTGGAAGCCAAGATCCGCTATGCCATGCATGACCTCCGCCGGAAGATCGAAATCGTGGAAACGTTTCTTCCCCTCCGCCGGAGCCACGGCAAACTGATCGACAGACCACGCGGCATGAAGATCCTGCCGCCTCTTGCGCTCCTCGGCAGACACCTCTCCGCCAGGACGCATCTCGTTCGGCGCAGTGTCCATCGGGATCGGCTTTCCGCGTGCGCCGCCTTTCCGCGAGCCAAATCCATCGCGTCCATCCTGACGGCGGCGATCCGTGCGCTGCCCGTCCCTGCGACGCCTGTCGCCGCCACGACCGCGACGCCCCTGCCCATCATCGGCAGAGCATTCCGAGCCACGGACGCCCTTCTGCTGTGGCTTGCGCTGCTGCTGGCTGCGGGATTGCGAGGAAGCATCCTTATCCTTGGGCCGCTCGGAGCCATTCTTGCCGTGCCGCCCCCTCTTGCCACGCTTCCCGCGACCGTTACCCGCCTGACCATCCTGACCTTTGCGGGAACGAGGTGCACCATCCTTCCCCGTAAGCTTGGACAGCAGCTTTCCGATAAAACCAAATGCCATATACGTAACTTGAAATTGACAGACGGCGAATGGCAGACGGGGACACACCGCAATGGCAAGCGCCCCGCAATCTGCCAGCCGCCGGCCTGAGCATTAACGCTTCGAGAACTGGAAGCGCTTGCGTGCACCCGGCTGGCCGGGTTTCTTGCGTTCCTTCATGCGGCTGTCGCGCGTCATGCAGCCGGCCTTCTTGAGCGCGGCGCGCAGATTGGCATCCGCCGCCACAAGGGCGCGCGCAAGGCCATGACGGATCGCGCCGGCCTGGCCGGACACGCCGCCGCCCTTCGCGAACACCACGACGTCGGTCGAGGAAAGATCGTAGCCGGAAATCGCGATCGGCTGCTTCAGATAGTCGCGGAGCGCCTCGGACGTGATGTACGCCTCAAGCGGCTCGCGGTTTACAGTCCACTCTCCCTTGCCCTCGACGAGCGTAACGCGCGCGACGGCGGTTTTGCGGCGGCCGGTGCCGGCCGAAATTACCTTCTTGTTAGCCATAGCTTCTCGACCCCTTAGAGTGTGATTGTTTCAGGCTTCTGCGCGGCGTGCGTATGCTCCGGGCCGGCAAACACCTTGACGCGCGTCATCATCTTGCGCGCAATGTTGTTCTTGGGAAGCATCCCCCACACAGCCTCCTTGATCATGCGGTCGGGATGCGTGGCGCGCATCTCGGCGGCCGTGAAGTGCTTGAGTCCGTCACGATACCCTGAATAGCGCTGGTAGTCCTTCTGGGACTCCTTCTTGCCGGTGAGCTTCACCTGGGCGGCGTTGATCACCACCACGAAAGCACCCTGATCCACCGAAGGATCGAAACGCGGGGAGTCTTTCGCACGGAGTTTGTTCGCGATCAGCACGGCAATACGGCCGAGTACCTGATCCTTCGCGTCCACCAGATACCACTTCCGGTTGTCGCCGGGGTTCTGGCCGCGAGTAGATTTCTGCAGCATTATCTTTTTCCTTTTGTTTGTGGCTTTGTCCCCAACCGGGGTTTTGTCCGTTCCTGCGGTCTCACCGACTTCATCACCCGATGAGACTTGAAGTGGGTATTAAACCATAATGCGCGGCGCAAGTCAAGTGCCGAGCGAACATGGACGAAATGAATCGCGTCCCTCCCGCCGGCGACAGGCAACTTGCAGAGGCCGGAGGACGGCCCCCCGCGGCATCAGAGGTCGATGTCTCCGAAGCCGTTCCAGACGTTGCGTCCCTGGTAGCGGCGCGGCTCAATCTCGCCGTTCAGTACACGCAGCGCCGGATACGCCATCGCCTCCTGCTCCATCTCGCCCGGATAGGTCTCTATCGGGGCTATGAAGCCACAGCGGCGGCGGATCCCCTCGATGACGTCCGGAAAGCGCAGAAGGCCTCCCGTCAGCAGGATCGCATCGACCTTGCCGCACAGGACCGCGCCCATCTCTCCGATCATCTTGCACACCTGGTAGATCATGGTGTTCCATACGAGCGTCGCCTTCCTGTCGCCGGCGTCGACCATCGCATGGATCGTGTCGGAGTTTGACGTGCCGAAGAGATCGACGAAGCCGCCTGCGCGCGAACAGCGCAGGCGCACGTCTTCGATGGAATGGGACTCGATGTAGTCGAGAACCTGCATGACCGGCACGGAGCCGATGCGCGTGGGCGTGAAGGCCCCTTCGCCATCGGCCCCCATGTTGCCGTCCACCATGCGCCCGTGGTCGTGTGCGCCAACGGTAATGCCGCCATCGATGTGCGCCACGATGAAATTGCAGTCCTCATAGCGGCGGCCGATCCTCTCGGCATGGTGTTCGGCCACGGCCTTCTGGTTGAGCACGTGCGAATGGGGCGTACGGTAGACGCCCTTGATTCCCGTGAGGCGGGCGAGTTCGCCGTATTCGTCGACGTTCGTGGGGTTGAGGGTGTAGGCAGGCTTGCCGTACTCCTGCGCGAACCGCCATGCGAGCATCACGCCAAGCTTCGCGGGATGTTCAGAGCCGCCCACGCCGGCGACCGTGTCGTCGTAAAGCTTCCGGTCGATGACCGTGATGCCGCCAGGCTGGGTGCACGCGCTGCCGCCACGGCCGACGAATGCGTCTATGGAATCGGGCGACACGCCGCTTTCCCTCAATTGCGAGACGATCAGGTCGTAGCGGAACTGGAGCTGGTCGTTCACGTGCGCGAACTTAAGGAGGACGGAAGAATCGTGAAAGACGTTCTTCTCGAACTTTACGTCCCTATCCTCGAACAGACTTGCCTTGGTCGACGTCGACCCTGGGTTTATGACCAATATTCTCTTTGCCATGGTTGTTATGCGATTTTGCCTCCGCTGTTGTGCGGCATGGGCGGGTAGTATACCACTTTTGCCCGAGGCCGCGGAATGCACTGCACAGGCCGACCGTCAACGCGGCCTTATCCGCCGGCTTGAGGCGAGGAAATCCGCCTTCGCCTTCTCCACGTCGATGGTCGGGTACTGTCCCCCATCGAACAGTATGCTACCGTCAACGATGGTCATTATGACATCGGAGGCCTGTGCGCTGTAGACGAGCAGGTTCGGGATGTCGTCTGCGGGCGCAAGGTGAGGCCTGTCGAGATCCACTACGCAAAGGTCGGCGCGCTTCCCCTCCGCCAGCGAGCCGGAATCGCATCTTCCAAGTGCATTCGCACCGTTGGACGTAGCCATTTCCACGATGTCCCATGCGGACAGCACCGTTGGATCGTGCGCAAGCCCCTTGTGGACGAGGGCGGCAAGGTGCATCTCCTCGAAAAGGTTGAGGTTGTCGTTGGACGCGCATCCGTCGGTCCCAAGCGCAACGTTCACTCCGATGGCCTTTGCCGCCTCAATGCGGGCGAAGCCGCTGCCGAGCTTCATGTTGCTCGTGGGATTGTGTACGAGCGACACGCCATGGTCCCGCATGATCCTGAAATCGTCGTCCGTCGCCCACACGCAGTGCGCGGCATATCCCCCATGGTCGAGAAGCCCCACGTCGGCCAGATACGCGATCGGCGTCTTCCCGTGGCGGGCGATGCACTCCTCGTGTTCTCGCTTCGTCTCCGACACGTGCACGTGGAGCGGACGCCTCATGTCGCGGTTCGCGGCCGCAAGGTCCCGGCAGAACGGCTCGTCGGTAAGGTACTCGGAGTGTATGCACAGATCCACGGCAATGCCGCCATGCGTCCCCTTCCCCCAATGGCGGGTGAAATCGATGCATTCCCTCAGCCGCCCCGGCGCATTCCGGCCCACGCAGCAGATGTTCGCCTTGAATCCAGCGCCGTCAAACACCCTCCCTCCCACGTCGGCGAAATCATACATGTCCGCAACGCACACGGTCCCGCCCGCAAGCATCTCCGCCACGCCCCATCGGACTCCGGCCTCCACGTCGGCCTGGGTCAGCCTCGCCTCCACCGGGAAAATCGCCTCTTGAAGCCAGCGGCCGAGGGGCAATCCGCCGCCAACGCCGCGCAGGAGCGTCATCGCCGTATGCCCATGCGCGTTCACGAGGCCTGGCATGACAAGCGCTCCATGCAGATGCCTGACCGCGCGGCCAAAGTCCGCAAGTCCATGGCCGATCCGCGCTATCACCCCATTCTCGATGAGGATGTCGCCGTCTCCGACCGTACGATCCGGGAGCAGCATGCGGCATCCGCACAGGACAAGGCCGTCTCCTGGCCCATCCGCCGCGACGCGGCGATGCTGCTCGACATTCTCCATGCGCGCTACCTCCAAAGCACGGCCAGGCACCAACCTGCACATACCGCGCAATAGACGACCTTGAGCAAAGTCCCGCACAGGAACCCGAGCAAGACGCCCATGCCGCCTACAAGCGAGGCCGCGAACCGCTTGCCCACCGCGATCTCGCCGACAACCGCTCCGATGAACGGCCCCGCGATCACTCCCCACGGCATGAAGAACATGCCAACGAATGTGCCGGCCATGCACCCGGCAACGCCCATGCGCGAACAGTTGAACCGTTTCGCCCCGTAGGCCGGAACGACATAGTCCAGGGCAAGCACCACAGCGCACGCGACGCCGAAAGCGATGCAGGCCGTGGTTGACGGCGCAAACCTGGTTGGCAGAAGCGCCAGCACTCCGCAATATGCGATTGCCGGACCCGGCAGCATCGGAACCACGCACCCGATGACGCCGGCCAGGATTAGAAGGAAGGAAAGCAACAAGCAGAAAACATCCATGACGCCGCGATTATAGCACAAAAAGTCCAGTGCGCCACTCGCCGACTATCTTCGACGACCGCTCAGTGAAGCCGAACCCCTCGTATGTGGACTTCACTTCGGGATAAAGCTCATCAAGTATGCCAGAGAGGATTATGCTCCCGCCCGGGTTCACCAGGGACGATATGCGCCTTGCGAAGCGGATCAGCACCGGGCCAAGCACGTTAGCCGCGACAAGATCGGCCGGGGCTATATCCGGGCAATCCTTCATGATTCCGGAAAGGTCGCCACGGAAGAAATCCACGTCCACCTTGTTGGCGGCGGCCGTCTCCCTGGCGACCTTCACGGCGTCGGCATCGATATCAAAGCCGCGCACATCCGAAAAGCCAAGAAGCTTCGCGGCAACGGCGAGTATCCCGCTTCCGCACCCGACATCAAGGAACGACGTCCTTGCGCCGGATTCCGCCACATACTCAAGGCAGGCCCGCGTCGTCGCATGGTTGCCGGTGCCAAACGCCATCCCCGGATCAATCCTGACAACCTTCTGCCCCTCCGTCGGCTCGTAGCTCTCCCATGCGGGAACGATGGCAAGGCGCGGGGACAGCACGGTGGTCTTGAAATGCAGCCGATAGGACAGCGTCCAATCCTCATCGGGGAACGTGCGGACCTTTATTTCCGAAGAGACCCCCACTATGGCGAGCGCGGCGCCGAGCGCGGCAATCGCCGCCCGGCGCACCTCCCCGCAGTCCCCTTCAGGCTCCGGGAAGAATATCTGCATCGTCGTGGCGGACTCCTCGATGTCCCGGTACGACGATAAAACGAAATCCCCTCCTTCGAACACTTCGAAGAGGGGATTGACGCATTGTTCGTCAACCGAACAATAGACGCATGTCATGGCAGCGCTTATTCGGCTGAACGCTTGGCGAGCATCTTCTTGACAGTCGTAGGACGCTGCACAAGCACACGCACGCTTTCATCGCTCATTATCTTGACCTCATCTTCGCCAAGGCCAAACTTGACGAGACGACGACGCTGCGCCGCGCTCTTACGCGCCTTACCCGCCGGCGTCTTGCACGGACGGACATGCGATTCCTTGCGTAGTGTACGACCTGTACCCATTGTTCTATCCTCTTTGTTCTTTCTAAATCTGGTGGCGAGAAAGGGGATCGAACCCTTGACCTTAGGCTTATGAGTCCTGCGCTCTACCGACTGAGCTATCTCGCCTTTGAGTTGTGTAATGTATCAAATCGCATCCTGCAAGTCAACAGGAAACAAAATAGAATCGCAAAAAACGGTGGATGCCCGTCGCAAATGGATCTTCGCGGCGGCATCCACCGAATTGCGCACCCACCCCATTAAGCATTATACGTGGCTGCGGACGTATTGCCGCCGTGGCCAGTCCAGTTCGTGTGGAAGAACTTCCCGCGCGGAGCGTCGAGCCGTTCGTACGTGTGGGCGCCGAAATAGTCGCGCTGCGCCTGCAGGAGGTTCGCGGGCAGACGCTCCGTGGTGTAGCCGTCGAAGTAGCTGAGCGCCGACGTCATCGTCGGAGCCGGGATTCCATACGCCAACGCCGCGGAAGCGACCTCCCTCCACGCCGGTATCAGCCTCTCTATCGTATCCTTGAAATACGGATCGAGCAGCAGGTTCGACAGCTCGGGGTTCTTGTCGTACGCCTCCTTGATCTTGCCGAGGAACACGCTGCGGATGATGCAGCCGCCGCGCCACATGAGCGCGATGCCGCCGTAGTTGAGGTTCCATCCGTATGTCTTGGCCGCAGTGCGCATAAGCGTATAGCCCTGCGCGTACGATACGATCTTGGAGGCGTAGAGCGCCTGGCGTATCGCCTCCACGAACTTGGCCTTGTCCCCAGTGAACGCGGGGATCTTGCGCGCGTACGCCTTCGAAGCCTCTACGCGGTCGTCCTTCATGGCCGAAAGGCAGCGGGCGAAGACGGCCTCCCCGATCAGCGTGAGGGGTACGCCCTCGTCAAGGGCGGCGATGCCCGTCCACTTGCCGGTACCCTTCTGCCCTGCCGTGTCGAGGATATTCTCGACAAGCGCGGAACCGTCCGTATCCTTGTAGGCCAGGATGTCGCGTGTTATCTCGATGAGGTACGAATCGAGCTCCGTGGTGTTCCACTTCCTGAACACCTCGTGCATCTCGTCGTCGCTCATGCCGAGCAGATCCCTCATAAGCTGGTAGGACTCGCATATGAGCTGCATGTCTCCGTATTCGATGCCGTTGTGCACCATCTTCACGAAGTGGCCCGCTCCATTCTCGCCCACCCAGTCGCAGCACGGGGAGCCGTCCTCCACCTTCGCGCAGATCGCCTGGAAGATGGGCTTTACGAACGGCCACGCCGCAGGGGAGCCGCCGGGCATCATGCTTGGCCCCTTGAGAGCGCCCTCTTCTCCGCCGGAGACCCCGGTGCCCACATAGAGGAGTCCCTTCTCCTCCACATACTTCGTGCGGCGGATCGTATCCGGGAAATGCGAGTTGCCGCCGTCAATGATGATGTCTCCCGGCTCGAGCAGCGGGATCAGCTGATCGATCATGCCGTCCACGGCTGCGCCCGCCTTCACCATCATGAACACCTTGCGCGGCTTCGCGAGAGACGCGACGAACTCCTGCATCGAATGCGCTCCGATGATGTTGAGGCCCTTGGCCCTGCCATTCACGAAGGCATCGACCTTCTCCACGGTGCGGTTGAACACCGCAACGGTAAA
Organism: uncultured Kiritimatiellota bacterium; assembly: GCA_934667425.1. Classification (GTDB taxonomy): domain Bacteria; phylum Verrucomicrobiota; class Kiritimatiellia; order RFP12; family UBA1067; genus UBA1731. The sequence goes on along the minus strand of CAKULV010000002.1, from coordinate 4,236 downwards.
CCCCTTCGATTCCATGTTCATGATGAGGTTCTCGCCCATGACGGCGAGTCCGATGAGACCTATGTCTGCCTGCTTCATTTCTATCATCCTTTTTAGGTTGAACTCGTTGCTGAAATGCCTGGTATTCTACCATAAAACAGGTCCGTCCAAAAGGCATTCCCCCGACACGCGGCTCCACCCCTTCCCCCTCAATCCCCTATGTGCAATCCCCTGCCGGGAAACGCACTCGGCAATGCCACATCCAGAAGAGATCCGCAATCCTCGAGCAGGCGCGCGGGAACATCCCCGTGAGCGCAATGGCGGCAAGCAATGACAAGGCCAGGACGACTGCAATGCCGTCGAACGTCACCACCGCGACCGAGGCGATCGCCGCAAGCAGGGCATACGACCAAGCCGGGAAGACGAAAGCGCGGCACGACCTCACCCTGAAGCGGTTCCCGGATGTAGGATCCACGAGAAGAACCGTCTTGCGGACTCTTGCGCCCCGCGACGGGCCAAGCTCAAGGGGTACAGGATGCTCAGGCAGCCACCGGCGCCTCAATGAAAAGCGCTTCTCCCTCCCTGCGACCTTCGCCACAAGGTTTCCGTCCGAAGGATCCGCGTCAAGGCTCGCCTGCACGGACGACTCCACCACGATGCACATCCGTCTCGGAGATTCGTCCATGCGCCGGGAAATCTCGGCGAGATATCCTGCCAGCTCTTCCGGCTCGGCGTTACGCTCCGTAATCCAGACGTGAACCGGCAAGCGCATCGCGAATCCCCGACAGGCGCGTCAGCGACGCTTCTCCCTCATCTCATGGTAGTCGGAGAAGCCGCCTTCGAACCAGCAGGTCTTTCCGTTTCCCTCAAACGCAAGGATGTGCGTCGCGATGCGGTCGAGGAACCAGCGGTCATGCGACACGACCATCACGCATCCTCCAAAGTCCTGCAAGCCCTCCTCCAGCGAGCGGAGCGTCGCCACGTCGAGATCGTTCGTGGGCTCGTCGAGAAGAAGAAGGTTCCCTCCGCTTGTAAGCAGCTTCGCGAGGTGTACGCGGTTTCGCTCCCCGCCAGAAAGGACCCCCACCTTCTTCTGCTGCTCCGGACCTCTGAAGTTGAATCTGGAGCAGTAGGCGCGGCCGTTCATCATCGTCTCGCCCGCGAGCCGCACGAATTCGCCGCCGCCGGTGATCTCCTCGTACACGGTGTGGTTGGGGTCGAGTTCTCCGCGAAGCTGGTCGACGTACGACAGCTTGACCGTCTCGCCGACGCGCAACGACCCCGCGAGGGGCTTCATCTCGCCTGTTATGAGCTTGAACAGAGTCGTCTTTCCGGCGCCGTTCGCGCCGATCACGCCGACTATCCCGCCACGCGGCAGGTCAAACGTGAGATCATCGTATAGCACCCTGTCGCCGAATCCCATCTTCACGTGCTCCGCCTTTACGACGAGGTCGCCGAGACGCGGACCCGGCGGGATGCGGATCACGAGATCGTCCTCGCGGGCGCTCACCTGCTGCTTCTGGAGCTCCTCGTACCGCTTCACGCGGGCCTGCGCCTTCGAATGGCGTCCGGACGGGTTCGTCTGTATCCACTTCAGCTCGTTCTCGAGCAGTTTCCGGCGGCTGTTTTCGGCCTTGGCCTCGCGTTCGAGATACGCCTGCTTCTGCTTGAGCCACTCCTCGTAGTTTCCCTTGTACGGATAGCATATCCCGTGGTCGAGCTCCAGTATCCAGTCCGTGACGTCCGACAGGAAATAGCGGTCGTGCGTCACCACGATGAGCGTACCCTTGAAATCCTTGAGATAGGATTCCAGGCGAAACGTGGTCTCCGCATCGAGGTGGTTCGTCGGTTCGTCGAGGAGCAGGACATCCGGATTCGTCAGCAGGAGCCGGCATATCGCCACGCGGCGGCGCTCGCCGCCGGAAAGCACCTTCACCGGGGTGTCTCCCAGAGGGCATCCCATGTCCGCCATAGCCCTCTCCACGAGATTGTCGATGTTCCAGTAGTCGTTTGCGTCTATGACGGCCTGTATGCGCTCCATCTCCTCGGCAGCCTTCGGGTCGTCCAGCTGGCAGCAAAGGTCTTCGTAGCGCTCCACCATGGAGCGGGCCTTCTCCGCCCCCTCCGCAACGACCTCCGCGACCGTCTTCGAGTCGTCAAGCTGCGGCTCCTGCGGAAGATACCCGATGTTCGTGCCCTTGGCGACCTGCACAGTCCCCATCAGATCCGTATCGATTCCGGCCAATATCTTGAGGAGCGTGGACTTGCCCGCGCCGTTGCCGCCTATCACGCCTATGTGCGCACCATAGAAGAAGCTGAGGTTGACGTCCTGAAGGATCGTCTTGGTGCCAACCTGCTTCGTCACATCAATCAGACTGAACTGATACTCACCCGCCATTTCATCTCCTTTTTAGGTCAAACCACTTCCCCGTCTGCACTCATCCACAGCCAATAGGCAATGCGCTCAGGCGCAGATCTCTATCGTCCGGCACCCCTCTCCATCGCCATACGAAAAGCGTACGCGCTTGGCGTTTCCCGGTATTAGGGCGCCGGCGCGATCAGGCCATTCCACCACAAGCACCGCGCCACGGGCAAGATAGTCCTCCCACCCGATCTGAAGCACGTCGTCCTCGTCATGGAGCCGATAGAGATCCATGTGCACGACAAGGAACCGGTCGGACGGATGCTCGGACACTATGCAGAAGGTAGGACTCACCACCGCCCGCCTGGCGCCGATAGCGGCGCACAGCCCCTGCGTGAACGTGGTCTTGCCCGACCCAAGGTCTCCATCAAGGCACACCACATCGCCAGACTCAAGGGTTTCCGCGAATCTCCTTGCAACCTCCCACGTCTCCGTCTCGCTGCGAGTCTCGAATCTCATCGTTTCCAACGTCCTAAAGCCTCCATGTCCGCGTCTGTCGCGGATGCCGACCATTCTTGAAATGCATGACATTATACCACAACCGGCTGCGACCGTGCGCTATCATCGGCCGCAACAGGTGCGCCGTCACGCATGCCGTACATTTCGCAATCCGTTGCGTCCGTAGGCGCTATTCGCACAGCCCCAGGAGGATTTCATGCGCCCAGCGGCGGCACAGCGCGAACTGGCGCCACGAAAACGATTCGTTCGGGGAATGGATGCGATCCTCGCCCTGTCCGAACCCGACAAGCAGTGGCGCGGCGCCGGATATCCTGGCCAAAGTCGAGACGACAGGTATCGAGGCGCCGTCCCACTGGAACACCGCACCTCTCGGATCGATGCGCCCAAGCACATCTGCGGCGAGCCTAAACACCGGGCTTTTCAGCGGCAAGCGCATTGCCGGCGCATCGCCGGTCACGTCCTCCACGGAAAGCGACATCCCCGCCGACGTGCGCCGCTTCAGGTGCCGCGCGACAAGCTCCATGCATTCGGCCGGGTTCTGCCCCGGCACAAGCCTCATGGAAAGCTTCGCGATAGCCAAGCACGGTATGACGGTCTTTGATCCGGGTCCGCCATAGCCGGAATGGATGCCGTTCACCTCTATCGTAGGACGGAAGGAGTTCCGCTCCGTTACGGACAGCCCCCTTTCGCCGCCCACGGGCGCGACGCCCATCTCCCGCTCGTACTCCCCGTCGCCCATCGCCGCCGATTCGGCCAGCTCCAGCTCCTTGGCGGACGGCGGCTCCACACGGTCGCAGAACCCGCGCACCGCAATCGACCCGTCAGGATTGTGCAGGGAGGCGATCAGTTCGGACATCCCCTGCGCGGCATTCGGCGCAATGCCGCCGTACTGTCCCGAATGGAGATCCATCCTGGCCGCCGAAAGCCTCACGGTGAAATGGCTCACGCCCCTCAAGCCGGCGACTATGGCCGGACGCAGATCCCGGGCCGCGCCCGTATCGCACACGAGAAGCACATCGGCGCGCAGCCGGTCCTTTATTTCCTCGGCGACCTTGGCAAGGGCCGCGCTGCCGCTTTCCTCCTGCCCCTCAAGCAGGAACTTCAACGTGGGCATCGGCCCGGTGTGCGATGCGAGAAAATCGCGCAAGCCGCACAGGAACGAGAAGAACTGGCCCTTGTCATCCTGGGCGCCGCGACAGTAGACGCGCCCGCCCCTTTCGTCAGGCTCGAATGGCGGCGATGTCCACTCCTCCAGCGGGTCTGGCGGCTGCACGTCATAATGCCCGTAGAAAAGGACCGTCGGCGCACCGGGATCGCCTGGCCTCTCGCCAAACACCACAGGCGGAACGGCGGAGACTCCGCTTCCATCGGGAAGC
>CAKULV010000001.1 GCA_934667425.1 uncultured Kiritimatiellota bacterium | reverse complement strand
GCCGAGCCGCCCGTTGCCGAGCGGCAGGGCCTCGTTCCACGTCGCCGCCGGCGCGTCGTAGTCCAGCGTCAGCGGCGCGGCGGCGTACGCCGCCAAATGTCCGGCCAGCAACGTCCACGCGACCGACAAGACTCCCTGTAGATGTACTTTCATGTCATGTAGTATAACAAATCGCCGCCGCATGTCCAAGTGGAGGCAAAGAGGCATTCCGGAAGCGGAGAAACTCGCCGTCGTGCGTCGCGCGGGAGGGGCGCACTTGTTGCGACCGAATATGCCGACTTGCGCACCGTAGCGACATATCCCCCGAACGCAGTGAGCCGCGCAAGCGGTCGCAAGAGGGGTGCGCCCCGCCGTCGTGCATCGCGCGGGAGGGGCGAACTTGCTGCGACCGAATATGCCGACTTGCGCACCGTAGCGACGACGCCCCGCCGTCGTGCATCGCACGGGAGGGTCGAGCTCCCGTTGCCCATTCGTGGCGGACGCAATGAATTGCGTCCCTCCCAGTGCCATGCGCGATGGCGAGGGCGCCATCGCCACGATACCAGCGCGTGAATGCAAAACTACCATCTACCAACTATCATCTACCAACTACCATCTGCCAACTACCAACTACCAACTATCAACTATCAACTATCCCACGGCTAAAATCCTCAAATGCCCAAATGCAATCGCAAATCGTAAATCGCAAATCTCAGATTAGCCTCTAAACGTCCTTCCGTCCACGCCGGTAACGCAATCGTCTGCCCATCCACGCCGCGCCCGTCAAGAATTCACGTCTATTCCGGTCCATCTTTCATTGCCCTTTCTTTATTTCTTTACTATTGCCGCACAGTGATCGGTCTTCAGCTCAAGCGTGAAGACGCGCCCCCAATCCGTGTCCTTAACGGCGTACGGATAGTCTTTGACCTCACGCCCCAATTCATCGAACACGAAAACGTCAACGTCCGGCTTCTCGCCACGCCAGCCAAAATCGCCCGAGACGGCGGTCAGGATACGCTCCTTGCCGACAAGCCAGCCACCATGCAACTCAATCGGCGTGAACGGGAACATTTTCGATGTGAGCGACGGGCACCCTGTGCTGCCGCAGTAATGGTAATAGAGGGCGCCACGCTTAAGTGCCATACGCTGATCCGCCGCCATGTCCTTCGGCGTATTGGCGTAGGTGAGCATGTCGCCCAACTGTATCGGCGTGTAAAGGTGTGAAAGCGCGATCCAGCGAGAGTTGTAAGTCTCTTCAAAGCGCGGGAAACGGAACCTCCGTTCGCTTCTCGTCTCGGGGCTGAAGTTGCCGACAAGCAGCTTCCCTCGCTTGTTCATTATGTGATCGAAAAGATCAAGGGTGAATCCGAGCTTCAGAATACAGACGTAACTGACCTTGCGCTTCACATTGTTGGATTCGTCCAGCTCCACCGTCGCGCCGTCCCACATGTTGGTGCCATAATATTTTCGGCTGTTGCAGTGGCTGAGCTCGTCATGGTAGATGCCGTCGAGATCGAAATTATCCAGTGTCCAGTCCACCAGCTTCATGTAGTCGCCACCGAAAAGATTGTCCTTCGTCGGCACGAAGACCTTCTGCGTAGGGCCTCCGTTGTAGTTCATCTTTACCCCCTTCACATTCACCATGCGGCATTCCTCGTACTTGTCGTCGTCAACACCCACGCTGATCTGGTTGTGCATATAGGTAAGTACTTTCATGTTCGGCGTGTACTTCCGAGCATTGGCTATACACTCCCGGATGAATCTATGCACCACCACCGGATCCTCTTCGACAGCGTGCTTAGCATCGATCCGCACCCGTACTTTCGGGGAATTCATGCCCATACCGAAGATGACATCCTTGTACGCTTTGTATTTGCCACCGAGATGGCTCCATATATGACATCCGAAGGAGTCCATTGACAATCCCATATTCTGTTCAAGACGCTTGCATCCCTTCTCGCTGTAGCTATGGAAAAGATTCATCGACAGATTGAAGCATCCGGCGATGGGAAAGTTCACGTCCCAGTCTCGGCGGACGGCGTTCACGAAATCGTAGTAATCTTCCGACGCCATAGGGTAAATAGACCACTCGATGGTGCGCGGCTCGCCCGGCTTAAGCGCCAACCCGTCCGTGCGGATGCCGAATACGCCGTCCTTGCAGTACTGCACATTCTGCATGCGGAACACGTCGTCCTGCGCGAGAAGCGCCACAGCGCATCCCTTCCCAGCCCGCACGCCAAACACCGACGGGTGTCGCCCCCCCGGAAACTCCTCCGCACCTGGCGACGGATCGCCCGCAACATAGACTGGGTCGAATCCCTTCTGCGGAATCTCGTACCGAACCTTCACGCCGATCAGTTTGTTCGTCCTGGACAAAAACGTATCGAACACATCTACGCGGTTCTTTCTCACCTCAACCTTACGCGTCACAGAATAGAACGCCGTTTCCAGAACGTTCTCGCACCCCATCGACACTTCTCCACCGCCCGGTACCGAGAACGCGCTCCGCACCGGAATCGCAATGCCCCCAACATCCACCACGACATCCATTCCATCCTGTTTGACCCCAAACCGTGTCTCGATCTGCGGCGCGACAGTGGCCCGCACCTCTTTTTCCTCAATGTGATTCAGCTTCGTTGGCACGTCCTCCACCCGCACCTTGAATCCGCTGAACACCACCTGCGGCTTGTAGTTGGTGATGTTGTTGGCGGTGTAGAACGACCCGGAAAGCCCACCAGCCCGCAGCGTGACAACGTTCGTCCCAGCGGTGCGCACAACGTCCGATATATCGAGCACGGTACGCGTCGCCTCGGAAGTTGGCGGAACAAACTGGTTCTCCGCTGTCCTGAAATCTGGAAGATACAACGCATACCATTTATCCGAACCGTTGTCGGCGCGATACAAGCCATGCCACCGGCTTGGAATAGAATACGGCCGGTTCAGGAGACGTGTCTCGCTTCGCGTTGCGGCGGAGGTCAACACCTTCCCGTTCACGAAAATCTGCCAGCAGGGACACCATCCCGATGCCGTAGGAAAGTCGATGCGGTTGCGGAACTCAACCACCACACGCCCCCTTAGCGAATCTACCGCCGGAAATGTCCACTCGCGACTCTGACGGTTGCCAAGTCGCACTTCTCGCTTTTCTGCCAAAAGCATTTGGCCCTCTGCACACGCACAGGCCGCTCCCATTATGACAGCCAACGTCACAATCCAGACAGGAAAAAACTTCATTTCATCATCCTTCCATTAGACTAACCCGCATTGCCTTTTCGCATCCCGATGCGCAAAGCTTGTATTCAAACGCTTACACTCTATTCACTCTCACCTGAATGAAACAATGAATCCACTTGACGAGAAAGTCAAGTAGAGGCCATCCGCCTTGGCCGACAGCACGGCGCGGAGACCGGTTCCACGCAGACTTGGCGCCTTCCAGGACATTCTTGAAGCATCTACGTCGGAAGCTTCCACAATCCTGAACGTCCGTCCGCACAGCTCCGCCGAAATGTTGCCATGGAAGGCCAACGTCCCATTTCCCGTGACACGCACACCCTGCGCACGAAGCGTACCAAAGGAGCCATCCTGATTAACGCCAATCACCACCTGCCCACCTTCAGGCAGCTCCAGCATGCCATTGAGGATGGCGGCTGCGCCCGGTAGCGTCAAGGTCGAGGGCATAACGCGCGTAGCGGAAATCGAACCGCCCAACGCCAGATTCGCCACCGCAAGATCGGCATAGGGATGGTTCAACGTCGCACCGGCAGCTACCGAAACCTCGCCATACGCCCATTCATTCGTGTCGCCTCGCCACTTCGAGCACAGCGCACCACTGATGCGGAAGCGCAAACGGTCGGAGAGGCAGTTCTTGAACATCAGCACCTCACCGACCTTTAATCCACCGTAGACGCCCTGAATCGTACTACCTTCCGCATTGACCACACCAGCCTGGGTGTTGCCACCGATCTGCTGGAGCGGCGTGCCGCCATCGGCGACAACGCGCTGCGCGAGTACATGCACACCGTCTCCAATTCGCTTCGAATGGCCAGCAACCTCTTCTCCATCCACAAACACAAGCCCCGTATTTAGGGGAGAATACATTCTGCCCGGACAACTTACGCAATGGACGGGGAATGCGTTCCCGCTACCGCCGTTGCCACGATTCCAATGGTACTGCATGCCGAAGAAGCACGGCCCGATAAACTCTTTTCCGTTACTGCTGAGCGCATAGCCCTTCACATCAGGGTCGTCCATCCAAACGGCAAAGATGTCCTTTAAGCCATTGGATTCCGAGAACTGTGGATTTCCATCCAGGCAAGCACCCCAGCCGTCCGTGTGGACACAGTTTGCGTAAGTACCAAAATCCAGCATCGTGAGATTGCCGACGGCATTCTCAACAAGATACGGCTTGCGCACTACGAGCGATGTGTTCCAGCTGTACTTGCGCCATGTGGTGGCCTTAAATGCCCGCGACGGATCCTCCATGTCATGCCACGCCGAAACAAGTTTCTTTCCGTCTGTCAGCGTCCAGTCGATCGTATCAGGCTGAGTCGCATCCAAATGATATTCGCCAGAACGGACGTACAGCGGCGACACGCTGAGGATACCGGCGGATACGGTTATGTTTGATGCCGCCGGATCGGCGATTTTCAGTTCGCCCTCGCCCAACTTCACAAGTCTGTCGGTGTCCGATGATACGGTTTGCACGCGAGATTCGCCCGTGACGTCAAGGATTGCATCACCGTCAAAGGCAAGATCCGGCACAAGCGGTTGCCGGTCACCGGACATCTCAAACTTACTGGCCGCAACGATATTGCTGGAGGTGCGCGTAAGTGTGTCGAAGCAGAGATTTGTTGTGCCCAGAACGTGCGCCGCGCCGGCGATGTCGAGTGTGTCAATGGAAAACTTGAATGCTCCAACATCAAGTGTGGAATCTTCCGACAAAGTGAGATTCTTAAGCTTCAACCCAAGCCATTTCGACTGCAGTTGTGCTTCTACTCGCAAAGCCGTTGCCTCGGAAAGCCGGTTCGAGTAGATCAAAGCCTCCGCGAGGACAAACCCACCCGCATACGGCGTGGAATGACCGATGGTGTCAATGGCAAGGCTCGCACCCTCCCTGAGCCGATTGCGGTAAAGATGGAAGCCACGCGGAACACGATACGTGTACGCAACGCGCATTCCATCAATGTGAATGTTGTCCTTAACCGTCCCCCCCATACCATCCGTGTAGAAGGCAAAGCCATTCCCACCACCGCCAAGACCACGCGTATGGTAGGACGGATCATTGCCAAGCAGACAAGGCCCGCTAAACTGCTTACCATCGATCAGTTCATGGTCGATGGCATCGTCACGGTCTTTCCACACGAAGAACACATCACCAAAGTTGATGTTTTTCTTTTTCTCCGGCCCAACATCGTAGAGGGCAAGCATGGCGCCATGGCCGTCAGGAACGGCGGTTGTCCTGTTCCGAAGCGTTCCGAAATCGATGAGACCGAGTCCATTGAGCGTCTCTTCTGCGACGTATGGCTTGGTGAACCAAGGCTTGAAGCACGCCCCATTCCCGTCCGCGTCCTCTACCTTGCTAATCAGGTTCGTACCGTTTGAAGTTGAATATGTAATAGTGGAAGCATCGCTTGCGTCAAGACGCAGAGAAGGCCTAAATGTGTCATCAAGCGGAATCGCCGCCGGACGTGCCGAAGCGAACGCACCTTCGGCCACAACTACGGAGAGGTTCGTGATGCTGGATGTCGCAATCTCAAGGCGACCTTCGCCTGATTTCGTCACCGTCACCGGATTTTCGCCATACACGTACTCAATCTTGAGTACTTCGTTGGCGGCGACCACGATGTTCGTATCGGCGGTGATCTCAACGGAATCGATGAGATTGGTCGTCACCGTTCCCGCCGCAACGTCAATCGTCGTGTCGGCCTCAAGCTTCAGCTCCCCGACAACCTCGACCGCGCCAAGAGGCGCCGAAAGCAGAAAAGTAGCCAGAACGAGTCCCTGCGGCATGAATCTATCGGCACAGATGCGTCTATAAGTTGTTTTCATGTTATGAGATCGTTGCAAGACCCTCTTTCGCGTCGTCCACGAGCCAAGCCACACAGCCTTGAGTAACCCGCAGAACGTCACTCGCAGTGGTAGAACCGCAACACCGATAAAATACCAAAATCCGCTCCATATGCGCAATAAGAAAATGATTTTTTTTTTCTATTGGGGGGGGTAATTGTAATTTATTGCTTTTTTACGTGTATTTTCACCGCATATATTGAAGTGACGGCAAGTCATTTACATCGGTGACTGTGCCGGCATTCCTTCTTGCCTTTGTTGTATCCGCCAAGTCCAAAAGCCTCTGGAAGCAATTGCAAGACTTCCGCATTTGGGGACGGGCAGAGCCCGGATTTTTGCCATCCATGAATTTTCTCTGCGCAAATGCGGCGCACCTAACTCTCAGACACCTTCCGCTGCCTATATCGAATATCGAAAAACGCAGGATGCGGAGCTATTTCCCGGAACGGTCGTAGGTGTTGTTCGGCACGGGCGAGTATACGCAGTTCTCGAATCGGATGTTCGCGAGGCCCTTGGAGGCGTCGCCGTCGCGCACGCAGGGCAGATGGGCGCCGAAGATGCAATTCTCGAAGAGGATGTCGCGGATGCCGAAGCGAAGCATGTCCCCGCCGGTGCGCAGCCGGAAGTTGGAATAGCAGTCCTTCGTGGTGAAGTTGCGAATGCGCACATTCTCGATGTCCACGCCGTTGCCCTCACTCACGCCGTAGAAGCACTCGAAGGAGACGCCTTGGGAGGCGTGCTCCACCACCACGTTTTCGATGGAGACGTTGCGGATCAAGCCCTCGCCCACGCCGATGCGAATCCCCATCGCCTCGGAGCACAGCCTGCAGTTCCGCACGCGCACGTCTTCGCAGACGTGCTTCTTCACGGCGTCGTGGAAATGGCGCCCGCAGCCGCGAATGGCGATGCCATCGTCGCCGGTCTCCACGTCCAGGTTCTCCAGCAGCACCTTCCGGCAACAGTCCACGTCCACGCCGTCGGTGTTGGCATCCATGCGGCCGCAGCGCACCGAATAGTCTCTCACGTGCACGTTTTCGCAGCCGTAGAAGTAAAGGCACCAGCACGGCGAATTCGTGATCATGAGGCCGTCGCCCACGAACACGTCGCGGCACTTCACGAACACCACCAGCTGCCCCGGCCTGCCCTGCCGGGGGTCGCGGGCCTTGCGCATACCGTAAATCCATCCCGTGGCGGCGGGGTTGACTCGCCGCGGCCGCTCCTCGAAGAACAGGTCGCCGGAGCCGTCGATCCGCCCCCGCCCCGTGATCGACGCGCCCTTCGCCTCGCGCGCGATGACGAGGTGCCTGCCCGTCCATTCTTCGCTCTTCGAGCCCCAGTTCTCGGGGTAGGCGTCTTCAGCGTTGTAGTCCGCGAGATCTCCGCTCGCCTTCAGCACGGCCCCCTCCGACAGGCGCAGCTCCACGCCCGACTTGAGCCACACCGTGCCGCTGCGCCACACGCCCCTCGGCACCACCACTGCGCCGCCGCCGGCCTGCGCGGCAGCGTCTACCGCCCGCTGGATCGCGCGGGCGTTGGCGGCGGGGGGCGCGTCCTCCCCGGCGCCGAAATCGCGGATGTCCCGCACAGGCGCAGCCGATGCCAGCATCAGCGGCGACGCGGCGTACGCCGCCAAATGTCCGGCCAGCAACGTCCACGCGACCGACAAGACTCCCTGCAGATGTACTTTCATGTCATGTAGTATAACAAATCGCCGCCGCATGTCCAAGTGGAGGCCCACGGACGCAGGCGTCGGGCGGCTCCCGTCATAACGCTGTCTTGCAGGCGTCTATCCGTGCGCCCGCGAAGAAGACAGGCGCACCGGACACCTCCAACGCATAACGCCCCGGCCCGACCGGCTTCGCCGCCAGCTTCCGCCCGTAGACGTCGAAGAAGGTCGGTTCGCCGCCCGAAAACACGAGAATCATTTCTTCCTCCACGCCCGTCGTCCAGACCATCCCGGACGGGGTGCCGTCAGGACGAGTCCACTGCGGGTGGAAGACCGTCCGCGCCGCATCGTGCCATGCGCCCTGCGCCTGCACCGAGCCGGCGGGCCGCATCCGGACGAAGGCCCCGTAGGCCGCGTAGGCGGGCTTGGGCGTGAAGTCCGCGTGCATGAGCCCGAAGTGGTGTTCGCTGTAGAACGGATCCTCCTCCTTCGCCCGCAGGTTGTAGGGGAAGCACGCCGCGACGCCCTCGGCGAAGGCCAGGCCGAGCGCGCGCGACGTGTAGCGCGCCTGGTTCTCCTCGGTGTTCGTGCCGAAGACGCCCCGGTCGGGAAGGATCGTGCAGAGGACGGCCGCCCCCTTGCGCGCGCCGCGATAGCGGATCACGCCCGCCGCGACCAGCTCGACGCCCGCCGCCGTCCGCCCCGCGACCAGCGGAATCCACTCGGCGTCCGGGCCCGCGCGATCCGGCGCGAGGTAGCGGCGGGCGCGAAAGCCCGTCGGCTCCTGCCGCACGCCGGCCGCGAGTCCCGCCGACGTCGCGCAGACGCGGGCGTCTGCCGGATAGGTCCCGCGCGGCGCAGACCCCTTCGACCGCACGCCGAACGGGAAGCGCTCGACGGCGCGGGCGTCCTGAAGGCCCGCGACGGCCACGTCGCCCCGCCGCCCGTAGCAGCAGGGGATGCCGCCGAAGTCGACGAACACGCCGCCCGCGCGGATGAAGTCGTTCACGGCGTCGATCGTGTCGGCGGGAAACGTCTCGTCGAACGGATAGACGACCGCGTCAACCTCCCCGGCCTTCAGCCGCCTCACCGTCTCCGCCTGCGAACAGGCGCGCACCGCGCTTCCCGTCGGCAGCGCGTCCCGCAGCTGCTCGGCCATCGACTGGTCAGCCACCGCGCCCGCCGTCTGGCAGTCCGCCAGCACGACGCGCCACGTCTTCCGATCCGGTCGCGCCGTCTTCAGTCCGGCGAGAAGGACCGAGGACAGCGTCAGGTGCGGCGCCTGCGTGGGCCAGCCGATCTCCGTAATCCAGACGGGCCTGTCCCCGCAGCCATGCTTCGCCAGCAGCGCGCGCAGCCCTTCCAGCTTCACGTCCAGAATGCCCTCCGGCGCGCGCGGATGCGAATACGGATGCACGTTCATGACGTCGAACGCCTCCGTCGCCCCGGCCTTGAACGCCTTCTCGATCCAGTCGAGCGGCACGCCCGCCGTCCCGGTGAACGCCACCTTGACGGACGGGTTCGCGCGCTTCACCGCCGCATGGGCCGTCCGCAGCAGCTTCGCGTAGAGCGCGGGGTCGGCCCCCTTGAAGAAATGGTCGAGATTCGCCTCGTTCCAGATCTCAACGACGGGAACGCGCGAGCCGAAGTGGCGGACGAACGCCTCGACGAACGCCCCGTATCGCCGGAAGTCGTCGTCCGTGTAGCGGGCCACGTCATCCCGTCCGCACAGACCGTAGAGAATCGGCAGCCAGCGGACGTTCCGCGTCGCGAGGTCTTCGACCAGCCGATCGTAGGGAGAGAAGTCCAGGCTGCCGTCCGCCCGACGGATGTCGCGCATCCGCACGTCGCTGCGGATGCAGCCTACACCCAGCAGCTCGGCGGACAGCAACGATTTGCCGAGAAGCGGCTCGGCGGCATCCGACGTCGTCACGTGTGCGCAGATCCCATACGGCGACAAGGCAACCGAAGAGCCTGTCGCCCCTAATGCCAGAAGCGGCGCCAAGACAATGGACATACGGAATCGCACTTTCGACCTCACCGAATTGAGACTGCGAATCCGATGCCCGGCGCACGGCAGCGTATGACCGCCCCTGAATCCTCCGGCCCGCCCGAAACGTATGCAAGCACAACACGGTCCTTCCCCGTCTGCGAGTCAAAGGCAAACACATGATCGCCCGTCGTCACCTCGCCAATCTTCGTGCCGTTGACGAAGCAAGCCATGGCGCCGACTCCATTCACAGCGACGCTGACCTGACGGTGCATCGTCCGCGTGCACGTCCAGTCCAAGACGAGGTCGCCGCCATGGAGCGTCACGCCATCGGCGCTCCAAAGCGCCGATCCAGGCGCCGAGACGACCGCCACGCCACGGCACAGCATCTTCTCGGCGTCCGCGCGCCAGTCGTACTCAATCGCGCCGACATCCCGCCTGCCGTTGCTGACGCGCGGGTTTCCAAGCGCATCGGCCAGGGTCTCCCACGGCTCGTCCCATATATCGACGAACTGGCCCGCATCCACATACGCCGAGGTCGCGAGCGGACGGTCATCCTCGCCGAAATCGCCGTTAGACAGGGTTTCGAGGCAGCCTGCCTTCGCAAAGGTCGAGCCTGTCGCGGATTCCGCGATCTCGCACGACTCGTTCGGGTCGATAGCGCAGTTCTCGAGCGACATCGCAAGGCCGGCGGCCGCAATGCGGAACGCCGGGAGTCCCTGCGCCCAGTCCGGGAGATCCGTGCGCGTCGGGCGGTGGACGACGGAGTTGACGACGCGCGCGCAGGAGTCGAGCGCATAGTGGAGCGGCGCGACGACCGTGCAGCTCTCCAGCGTGTTGCAGTCCTTGATGTACGTCCCCGCGTCATTGCCACCCGCGAGGAAGCACTGGCGGAGATACCCGGCGTAGCGGACCCGAACGCCCTTGACGACGTCGTTGTCCACGAGGAGGCAGTTGTCGTAGTTGCCGCCGTAGGCCGCGCTCACGCGCACCGCCGAGCAGTTCGTGACCGTGCAGTCCCGGAGCCCCGGCGCGGTCGCCGCGAGATTGACCGTGCTGCCGGGCTCGACATAGACGCCGCCGCCCTGATGGTCTGCATCCTGCACGTCTTCCTTGAACGTGCGCCCGCCGCGCAACGTGAAGCCCTGAACCCAGCCGCTCTTCAGGTAGAGGCAGCGCACGGCGCCCGGCCCGTTGCCGAACTTGTCGGGGCTTTCGGTCGAGGACGCGCCCGTGATGAATGTGACGCCGCGTCCCGCCGTCGAGCGGACGAGGACATTCCCCTGCGTCATGCAGAGGCGGTTCGAGAGCGACGTCCCGGCCGGCGCCGCGCCGCCCGTGTCGTAGTCGCCCGGCTTCGCGAGCACGAGACGGCACGTCTCGTCGGACGCCGCCGCCTTCTCGTAGGCCGCCTGAAGCGTCCTGTACGGCTTCGCCTCCGTGCCGTCCGCCGTCGCGTCGTCGCCGTTCGCGGCATCCGCCCACACCGGCTTCATGAACACGCCCGTCAAGTCCGGCGTCTTCCCCGCCTTGGGCTTCAGCGTGATCGCGCCGTCCGCACCCGGAAAGCACCGCGCGCCCGTCGCGTCCGTGCAGTAGGCAAGCCGGCAGGCGCCGTTGCCGACGCCCGAAATCCGCACCGTCTCGCCGTCAAAGCGACACGTACCGTCGAGCAGGACGGGCGTCCCGTTGACGCAAAGCCGCCCCTTCGTGAAATCGCCCGCGCGCACCACAATCGCGGACTCGCCTGTCGGCGCGGCCGAACAGACTTCCGTCTGGATGGCGCCGGCATAGCACGGCGCCGTCTTGTCCGCCACCAGCGGATTGCCGGCGAAGTCCACCGTCCGAAACGCTTCAGGGATCTTCTCGTTAAAGCCAAACGCGCCGCGCGCCGCTTCCGCCTGCACCGCCGAGACGTGCCGGAAATCGCCGAACGGCGGCACGGCCAGCGTGGCGGCGGCATCCAGCACGCACTTGACGGACGAAGCCAGGATGCCCTGCGGCTCCGTCGAGGCCTCCGTCGCATAAACCTCATCCTTCGGCACGACGCAGAACTGGAAATTGGGCTTGGCCGTCTCGACCGTGTGGTGCAGGACGGCCTCGCCGACGAACACGCAATTGAAGCAGGATACGCCGTAGCCGGCGAAGAATCGTCCGGCCGACTGCTGGACCGTGGCGCTCACGTGAGTTCCGCCATAGATCGCGCCCGCGTTCACCGCTCCGCCGTTTTCGATGTAGACGCTCAAATATGAGTTGGCGTTATAGGAACCGCACCCCGACGAGGCGGCCGTGCCGTTCGCGACGAGGCAGCGCACGAGGTTGCCGCCCGCGACATTGCCGCCGCGCAGGGCGGAACCGTCCCGTACGGTCGAATCTACCACGAACGCCTGAGCATTGGCCTGATAGGCCGCAGTGGCCGCCGCATCCCGGGCGTTTCCGGTCATGAGGACGCAGCCGCCAAAACTGGCCTCGTAGTCGTTGTTGCGCCCGCTCGCATGGCCGTCAGCCAGGGTGAAGCCCTTCACGACGGCCGCCGCGCCGTTGCAGATCACGACGCAGCGAACGGCTCCGGCCCCCGTGCCGTCCGGGCCGTTGCCCTTCTGCCCGATGACGAACGTCCTGTCTTTCCCGTCGGTCGATTCCAGCGTGATGGCCTTGTCGATTACGACGCGGGCGAGCGTTCCTCCGGGGCCTGCGGTTTCGCCGGCGTCGTAGACGCCCGGACGCACCTTCACCGTGTCGCCTTCCGCCGCCGCGTCGACGGCGGACTGGATGGATCGGTAGGGAGCGGATTCCGATCCGTTCGGAGAATCGGAACGGCCGTTGCAATCGACCCACCAGACCTGCACTTCGCCGAATGCGCACAGCCCCAACGAGAGGGAGACCGCAGTGAACGCCTGTTTTGCGAAACCATTCATTTTGACACCTTGCCTTCCTTTGATTCCTGTTGCTCTTTCCTGTTGACCAATTCATACGCGAGCGGCGCCGCGTAGAATTCCGACAGCGAGATCGTCGAGTAGTCATAGTGGGACAGCGCCGCCAGGACTTCCTCGCGATACTTGCCCGCATAGGCGCAGATCGCGGCGGCGGACAGCGGCGCGGTCATGGTCTTGCGCTCCACGTCCTTCCGCCGGCCCAGCACCTTTCTGTTGCGGTTCGTGTTGCTGGAGACGGCCCGCACCTCCGCCAGCGTCTTCTGCGGCCACCAGTTCCAGCCCGTGCGCCAGTTGGCGTACTTGAACGGACGCTCCGCGACGTTCGGATAGCCCTTGTACAGCGCCATGGAGGAGTGCGCGTAGTCCGCGCTCCGCGCAAGGCCCGTCCGGAGCTTCTGCGCCACTGCGGCGTCCTCCTCCCGCTCGACAAGCGTCGCGAGGCATCCCTGCGCACAGCCGACGTAGATCCAGAGCCCGTTCGGCGCGACCTTGAAGGACTTCTTCACCTCCTGGTCATGGCCGCATCCGAGTTCGCAGATCTGGAGGTAGGTGAGGCCGCCGGCTTCCGGGCGCGGGAACCTCAGGCCCAGCGTCCGGCGGTAGGCGGCCTTCCACTTCTCCTCGCCCGTCGCGTCCGCCAGCGCCCGCAGGCAGAAGAGGTACTGCGTCGCGGCGCGGAACGGAAGGCTTCCCTTGTAGAGCGGCCCCGCCTTCTCGCCCTTGAACGGCGCCTCCATCGGCGGACGCCAGTCCGCCGCCGCGAGGGCCTCGCCGACTTCCTTCAGCTTGGCGACGATCCGCGCCTTGAGCGCCGCGTCGCAGAGTCCGCTGTGCAGGTAGGCGTCGAGGCCGAGGAACCACGGCACGGTCTGGTCGGGCCCGCCGATCGGGAAGTGGCATTTTCCGTCCGTCCCCACGCCGCGCGCGACGAACCCCGGCTCGTCCGAGACGGACGCGAGGAGCAGAAGCCCCTCCGCGAGGACGCGGCATCGGCGGGCGTCTTCGGGATCGCGCGTCCGCTTCGCGCGCAGGGCCATCGCCTGCAGGAACGGCCCCGTGAACATCGGCCCGTTCTCGATCGGGCACCAGTAGCCCATCGCGTTCGGACGGTTCTCCGCGCAGTCCTGCGGCGTCGGCACGTCGCCGAGAAAGTCGTAGAGAAGCCCCTGCGGCGAGACGAACTTCCACAGGGCCTCTACGGCCTCGTCCGCTGTTCCGCCGGACAACGCCGCCGTGCCCAGCGCTATGGCGGCGAGAACGATCGTCCTCGCGTGGAACCGGACGCTTTTCCTGTTGCCGCGGCTTCCATCCTCGTCAGCTCTGCCGTGCTTCGCTTGGCGCATCATCATTCCTTCACCTCCTGCCTAACCACAAGCTCATAGGGCGCAAGTTGGGCGCTTGCCGTCCTGTCGCTTCCGTAGACGCGATACTCCACGCGCTGCGTCCTGTCCGTCAGGTTGGCCGCAAGAAGGACGATCCGCCCGTCGGCGCGGCGCCACCAGTTCCCGATCACGTCCGGCATAGTCGCGAACGAGCTGGGCGGAAGCCTGTACGTCTTGTCGAAAAGGCGATAGTGCGGACGACGTCCGAGCCATTCGTACGTCTTTCGGCCGATCGGCGAGACGATGCGCATCTCGTCCATTAGATTCCCGTAGGCCAGAACGTCCATGTGCCTCTGCCGGAATGCGCACAACTGCCTCAGGATGGCGCACTTGTCAGGACGGTCGAGGATGTCCTGCAGGAACCAGCCGAGCGAATTGCCCCACAAGAGCTCGCGAGTCTGAAGTGCGCGGAAGGCCCCCGGATCGTCGTCGTTGTTCTCTGGGCTTCCGAAATACGTCGTGTAGCCGGAATAGACCGCGTTCATGAACGGCACGTCCTCAGGAGTGCGGCCGACGACCTGCAGAAAGCCGTCCACCATGCCGATGTAGGCCTCGCACTCCCCTTCCGTCGTCAGGAACGCCCCCCTGTCGTTGTAGGCCTTACGAATCGGTGCCAGCGCCGCCGCATACCCTTCGTACCACCATCCGCCGCCGCCCGCAGGATGGGGATGCCCCGGATCGTAGCAAGGCTGCCCTTCCGCCGCGCCGATCTGGTCCAGGAAGAGCGATGTCGCGCCCAGCTCGCCGAGGATGCGCCCGGCAAAGCGTTGCATCACGCGGCGCCACGCAGGGCAGGCCGGGCACATGACCGCAAGCGGCGGCGTCCACGGCGCGTACTTCTCTATCGCCCGCGAGCCGTCCACCTTCATCACGGCATACGGCTCGGCCATCAGGAACCCAGAAGTCGATGCGCTCCACAGGCGCCCGTTGGCATAGGGCATCGGCACCTGCCCGATCGACTCGCAGAAGGCGATGCACTCCCTCGTGCCGGGCTGCGCGGGGAAGTATTCGGGATAGTTGACGTCATGCCCCGAATGCTGCCAGAGGTGCCAGTGAAGCCCCGTCGCAAAATCCGGGAACACCGCCTTAGCCCGGACCAAAATGTTGGAGACCTCAGCCGGATGGCAGTGTACGTTGATCCAAAGCGGGATCTCCGCCATCCGACGCGGATATGCCGGAATGTCCTTGATGGGACCCTTCGCGCACCATTTCTGCTTCAGGGCGAATGCCCGGTACCGCCGTGCCGCCGCCCACCAGTCGCCCTTGAGGGGAGCCGTCACAACGGGGTAGCGCGGGCCTTCGGCCGCCTTTCCAGGCACTCCGCCCCATTCGACCGGCGTATGGAAGCGAATGTTCTGCTCGCCGTCAACCACCATCGTCTTCTGCCGGGCATCCGGGTCCTCCGCAGCCAGATAGAGCCCGTCAGAGCCGACAAAGGCGGCGGCAACCTGCGGATAGTGCCCGAGATACTGGAAGCGCGACTCTTTCGGACCTCCCGCACGATTCCGGAAAAGGCGGGCGCCGTGATCCTTCCATGGCAGCATCACATCCGCCTCGCCGTTCGCAGTCAAGCGGCCAAGCCTCGGGAAATCAGTCGTCAGCAACGCCCACTTCTCGGAGCGGTTGTCAAACCGCAAGCGCCAGGCGAGCGATCCGTCCGCGCGCCTGTCTATGACGACCTCGGCATCCAGAGCAGCCCTCTCCGTCCCAAGCGGCAGATCGCGCCATGCAAGGACGATCTCCGTATCCGACTCCCGATAGGCCCGCGACGTTGCCATGGACGGCGAAACCGTCAGCCGCTCCTCCCGATTCGAGCCGGCGGAGAACTCCGCCGTCCACAGCTCGCCGCCGCCCGTCGCGAACGTCGCCTCGCCATAGCGGATGTGCCGCAGCACGTTCGCGCCGTCAAACGCCACTTCCATACCGGCATGTGCCGAGGATGCGCCGGCAAGCAACAGCCCCGCGATCGCCAATGCCCTTGTTGTCTCCACGTTCCTCCTTCTGCGCGTATTGTAGCAGATGCGCATTTGCGGACCTGACATTTAAGACAATAGTTTCATGACAGATACGACAACGGATCTGATATAATCCACCCCCATGAAATCGATCCCAATGAAATCCATCCTGCTCTTCCGGTCCTCCTTCTCCCGCTTGAATCAGCTGGGAACGGATGCCATCTTCAGGCATGCCAACACGCGCAATTGGTCTGTCCATACCGTTGAATACATGAGCGCCGCATTCGAATACTATCGCGAGGCAAAGGCGCCGGACCGAGTCAACCTCAAGGCCCTGTTTGACATGTGGCACCCGGACGGTTGCATAATCGAGTGCAGTGGTCGCTCCTGCTTCCAAAGCCGCGACTTCCGGCGGATACCAACGGTCTTCCTCGATCAGAGCCCGTCGCCGAGAGACAAACCCGCCGTCTGCGTCTACAACGACAGCGAAGCCATCGCCAAGCTTGCCGCAAAGGAACTCCTCCAGCTGGGCCTCGACGGCTTCGCCTTCGTCAAGTGGTTCGAGCCGCTGGCATGGAGCGAGAAGCGCGGCGAAGCCTTTCGCAGGATCATCCTTCAGCACGGCAAGACCTATCATGAATTCACGATGGCAGAACCCTGCGCAATCCAAGAACACGACAAGGACCTCGCGCGATTCCTCCTGCACCTGCCAAAGCCCTGCGGGATCTTCGCCGTCAACGACATCTGCGCGAAACAGATCGCCACGGCTTGCGCCAAGCTGAATATCTCCATCCCCGAGGATGTCGCCATCGTCAGCGTGGACAACGACGAAACAATCTGCGAGAACCTCCCGGTCACGCTGACCAGCATTGAGCCGGACTTCTCGCTGGCCGGACGAATCGCCGCCGAACTTTTGGACTCGCTGATGCTGGGGCGCGCGCGCAATGTCGCAAGCCGTCCGTTCGGCGTGAAGAAAATCGTCCGCCGGGCGTCGGCAAACGGCATGCGCACCCACTGCAGGCACGTTTCCGCCGCGATCGAGTTCATCCGGACGCACGCCTGCCAGGGGATCACCCCGTCCGACGTCATCCGGGAGATTGGCTGCTCGGCAAGCCTCGCGAACCTCAGGTTCAGGCAGTTCCGGAAAGCGACCATCCTTGACGAGATCCACCTGCGGAGGATCGAACAAGCCAAGGAGCAGCTGCGCGGCGGCATGAATTCGATCGAAACGATCGCCGGCGTATGCGGATACGCTTCCGCGACCGACTTCAGCCGAACGTTCAAGCGCTACGTCGGCAAATCACCGCTGCGGTGGAAGAAAGGCGCGACGCCATAGGGGGCCCATCCCGAACGCGGCGAGCGCCGTCGCACAAGACAGGCGCTCCGGCAAACGCGCCGCCTACCTGAAGATGAACCTCGACTGGATGCGGTAGCCGGCGACGCACAGGACCACGTCGCAGATCAGCTTCGCCAAGCCACGGGATGCGCCGATCGTCGAAAGCAGGGAAACGCCTGCGTTGCTCACCATTATAACGGCGATGCACAGAAGCGCGTACTTCCACGCGGACGACGCCACCGGCCCCGACGAGCGGAAGACAAATGCCCGGTTCACGGAATAGGTGAACACCGAACTGAGCAGACGCGCCGTGAGGCCGCTCGCCCATATTACGCCATAGCGCTCCGTTCCGCAGGCGGCAAGGACGGCCGCAAACGCCCAAGCCAGCGCCTGGTCAAGCGCAAAGGATGCAATCGAGACGCCGGCGAAGCGGAAGAAGTCGGCTAAGACAAGCCTGTTGATGCGGATCGTATCCCTCAGCGGGCTGAAATGCGTGCCGGCGTTGCCGTCTTCATATATCGTGCGGATCGGGACGATCCCAAAAGCGATTCCGGCCCTTGCGGCAGAGATCAGCACGCCCATTTCATACTCAAACCCGTCGCCCTTCACGCCAACGAGAAACGGCAGCAACGATGACGAGAACGCCCGCAGCCCGGTTTGGGTATCCGGAAGCCATTTGCCGTGTACCAGTCCGAAAGCAGCCGTAGCCCAGCGGTTCCCCCACCACGAAAGGAACGGGACCGAGGATTGCGAGAAATCCCTGCTGCCGAGATAGAGTTTCCCCGGATCGTCGAGCAGCGCCTCGGCAAGCCGCCGGCAATCCTCGACATCATGCTGTCCGTCGGAGTCGGCGGTGACTACGCCCTTTGCGTCCGCGAAGCGGGAACCGATGAACGCGAGGCCGGTCTTCAGCGCCGAGCCCTTTCCGCGGTTCGCCTCGTGGCGCAGCACGGTGCAGCATGGCCTATCGGACAGCTCGTCGAATAGCGCGCGATACGCCTCGCCGGAGCCGTCATCGACTACAACTATCCGGCGAAAGCCATGTTCGGAGAGCCTATCGACATAATCAACCAGGCCAGCCACAGGCTCGTAGGCCGGTATCAGCAACACGACATCCATAGCCGTCAATCCCTGCAGGGCACAAGCATGGCAACGGCATGCACCTCGATCCCGACGCCTGCGCCAACGGCATCCATGCCTTCGTTCGTCTTTCCCTTCACGGAAACGGAAGTCTCGGGGACATCAAGGTATGCGGCGAGCCTTGCCCTTATCGCGTTGACGAAAGGACGAATCCTTGGCCGCTCGCATATCACCGTGGCATCGACGTTGCCGATGTCATACCCGGCATCGCCAATCTCCTTTACTACCGAGCACAACATGACCGCAGAGTCGGCTCCGCGCCAACGGGGATCGGTATCCGGGAAATGGGAGCCGATGTCGCCCAAGGCCGCAGCCCCAAGCAGGGCATCGATCACGGCATGTATCAGCACATCGGCATCCGAATGCCCGATCAGCTTCGGGCAACCATGGATGGGAACGCCGCCCAGTTTCTGGGCAACGTCTCCATCAAACGGCTCATTTGCCGCAAACCGGTGCGAATCATATCCGAAGCCAACCCTCATCATTGCCCCCGCAATGAAAACATAGATCCGGAAATGGCGTCTCCAGGGAAGGGAGACGGCGACGTCAGCCAATCTTGATGTGGATGCCGTTCGGCGGCGGCGCGGAGAGAGCCCCGTCAGGGGCTGAGGCCACCACTATCGACGGCTTGGACGGGACCCCGCCCTTCTTCGCGCGCGGCGGCCCGATAAGGCAGCTGTGGACGCGGCCGTCGGTGCGCGGGGCGTTCTCTACGGTGCATTCGTCCCTGAGAAGATCCAGCACCTCCGAGATCTTGTCCTCGCCGATGTCGCGATGGGCGTTTTCACGCCCGCGGAACTGGAGGGAAAGCCGCACCTTGTTCCCGTCACCGAGGAACTGGCGTATCTGGCGCAGCTTGTGCTTCAGGTCTCCGACATCCGTTCCGGGATGGAACTTGACTTCCTTCACCTGTGTGGTCTTCTGGGCCTTGCGCTGCTGCTTCGCCTTAATCGACTCCTCATAGCGGAATTTGCCGTAGTCCATTATCTTACAGACCGGCGGCTGCGCATTCGGAGTTATTTCAACCAGATCGAGCCCCTGGCTTTCCGCCATGCGCTGGGCCTGGTTCGTCGGCATTACGCCGAGCATCTGACCATTTGCGTCAAGAACGCGCACCGCAGGTACGCGAATCTTGTAGTTGACGCGAGTGAATGTAGCGATACCTCACCTCTCGTTGTTGTTTGCGTATTAGTTTCTTTTCGCTTCCAAGCGAAAACGTGGCACATTATAGCACATATGCATCATGCGCCGCAACCCCTGCCCGGAACCTGCGGCTCACTTCCCGATGGCGAACGCTCCAAGCGGCAGACAGGCATCGCTGTAGAGTGCGCCGAACCAGGGCCCCGAATGGAGATAGCGGAGCTTGACAGGCTCTTTGACGCCATCCGCCACGACGATGAGGTCCCTCCCCTTCACGGCGCCGTCCCACCTGGGCTTGCCGTTGCGGTCCTTACCCTCGACAAGATTCCGGATCTTCGCCGGCTTCCAGACGCCGTCCGGCCCGCAGATCTCGAAGCCGACGTCGACCGAGCGGTCGGGATTGTAGACATACCAGCCCTCCGCGTCGTTGAACGAGAGGACGAAGGCATCACCCTCGATCTTCCAGCTTTTGAGCGTCGGCGAGTTGTCTTGCACGGATGCCCAGCCGTAGTCGCGGCGGAGTGCATGGAGCGCAAGCCTCTTGGCGACGGTGCGCTTGTCGTTCGGATGG
This sequence comes from uncultured Kiritimatiellota bacterium, assembly GCA_934667425.1. Lineage (GTDB taxonomy): Bacteria > Verrucomicrobiota > Kiritimatiellia > RFP12 > UBA1067 > UBA1731. The sequence goes on along the minus strand of CAKULV010000001.1, from coordinate 284,658 downwards.
ATGTCCTTCAGGTTGCCGACATCGTTTATTACGGCCATGCCCGCGTTCGGCTCCTCCGCATCGAACTGTGCCTGCGCCATCTGAATGTTGGCGATGCCGGTGTAGCCCCAGGGCGCGAGTTGCACGAAATAGAGCTTCATCGCGGGATTGGCGAACTCCTTCGCCCATCCGTTGTAGAGCGCATGCATCTTGTTCGCGTAGCGCTGGTACTCGCCCGCATTGTGGCAGCCCTGGTACCATATGAAGCCTCGGCACGCCATCGGCACATAGGCTGCGACCATGCCGTTCCAGAGGGCGGACGGCTGCTGGATCCAACCTCTGATCGGCCCCTTGCGCATTTCATCCTTCCAGCCCTTCGCGGAGACGATCTTCCAGTCGCGCTCGGCGTCGAGGCCCGAGAGCCCCTCATAGCCGGAGCGCGGCGTCCAGGCGTCAATGTTCGTGCCGCCCCACGAACTGTCCACAAGGCCAATCGGGATGTCGAGCGAGTTGGCGAGCTCAAGCGCATAGTAGTAGCCCATCGCGGAAGGCATCCGTCTCCCCTTCCTGAGGCCTTCGAGCATGGCCGGGGTCATCTTTACCCATTCAACCTTGTACCCGTAGCGCGGCGTTTCCGAAGCGGCGAGCGGAGTCTTGACGAGACGCACAAACGGCTTGTCCGTGCTCGAAAGGGTCATCGCGCCCCATCCATCGCGGTAGCGCGGGCTGCCACCCCAGATCGGGCAATCGGTGTTCGACTGGCCGGAACACATCCACACCTCGCCAACAAGCACGTCGGAGATCTCGGCCACATCCGTCTCTTCATCCCAAAGCCACCCTGACACGCATTCGGCAACACGCAGCACACGGCTTTCCTTCGATGCCGCCATCTTTGGCAGTTTCACAGACCAAGCCCCGTCAGCTGCGGCCACCGTCTCGACGCATGAATCGGCAAAGGACACCTTTACCTTCCTTCCTGGTTCCGCCTTGCCCCACACCGGAACATCCATCTCGCGCTGAAGCACCATGCCATCCGAAAAAGGCGTCGCCATTTCGATCTTTGCGAAAAGCGAAGGCGCCAGCAGAACTGCCGAAAAAGCGAACACTACCGATGATTTCACGACTCGATTCCTTTCTTTGTTTCTTTGCCAGTGTCTGACATTATATCAAAAAGCGCCTCAAGCTCATCCAACGACTTCCCCTTCGTCTCCGGGATGAGCCGCGCCGTCGCGAAATACAGCATTCCCATCGTCGCGAAAAACAGGAACACCAGGCCGAACCCTCCGACGTTCGCGACCGGCAGAAATGCCGCTGCAAGCCCCCAGGCGACGAACTGGTTTGAGAAGAGCGCAATGGACATCCCCTTTGCGCGAATCCTCGTTGGCATCAGTTCCGAAAGCACGAGCCACACACATACGCCCGGGCCGAATGCGTAGAAGAACACAAGGGCGAGGAAAGACGCGAGCGTGAGGCACCCCGTCCCAAATGACGGCGCAAGCCACCCTCGCTCCATGGCAAAGAAGATCAAGCCTATGAACGCAAGCGAGACCGAGAGCCCTGCCGTCCCAATACGCAACAGGAATGTGCGGCCCTTCCGTTCCACAAGGCCAACGACAAGAAGCGTTACGGCAAGATTCAGAACCTTGATAGCACAGTCCCCCGCATTGCCCCAAGCCCCTGCGAGACCCGCCTTCTGGAACAGCACCACCGCATACGGCACCACGCACCCGAAGCCAATGAGCTTATTGAGCGTAAGCACCGCCAGAGCCAGCAGGAACGGGATTACATACTTGCGTTGGAACAATGTATCCGAAGCCATCATGACGGACGGCGCACCCGTCCGCTCTCGTTCTCTCGCGCCATTGTGATTCAACTTCCGCTCCAGCCATGCAGGCGACTCTGAAGCGAGACATGTGCATGCGAGCAAGGCTGCACCCGGCAGGAGAGTCCACCAGAAACTAATCCGCCAGGCCATCGACTTCGCCGTATCCGAAACCTGATCTGCCGCCGCATCCGCAGCGCCAAAGACATTCGCAAGCACAATTCCGGAAATGGATGCAAGGACAAGTCCAATGCCAAGGAACAGCTGGAATATCGCCGTCCCCCTTCCACGGCAATCTGCCGGAAGCGCCTCCGCGAGGTAAAGCGGCATCGCCATGCTGAGCAGACCGCAACTCATGCCCTGCAACATCCGCCCGGCCATTATCACGCTGAAACTGCGCCCCGACAGACATATTACAGGAATCGCAACAAGGAAAAGCAATGCCGCAAACAAAAGAGCAGCCCGTCTGCCGAGCCTGTCGCACAGGCACCCCCCGACCGCCGACGCGAATATGCCGCCAAGCATCACGCCTCCGACAATCCAGCCAATCTGCACGTCAGTATAGAGTGAAAGCGCACGGATGTACGGCAATGATACGGCAATTATCCCGAAGTCGATGCCGCACATGAGGCCGCCAAGACCACCGACAAGCAGCAGGAAGCGAACCGAACGTCTCATCGCGTCAGTCCAGAGACTCGCAGATCTGGCGGATCTTCGCGACGGACGCCGCGAAGAAGTTCTTCTCGAAGTCGCACGAGAACGCCGCGACGTGCGGCGTCACGAGGCACTTCGGATGCCGAAGAAGACGGCTCTTCACGTCCGGCGGCTCGTCGCACATTACGTCAATCGCCGCACCGCCAATCGTCCCCACGTCGAGTGCGTCCGCAAGAGCCTCTTCGTCGATCACAGGCCCCCGGCTCGTATTGACGAGAATAGCGTGCGGCTTCATCAGCTTCAGCCGCCGCGCGTCGATGAGTCCCTTCGTATCGGACGTGAGCGGGCAGTGGATGCTCACGTAGTCGCTTTCCTTCAACAGCGTCTCCAAGTCGGTCGAATCCGGCGCAAACGGGTCGTAGTGCAGCGTCTTCATGTCGAAGCCGCCCATCATCTTCTCGACACGCCGCGCAATGTTGCCGTAGCCGATCAAGCCGAGCGTGCGGTGCGAGATGTGCCAGTCCATCCCCTCGATCTTGCCCCATTCATAGCCGGCCTTCGCCCGCGCGTTGTACTGCGGAATCTGGCGGATGTAGCTGACGAGAAGCGCGACGGCATGCTCCGCAACGCTTTCGGCGATGGACTCCGGCGTGTTGTAGACGCCGATGCCGTGCGCCTTCGCCCAATCGCAAGGAAGAGAATCCAATCCGGAGCCTGAACGCAGCAGCGCCTTGACGGACGGCATTTCCTCCAGCGCTTCTGGCTTCAGGCAAAGGTTCGGCCCGAACATCCAGAGGACTTCCGCGTCCGGAAACGTCGCGAGCAACGCCTCCGGCGTCTCGCACCGCTGCGCCCTGAAATCGCAGAACGTACGCAGCTCTTCCGCCGTTCCGGCTGGCAGCCGATCCTCGCCGCTTGTCACCAATCTTACTTTTCTCATTCTCGCTTTTCCTTCTTACGCCTGTTCGCACGCCGCGCGAAACGCGCGGATGCCCGCCGCCATCGCGCCCCAGTCGCTCGTGCCGGCGAACCAGTCGACGCCACGCGCCTTCCAGCGCGGGAAGTCGCCCGCAGCCGTGCCAAGGATCTTGCCCGCCTTCTTTATCTTCATGGCAATCTCGTCAATCACCCTGTTGAGTTCTGGATTGTCCATCTGGTTCAGGATGCCCATCGAGCCGGAGAGGTCGCACGGGCCTATGCAGAACGAATCTATGCCGGGAACCTTCAGGATCTTGTCGATGTTCTTCACCGCATCGACATGCTCTATCTGGCAGATGACGAGCGGCCATTTCTCGGACGCCTTCACGTAGTCGAAGAAATCGACGGCCCCGTAGCGCACGGCGCGGCGAACGCCGCATCCACGGACGCCCGTCGGCGGATAGCGGCAAGCCGCGACGGCCGCCTCGGCGAGTTCGGGCGTGTTTACCATCGGCACGATGATGCCGTCCGGCGCAAGGTCGAGGTACGGCTTGATCAGCATCGGCTCGTCGGCACGGACGCGCACAAGACCCGCGCAGCCCGTGCCGCGCAAGGCGATCAGGTGCCTCTGCACGTCCTGGATCGTGTGCGGCGCGTGCTCCGCGTCGATCCAGCAGAAGTCCATCCCGCAGTCGCCGGCAAGCTCGCCCACGATCAGGTCGCTCATCGTCACCACGCAACCGATGGACGCTCTACCCGCCTTCAGATTGTCAAACAGCCTGTTTCCGATCTCCATTGCATTTGATCCTTTCTCATTTTGGAGACATCCGCAAAGCCTCCAAGGCCCTAAAACCACATGCGCGACATTGTACCAAAACCGGGCATCCCATAACATCCACAGGTTTCAAATTACAATGATAATTGTTTCTTGAAATTGCCCGAAAACCGCTATGGCAATCGCCCCAATGGACGGGCGAACGACATCCAAAATCATGCGATGCCGCCATTCGCGTGACATTACGGTTAGTTATTGATTTTGCATTTTCATAATTGGCAGTTCTACATTGCCGTGGTACATTACGCGTCATGGAACTAAGGCATATCAGGTACTTTGCGGCGATTGCGCGCGAGGGGAACATCTCCCGGGTGGCGCTGCAAGGCGGTGGCGGGTGGGGGAGGGAACCTCACGCAGAGGCGCGGAGAGGCGGAGAGCGCAGAGAGGAATGTTGAGACGATGACGGAGAACGAGATAACCGGCGACATCCTTGATGCCGCGATAAAGATCCATCGGAAGTTTGGACCGGGGATGCTGGAGTCTGTTTATGAGCGGTTGCTTGAGGCGGAACTCCTGAAGCGAGGCCATTCGGTCGAGAGGCAGAAATCGGTGTCGTTCGAATACGAGGGCATGACGCTCGAAGACGCATTCCGGGTTGACTTGCTTGTGGACGAGAGAATCGTTGTGGAGCTTAAAGCTGTGGAGAAGATGAGTCCCCTCTTCTTGAAACATGTCAAGACGTATCTTGTCGCCATGAATCTCCCGCTTGGGGTGCTCGTCAACTTCGGCATGGAGAAACTTGTCGATGGCTATGTCCGGGTCGTCAACGGATTCGACGAATCCTCTACCCACTCAACCCCATGAACCCCGCTCAACCTCACGACCCCCTCTCAACCCAATCAATCTCTGCGCTCTCTGCCTCTCCGCGCCTCTGCGTGAGGCAAAACGACAACGCGCGAAACGACGAATCCTCTACCTACTCAACCTCTGCGTGAGGCAAAACGGCGACGCGAGAAGAAGCGAGAAAGGAAATCAAGATGAATGAATCCACGAAACGGACGCTCATCGACCATCAGGATCCGCAGCGCATCAAGTGGTTCAATGAGCGCATCGCGGGCGAGAGCCTGAAATAAGGAGGTCTCAGAATGGACCCTGTGAAAACCCCAACGCCTTCTCGCTCTCTGCCTCGGCGTGAACAATGGAAAGTCCGGGCATCTCGACACATCCTCTCGAAGCCGTGGCTGACGGTGCGGCAGGATACCGTCGAACTGCCCAACGGACACGTCATCCCCGAATACTTCGTCTTCGAGTACCCGGACTGGGTGAACGTCATTCCCGTGACGGAGGACGGGCGCATCGTCCTCGTGCGCCAGTACCGGCACGGTATCGGCCGCGTCTGCTGGGAGATTCCAGCCGGCGTGGTCGAGAAGACGGATCCCACGCCCCTCGCGGGAGCCCAGCGCGAACTCCTCGAAGAGACAGGATTCTCCGGCGGCGTCTGGGAGGAATTGATGCAGGCGAGCGGCAATCCGGCGGCCTTCAACAACATCACGTACTGCTACGTCGCGCGCGGCGTCCGGGCGACGGACGTTCCGCACCTCGACGCGGGCGAAGACCTTTCGTGGAGCCTGCACACGCCGGACGAGGTGCGCACCTTGCTCGAACGCGGCGCTTTCGTGCAGTCCCTCATGGCCGCACCGCTCTGGAAATTCTTTTCACGAATCTCTCTCTCGAACGAACGGAAAGGAGAATGCGAATGACGTCACACGATGCTATGGCCGGCAAAAGGGTGGCGTTTCAAGGCGGTGGCGGGTGGGGGAGGGAACCTCACGCAGAGCCGCAGAGAGGCGGAGAGCGCAGAGAGGAATGTTGAGACGATGACGGAGAACGAGATAACCGGCGACATCCTTGATGCCGCGATAAAGATCCATCGGAAGTTTGGACCGGGGATGCTGGAGTCTGTTTATGAGCGGTTGCTTGAGGCGGAACTCCTGAAGCGAGGCCATTCGGTCGAGAGGCAGAAATCGGTGTCGTTCGAATACGAGGGCATGACGCTCGAAGACGCATTCCGGGTTGACTTGCTTGTGGACGAGAGAATCGTTGTGGAGCTTAAAGCTGTGGAGAAGATGAGTCCCCTCTTCTTGAAACATGTCAAGACGTATCTTGTCGCCATGAATCTCCCGCTTGGGGTGCTCGTCAACTTCGGCATGGAGAAACTTGTCGATGGCTATGTCCGGGTCGTCAACGGATTCGACGAATCCTCTACCCACTCAACCCCATGAACCCCGCTCAACCTCACGACCCCCTCTCAACCCAATCAATCTCTGCGCTCTCTGCCTCTCCGCGCCTCTGCGTGAGGCAAAACGACAACGCGCGAAACGACGAATCCTCTACCTACTCAACCTCTGCGTGAGGCAAAACGGCGACGCGCGAAACGACGAATCCTCTACCTACTCAACCTCTGCGTGAGGCAAAACGACGACGCGAGAAGAAACGGGAAAGGAAATCAAGATGAATGAATACGCGAAACTGGCACTGGGTTCCGAGGCGATTGCGGTGGCATCCGAGCCTGACTACACCTGCCGACAGGTCGGCAATAAGTACATCGTCCTTGCCACGTCCCTGGCTGACTGAAGTTGAGGCACACGCGGTAACCCGCCAGCAAAAACGCCATCAGCCGCAAGCTATCTCCCGTGCCGAATCCTGATGTCGCGAATCGAGCCCTTGAACAGCTCCTTCGGACGCCCGCCAAACCAGCAATTGGAATTCGAGCGCCCCGGCTGGAGAAGCCTGACCTTCCCAGCGCTCTCGCCGTTCAGGAACATCTCAAGCGTATCCACGTCAGACACGATCTCCAGCCTGTTCCATTCGCCCTTCTTCACCTTGCCCTTCGAGCGGAACAGCGCATCCCCGTACTCATGCAGGGAGAGCCCTTTCCCGCTGACGAAGCCACCATCGACGATCTTGAGGTAGCCGATCACGCCCCAGAGCGTAGGGTTGCCGAAACCGCAACCGAATATCTCCTGCTCACGCGCCGGATCCTCCGGGCAAAACTCGAAGGAGAACCGATAGGCGCAGGTCGTCGGGATTACGCCGCCCGGCATCACGAAATACGTGCCTGTCCCGTCGAAATGCATCTCGGCCCGACAGCCTTCGCCCGCGACGGAAGGTGCGCGGGACGGCTTGCCTTGGCGCTCCTCTGTGCAGCAGTGCTGGCGCGAGTCGCCGCCCCGGTTGCGGCGTGTGCCGACGGCGGTAGATCCGCCAAGGATGCCGTTGTAGGCCCAGCCATAGCCGCTTCCCGCCACGGTGCCAGTCCGTAGGCCGGACACGTCATAGGCTAGGCGCGGCAGACGCGCCTTGTCGACCTCGACCGCCACGGCCTTCTTCTGCTCCTCGCTCCATACCGTGATTGCCTGCCTTTCACCGCCACGCGCACCCACCACAATCGGCTTCGACCGGCAGATCTTGCCGTCCGCCGTAATGGCGTGTCCGCCGATAACGGAGACCGGCAGATCCGGCACGATGTCCGCCACGCTCTCCGCGCGGCGGGCGTTGACCGGCGCGAAGAACGCCGCCTGTCGGTTGAACCGGTGGACGCCCATGCAGAAGCCGTTCGTCCCAGAAATGGAGTAGACGCCGTTCTCAAGAACCTTCTTCAGCTGCACCTCGAACTTTCCTATTTCCGGCCAGTCGAGCTTCAGCACCGCGTTCGTCGCCCCGCGCTTGAGGATGCGCACATATGTATCGACGGTGCACACGGCCTGTGGAAACAGCTTGCGGCTGAGTCCATGTGTCCGGTTGGTCCCGAGCATCCACTCCGCGTCGCCGACGCCCTCGATCGACATCGTCGCGCCCTTTTGCGTATAGACCGAGCAGAAGTTCATGGACGAGAACACATAATGGTCTTCGTCTTCGCGGAACGCCTGTCGCTCGTCGCCACTCATTGAATAGACGATGTCGCCACCGTCAACGATCTCCAGCCGGTCTATGACCTGCGGCGAATCGGCCTTCACGCGAATGCGCGTAGTCCCGTCGCGGAAGCCGGCCGGCTCGACGGAGCAGACCGCCCCGTCGATGAGGTCGCGCAACGGCATCAGCACCCACTTGCGGTCCCAGTTGGCCGTCGGACGCACCTCGGCGAACGGCAGTCCGTCGCGCCAGACGCGGCGGCGTCCGTTCCACGTGATTTCGAGTTCCGGCACGATCGCGCAGGCGTCGCCCGCCAAGGCGCTGTCCCACTTGACGCGCCGTTCGTCCATCTTCGTCAAGTCCAGTTCGACCTTCGGCAGCGTCGCGAGAATCTGCCCGTTCTCGTCCCGCAGCGTCAACTGGAGTTCGGCCGTCCCCTGCGCCGCCGCATCCGGCACGGACAGCAGCTCGAATCGGAGCGAATCGCCGAGCGCGAGCGTCTTGCGGAACGACAGGATGACGTTCGGGATGGCGGTATCGTCGCCAGTGAGCGGAGGCTCTGGAGGTCGCCCCTCCGCCTCCGCCTTCATCGCCCGTACGATGCGCCGCGCGGCGAAGGAGTTCCAGAGGGTCGGACGGATGCCGGTGTTCTCGTTCCACTCGTCCCACTCGAAGAACGTGATGAAGTCAGGGTCGAGCTCCAATGCGCAAGCGAGCGAGTCGCGCAGGGTCTTCGTGCCGTTCGACGAGTCGATCTGTCCGCCCACGTACGTGTTGTCATGCCCCATGCCGACGTTCATCGCAAGGAACTTGCCCTTGAACTCGGGCTCGGCATAGACCTCAAGGATCCTCGGCTTCACATACTGGCGGAAAAAGGATGCGTCGAACGACCGCTCGCCGTCGAATACTTCCGTGATGGCGTTGTACGCGCAGTAGCGCGCGCCGTCCGCATACCGGAGAATCGTCCGCAGACGCTCCTTGGCACCCTCGATATCCGCAGCGGAAATGCTTTCGCCGGAATGAATACGAACCCGCCACGACGACGGCGAGAAGAGGTTGACATCCGGGACGAACCAGAAGTCCCCGTACTTTTTCCTGATGTAGGCGCAGCGCTCGTCAATCTCCTTCCGATTCGTCCGGAAAGTCCAGAAGGACGTAACGAGCGGCTTGCCCTCGAAGAACAGGCCGTTCCCGTTGAAGAAGGCCGGCGCGAACCACGGCTCATCCTCCTTGTCCGGCGTCACATAGCCGTCTTCCCGCTTGCACGGCGGATAGTCAGGCACCGTCATGACGGGGATTTTCTCGCCGCGCGCCAGCGCGGCGGCGATCAGCAGTCCGTTTTCGCGCAACGCAACGTTGAATGTCGCCCCGTCCATTCCCCCCAGGCCCATTTCCGTCAGCGTCCGCCGTAGATCCGGCCATGTCACGCGGTACTGGATGCCCTCGACATAGGGGATTGACCGATCCACCATCAGCGGCCAGTCCACCCAACGCCCCGTCCACCCGGTCCAGGTGTTGCCGTTGCCGTAGGTCGTGTTGAGCGGAAGCTCCGCAAGGTAGATCGTCTTGTGGAAGCGGCGCACGTGGCGCGGCGCTTCAGCGTAGGCGAACGCCGACAAGACCACACAGACTAACGCAACGACAGCCTTATTCATGGTCACAGTACTTTTCACCGAGGCCACTGGGCATCGACCGGGCACACTACACGGAAGCCAACCCACTCGTGCTTGGCCCACCATGCGTAGAATCCGCAAGAACTCGCCGTGCGATGATCCTGCCATGTCCCCGACATGCCGGTGTACGAGCCGCCGCGCACCTGACGATTGGACACCTCTTCATTCTTTTCTATCATCGCCACGACGTCATCGGAGCCAATCGGATCGACAGCCGGATTGTCCGCGCTTGACCCGTCACCGGAAGAGGCGCCCGCGACAGGCGAAGGGCCAATGTTATGCACGAACTCAGCCACATTGCCGAGCATATCGTAGAGGCCGAAGCCATTCGGCGCCTTAAGGCCGACAGGATGCGTCTCTCCATCAGAATTGCTGTTGTTCCAGCTCAAGACGTTCAGGGCCTCTTGCGACTGCGGCACGCCACTATAGAGCGCCGTAGCGGAATACGCCCCGCACGCGAACTCCCACTGGGCCGCTGTCGGGAAGTCGAACTCCACGCCTGTTTTGGAGCGCATGTTCGCCATGAAGGTCGTTTTCCCGACATCGTGAAGGATGGAGTTCGTCGGCCAGCAGACTATCTCTCCGGTCAGCACACCCCTGTAGGCGGCCGTCGTGGCCTTGTTATGGTTGCCGTGTACATCCGGACGTGCCACCATCTCTACAGGACGGAAGACGGCATCGGAAGCCGCATTGAAACTGCTCGGATTATTACCCTGTATCTTTTTGAATTGCGCCTGTGTGATCTCGAACACGCCAACAAAATAGTCCTGGGTCAACTTCACGTACTTGCGTTCGACAAGTCCCAATCCGTTCTTAAGGGAGCCTTCCGGATCGCCACACAGCCAGACCTTTCCTCCTGCGGGAATCTTGCGCATGACCAGTTTCGAGGTCTTGTAGATTGGATTGTTCGTCACTTCCGTCCAGACAAGGAAATCGCCCGCCAATTCGCTTGGCGTCACCATATCCGCCCCAAACATCCTGTAGTCGGTCACGATGGATCCCTTCTTGCCGTTCAAAAGGTCCATGCGCGTCACCGACTCCACGGAACCGTCATCAAGATCGTACACGCGATACAATACCTCCTCCATTGTGGCGGGGGTATCGACAGCTGACAGTTTAACTGAGAAATCGGCAATCGCCACCTTGTCGCCGCCAAAGGCATTGATCGGGTCAATCGTGAACGAGCCGACCTCCTGCCCTTTCACGATGCCATGAACGGCACCCTTGATCGACTGCGCCAGACGGGAAGCGTCCAGCTCCACGCCTCCGTCATACGCCTTTACAACCAGATCCACAGACCTCCCGGCCTCAAGGCCCGAAAGCCTGTATTCGACCTTGATGTCCGTAGACCACGGCCACTGCTGGCGGACTATGATCTGTTCGATCTTCGCGGCCTGGGCCGTCAGCGCAACGACTGCAGAAACTGCAAACACTACAATCCTGTTCATTTTCAACATCCCTTTCGTTTTCACCTGAAGATCACCATCATCCCCGTACTGCCAAGAAGCGACGCCATGTATTCTACGCCATCCGCCACAAGCGACAGGGTTACGCTTTCATCCGAACCGACCCGACGCAAGGCATACCAGCCTTGCGCACCACCGAGACCAGTATCGGTCTCGACGCCATTTACCGTGAACGAGGTTGTGCCGTATGGAATCGGCAGCACCGTGCGCCCCTGCACCTTCTTCCATACCTTCGCCTCAGATGGCGCAAGGCAGCGCGTAGTCCCCTCCGCATCTGGCGAAAGGCTCTGCACCAGACCGAGCTTCGCCGTGCGCGTAGTCCTCGCCACATCATCAAACGTCAAGGAAAGGTCGTAGACATTCTCGGTCTTAGGCGAAACCGGGGCAGGCATCTCGAACGTGAACTTATTGTCCGTGATGTCTGTGTACACTCGCCTGTAGTCGATGCCCGTCACCTCAAGGGTCGCCCGCGTGGCTCCATTTGGGTAGTCTATCGGCACCGTCATAGTGTTGTTGGTCGCCGTGTTCCAGAAGGAACTCGTCTCCGGCCTCAGAAACACAAAAGTCGGTTCGCTCGTCAACTCCTCCGCCGGCACAGCGACAGAGACCATCGCCGCCCCGACAATGGTGGCCATCTTTCTCGCAATCATCGTATTCTCCCCCTGTTTTGAAACAGCCTCCGTCTCTGGAGCGCCGCCGGCCAAAGACTCTTCCTGCACGTACGACGGACCCGAATGCATCACGCCAATCCATGCGGCGAAGCCAGCGAAACTCGCCATGAGCGCCACGGCGGCCGCCATCTTTGCCCATCGTGGCATGCGTCCAAAGACGTTCGGCCGACACCGCGCCCGGTGTGAAGACACGCCAAGCCTGCGCAACAGTCGCCCGGAAAAACCGTCCGGCAGACGAACGCACGCAGCTTCGTCCTGAAGCGCATCGCGAATCAATGCCTCAAATCTGTCCATCGCCTCCATCCTTACCATTAGATGCGCCCTTGCCCGCATCGGTTAGCGAAAGGATTTGGGCAAGACGCCTTCGCGCCGCGAAAAGCCGGACCTTCGCCGCCCCCTTGGAGATTCCAAGCGCCTCTGCCACCTGCGCTACATCCAGCTCCGCAAAATAGCGCAGCACAACAGCCGTACGAAGCGTTTCCGGGAGCTTCGCCACCGCCGCCCTGACATCGGCGGCGGATGACTTCATGGCAAGCCGCTCCGCCGGGTCTGGAGCCGGATCTTCGCAGTCCGGCAACTCATCGGACAGAACCAGCGTGCGAGTATCCCTTTTCCGCAGATCCATGCGCCTGAAATTCACGAGTATGCGGTAGATCCATGTGTAGAAGGAACTGTTGCCCGCATAGGTGTCGATCTTGCGCACAACCTGCTCGAATGTGCGAAACACAAGATCCTCCGCATCCGAATGGTTCTTGGTGATCTGAACTGCCGCCGTCAGCAACCGTTCGCCATATTCGGCGACCAGTCGCCGAACGCCGCGTTCACTGTCTTGCGCAATCTCGACCCATATGTCCATGTTCCTATATAGATGCAGGATGAGTCGAACAGGTTAGCGCATCCAACATGGAAATCTTGCCTGGTAAAGACAATTGCGTCCACGGCAAATGCGAAAGACATCTGATGTCTGTCGCGAGCTTTTCCATGCCGCACATTATAGCAGAATGTCGAACCGTGGCGTCAAATCTACCATCCACCCAACTATCCGCCACCCACTACCATCTACATTTCTACACTTCTACGCGGCCATTCCCACGACACGTGGCGACATATCCCCTGAGCAAGGCGAGCCGCGCAAGCGGTCGCAAGAGGGGTGCGCCCTCGCCGTCGTGTGGCATTGTAGCGACGGCGCCCTCGCCGTCGTGTGAAGAATGGCCGTGTAGAAGTGTAGAGATGTAGTGGGCAGTGGCGACATATCCCCCGAACGAAGTGAGCCGCGCAAGCGGTCGCAAGAGGGGTGCGCCCTCGCCGTCGTGCAAGGCGCGGGAGGGTCGCACTTGTTGCGACCGTTGCCTGCGACCGGTGGATGCAAGGGCGGCGGTTGGGGACAACCGCCCTCCAAAGAAATGGCAAAATCCCCAAATCCTCAAATGCAATCGCAAATCGTAAATCGTAAATGAAACCTAACACCTGAAACCTATCACCTAACACCTATCGTCACTGAAGGACAAGCATCGCCTCGGGATCCTGCGTGACGATCGGCAGCGCGGGCGCTCCGATGCGGAAGAGGGCATCCTCCGCCACCTTCGGGACCGAAAGCGACCACACCTCGGCCTGGCCTGACGCCTTCTTGCCGCGCAGGATGTCTGGCTTCGTGCTGAAGCCCCTCTCCGCGACCGCCGCCCCGGAGGCGTCGCGCAGCGCAGCGCTCATCGCCTCCTCGGGCTTGAGCATCACGCACACGTCCGATCCGGACGCAGGAACGAAGAAGTAGTACCGCCGGTTGCCGGGCGCGAAGAGCGGAACGCCGCCCACCGCCTCCACGCCCTGGCCGGGCCATTCCGACTCGATGTCTACGCTGGAATCCGTATGGACCTCGAAGCGGGTAACGTTTTTCCCCTTGACCTTCGCGACATGGGTGTAGTCGAGATCCGTGAACGAGAACCTTCCGAGGTCCGTGCCGACCGCATCGCGCAGCTGAACCGTCACGCTGTTCGACTTCCTGCCCAATGGCTTGCAGCGGAAACGTATCGGATACTCGCCCGCCTCGCCGTGGTACTGCACGAACGTGAACCGTCCGCGCAGGTTGCCCGTGCGCACGGGCTTCGCAAGGCGCTTCGCCTTCGTCGCGGGACGCAAGGCGCGGTAGTCGATGGGCATGGTCTCGAAGCTCAACGCCGACGGATCCTCCTTGAACCGCGACGCCCAGGCCGCCATATCGACCTGCGCCACGCTGCCGCCGCGATCCACGGCCAGAGACCCCGACACGTTCTTCAGCCCCGCGCCCGGCAGGGCCGCAAAGTCAAAGTCGCGTCCCTTCTCGGGAAGGTGGAGCGTGGTGTTCTCGAACGAGACGTTCCCGAGGCTGAACGGTATGTTGCCGTTGAACGCAACGCCCGCGCCAGCGCTGTCGCGGCCATCAAGGTCGCAGTTGCGGAAAGAAACCTTTAGCCTGTCGTCCCCCGAAAGGACGTTCACGAGCCGAAGCGGGCCTCCGGCGTTCCCGAGGACGCGGCAGCCATCAAACAGCACTTCGCCGCGCGCCGAGTTGCTGCGAGAGGCGACGTACACCGTGATCCCATATCCCTTGTTTCCGCTCGCAGTGCACCTTCGGAACGCAATCGACACGGGTGCGCTTGTGGGATCCAGCGCCCCGAGATGCAGCAGGATGCCGCTTGAGGCGTTTTCGGCAAAGGTGCAGTCCTCGAAAACTATGTTCTCGAAGAAGTTCCTGTTGTGGTTCGGCTCAAGGTCTATTCCGCACGCAGGCGGCGTACCCCAAGTGCCTGAGAACTCGCACCGGCGCGCGACGAGGTTCTTCGCCGCAATCACGCTTATGCCCTGGCGGTGGTGGTCTCGGCAGACGAGGTTTTCAAGGACAACGTCCTGCGCCCCGTTCACGTACACGCCGTCTCCGCCAGACGACAGGAGCGTGAGGTCGCGCACCGTAACGCCGCGTCCGTATATCTCAAGGGTGGAGCGCCATTCCGCCGAAGCATATCGCTCGGGATCCTGATAGTCGGCCTTGTTCATGGCGAGCGTCGCGTTCCCTTCGCCTCGCATAACTATGTCTGCGGACGTGCCCTTTATCTGGAAGAGGCAGTCGCTGCGGCCCTTGAACGCCCCTTTCTTGGCGCGGACGGTCACGCCGTCCTGGAAGACGACCTCCATTCCGCGAGCATTGACGTAGATCGGGCGCACGATCCAGTCGCCTTTCTGGCGATCCACGACCACCCTCTTCGCGCCGGAATCGAGCGCCGCCTGAAGGCATGCGGTCGCATCCTCGGCGTTCCAGCCGAACGACGAGGCCCGCACCTCGCCATCCGCCGCGGACAGCGATGCCGCTGCCGACAACGCACATCCCCAGGCCAACAACAATTTCGTCACTTTCATGCCATGTATCCTTTCTTTTCAAATGCCTATTCTGCGCTACCGAATGACCACGGACATCCCGCCGCGCGCCTTAAACCTGATCCTGAACGTCGTCTCGCCGGGAATCGTTGACGAATCGCGCTCGACGAAGCCTACATGCTTCTCGGTCCTGACGGGGCCGAAGTCGACCGCCGCCGCGACATCCTTTGCAACGGAACTGTCAACCGTGACGAGGCCGAGACCATTGCCGCCCGCAAGTGAAGCCAACGCATCGTCCGTAAGGCCTTCAAGCTCAATCGGTATCTTCGCCGAATTGCCGTCGGCCCTGGCGAACGGCGTCTTGGTCTTTACGTTACGGATTCCATAAGCCTTGAGTTCCGCATCCGCAGGATTCAGGTCGAAGACGAGTTTCGTGCCGGCTGACGCGACAACGGTCGCACCATCAAGACTGGTGGCCGACAATGGCTTGATAACCCCATCTTCCAGCGAGATCACCCGGCGAGTCTCATCGGCGGGAGGCTCGTCCGTCACGTTCCCTGCACCATCCACGAACTTCATCGCCCCTCCAAGCGAGAGCGTACCCGCGCCGGACTTGATCAGCCTGCCTTCAAGAGTGACTGGCCAATAGACCTTCATCTCGCAGGCTTCGGCCACGGCCATGGCCGCGACGTTGGTCACCCATATGCCACGGTTCACGTCGGCGGATAGCGTGAGGTTCGTCTCGGCGTGGAGCGTCGCGCGCTGGTTGAGGTACACTGCGTCATATGCGAGTTCAGGCAATGCGCCTCCAAGCGCCCGTCCATCGCGGATGAGTATGTTGCAGCACCTCCCGGGACCGTAGTCCGTCTTGCCGACACCGGCATACAGGCTTATGGCAAGCTTTCCTGTCCACTTCGAGTTGTCGCCATACAGTCCAAGGTATCCGGCCCATGACGTAGACCAGAACGGCGTCATCCTGATGTCGTAGCCTCCATCGATGTCGGAATGGATGTTCAGCCTGTCGCTCGCATAAGTGGTCACGTTAAGGTTGTTCTTCAGCGTAAGTCCGCCACGGAGATCAATCGTTGATCCGCCAATGCCCATCGAATGCGAGTTGCCCGCAGTCCTCACGAGGTTGGAGATCGTCAAGTCGCACGTCTTTCTCTGCACCGTGTAGTGGGTGACATGGAACAGCGTCTTTCCCGGGAACACGTAGGAAGGAGTCTGCACCGGGAAGTTGCCGCAATGCCTAAGCACGTAATGCGCATCTCCGTGCGGCACCCTGCCGTCGCTCCATTTCGATCCGTCCTCGAAGACGGTTGCGGTCACATTCTGTGGCGGCTCCGTTTCGGAGGAAGGATCGCCCGCGACGGAAACGACCATCGGTTCGACTACGGCGCAAAGCGAATCGCGGCCGTCTTCATCCGTAGTCACGATCAGGTGCGCCCTCTGTGGATATGTGTCGTACGATGCGGCCTCGTACGCCTCATCCGGGACGAACGTGAACTTAGAAGGATCGATCCTCGTGCCTACTGGGCCCCTCAACACCACGTTCGTGGTCTCGTTGCCGCCCGACGACGCGACGGGCCTGTACTTGAGCCTCACGATCACCCCATCCTCTACCACGAGTTCGTCGTCAACGTCGAGAAATGCCGTGCGCTGCTTTTCCACCGAGTCGTTCGCCGGGTCGTATGCCCACGTAATCTCAAGCCCTTCGGCAAGCGTGATGTCGGCATATGCGTACGAGCCGGATGTCGCGCCAAAGCTCCACGTCCCCTTCTTCACAAGCATTGGCTTCACCACGGCATACAGCGTGTCGCGGTCGGTTTCGCCATCCGTCACGGTCTTGAACGTCATGGACTGCGGATAGACGTTGCCGTTCGACGCCGCCTTGAGGTAGTTTGTGTTTGGATCGAATATGAACCTCGAAGCGTCTATGCGCGTCCCTGCCGGACCGGTCATTAGCGGCGTCTCGACGGGGCGTGTGCCAGTGTTGACCGATGTCGTTGGCCCGTATACGGCGCGAACCGTCACGGCACCGCCCAAAATCAGGCTGCCGGCGACGGAGTATGTGCCGTTATGCGGAGCGGAAGAAGAATAGTCGAAGCGGAGGATCGATTTGTCCTCCAGTTCGAGCGTACCGAGAGTGGAATCATTGCCGGCATCCGGGAGGTACAGCGCCGCGTTCCTGCCGCCGATGCGCACGGTACCGGGCATTTCCGTCGCGCTGAACCTAAGCCCATAGTGATACCATGGGCCATACAGGGTAGATGTCGGATAGCCAGTCAGTTCCTCTTCTGTTCCAGACACCCGGATCTCACCGAAGTAGTTTTCCGTGTCTTCAAACGTCCAGAGAGATCCCTTTCTCGCCTTGGAACCGGCTCCGCCGATGGATATCGCCGCATCCTGCGAGCCATGCACCGCAGCACATATCCGCCCGCCAGTGCTGTTATACTGCGAAATGCAGCGCAGTGGCGCATCTGCCGTCGCGAGGACCGTCATCTTGCCTTTCAAGGTAAGGTATGAATAGTTGTAGCCGCTATTCGCCGGACCATCGCTAAGGTAGGTATACACCTCCAGCGTCCCGCCTTCGGCGATCAGGTTCCCGCAAGCCATCGGCTTTGACTGCGACCAGCTCATCGTGCCGCCATGGAGCATCGTCAGCGATGCGCCCGGGAACGCATAGTCATCGGCAGGCGACAGGCGCAGAATCTTGGAGAACCTGTAATCGTCGCCAGCCGCCAAGACGGCGGTGTCTTCGCCATTCGCCCCGTTTGAGTCAGTCCAGTACTTCTGGCTGTATGTGGCCGTGTTCCATTCGTATCTGCCGCAATCCTGTGTCAAAGTCCACGTCTCGGCCAACGCAGATCGGACGAGCCCGGCGGCGCAGCCAACCGCAAGAAGCGGCGGCGCCAGTTCCCTCAGGCGGAATATTCCTCCCAGGGACAAGTGCGGGACATTGCTTCCGAGTCTATTTTTTTTTCTTTCATGACCAGTCCTCCCTTGTATTGTTTTTATTGGTACGAATAATACAAAAAAAAAACAAAACGCAATAGGATAGGAAATCAATTGGCAACGGCTTTGTCTATCTTCGGTCGCGCAGGAGCGCGACCCTCCCGTTCCCGTACAACGAACGACGGCGTGGCCCCAGCCTCACGGGAGATGATCAGCCCCGCTTCGCCAGTTCCGATGAGGCGGTTGCCGGAAACGACGACATCTCGCGTAGTCTCCTCCACAAATACGCTTCCACGGTACGGCAAACCATTCGGATCTCCTCGAGTAAGGTCGATGGTGTTGTTGCTGAACGTAAGGTTCTCCCCGTTGCGCGCGTGCCACACCGCGCCGCGCGGATTCTCGAACGTGCAGTTCTCCACGAGGACTCCCGATATGATCGACGGATCCGGCGGCGTGTCGAGCTCCTTGTAGTGGTCGATCAGGTTGGCCCCGACAAAGAGATCCTGCACCACGCCGGCGAACGATGCGCGGTTGAACTTCTGAAGCTCCCTGAACCGGCAGTTGCGGATGACCACGTTGCCCGCGCCGAAGCCCTCCGCCCAGTAGCCGTAGTTGAGCCCTTCCTGCACAAGCACCGCCGAGGCGATGCCGTTCTCCCACAGGCAGTTCTCGAACGTCACGTTGTGGCCGAGCATCAGGAAGCGGCCCCAGCAGCTGTCGTAGTGGCAGTCCTTGACGAGGATGTTGTCGGTGCCGCGCGCCCGGTTGAACACGAACGCGTCCGCCTTGCGGAGGCCCTCCGGCAGGTCGCGGTCGAAGCGCAGGTACTCGTCGTTCACCACGGCCGTTATCCTGGCCGTGAAGCCCATCGGCGTCATGTCGAGGTTGCGGAAGTCGAGTTCGTCCCCCACCTCGGCGCGGAAGTACTTGTTGCCGCGACCCTGCGTGATGACGGCCTCGCACGGGCCCGTCTTGCGCAATGCCGAAAAACGGTCGTGGAAGTTCGCGTGGTCGTCCTGGTTCATCGTGCACCTGAAGCCTATGAGCTTGGACCATCCCTTCGAGCAGCCGATGTGCATCACGTCGAGAGACGTGGTCATCGGGCGCACGCGCGGTCCGCCGCCCGCCGCCGCCGGATCCCGCGGCGGCCACACGGCCACGTTCACGAGCTGCCAGTGGTGCTGCGAGCCCTCGATGTGGAATGCGTCGCCGCGGCACGAGTAGACGTTCACGTTCTCAAGCGTGAGGTGACGGTTCGAGAGCATGTCGAAGCAGTTCTTGCCGACGTAGTAGTGCGCAAGGCGGTAGAGCCGGCCCTTGCGAAGCTTGTAGCCGCTCTCGACCGTCAGGCGGTTGCGGCTCTTGCCGCCGTTGTATACGACCTTGTCGTAGCTCTCGTGGATGTATGTCCCGTGCGCCGTCGGACGCACCATCGGATAGAAGCGCGCGCGGTTCGGCGACAGCCACTCCATCTTCATGCCGTGGCTTCCCTCGTGCGTGCTGAAGTAGCGGCAGCCCCCCGTCTCGGCGAACCGCGTGCGCCAGCCGTCCACCAGCTCCTCGGAAAGGTCGGAGAGTGTCTGGATCGGCATGTGCCGGGGATAGGTCGGATGGCGGTCGTAGTCGATGAAGTCGAACTCCCAGTAGGATCGGTCGTCACGGTCGTCGAGATGGACGTCGACGAGGCGCACGCGCTCGGCGAGCGGGTCGACCTCCCAGTCCCAGTCGACGTTCAGGTCGCGGATCTCCAGCCGCTCGTTGTTCAGGAGACGGAACGAACCGTAGTCCGTAGAGATCTCGACCTCCCAGTACGACACGTCGCGCGCGATGCTCGGCCGGTAGAAGACGAGGCACGCGCCCTTGCCGTCGATCAGCAGGTCCCGCGTGTCCGAGACGACGACGCCCTCCATGTCGTGGCAGCGGTAGACGCCCGGCGCGAGCTCCACGCGGTCGGCGCCGATCTCCCTCGCGTAGGCGACCGCGCGCGTCACGCACGCGGCGTTGTTCGAGTGCGACGGCGAAAAGCCGAAGTCGGTGGCCTTCACGACCTTCCCGCCGTGCGGACGCGGACGGTCGATCTCGAAGTCGGGGCAGCCCGTCGGAAGCGGCAGCGTGGCGGACTTACCCGGCGAGCGCCAGTCGACCGTCTTCCCGGCAAACGGCAGGAACGCATAGTTCCCCGGGTTCTTGGCGAAGACGGCCTTCGCCCCATCGCCAGTGAAGCTCTTCGGCAGGGGCTCCGCGAAAGCCGCGCACGCACACGCCGCAGCCACAGTCAGCATCAGTCGTTTCATCTTGGTCTCTCCTTCAGTTCCAATATCAATTCTCCGGGACCATCCGAACGAACGACACGCCGATCGCCGGAAGGTCAAACGCGACAGTTCGTCCGTCGGCCATCTTTGCCGCGACGCCCGCTTCGGCGCCGGCCATCGGCGCGGCGGCGGCGCGCAGACCGGAGGCCGCCAACATCAGCAACGAAAGGATCGTCATCTCGGCGCTCCCTTAGCGGATGACTACGGCGAGGCCCTTCTCCGGCACGAGGCGCAGGCTCCTGTCGCTGAGCCTCAGCGACCAGCCCTTGGGCAGCCGCCCCTGGGCCTCCTCGACATCCAGCGGCGGGACGCCGTCAAGGCCCGAGAACCTCGCAAGCGTGTAGCCGCGATTCGGCTCGAGCTCGTCCGCGCTGAAGTTCTCGAGCGACACCTTCGCCTGCGGCGTGAAGGCGAACACGGAGAGGTCGAGATCCTTCGGCCTTCCCGACTTCGCGGCCGCGAAGTCGGCCACGAGCCCGCTCACCAGCAGCGTGCCTCCCTCCACGGCGCCGCCGCGCGTCTCGATGTCGGCGAACGTCTGGGTCTGCCCGTTGAGGTCGAGCTTGCCGGTCTCCTCCAGCACGAGCCGCGTAGCCGGATTGAATGCGCCGGACCGGATGAGCCGAACGGTTCCGCCGTCGCCGATGACGGTCGCGCCGGTGTAGGTGTTTTCGGCGTCGACGCTCGTCCTGCCCGCGCCGACGAACCGGACGTCTCCCGACCCGCTCTCGGCCAGCGTCACCGGCACCTGAATCGGATTCGAGCCGTAGCCGTAGTAGACTGCGGCATACGTGTCAGGGCCGTAGCCCCAGCCGCGCGACGTTACCACGATGTTCGTGACGCGCCCGGCCTCCTCGTCCAGAAGCGCGTGGGCGCTCGCGCCCTCGCCCGAGCCGATGATCTTGACGAACGGCGCGGCAACCATGCGATGCCCGTGGAGCGCGTCGCTCCAGTCAACGGACGCGACGCCCAGCCCTTCCGGCGACTCGATCGGCACCGAGAGATACGGCTGCATTCCGTTGGCGTCGATCCGCGCGCCGTTCTCGTAGACCGTCACCCGGTCGATGTGCGACGTGTTCGCGACGCTGCCGAAGATCGCGTTCCCGCCAAGCGCGCGGAACGTGCCGCCGTTGAAGTTGACGTATATCTTGTCGTCGGCGCGAAGGCCAGGAGCAGGGTAGGAGTAGTCGTTGCGGTTGATGGATCCGGCCGCGAAGACGCCGCTGCCGTTTATGTTTATGAGCCCGCGAATGTTCTTGCGCTGGACGTAGTCGTTGCGATACGCGGCCTGCACCGTTCCCGTGACGGAATATGTCGCATCGCCGTCAACGGTGATCACGGCCATGTAGTTGTGGTACGACCCCCAGTCGCCGAGGTTTATGCCGCTCTCCGCGCAGAACGACCCGCCGCACAGGTACCAGTCGGCATTTACGTAGTATCCCTGCGCGTAGCGGAACGACCCTTTCCCGCGGCGGTGGAGCGCCAGCCCGCCCGTCTGCGTGATCACCCCGTTGGCGTATCCGTCGGCATCGCCGAGATGCACATTGTCGTTGAACGACAGCTCGCCGCCGCTGATGCCGTAGTACGTGTGGGCAAACTTCCTGAATATCGTATTGCAGCGATTGTCGTTGACCACCGCGCACGGATTCATCGAGCCGCCGCGCAGATAGACCGCCCCGACGGCAAGGCCGCCTTTCGTGCCGTTGCCTACGACTATCTGGTTCGTGACGGCGGCGCCGTCCTCGACCTGCAGGACGCCCTCCCCCTGCTGCGCAAGGTTGATTCCGATCTCCGATCCGGGGATCACGCCGCCAGGCGCGGTGAGGATCGCCCCGTTCCCAAGGACGAGCCTCGCCCCGTTAGTGATTGCGACAACGGATTCATCCGTCGTCTCGTAGCGCCCGCCATCGAGCGTCGTGGTTCCCTCCGCGACGGAGAGGGTCCCCACCGTCGCGGCGCCGCCCGTGCGCCGGATGAGCTTCCGCCCCTTGCCGGATGCGGTTATCGACATCGGCTGAACGTTCGCGTTGACGCTCAGAGTGCGGTCCACGTCACGGTTGTTGAGGATCGCGGCATTAAGCGCGCCACGACCGACCTGCGAGCCAATGGTCAGGTCGCCCGCGCCATAGTCGAGGACGACCTTGCCTGCCGTCAGCGTCTGTCCTGCGCCGACCTCGATGACGGCCGGCCCTGCATGCTGGTGGACAAGGGCCGCGACCTCGGTCGCGTCCGCCGCGAGGCCCGTATTCGCCCCCTCGCCCGCCGCCGTTATGCCGATAGCCTCCGACGGCGCGTTCGGGACCGCGTCGCCCCTCGCCGCGATCGTTCGGTCCACGGGCGTATTCTGCGCCACGAGCCGCCCGTCCGCGCCGATTGCGGCAGGAAGCCCGTTGAAGAGCAGCCCTGCGGGGGACACGCCGGAAAGCCCCGTCACTGTGATCGTCGACGTGCGGCTCTCCGTCACGAGATCGAGCGTTCCCGCCGTCACCGCCACGTTCGCGAGCGTGAGGTCCACGCCCGCCGGGATGTACACGCGATTGCCGCCCGACACGTTCTCAAGCTCCGGCAACGCGCGAACGCCGGCCCCCTCCACGGTGAGCGACGTTTCGTCCGCAAGCTGCACCTTCGCCACCCCTGCGGGAAGAACCGTCGATGCCGGCAGCACAACGCCCTTGCGCCCCGAAAAGCGGAACGTCCCCGGAACCGCCGCCCCGGCAAACGCAGGGCTGAAGACAAGCGGCCCGCGCTCGCCGGCGAACTCCGCGACCGCCCCCGCTCCGACCTCGTCCGCGGAGACCGCGGAAGCCACCGTCAACGTGCCGTATCCGGCGTTCGCGACGACCGAACGGACGCTGTTCGTGTAGATGAGGTTCTTGCTGAACGTCTCGCTTGCCGCAGACGTAGACTCCACACGGGCGCCGTTCTTCGAGGAACCGAAGCTGAAGCCAGTGATCGTGCCGAGATTCGCCACCGACGGGAAGGAGAACACGCCGTCCCACGTAGAGCCCATGTCGATGGATCCGGGGATCGTGTTCGCGGACGACGCGCACACGAAGGTGCCGGATCCATTGACGAGATGAAGCGACGGAGTCGTGTAGTCTGGAGCATGCGACAGGCAAGTCACGGGGCACGCGATCGTCAGGCGGGCCGTGTCTGTGAGCGTGAAATCGCTCATCCGATCCCATGAGACGGCTTCTCTGTATTCAGAGAACCGCAACGTCCCCAGCCCCTCAATCGTCAGATCATTCTTGCCGTAGATGCTGATGCCGGGGCTGTTGATGCGCGTATCAAACGAAACGCAGCATCCCTCGGCGATCCGGAGCGTAGATTTCGAATGTGAACCCGAAAGCTGAATTTTACGCATCTTCGGCAGATCGCATTTTACGTCGAAGGGCCCCGGCGAGGCAAGGCCGAGCAACGGGTACGTTCCGCCGTGGCTCTTCATGGTCTCGCGGAACTCGTAGCGCCCGATGCCCTTGAAGTACAAGTTCAGGTTCTGCCACTTGTCATTCTGCCCGGGACGTCGCCGGACGCAGTCGAAACGCGAGAAGATGACGGCTACGTCCGCATCGTTGCGGATTTGGAACGTGTCGCCGAGACATTCGGGATGGGCTTCAGCCTCGCCCGTGCCTGAATTCACAAGGTTCGCGAGCGCGACGACGCCGAGCGTCTGGTCCTTCGTCACCGACGCATCGATCACTATGCCTATGTCGGTTCCGGAGTTCGAGACAGGCTCGATGGGCAACGCGCCCCATCCATCCGGATCGAGAGCCGAACCGTTGGTGAACACGTACGCCGGAGCATCTGCGCCCGTGATCTTTACTGTGCCGATGGAGTATAGCCCCGTGCAGTCGATCGTCGCGAACGGCGACGCGCCGAACACGGCCGTGTCGCCCGTCGGGTAGCCGGGTTCGCCGGTCACCCCATCCCAGAGAACGCCGGGGACCTCTTCGCCCAGCCAATTCTTAGGGTTGGCCCAGCGGCTATCCTCGGCGCCGGTCCAGTGGCATGTGCGGCCCGCGAAAGCCGCGCACGCACACGCCGCAGCCACAGTCAGCATCAGTCGTTTCATCGTCACAACCTCCTTGGGTTTCCGTAATTGATTGCCAAGAGTCTACCGTTCAAAGACCATGTCCGCGTACTCCTCGAGCTTGTAGTAGCCGCCGTCCCCCCAGACGCCGCCCCACGTGGTGAACATCATGCCGAGGAACTTCGGATCGTCCCTGCAGGCGTCGCGCCAGCGGATGTCGCGCGAGAAATCCGGGTAGTTGTAGTACCCGCCCGCGATGCACCGGAATCCGTGCTCCATCAGCCACTTCGTTGATTTCGCGTCATCGCGACCGTTCATCCACGGCACCATTATGAGGTCCTTCGGCAAGTATTCCCACGAATCTATCATCGAGCCGTCCACGCAGTAGTACGGGTTCCGCCCCGCGTTCTCAAGCGGGCAGAACATGTCGGCCCACGCGCACACCTCCGCCTTCGGGTTGACCTCGCGCACGACCGCCGCCATCTCCGCGATGCTCTCGCCCATCAGGCGCCCTGGGCTGACCTTGCGCGCCCGGCACTTCTCGCAGCGATTGGCGACGCGCCACTCGTCCACGGTGAAGAACCAGCGGCGAGGATGCAGGAGCGCGTCTATCTCGCGCGCCGTCTTGCGCCAGTAGGCCTTCAGCCCGGCGGCGCTCGGGCACACCGAGAACTGCTTCGCGCCCTGGATGGCCGGCACGTGCGCATCGACGAGAAGCTCCTCGCCGTCGGCGATCGCGCCGCCCGGGATGATCTCGATCGCGATCGCGCCGCCGGACTTGAAGCTCTTCATCTTCGGGAACGGCCTGTAGTCCCGCCCCTCGACGTAGACCCTGCCTGACGCCGCCGAGCGGACGACAGGCCTCATCCACCGCTCGCTCGTGAGGCACCGCGTGAGCGGACGGTCCTCCACGCGGATCGAATCAATGAGTACGGTGCCCGTGACCCTGCTTTTGTTGAGCCCCATGGTGATCTTTATGTCGCTCGTGCCGTAGGTGTTGAACTCCCATTCGTACTCCTTCCAGTCCTGCGTGGACTTGACGATGAAGTCGTAAAGCTCCCACTCCTTCTTTTCGCCGCGATCTATGTCCCCGTGGAAGATGTTCCCTCGCACCGAATAGTATTTGACGGGCGAAACGTTCTCCGTCTTCACGCGGCACGTCAGCCGGTAGGTGTGGTGCGGCTTCAGGCGATCCGTAAGCTTGAGCCCTACGGAGTTCGTCACCACCCTCCCCTCGTAGCCTGTCACGATCTCGTCCGGGACGTACCTCGCCGCCGTGCCGTTCACGCGGTAGCGCAGCCCCCTCATGGGCGTGGACTCGATCACGTCCGGATCTGCGTACGTGACGGTGCCGCCGTAGCCCATCGACCATATGCTCGGGATGATCTCGATCCCAAGCCCCTTCGCGAGCGAATCAGTCCGCCTGATGCGGGAGGCGGACTCGGGCCGCCGGTAGATGTCCTCGCCCGACCCGAACACGACGGAGGTGTAGCCACACGCCGCCGCGCGCGTGATGATGTTGGTCACCTTGTCATACTCGACATCGCTCGCCATCCGGCTCGGAAGCCACACCCAGGCTTCGCGCTTCGCCGCGCCAAGGCCCGTTATCGACGTCAGCGCCAGCAGCAACGCAGCGCACATCCCGCATCTCTTTGTCTTTGCCACTTTTCTTGCCTTCCCTTGATATTGAATGCCAGGTCCCGCCGCCATCACCTAATGACGATCTGCGTGCCGCTAACCTTCAAGACTTTCAGCGTACTACCGGAGACGCGGGAGATCCACTTTGCCGGCTCTCCGTTCACGATCTCCACATCCGGTATCGTCTCTGGCACGGAATCCGTGAACGTGATGACGTTCACCTTGCGCGTGCCATCGACATTCGGCACGCGCACCTTCAACACGTCTGGACAGAACGCCGCCTCAGTCTCAAGCGATCCGCCCTCGTACACGAGCGTCGTGCCTTGGGGCAGTGCGCCCTCCGCACCGAGGCGCAGCACGCCGCCGCGCAGGATCGTGTCGCCGCCGTACGTGTTCGCGGCCGTGAAGGTGAAGTCGCCATCGCCCTGTTTCGCAAATGGCCCCGAAACCGGAGTCCCGATCGTCGCGTCAAATTCGCGTATCGACGCCTTCCCGCGCTTTACGGCCACCTTCGCCTGCGTGTAGCCGGTGCCGCCGGCCACGATCGTGACATTCGTGACCATCTGCCTGTCGCCGTCGTACTCCGCGAACGCAACCGCCCCATAGCCGTCCCCCAGCACCTCTACCCGAGGATGCACCCCTTCGCATTTGAACGAAGAGAAGTCCACGACCCCGGTCACCACGCCCGTCACCGGCGCAGCGAACGGCGCGGCGGAGCGATTCCCCGTCTTGCCGTCCGTATCGACCGTCGCTCCTCCCGGCCCTACGAGGAATGCGCGGAACGTCGGTTTCTCTGGGACTGCGTCCACGACAAGGTCTCTGCCGGATACGGTCGTACGCAGCGTCCCGCGATCAAGGTTCACGACGGCATGGTGCACTTCCGACAGCTGTTCCTTGTTGCCGCAGTTAAAGCAGGACATGGCGAGCGTACCTCCGTTTATGCAGCTGGCCGTGGCCTGCGTCAATTTATCCGCTCCGGGCTTGTTCGGGATCATGTAGATGCAGTCCTTGTCGTGCATGTCTATCTCGGCGGATTCGCCGTCCACGATCAGGTCGGAACGCGCCGGTCCCGAATAGGACTGGCACATGGAGATCTGTCCGTAGATATCCATCTTGGAGTCCTTCACGCGCACGGCTCCGCTGCCCCCGTTCGTCGCGCCAAGCAGCAGGGTTCCACCAGATCCCGTTGCCGATGCCGTCACGTTCGAAAACGCGCTGTAGCCGCCGGTCTGGTCGAAGACTCCGCCTACATCGTAGAACCCTACCGTGAAGCAGCCGCGCGCAAAGAACGAGCCTCCTGAGAGCGCATACGAGCCGGCGTTCCTGCCGTACCAGTCGCCGTAGCCCCCGATGCCGGACGAGCCGGAGTATCCGTTATAGTCAATCCCGTATGCGGTCACGGTGCCGCCGCGCTGACGCACGGAGCCGATTCCAGAAGTGCAAACGCCGTCACCCTGGGACTCCGCGCAGCCTCCGACCTGGAGGCGACCTTCAAACACCCCTCCATCCTCGACCTCCAGCACTCCGGTTCCGTTGAGGCCCACGAAGAACGTCCTGTCGTAGAAGTTACCGCTGATGCCTGTCTTGTCTGCGAGCGCGAGCGTGCCGCCGCCGGTCAGGACAAGCCTGTTCACGCCGCCGCCAACGCCGCCGATGCGATCCGCGGGATCGGTGCCGTAGAGGCCGCCGACGCCGCCTGCCGAAACGCCGGACCCGGCATGAAGGTTGACCGTGGAGTTCGAGATGATCGCCGTGGAGACTGCATCCGCACGGCTTGTCGCCACGAGGAACCTTGCGAGATCGTATGTCCCGCCCGCAAACACGGCCGTGCCGTCCGTGACGCGGAGTTCCTTCGCCGTCTCGCCGGGCTTCGTGCCGCCGCGGAACACGGTCTCGCCGCGACCGTTCACCGTGACCTTGGCCGACGGACTCGAAAGCGCAGCCCTTACCGTCACGGGGCGTACCACGGACTCGTTGTCGAACAGAAGCCCGGCTTCAGTCGGCGCGACGGCCCCCTGTCCGTCCACATCCCCAAGCGTCAGTCCGCCCGCCATGGCGGAACGGGCCACGAACCCGGCCGCGAGGGACTGTCCGGCATCAAGTGCGATGGTGGATGACGCCTCTGCCTTGTGGACAAGCCCCTTGACGGCGACGGCATCCGCAGAAAGCCTGTCGTTGTCGCCTGTGCCGTCGGACGTGATTCCGACGACGGAATCCGCCGCGTTCGGGACCTCGCCGCCCCTGGCGGCGATCTCGACGTCGTGCGCGTACTTGGAGACCGCGACGATCCGGCCGCCGGACTTCACCACCACGGCATTGCCGCCGTACGTGAGCCACGAGACGTCCTCTCCATCGAACTGCGGCAGCATCAGCGTCTTGCCGGTTTTGCTCCGGATGTCCAGCGTCCCGGCCGTGCGTCGCAGGTTCGAGAGCGCGAGGTCGCCATCCTCGAACGCCAGCACGTTCGCGCCTTGCGACACGCATATCTCCGGCAGGGCCGCGAGCGCGGACGAACCCTCGGCGGAGAGCGTCGCGTTCGACAGGACCAGGGCGCTGATGCCGGCAAGGTCTACGCCGTTCGTGAACACGACGTCGCCCGACAGCTCAACGGAAGCGGTGCCGCCGACCATGCCCACACCATATATGATCGGAGCGGTCGTCCCGGCGAGCGCCAGCGACGTCCTCTCGCCTCCCGTGAAGTACGGCATGCCCGCGGTCAACGCCGCAGAGCCGGAATTCTCAAGGGTAAACACTTGCGGCGTAGCGTAGTTGTAGTTGGTGACTGGAGTGGTGAACGCTTCTGGCGCATCGCCAGTCCAGCGCGTCTTGAAGTAAGCGTAATTGAATCCCCAATCGCGCCAGGCGCTCTTGTTGTAGAATTTGTTCGTCGCGCAAAGCCAAAGGGCGCCGCACCTCGCAAGCTGCCGGACGGACGGAACTTCAAGAGCGAAGTGCCCGCTTGCGTAGAACCCCTCCGCATAGTCGCCCGGCTCCGCAACATTCAGGCGTAGAACGGCACTGTATTGTGACTTGGTTTTGGCATAGATTGCATTTGGGGCCAACTGCGTGGCGCTCTGCCCTGCGCAATTGAACGAGGATGTTTTTGTCGCCGCATCGATCCTGCGTCCGTTGCCAAGGTCAATGTAGTCATGGTTGTCGAAGCTTTGCCCGTCACCGTTCGCCGCGAACTGGAAATCGCCGGGACCGATCGCGCGCAGCTCTACGTCCCAGTGAAGGATATGCCCTGCGTTGTTCTTTGGCATATAGCCGAATGTCGCGCCTTCGCCCACGTACACGTCCACGCTCTGCCGCCAGTTGTTCAGCTTGCCGCCCGTGAACTGGCATCCGTCCAGCAGTTCAATCCTCCTGACCGTGTAGTCGTAGGAGACGATGTATCTGTTCGCGCACTGGTCGCCGCGAAACGCGAGCGTGCCGTTTGGGGCCCTGACGGACACATCCAGCTCGCGGTATTCCGTGGACATCGCATCCGGCCTGAACCATATGGTCTTCGTGTTGAACGTACCGTTCAGCGTAAGGGTGCCGGCCGTGTCGTTTGCGTATGTGAGCTGCGTGCCAATGTTGGCCCCGCTCCACCAGGCGCTGTCGACGTTCGCCGGGAACGCGAGGTTGGCGTTTATCAGCGGGCAGTTCTCGGCCTTTACCGACCCTTCGACCACGAACGATCCGTTCGTCTCGAGCGGCAGAGTCTGGGTGACGCCCGTGCCGAACGTGTACTTCGGCGCATCCGCCCCGGACACGCGGACGTGCGCGACCGAGTAGAGGCCCTCGAGATCGACGGTCGTCCGCGCCGAACCCGCCGAATCGAACACTGCCGTGTCGGACGAAGGAGGCGCCGGCGCGAACACGCCGTTCACCTCGTTGGAGACCACTCCGGGGCAGGCCGTGGCCACGGCACCGTCAACGGTCCAGTTCGCCGGATTTGTCCAGCGGGAATCCTGCGCGCCCGTCCACGTATACGTCCTGCCCGCGAACGCGGCAAGCGAAAGCGAACAAAGCGCAAGCGATATCATACGTTTCATAGTTGTCTCCTCTTGTTCAGTTGCTTATTGGAAGCTTATGGGCAAGGCGCCATACATGGCGGCATCAGCCTTTCTGGCGCCATTCGCCGTCGTGGTATGGTTCGCCCTTGCCGAGGTTCTCCGGCCAGGTGAGAGGGAGCCCAAGCGCCGTCTGGCATGCCTGCCAGATGTCCGTCGCGCTGTCGCGATGCTCCGAGGGAAGTATCTTCACCCCCTCAAGGTACGCCATGCACTCCCTGTATCGACCAAGCTTCTGGAGCGCACGGGCATATGCGATCTGCAGGGGGTTCTTCCCCGGAAACCTATCGAGATAGTCCTTCGCGGATTCAAGCATCTTCACGAAGTCCCCAGCGGACTCGTGGTGCGTTATCATGTCACGTCCGATCCGCCACGAATCACCTGTCTCGCGGGCGCGAACCAGGTCTGCAAGCCGAGCCGCGCCTTGCCGCGTACGGGCACGATAGACGTAGAACACCGCTTCGTCCGGAATGTTTCCGCACGACTCCAGCAGGGTCGATGCCGCCGCGCGCTCGCGGAAGAATCCGAGAAGCACGGCGCACAGGTATCTGGCCTTCCATCCCTCGTCGGACTTCGCGGCAGCCTCAAGGGCCGGACGCGACTCGCGCCTGAACGGGAATACGCCCGCGACCGGGCCGACAATGGCCGGCGCGCGCCCCTCGAGGAACGCAAGGCGTATCTCCGCCTCGGGATTCGGGAGCGCGAGACGGAAGAGGGCCTTCGCGTCTTCGGCAAGCCCCGTCTCCTCGTACCAGGAGCCGAGCCCAAGGTACGTCTCGTGCGGAAGCTCGTTGCGGACAGAAGCCTTAAGGCCCTCAACGCCACCGCGCTCGTAGCGAAGGGCATGGTCAAGCGGAAAGCGCGAAAGCTGCTCGTCGAGGAAGGCGTCGCGGCCCGGCTTTCCGCGCAGCGCTATCGCCTTCACGAGTAGCGCATCGAGCTGAAGCCCCTCGCAGCGGAGCGACTCGTTGGCGGCGTCAAGTGCGCCGGCGGCGTCGCCCTCGCGCAAGAGGCTTCTCGCGATGAGCGCGAACGCGGCGGCCCGATATCCGCCGGAGAACGCGGCGACGCCGAGCCGGTCGCGGGCCGTGACGAGATCGCCCTCCGCGAAATACGCCGCGCCGTCAAGATAGTTCGCCTCGCGGTCGTAGAGATCGAGCCGGAGCGCCCGGCGCGCAAGCTCATGCGTACGAGCGTATTCGCCGCGCCGGTAGGCGAGCTCCGCAAGCCCTGCGATCGCATCGGCAAGAGTCGCGTCCTTTTCGAGAGCGGCATTCAGCCTCGCCTCCGCAAGGTCGTCGTCGCGCTCGCGCAGCGCCTGCATGCCGAGCATGGCGAGCCCACGGGCGCTTTCGTAATCGAATGACGGAGGAGGATCGATCGGACGCATCGCGAGCGGCGGCGGATTCTCGTCCGCCTTAACCTCGCCGCGATCGCGGATCGGGCCCCAATGATCGACAAATGTCTCGACCGTGCCGGGCACGAACGTGGGGTTCTTGAAAGGCGAGTAGACGTTGTCCCAGCGAGGCTGGTTGAAGCACCTGCCGGCCTGCAGCTCGGCGTACTGCCCGTCCGAGTCGGTAAGAAGGTCCTCCCAGATGCCGCCCTCGCGGCTCAGCGCCCACAGCCATATCTTGCGCCCGTACTTCGCGTATGGCGCGGAGCGGTGGTAGCTGCCGTAGCCGAGGTCGCGCCACCATATGCCGTAGAAGCCGTTGTTGCCGCCGACGAGATGGTATGACTTCGGCCCGCCATACGTGTTGTTCCGGTAGACCGACATGTCGCGCCCCTTGGCGTCAAGCGGCCACGTGCGCGTAACGATCTCCCCCTCGTGCCCGACGGCCGCCACGCCCGGGAACAGGAACTCAGGGTCGTACCGCAGGGAGTAGGCGGCGTTCATCCAGTGGTAGTACGGGGCGGGGAGGCCTGACGAGTTGTACCATGCTACGCGGGTCTCGAACTCGTCTGCGTCCGCGCCAAGGCGCACCTCCACCTGCCAGCGCGTGCGGGTGATGTACTCGTCGCTCGCGACGAAGCAGCTCACGCTGCCGTCGCCGTTCTCCCGCGTGAACCAGTCGATCGGCGTGGAGGTGGACGGCGAATGGCCGATGATGCCGAAGTTGAACTCTATGCCGCCGGAGAGCCACGGGCCGCGCAGGGCGATGTCGCGGAACTTCATCACGTGGTTCGCGTAGATGAAGTCCCTGCCGGACACCTTGTCATGCGCTCCCCACACCTTGCCGCCGACCTCGGGCAGTATCTTCACCGATATCCTGTCGTTCTCAAGCGTGACGATCTTCCACGCGCGATCCTCCGCCACATCCGTCGAGCCGTCGTAGCGGAAGTACGGGTAGCGCCTCTCCGCCGTTGCCGGGATGGGGTCCGGGTCGGAGAACGGGTACGTCCTGAACGTCTCCTCTGAAATCTCGATCTTCGCTTTCATGGGTAGATAGTTGGTAGATGGTAGATGGTAGTTGGTAGCTTTTAGCCAAGAAGTGTAGAAATGTAGTTGAGAGGTTGAGGGGTTGAATGATTAAATAGTCAAATGATTAAATGCAATCGCAAATCGAAAAATCGTAAATCGCAAATCGCAAATCGTAAATCGCAAATCTTCCTATTCCTGTATCCTATCCTTCTTGAAGGTGAACAGGGCCGCGTAGCCCATCGAGCACGCGCCGAACAGATATGCCGCCCCCATCAGCGAGAAGCCGATCTCGAACCCCTTGATGCCGTAGCGGTTGCTCAACGCGCCTATGACAAGCGGGGAGAGCGAGCCTATGAGCATGCCGGCGAGGTCCGCGACGGCGACCACCGTCGCGCGGTTCTCCGGACGCACCACGTCGAACGCCGAAGTCTGCGTGTTCGCCTCGTATGTGCCGCGGCATATGCCATAGGCCATCGTCGCGGCGAAGCACGCCGCAACGGACGTCGAGAACCCGAACCACACGAGCATAGGCGCTCCGAGCATCATCGCGGAGGACTGGAGCGCAAGGCGAAAGCGCGGGAAACCCTTGCGGATGTAGTGGTCGGTCACGAACCCGGCAGCCATCACCGCGATGAAGCAGCAGGCGTGGTGGTAGAGCATCGTGCTGTTGCCGGCTTCGCCGACCGAGAGCCCGAACTTCCGGGCGGCGAACTTCGGCGCCCAGCTTATGTAGGCGTTGTTCGCGAAGTTGATCGCGATGAAGCCGAAGGCGTTCATGAGGAGCGTAGGGCAGCGCACGAACGCGAGGCAACCGTCCTTGAACGACCCCTGCTTCTCCTTCTCGCCGTCCCCGGCTTCACCGCGCCTGTCCTTGAGAAGCCATATGAAAGAGACCGCAAGCAGGAACCCCGCCGCGCCGAACACCCAGAACACCACGCGCCATCCGCCGAAAGCCTTGAGCGTCCACGCGACAAGCGCCCCGCATATCATCAGCCCGATGTACAGTGCGCTCTGGTGTATCGCAAGCGCGAGCGTGCGGGACTCCTTGTGGTGCGTGGCGATGAGCGCGTAGGCTGAAGGACAGTAGAACGACTCGCCTATCGGCGTGAAGACGGAGCGGAAGAGGATGAGGCCGATAAGGCCGCCCGCAAGGCCGGTGAACACCGTCATCAACGACCAGAACATGAGCGCGGCCGTGATCACCCACTTGCGGTTGAACCTGTCGCCCGCGTAGCCGGCGACTGGAACCGCAAAGGCGAACACCACAAAGAAGACGGTGTTGGCAAGGCCCATCTGAAGGTCGTTGAGGCCAAGCTCCTCCTGTATCGGGAGGGTGAGCAGCCCGAACAGCACGCGATCGGCCTGCGAGAAGAAGAATGCGAGCGACAGCAGCGCGAGCATCAGCCACTTGTAGTTCCTGCCCATTTCAGTAGGCCTTTCCGAGGTTGATTGAAGGATTGCGGGCGAACACCTTTGCGAGCGACTCCCAGTAGTTGTTGCAGTCCATCAGCATGAGAGTGCCTACGCCGAGCCGCACCTTGCCGATCTGCAGCCCTTCCTTCAACGCCTCGCGGTATAGCGGCGCGTTCTCGTTCTCCGTCGTGGAGATGCGGCTTCCGGCATAGCATCCAGTAAGCCCGACCCATGCGATCTCCCCATCTGGCTTTCGCACCTGGTAGAAGCCCGGGGCGGAATAGCCGGGAAGTTTGAGATGGTCCTCAAGGCAGTGGATGAACGACGTGCGGGCTATCGTGCTTCCGAAGTGAAGTATCTTGCCGCCGCGCTTCTTCACCTGCATTGGGAGCGACCTCTCGCCGAACGGGGGATCGTCCCACCTCTGCAGGGAAAGCATTTCGGAGGCGCGCTTCCCCCAGCCGGTCCACGAATGCGAAATCTGCTGTCCTCGCGGCGCATCCGGATAAAGGCGCATGAACGCGAGCGGTATCGAGCCTACCCAAAGGACGGACGCGCTGTCTCTGCGGGAGACATCGGCGGGGCGGTGGTCCCAGCGACGGCTGATAGTCCCGTTGAGGAAGCATTCGGAACGCTGGAATGACGGGAAGAAGAAATTGCCGTCCTCGCCGACGGCCTCCACAAGGGCATCTATGACGGTCTTTGCGCCGCCGACGATGTGTCCGCACGCGGAAAGCGACGAATGCACCATGAGCGTGTCGCCCTCCTTGACGCCAAGCTCGCGGAACGATGCAAGAATCGCCGCCTTGTCGACTTGAGGGTCCCTGGACTTGTCGCGCTTGGCGGGAGCGGCAGGCGGCACGAGCGAAAGCGAGCCGTCCTCGCCGACATCGACGCGGCACACGGGGTTTCCGGAGGCATAGGTGCGCAGGCGGACGCCCGTGCGCGGCGTCACCGCATACGCCCGAAGCCCGGCGTAGCGTCCACGGTCATACGCAAGCTCCGGAACAACGTCCGGCTTCTCGAAGCGTTCTGGCGTAAAGTCGCTTACGAACCCGGCGGCGCCGCAATCCAAAAGCGCATCCAGATGCTCGCTTGAAAGCGCCGTCTCCGGCTCAAGCACAACCAAGGCGCCACGCGCATCCTCGCCCGCAAGGAACTGCGCCTCGCTTATCACCCGCATCAGACTCATCTTCTTTGTTTCCTCCTGTTTCTTCCGATGCCGCTCATTGTAGTGGAGGCAGGGTTGGACTGTCAAGAAAAACGACATTCATTTCAAACAACATTTCCTCACAAATCAAACAAGCCATATGGTATACTTCGGCACATGGGAAGAGTTCCACACAAGACATCCAGGCGACTGCCGCGCGTCACCGTGTTCGTATCGATGCGCAGCTGCTACGGTCCTTCCGTAATGCGCGGCATCTTCGCACACATCGCGGAGCATGGCGAATGGCGACTCGACATCGTCCGATTCGAGAAGGATGTCTCAGAGCGGATCATCTACGAAGCCTGTGCGCACCACGCGAACGGATTCATCGTCGCCGTCACGGATACCTTCGCGCCTTCAAATACGCTTTTGGCAAGCGGCATCCCGTTCGTGACGATCGAGAATGACGCACTGGCGCGGGAAGTGCGGTCGCCTTTGGTAAGGCACATCCGTCTCGACAACCATGACATAGGCCGCAGCGGCGCGCGCGAATTCATTGCCGAAGGCAGATACTCCTCATTCGGCTTCGTGCCTGAGAGGAGCGGGACGGCCGCTTGGTCGAGCGAACGGTGTCGCGGCTTTTCCGATGAGTTTCACCGGCACAATGCTGTCTGCATCACATTTTCAGAGCCGCCGGCCGGCGGCAAGGCGGAGCGGATCGGCAACATCGCAAAGTGGCTGAAGCGTCTTCGGAAACCGGCCGCGATCATGGCGGCCGACGACAGCATAGCGATGGACGTGCTGCAGGCGTGTTCGGCGGCCAGGCTCCGCGTGCCGAACGACATTGCGGTGCTCGGCGTGGATGACGAGGAGTTCATCTGCGAGAGCACAACCCCGCAGCTTTCGAGCATCCGCCCCAATTTCACGGAAGCCGGGAGGCTTGCCGCCGAAACGCTTGAGCGGCTGATGCGCAACAGTCTGCGGAATAAAGACGGCACATCAGAAATAACGGTAAGGGGCGAGAGCGAAATCATCCGCCGCGCATCGACGTCCCGCGAGACATCTTCAGGCCAGCTGGTCCAAAGGGCGCTCGCATTCATCCACCACAACGCAAAGAGAGGCATAGGGGTGCGCGACGTGGTCGCCCACCTGCGCGTGTCGCGATCCCTTGCGGACCTTCGGTTCCGCGAGGTGCGCGGCGAGTCGATCCTTTCCGTGATCACGGCGGCACGGCTCGGCGAACTGAAGGCGAAGCTTGCACGGACGGACGAACCCATCGGCGAGGTCACGCGCCGTCTCGGCTGGGCGAACGAGAACTACCCGAAAAACCTCTTCCGGAAGCACTTTGGGATCACGATGAACGAATACCGCCGGAGGAACCGCGCATGAGCAATACGCAAAGACTCCCATCGCAGGCCGACATAACGAGCGAGCAGATCATCCTCTCGCCGGAGAAGGACGGCATAGACGGCATACCGGCGATAAGCCATGGCCTGTACAGGACAAACTGGAAAGCATTGCCGGAGCACGTGCACGAGGGATGCATCGAGCTCTGCTTCTGTTCACGCGGGTCGCTGGTGTTCGAATGTGAAGGCGCGACATACTCGCTGATGCCCAACAACGTATTCCTAACCCAGCCGGGGGACCGGCATCACTTGACGACAAACCACAAGGGCATGCGCATGTACTGGCTCTTCTTCCGATATCCGCGCCGGGGCCGCACCATCCTCGGACTCTCCGCAGCCGAGACGGCGGCGCTCGTGAAGCGGCTGTCAGCGATCAAGGCCCACGACTTCGCGGTAGACCGATCCATGCGCCAGCTGTTCCGGGACATCTTCAAGGCATACGGAGAGCAGCCACGCGGCGCCTACCGCACACTCGTGCTGCGCACGCTCATCCTCCAGATCCTGCTCATGACAATACAATCGGCGGACAACAGGCCCACCCTGAAAGCGCTTGCGAAGATCTCAGACATCGCAAATACGATAGCGCACCGTCCATCCCACCGCTTCACGGTGGCGGAACTCGCACGCCACGCAAGACTCTCCGAGAGCCATTTCTCGGCCATGTTCCGGCAGGTGATAGGCATGCCGCCGTATGCCTATCTCGCAAAGTGCCGCCTTGAGGAGGCCAGGCGACGCCTTACGGAAACAGATGATCCCATAGGCCGCATTGCCATCGATCTCGGATACTTCTCCCCGCAGCATCTCGCCGCCCAGTTCCGCCAGACCTACGGCACAACCGCAAGCGCATGCCGCAAGGGAAGGTAAGAATGAAAAACGGGGAGACCGCTTGGGCGACCTCCCCGTTTCCGCATTCTCTTCTCGCGAAGCCCTACTTGGCATCCACGGGAACGATTGTGACGAACTTGCCGTCCTTGATGAACTTCACCTTGCCGTCCTTAAGGGCGAAAAGCGTGAAGTCGCGACCGCATCCGACATTCGCGCCTGGATGGATCTTGGTGCCGCGCTGACGCACGATGATCGAACCGGCCTTGAGGAGCTGGCCGTCATAGGCCTTGACGCCGAGGTACTTAGGGTTTGAATCGCGTCCGTTACGCGCTGATGCTGAAGAAGCCATTTTTCTCTACCTCCCCTTAAGCGATCGACTTGACGGTTGCAACCGTGTACTGCTGGCGGTGACCAACGGTGCGACGCGAGCCTTTGCGGCGCTTCGCCTTGAAGTTGATCGTCTTCACGCCGCGCTTCACGCCAACGACCTCGAGGGTCACCGAAGCGCCTTCGACATATGGCGTACCTACCTTGAGCGTAGTACCGTCGGAGACGGCACAAACGGTATTGAGGACAACCTCCTTGCCCTCCTCGGCCTCGATCTTTTCAATCTCGACCGTGTCGCCGGCCTTGACAAGCACCTGCTTGCCGCCGGTTTCCAACACTGCGTATGCTTCCATTGTGTTTTCCTTTGGATGTTACATCCTCTTTCCGTGAGGAAAAACTGATTTCCTCGAAAAGAAGGGCACATATTGTATCAAAAGCCACCATCTTGCGCAAGTGCCAGCAGTTCCTTGGCATGGCGCTGCGCCACGGAGGCGGCGCGTTCTCCGCCAAGCATCCTGGCTATCTCCTTCACGCGGGCGTCGCCGGACACCTCTCGTATGGCGCTTCTCGTCCGCCCGCCGGATACGGATTTCGCCACCACGAGATGCCGGCATCCGTACACTGCGGACTGCGGAAGGTGCGTTATGGCTATGACCTGATGGTGCTTCCCCACCGCCAGCAGCTTCTCCCCGACGGCATGCCCCGTCTCGCCGCCAATGTTCGAGTCGATCTCATCGAACACAAGAGTCGATATGGCATCCCGCTCGGCAATCACGGCCTTGAGAGCGAGCATCACACGCGCAATCTCGCCAGTGGATGCGATTTGCGCGAGCGGACGCGACGACTCGCCGGGGTTGGGCTCGAATCTGTACACTATGCCGTCGCAGCCGCTTGCATCCGGCTCACGCGGCCCGATGCCGACCGAGAAGCCCGCCTGGAGAAACCCAAGCCCACGCAGTTCGGCCGTCACGGCTGCGGCAAGTTTCGCCGCCGCCTTCTTTCGCATCGCGGAAAGTGCGCTCCCCGCCTTGCGCACGGATTTTTCGGCGGCCTCTATCTGGGCATCAAGCTCCCTGATCTTCCCGTCGCGATCCTCGAGATCGGCAAGCTTCTGCGCCCGCCTGTCGCGCAGCGCAAGGATGTCCGCCACGGTGGCGCACGTGTACTTGCGCTTGAGCCTGCGCACGAGAGATATCCTGTCGTCCAGCGCCTGGAGCACGGCAGGATCCGCGTCTATCAGGCTCACCGAGTCGGCGACCGAGCGGGACAGCTCCTGCACGGACGTTATTATCCTCTCAAGCTCATCGCCCCACTCGTTCGCGGGGGCGTGGTATTTCGCCATCTCGCGGATGCGGCCTTCGGCAAGGATGAGCAGATCCGCTGCGGAGGTATCACAGGCATCACCGCCATACGAGATGCCGCCATCTCCCGCGAGAGCGGCATTTGCCGCATTCGCGGCCTCAACGATCTCTGATGCGTGGGCGGCCGCCTCATGACGCGCGGTGAGCGGCTCTTCGTCATCCTCGGTAAGGTTTGCGGCGTCGATCTCCTCGATGGAACCGCGAAGCCGCTCGACCTCGTCGGCGACATCCACCGCGCCGGCAAGCTCGGCCCGTCTGGCCCTGAGCTCCGAAAGCTTGCGCCACTCGGTGGAATACGCCCGCAGATCGACCTTCCCGTAACGGTCAAGCGCATCGCGCTGGAAGTCCTCGTCGACAAGCGAGCGGCGGTCATTGGGGCCGTGTATGTCAACAAGCCTGTCGCCAAGCGCCCGAAGGGTCTGCACCGACGTTGCAGAATCGTTTATCCACACGCGGCTGCCTCCGGTGGCGGAGATCACCCGGCGCACAAGCAGCACTCCGCCCTCGCACGCCGGCAGCCCCTGCTCGTCAAGAAGCGCATCGGCATCGCCCGAGTCGAACTCCGCCTCTATGCGGGCCTCCTTGCACCCGTCGCGGACAGAGCTTGCGTCCGCCCTCGCGCCAAGCGCAAGCGTGAGCGCCCCCATGAACACGCTCTTGCCGGCGCCCGTCTCGCCGGTTATCACGGTCAATCCGCCGCCAAACGTAGCCTCGGCATGTTCGACGATGGCCAGATTATCGACTTTCAAACGTTTCAGCATAGCATAAGGGAAGATGCGCGATTCACATGAAGACAGTACAACTCATATGACGCGCCATTATACCACAATCGCGTGGAATGGCGTTGCCCAATGCCGATGACGGCGCGTGCGCATGTGCGATGCGCGGCTACGGCAATCTCGCCGCAACATCGAAATACGTACGGTCATGGATGTCCGCGCTGTATCGCGTCAATGGCATCGTACGCTCCTCGCGATTCCGGTTGCGGCTCCGGAATGTCGCGTCCACAGTCCTCCTCTCCGCATCCCACAGGAGCGGCTTGGATGCGTCAATGTCCCAGAGATCGACCGAATGGTCAGGCCGCTTTTCCCCGCCGAGCGCCA
This sequence comes from uncultured Kiritimatiellota bacterium, assembly GCA_934667425.1. Taxonomy (GTDB): domain Bacteria; phylum Verrucomicrobiota; class Kiritimatiellia; order RFP12; family UBA1067; genus UBA1731. Next base: position 244,437 of record CAKULV010000001.1, on the reverse strand, counting down.
GCGCGAAGACGCACGGCCCGCGCATGACGGCCACGCGCCCATGCTGCGCCCTCGTCCCCGGCACGAGGCGGATCGGCATCGGCAGGTCGAGCTCTACGCGGACGGGCGACGTGAAGTCCATTTCGACGCTGAACCAGCCGGGTGCGGCGGGGCGCGGCGAACCGCCCGCGACGGATACCGTCGCGTTCGTGCACCAGCCCGGTATCCTCAGGCGGAGAACTCGCCCCGCCATCGAGACGGAAAGCGAGACGCGCCCGTCGTCCGGATAGGCCGTGCGCATCGTCGCCGCCACCCCCTTCGCCTTCAGTTCGGCATCCGAATAGAGGTTTACCGCAAGGCCGTCCGAATGGCGGAAGAACACGGCGTCCAGAATCTCGAACACCTCGCGCTTGTAGTTGTTCGGGCAGCAGTAGGTATCGCGGTCGTACCACGGCGCCCGCTCGTTGAACGGCGTCCAGTAGCGGTACTTGATGCCGTCCGCCGACTGTGCCGAGAAGAACGCGTTGTACATCACGCGCTCGAAGAGGTCGCCCAACTCCGCACCCGGATTCCGCTCCATGGCCTTCGCCGAGAGCCGCATCAGGTAGGCCGATGCGCATGTCTCGCCCCATTTCCCGAGGCCGGCCTGGGTGGCATCCCAGAGTTCGCCCCAGACGGGCGTACCGGTGAGCGAACCGGTGACGGACATGTAGTCCGTGCGTGTCCGCGCGAAGGCTTCGCCAGCCGCAGACGAAAGCGCGGCCCGCGCCTTTGCCGGGGCGTCCACCGCATCCGCATACTGGAGCTGCGCGAGGGCGCGCGCAAGCCACGTGTAGACGTGCTGGACGCCGTTGACGCGCACCTTCCTGTCATAGGCGTCGATGTCGTCACGGATCGCCGCATCCTTCTCGACCCAATCGAGGTACCTGCGGTCGCCCGTCTCCTCGTAGAGAAGCAGATAGGCCGTCTCGCTGCCGAGCGTCGGGTAGGACTTGTGCTCCACCAGCGAATCGGCGAGCCTTCGCGCCGTCGCAAGCGAATCCGCCGTCCCGAACCGGCGATGGTCGAGACAGAGCGCCTGGATCATGTATGCGCCCTCGTGACTGTCCCAGAAGCCGGGCTTCCCGCTGAACATCGAGATGCGGCCGTCAGGAGTCTGCAGTTCGCCGAGCTCCTTCAGCAGCCGCGTCTTGGCCTGCACCGTCTCCGCGCCGCCTATGCCGTGCGCGGCCGCCTTGACGAGCGCATCGAGGAACATCCCGTAGCCGGCGAAGCCGCCAGGCTCGTCCGGCCTTTCCTTGCGGTTCCGGAAGTGCCGGACGAACGTCCCCTCGATGTCCGTGTGCCGGAGCATCTTGCCGAGCGTGACTTCCATCCGCTTCCCGATCTCGCCGCCGACCGTCACCTCGCCCGGCGCGAACGGCGCCAGCAGCGCGGCGGCCGCAACCATAAGAACCGTCATCTGCGTCCCTCCTTTGATGTCTGCGCGTCCCGCGCCAGTTTCTCGTCCACGATCCGCCTTTCCTTGTCGGCGAACCGCACAAGCGTGTTGTCTCGCCACCGCAGTGGGTACTTGCTCGCCCCCCGGTAGAGACGCGCATGCGAACTCGTCTTCACGAAGTGGCAGTTCGCGACGGTCAGGATCCCGTCCACGTGGTCGATCGCCAGCGGGTCGTCCATCTTGAACACCTCGTAGTTGTTGAAGACGGCGGAGTTGACGATGCGCGCGTGCCCGCGCACGCGGAAGCCGACCTTCAGCCCGAATCGCCGCCCGTTGCGGAGCGTCAGCCCGGAAACCTCCATCCGCCGGAAGCTCCGCATGAGGGTTGCGATCAGTGTGTTCATCTGCGAGCGTCTTTCCTTTCTCGTTTTCCGAGGAGACCTTCCGTAGTGCCTCGCACGACCAGAGTCGAAGGCAGGACAAGATGCGTCGGCATCATGTCAGGATTGGACATCCTCAGGGCAAGGCGATCAAATGCCGCCTGCGCGATTCCGCCGCAGGGCTGATGGATTGTGGTGATGCCGGGCGACAGCAGCCGCGCGATCTGCACGTCGTCGAAGCCGGCAAGCAGCACGTCATCCGGCACGCGAACGCCAATCGACTCGAGGGCATTCTTCAGCCCTGCGGCGATGACGTCGTTCTCGCATATGAATCCATCCGGCCGCGGTGCGCGGCGCATGATCTTCCGGACGGCCTCGACATCCGCCGCATCCGCAAGGATGACGCTCCGATCCGTCCACCTCAGTCCATTTGCAAGGACCGCGTTCCTCACTCCACGCGCCCGATTCTTCACGTTCTCGACCCAGTTCGCCCGCATCAAGAAGCGGATGTTCCGGGCGCCGCGCTCCATCATGTGCGCGGCCAGCGTCTCGCCGGCGGCGACGTTGTCGATCGAGACGAGATCGTATTCGCTTCTCCGGGGACCGGGTACGATGTCGCCGTCGAGGAGGACAACGGGGATGCCAGCCTTCCTGAATGCGGCCAGCACTCGGCGGTTGATCTCCTCGGAGTGCTCGGAGTATTCAAGCGGCTGATAGATGACGCCGGCCACGCGGCGCTTTATGAGTCGCGCGGCGACCTCGATCGCCTCCCGTCCGTTGTCGGCGGCCTTGGGCGACCAGATGCCGTCCATGACGATCGTATAGTCGAGGTCGCGCGCACGGCGGACAAGTTCGGAAACGATCGGCTGGAAGAATTCCGACGAATAGGCGATGCCTGGTACGACAAGGCCGACGAGACGCGACCGGGCCCCTTTCGTGACGAACGTCCCCGATCCAATCCGCGAACTTATCAAGCCCTCGTCCTTGAGCTTGTCGAACGCCTTGACGGCCGTCAGGCGCGAAATTCCGAACCGCGCACAGGTCGCAACAACACTGGGGAAAGACTTCCGCGACGAGTACTTCCCTTCCAGAATCTCGCCCTTGAGCGTGTCGAACGCCTTACGATATTTCGGTTCTCCCTTCACGTCCGGCATTTTACCAAACTTTTGCCGTCCGCAAGCAAATGGTATATAACACTTTTGCGGATGCGGGACTATGGCCTGCCCTCCATCCCGCCTCGCGTCCCGAGCAGACGGCATCGAGGTTCCCCGTCAGCGCGACGTCGGTGCTCTCGCGGACGAGCCAAAGCGCGGCGCGGACGTCGGAGCCGCAGCCAGTGACATCGCCGGCGAAATCGCCAATTCACCGCACTGAACCGCAGACGTTACTGCTGCAAGTTCATTTGCAATCGAATCAATCTTTTCTTTGGAATCGCAAGTCGCCTCTGATCATACAATGTGATTTTATTCACTACCATGCAATAGCGATGGCGCAAGGTAGATAAAAAGAAAGAATTCGGCATCCACTTACCCCTCGCAGAGCAGATTTGGTATAATTGTGCGCGTTCCGAACACAACAGAGGGCGATGAGATGACATCTACGATTACGGCAAGGATTGATTCCGAGAAAAAGCAGGAGGCGGAGGCAATCTTCCAAGATCTCGGAATGACCTTTTCGGGAGCGATCAACGTTTTCGTCAACGAGGTCGTCCGCTATCAGGGCATTCCCTTCAGCCTTCGGCGCAGGACGATTCCCGACACGCGAATGGAGGCGATCCTCGACGAGACGGACGACTATTGCCGCGTTCACGACGTGCGACTGTCCCATGACGAGGTCTTTGACAAGGCGCGGGAGTCCTTGAATGTTGGGCGAAGCCTACACGCTTGAGTATACCGAGCTTTTCTGCGAGGAACTGGCGGATGCCGTTCGCTACATCACGACGGAACTGCGAAATCCCAAAGCGGCCTCTCGCCTCATAGAGCGAACGGAAGAGGCCATACGAAAGCGGAGCTTTGCCCCGGAGGCGTTTGAGCCGGTTCCGTCATCCAAAGACCGGGAACATCCGTATTATCGCATCCCCATCGGCAACTACTACGTTCTCTATTGCGTCGTCGGCAAGACGATGGACGTCCGTAGATTCGTCTACGCACCAAGCGATTGGCGTTCGTCCGTTTGAACGTATCTCAATTTGAGGCCTGCAAGGCGGACGCCATCCCGACGGCCTCCGTGAGGCTGTCGGCCACGGGGCAGCGCGCCGCCATCAGCCGCTCGCGCATCTGGTGCCCGCAGGCGACAAGGACGCAGCGGCCGCCCAATTCACGCGCCACCTCCGCGTCATGGAGGGTGTCGCCGATGAACACGGCGGACTCCACGTCTCCGCCCAACGCCTCCATCAGCTCATGCCCCCGCAGGAGCTTAGACGCCCCGTCAAGGTTGTCCACCCCGTATACGCGGTCGAAAAACGCATCGAAGCCGTTTGCGGACACCGCCTCGCTCAGTTTATCCTGCCGCAGCGCCGACAGTACGCATTGCCGAAAGCCCGATCTGGAGGCAAGCTCCAGTGCAGACCTTGCATTGGCCCGGATAGATTGCGGCTCCTCAATTACGAACCTGTGGAAATCCTCGCATATTTCATCCCAGTCCCACTTGTCCAGATCCACGCCAAGCTCGGCGTAGAAGGGCCTTACGGGGAAGCCAAACCTCCGGCGGTAATGCTCGACCGTTATCGGCTTCGCGCCTCGTCTCTCAAGCATGCGATTCAGCGCACCGACTGCCGCCGAGACATCGTCAAGCAGCGTGCCGTTCCAGTCCCAAATCAGATACCTGTGCATCCGTTAAACCGCATGCTCCGCGCAAAGGCAGATTGCGGAGGGTTCCGCCTCAGACGCTTCTCCATTCCAGCGAGAGGTCTATCGACCCTGCGGAATGCGTAAGGCATCCAAGCGAGATTGCGGTGACTCCGGTCGCCGCGACCTTCCTGGCCTTGTCGAGCGTTATGCCGCCCGAGGCTTCCGTCTTGGAGATGCCCTTGCACATCTTGACGCACTTCCTCATGTCCGCGACGGACATGTTGTCGAGCATTATCCACTCCGGTTTCGCCTTCAGCGCACTCGCGCACTCGCGAAGAGTCTCGACCTCAACCTCCACCTCAAGTTTCGGGAACCTCTTGCGGGCCGCCACGACGGCCTTGTCAAGCTCGTCGGGATTTCCGCCACGCCAGAGGCGGCGGTGGTTGTCCTTCATCAGGATGCGGTCGTACATCCCCATGCGGTGGTTAGTCCCGCCGCCGCACGTCACGGCGTACTTCTCGAATACGCGCAGACCCGGCGTGGTCTTGCGCGTATCAAGTATCAGCGTGCCGAAATCCTTCACGGCATCGACAAAAGACTTCGCGAGGGTGGCGGTTGCGCACATGCGCTGCATGAAGTTTAGGGCCGTCCGCTCCGCCGCGAGGATCGAACGCGCCTTGCCGCGAAAGACGAGTATCGGTTCGCCGGGCCTGACCTCCGAGCCATCCGCCTTCAGTATCTTCACGGAGATGCGCGGATCGACCATCTTCAAGACCGCCCTGGCGACGGTCGCCCCCGCGACCACGCAGCCGCGCCCCTTGGCGTATATCTCCCCTTCCGCGACCGCCCTGGGATCGACAAGCGCCTCGGACGTCGCGTCGCACCAATCCGCACTGATCTTCTCAACGCTCGACAGGTCTTCGTCAAGCGCAAGCCTCACGGCCGCGCGGGCGCGCGGCGATCTCATCACGTCCCGGTTCATTGGAGGCATCCGCTATCTACGACACAGACGCGACCGACCAATCGGAAAACATTAGCCAGGCCGCGAAGCCTATGGCCCCAAGCGCGACAAGCGCCGCGAGCAGGGCCACAAGCGTGGATGTCTTCCCTACGCCGGGTGTCGCCTTCTTCGAAGAGTCATCTGCATCAAGCTGGAAGCGCGCCGCTATGACCGCGCCGCCGGATGCCGTCGCCTGGGTTTCCTCTTTGGCCGTCTCTGGTTTTTTCAGTTTCATGCGCGAAAGTGTATCACATCCCGAAATATTCAGCAAGAACCATTTTCCCAAATCTACCGAGCGGGGGCGGTCTTGAACTTCACCCAAATGAAGTCGAGCGGGTCGCGGACGGAAACCTCCAGGCGGGAGCCGTCCACACGCGCCTCTCCACGGCCGCCGATGACTTCCGCCCCGGACGCCTTGGCCGTCCCGAAGATCGGCTTGAGGTCGAGCGTGTACGATTTCTCCTTGTTCAGCTCGCGGAACAGCAGCGCATACCCGCCAGTGCCGTCCGCCGCCTCGGATACGAAACCGGTCCAGGACGCTCCATCGGGGCGGGCCCCGACCGGGTGTATCACGCCGCCATGCCAGCGCGCGCGTTCGGCCTTCCACGTCCTCACAAGCGGCGCGATCGCCGCCATCGACTTCTCGGATACGTCGGAAAGCTCCATCCATGCCAGGGGCGAAGCCGCCATTACGGTCGCGAAGAGCGTGTCCGGACGGTAGTTTCCGTGTCCAAGCGGACTCCAGTCGTAGTTCGCGTGGTTCGTATCCGGGTTGTTGAACTCGAAGCGCAGACGCACGGGATCGACGACGTGCGAAAGGTCCCACAGATTCTTGAGCGTGTGGTGCGGCCAGTAGACGGGGCGGCGCGTGTAGCGGTTCTCGACGAAGAGAGGCCCGATGTCAAGGAGGCCAAAGAAGCCGGGGCGCACCTCCGCAGTACAGTCGAGATCGAACACCATGTCTCCGTTGGAGTCGGCAAGCATCTTGTCGAACATCCGCCGGTTGCGGGCGAGAGCGCTCGGCGAGAGAAGCTTCATCGAATCCATCTTGAAGAAGTCGATGCCAAGGCGGCGGTGGTAGTCGAGGAGGCAGTCCGCATCGCGCTCCCAGTTAGCCGCGTCGTCGCTGGAGTCCGGCCCAAACCAGAGGCCGAAGCGCATCCCCTTCTCCTTCGCCTTCTTCACGAGGAAATCAAGGCCGTCCGGGAAGCGTTCGAGATCCTCCTTCCAGAAATCCGGGTCGGCAGCCCAGTAGCCGTTCCAGACCTTCTTCTGCCCGGCGGCGACACTCTTCTCCGAGTTCTGTGTGCGTCCCCGTTGCCAGCCATCGTCGATCTGGATGACGTCGACGCCCATCCGCGCGCCCGCATCGATCTCCTTCAGGAGGAAATCCTGGCAGATGCGGCTGTCTCGGTTGCCCGCGCCCCACGTGTTGGAGAGGAGAAGCCCGTCGCGTCCCGGACGGTATGGGCGTATCGACCGCTGGAATGCGACGAGGGCCCGGCGGCATCCCGCCGCGCCGCCAGTGTAGGCGAGCTCCGCCATGGGATATCCGTTCGCTAGCAGGGCGACGCCTTTGCCCGCGCCGCTCACGATGAAGTCGTCCACCGGGTGCGGACGGCTCGTCGGCATCGGCGCGATCCGCACGAAGACGAGGCCTTCGCCGCAAAGCACATCCTGCACATCGAGACTGGTCGTGGCAAGCGAATAGGCCCAGTCGTAGCCCATGAGGAGGCGCCCGTCGGTCACGATGAGCTGGTCACGGACGTCCGACTGGTCTTGCAACAGGAAACTTGTGGCCCTTACATGGCGCTTCTCAATGCCTATCACGTCACTCGCGCCCATCGCCGCACGAAGCCGGCGGTCGTCGTCCTTGAGCGTTTGCCAATTGCGCGAATCGTCGTGGACGGGCGCGAACGCCGCCACGCCCGGGCGCGTCGCGATGACGCCCGGCATGGATGGGTAGAGGTCGAGCCGCGTGACCGCCCCACCCGACGTCACCGTGACACGGACGCCATCCACGCCCGCCGGCCCCCACTTGGCCGAACGGGCATCTACCGACAGCACATCGCAGTCATCGCTTGCGTTGGCACGGCCAAGCCAGTCGGCCCCATCCGTCGCCTTGAACGCAACGGTACGCAATACGCCACTTGACGACACGTAACTCCGCGAAAAGTGCGCGTTGCCGACCTCAAGCGTCCGCTCCGTCCAGACGACACGACACCCATTGGCGGCGAACTCTCCGCCTACGGCCGAAAGCGCACACGACATGGACACCAACAACAGCATTCCGTTCTTCAGTTTCATAATGCCTGTCATTATATCATACAATGCACGCCGCAGGCACAACGCCCGATCCAAAACCGATTGATTGTTAAGCGTATACATCATAATCTTTTCATGCATAAATTAAAACAGCATTGAAGATGACAACCTTCCGGGCAAATGTCGTGAAATTGTCGGGATTCTTCCGTACCACGCCATCGCTTCCCTGTTCGCGGACACAATGCAAGATGTAGAGACCTCGAACCATCTCATTGAATCGCGAACCGTTTCTGTCATGCGCACTGACGAACCTCGCTCTCGAAAACGACATTCAGCACATCAATCTCATGATGCAACGTCAGGTTCCCGCGCACCTCCTCGAACCTATCGAAGAACGCCACGACTTCTGATTTCGGAGAAGAGCGTACGAACGCTTCCTGTATCTACAGGAAACTTTGCATTAGATAATTCTATACCCTCTATACCCTAATCCAACCGCTGAATAATCTCCCGCTCAACCTTGCCAAGGTTCGATAGAGCCAAATCAAATACATAAATGTTCTTCCCGTCCGAATAACGATATTGCTTATTATTAAGCACTGTTCGTAACGGTTCAGGGAGGGTCCCTTTATCCCTGCCACAAAAGACAGTTTTAACATCTTTTATCTTAGCCACGCAAACTATTTGATCGTGGTCTTTCGTGAAGTATCTTACAGCCCCTTCTGCGCTTGCCTCATCGGACGCAAAGACCTTTTTAATCACAACTTCATTCATCTCACCTGTGGTCTTTGCAAAAGAGAGGTGTTTGTAGCGGGCCAAGAAAATATAAAAGACATAAAACCGTCTTACGTCAGCATTTTCTCCTGATTTGGCCTGCTCCTCCACCTGTGTTTTCTCCTCGCATTTAATAACACACCCATACTCATCAAAACAATCAACACGAACACGTTCTGGGACCTCTCGATGATAGCAATCTGCAACATTAAAAGGCATCCCAAACCGCCTTGGCACGGGGCTAAAGGAGATAAACGTGAAATTCCCACCCTGTACTTCATGAAGATTGCATTCGCGTGAATGTGCATTCGGCAATCGCAAGATCAAAGGCATCCTCCCATCTTTATCTACTGGGATAAAGGAGACCTGTATAATGCACTTTCCATATTTATCGCCCTCCCTAACAGGCAGTGATTGAAAATCTTTATTCCAACTTACATCTGGCGACAATAAATCTGAAATCGGCACATAGCCCTTCCGATTCTTCGCGACAAACTTAACTTCGCCGTGCGTCATTTCATCTAAATCAATGCGTTCTTCGTTGTTGACACCATCTTTCATTTGCAGGGAATCTTTTAAAGTCGCGAAAGATTTCGAAGAGATTGGCGCAAAAACTTTATAATCAAAGGCCTTTGCTTTGGCAGCATCTAGTTCAGCCTTTAATTTCCGTTCCTTGGTCTCCTTGATCCACCAAATTATGCATATAAGCCCCCAAAATGCCATTCCCAAAACAACGCTTATTGCCATTGACCAATATTCGCAATCATCCGCCCCTAACTGTGTTTGCGACAATCCTGACTGTTTTTGCGACAATAAAAATGGCACAATTGTAGTAATCAGGAAACTACCAATCACCCATATACCGACAAATTCCGATCCGCCACCAACGATTATAAAAGGCTTTTTTAACTTATTTAGTAGTTGCATTTAGTTTCCCCCTTTCTTACTTGAGCAGAAATTCTTTATAACATAAGTCCCTCACTCTTGGTTCATCGACCAACACCACCGCTCCCCTTCGCTCTTGCGCGACACGAAGAGATACACGAAATCACGGTCGCCAAACGCCCGCTTGACAAGCTCGGTCTTGCCAATGCGCCGCCGCCCCGTCACGACCGTGAACTGCGCCTCCGCCAGACTCCTTTCGCGAATCTTGCGCAACGCCTCGATTTTGTCCTCTCGATCAAAGAATTTCATATCTGTTTCCGCCACGACCGTTTCGGACACGGCGGTTGCTGGATATTATATCAAAATCACAACCCTCTCTACGAACCGTTCGCCTCCTTACGCATAGACACTCCGATCAATGGGGACAGGCCCCAATTCGGCACTGAAGAGATCAAGCACCTGATTGTCCTTATCCATGCGCAAGGTCGCCTTTCCCTGCTCCAAGCCGCGCACTAACACGCCGTCTATCGAAGCGAGACAGCCGTCGGATCGGGTTGGTCTCGCTCATGCGTGATTCAAGAGCTCCGCCACGGGCACGAGGAAATCGAAATATCCATCATCGATGACCTTTTGAGACAAGCTGCCTTCATAAACCAGTGCCGTTCGCACCGACTTCCCCTTGCCCACTTTCAAACGTCGCACCTTCTCCGCCATTTCTGCCTCAATGGAATCGGATATCCGAACCCTGCGCCTGATCTCGACAATGCAAACCGACTTGTTCGTCTGGACGAGCAGGTCGATCTGGACGCCATCGCCTTTCTTGCCACCCTTCCTGTAATAAGGCGCGGCGGATGTGACAATGGAGGCACCAAGGCCCAGCCGTGGCGCAAGGACAGGAAGATTGTTGAGCACAAGGTTCTCAAACTGAAGGCCGAGAACGACGTCCCATCCGGCGAGAGACTCCAGCGAGGCAAACCGATACAGCCCCGCCCTGATCGCGTCTTTTCTCGGCTCAATGTACTTGAGGTAAAATCGAACGTAATTGTCGCGCAACCGATAGCGCGTCTCGCGCACGGGCTTTCCCGTCGATGGGTTGAGCCCTTCGGAAGAGGCGACAAAGCCCGCATCGCACAAGTCGGCAAGGTCGGCGGTGATGTGTCCGTTCAGGGCGATGCCGGTGCGCTCGGACAGGTCGGACACGCTCGCAGGCCCATCCGCCAAAGCCATGACGATGGCCCGCTTTGCATGAGACGCGGACTGGAAGACATCGTTGAAAATCGCATCAAAATCCCTGAACAGGTAGCCGCCGTTCGGACTGAAACACATGCGGCGCACATTCTCCTCGACGGACAGCGACGGATCCATTTCTTCCAGATATTTTGGGATTCCTCCCGTGATCGACAGCATGTCAAGAATCTCCCGGTCAGAGATTCGGTCTGCCGCCTTTCCCCAAAACGCCTTGCACTGATGCAGGGTCAGCTCCGTGAGCCGAATATCCAGTGAAATGCGGCCGACAAAAGCCCGTGCGTTCAGGACGTTCTCCTGTATCCAGGCCGAAACGCTCGCCGCGACAACAAAGACCAGGTTCTGCCGACGCGAGAACTTCGTGTCCCACGCATCCTTCAGCAACGCCGCAAAAGACGCGTCGTACTTCCCCATCCAAGATATCTCGTCCAGGAACACGATTGTCTTCGCCGAGCCTTTAATGGCCGCCGCCAATGCGTCAAAAGCCTTGGCCCAGCCATCGCATTTCGCCTCGGGGACGCCCGTCGCGACAGCCAACCGCTCGCAGAAATGGTCAATCTCCTTCTGGTTCGTCATCTCCGAATCGGGCGCAAGCCCAGCGATCTCGACAAATCGGCACTTTGACTCGGACGCGAAATGCGCAATCAGCGTTGACTTGCCAATCCGGCGACGACCAGATACGGCGACCAACGACGACGTGCGCTTTTTCCATAGCGCAGCCAAATCCATCAGGTTATCTTCACGACCGACAAACACAGCCCAACCTCCTTTGTGTTAGGAAAGATGGGAAGATTATAGCATATTCTCCGCGTCCATATCGGCAACTAAATGGCAAAATCGCATTTAGTTGCCATTTTGCAGATCGTCAAGAATTGGCATCTATTTAGATTTTTCCATTTAGTTGCCGCCTATCGACGTGTCTCATTGCCACATATATTGGCTATGGCAATAGGACTTCCATGCAACACACGTAAGGCGACAGGCCTTTCGGCGTCAGGTAGACGAATACGACGCCTCTTTCGCCGTCCACAGGGACGAGCGTCGCGGCTCCTGTCGCCTTGACTGTCGCGTACCGAGCCTTCTTCGCGTCATAGCCTGCCACGAACTCGCCGGCGACGGACACGTTGCCGTTAGCCGCGAACTTCAGCGAGACACGCCCGGCAATGGACTCGCCGAGCGAAGCCGACAGATCATCCTCTCTCTCTGAGATCGTGCCGTCAGACATAATCGCATATGTCCGTATCTGCTTGTCGAACGCCTTCCCGAGCGTCTTCCATGGCTCGACCTTCCAATTAACCGTGTAGGCTTCGAACCAATCCGCGACCTCCGCATAGCCGCCGATGCCGTTGTCCGCCACGGACACCTGAACGATCTCATTCGTCCTTATGGTCTTGGAACCCTCCCTGTAGCTCCAGCTGGCCGTGACATCCGCAAGGAAGTTGGAGACAAGTCCGTCTTCATCGGGAACAGTCACAAAGTCCGAATAATACGGCGCCGCAAGAGTGTATTTGAGGCCATCGCCCAATGCCTTGCCGCTCAGCTTGCCCGCCGCCGAGATCGTCAGCGAAACCTGTCCGCCGGACGCGGGTGCAGTATCTTCGTTCGATATCTCCCAGCCACCCGCAAACGTGCCTTGCGCCCAGCTCGGCAACGGATCAACGGTCGTGTTTATCTGATACGTCTGCGAACTCTTGCCCGCCGTAGTGACGGTGACCCTTATCGCATTCGGCGTGACGGTCATCGCGCCCGTCTTCCGATCCTTCGCCGTCTTCGATGCCGCCGTTGGCGCACCATAGATCGTATTTGCGGGAACGTTCGTGACAAGGATAGCGTTCTTCCCCGTACCGACCTTGCTTGTCACAGGCTTCGCGGCGAACTTGAGTCCGGAGGGGAGGCCCGCGACCTTGACAGTCGTCTCCGAAAGGCCGGACGACACGATTGGCCAGTTTACCGCAACGCCACAGATGAGGTTCGTCGCAAAGGCTTCCGTCGCCGAGAGTGCGACTCCGTCCACCGAAAGCGCTATGGCCGCCAAATCCTCCTGCATTGTGATGAACTTCGCAAAATAGGTGGCATCCCTATCTGCATCAGTGGTGACTACGGTCTGTTGCGCATTGCTTTTCCCCGGCTTCGCCGACCGATCGAGCACAAGCGTTGGAGTCGTCGCCATCGGCAGGATCATGCGTCCGGCTGGATCGTCCTCCACCTTGTACCATCCCTCAAACACATATCCCTTGTTCGCCGTGGCCTTCAGCGTCGCCTTCTTGCCCGCCGCGCAATATCCGCTCCCCGTCACCTTGCCGCCATCTGCAGGATCGGCAAGTGTCCGAACGTACGGCAGCTTTTCAAAGACCGCCTCCACTGTCAAATCTTGTGTCGCTTTCCAGGAAACCGCAGCCTTGTCGTTCCACACGATTGGCCTATCCTCAATGCCATAGGCAAGCCAATGCCTGAACACCCATCCCGGATTCGCTTTCGCCTTTATTGACACGTTGGCACCTTTCACGTAAGGGCCTGATCCTGTCACGCATCCACCTGCGGAATCCGAAGCCATGGCGAAGATATTGCATACGGTCGCGCCATTCCCATCATCATAGGAAAGACTTGAAAGCTCAACATGGACATCCGGATCAGAGCCCTGCGTAAACACAAACCGAACAGCATTGTTCTTGTCGTTGGCATTCAATGTGATTGCATTCCATTCATTCGTGACAGACAACGCCCAACCGGTTCTGACAATCCTACCATGTCCAATCGTTCCGACAAGATTTTTGCCGTTGTACACGGAAAGCGTCGATGGCGTTTTCTCGTCGGTCGGACCCGTGAACCTCATATGAAACCTAAGTTTCCCCTTTTTGAATGTACCCACAGCAAGTTCAGAACTGCTCCCCATTGGCATTGCCGGTGTTTCGGCGTGGCAAAGCCCATGCAAGCCATTCAGGTCATACGCATTGCCGGCTCCAACCTGCCACGCTGGAGAACCCTTTGCCGCCTTGCTGCTCAACTTGATGCCGGGGTTCATCGCGCCATCCTGTAGGACCGCATACGTATTCTTGTCCTTGATTGTCGCCGTGCAGACACTTGTTGTGCCAAGGGTCTGTCCCTGAGCCGAAGCCAACTGGAATGTCAACTGTTCATCACCTTCCACCGCCTTATCGGCCTTTACCGGAATCGTCACTATGCGGCTATCCGCCTCGCCGGACTCCCATTTGAGCGTCAAGGGGAACTTGAGGCCGCCCTTGGGCACAACGCCATCAACCATTCCCTTCGCGAGGTCAAGGTCTGCGGCTGTTGCCGTCTGATAGGAAAGGTAGACTTTCACGGATGCGGCCTTTTCGCTCGCACCGCCGGAGATGGTCAGTTTCAGCGCCTCACCTTCCGAACACGACACAGTGTCCGTCGCGAATGCCACCTTCGGCTGGGGCCTTGCGACAGTCACCCAATCCGTCTCGATCTCGCGGTAAATGCCCTCGCGAACAAGATCCAAGTCGTCCACACGATAAACGACCATGCCCGAAAGCGTATACGGCCCTTTTAGCCCTGAAGCAAAGATATCGTTTGTCGGGAAAGCCAATTCGCAACTGTTGTTGCTGGCTGACAGGTCAACCGTCGTACCGGCGCACGAAACGACATTGGAGGTTTGATCGATCAGATATCCGACAAATCGCATCGTCATGGAACCAGTGACGTCAAACGACAGCCGATAGCGTACTGCCTCATCCTCGCCACGCGCCATTGCCTCGCCATTCACTGCCATAATGACACCATTGGAAGCGACAAACGACTCTTCTGCAGAAGACGCTGTCTCTTCTTCAGGTATGCCAAGAGGTGTTGCATTGGCGAACGCCAGCAGAGTATCTACGCTATTTCCTGTAAGATTCTCCGGTTTACGTGTCACATGAGATGGCAGATACGATTGGTGCCCCGGATAGGCCCAATCATTTTCTTCAATGGCCGCGCCCTCGTCCCTGTTGGCCAAATATCCAGCCATCATCGCCATAAATTCATTGTCACCGTTTATAAAGTATTGCGGATTTTTTATCTTCCCTATGTCAAATGTGTCCGGATTGTCCTTATCTAACTTAAAGCCATACTCATCACCAAGTGCTCGGTTTATCTCACCCTCTTGATGATCTGTCATTCTATCATCATAAAGTACAAGAATATTACTACTGTCAGAATCATAATATTTCTCTCCAAATATACCGATCCTAACTATTATTTCCTTATCTATACTCAAATCCGAATTTAAACCTTTAATTTTCGCTATACACTCATCATCTGCTTTGTCATTGGCTATAGGGTGATAGGCTATTCCAGCTTCATTCAGTTCATTGATGTACGTCCGATTTAGTTCGACGTGCTTTCGTTCGTGAGCCATCACATTGGCAACCGTATGAATTCCATAAGCCCACGGATAAATAAATTCAATGCCCGCTACCTTTAGCGACTTTAGTTTTTTATTGTAATGCTCATCGCAAGTTTCCTCGTACAATGTAACGACTCCAGTATCAACATCCGCATTCCCCCACGTATTTTTTGCTCCATTTCCATCATTACCAACATATGCCAATTCATTGATGTGGTTTATCTGGTCAGACCCGGCAACCTTGTAATATCGACATTTTTCGTATGACAATCCCGGAACCGCCCCATCCGTACGCCAGTACACAAACCAATTTGGCTCGACACCATTATCCCATCCGTATTTATCGAAAAACACCTTCCTTGGCCGTTCCTTTGGTTCAATTTCAATGTCTGTAAGATTGCCAAACTCCATTTCAAGCGTAAACACATACTTGCCATGACATCCTGGCCCTCTATGCAATTGTTCTGACAATTCCAATTGACCAGAAGCATCCAAAATAAGATCCGTATACTTAGGCCCTATGAGATCCTTAGACCAGAAGAGTTTTATATCTTTTGTCGCCGGTGCTCCTTGTCCTTTGCCCTTGAGCATGATACTGCGGAAACGTTTCTGATTGAATCCGTCATCTTTGAACTTCACCTGTAACACCACGTCGCATCCCGCAACCAGGCATGGATCACCAAGCTTGCACTGCTCCCCTTCATAAATCTGCTCGCGCTCCGCATTTTTCCCGGCAAAATCCTTTCCGATAAGATTCCACTCAACAATTTCGGGGACACGCGTATCAATGACAAACTCATCCGAATATACAACTGATTGGGTGCCGGCGGCGCCTGGAGGATCGCTGAGGCAGATGCTCCGGAATCCCGTGCCGGCACCTGCATAACTATCATTAGATTTCCCGACAAAACACCCGTCGGTGGGCATCTGCGTATAGCTTCCCCCCATGTAGCGATCCACACCACCAATGTGAGGCGTCAATCCATTCCCGTCGGAGTTTAGACGGGCTCTGTGCGAAAACTCAGCCACATTGCCGGCCATGTCGTAAAGGCCGTAGCCGTTCGGCTCAAAATACTTGGCAGGACTCGACTTGCCTTGAAAGACCGGATGAACCGTCCCGTCCTTCATGTAAAACGGCGGACAATTGCACCTGTCCGTACTGTAATCATTCCCCCACGGAAACAACATCCCGACCAATCCACCGCGTCCGGCGTATTCCCACTCGTAATCGGTCGGTAGACGATATCCGGCTTTGGACATGTCTTCTGGCAGGACAACCGTCGCATAATAATACTTGGAAATGGGATTGCGATAAACCTCATTGCCGATATAGTAGAGCGGTGCCTTGCCGTCCATCTCGCTACGCGCATTGCACCAGAGCATCATCGTCGATTCATCCACATTCTCGACAGGATAGTTCCCCTGTAAGGGATTGACCCATGGCTGCATCCCTTCCTGGGTGAATTCGTACCCCCTGTTCATGATCCCCCAGTTTGTGACAGCACTCCACATATCCCAAGTCACTTCCGTCGCATCCATCCAGAACTCAAACCGCTGAACGCATTCTTCCCAATTCTCGGCATCGTCTGGCGGATTCCCGATTTGATACCACCAGTCCTTTCCCCCGACAAGAGGCACGTCATCATACTTCCGCCAATACTTGACGCTTCCACCTGGTATCTGCACCATGGACGACTTTGATTCCTCAAGCCGAGCCGCTACCCGCACCTGAACATGTTCGTCAAGATGTCCCGGCCATTCTACTTGCGCATCCCAACTGACCGCAACGTGCGTCTTTGCAGGTACGTCCTTTCGGATGTCAGACCACAGACAGATGCCGTCTGAAGACATGATTTCAGTCCTCAGTTCTGGAATCGTCTTAAGCCCAACGGCCGACACATCGTATGAGATATCGACCCCAAGCGTCGTTTCATTCTGCGCCGCCGTAAGCTTAGTGATCGAAACCGTTGCCGCATCTGCCATCAATGCAACCACGATTGGCCACGATAAAAGCACGCCTCTCAAAAGATGAGATGCAAAACCACATTTCATGTTCCTGCCTGACATATCCAATCTCCCTTTCTTAACCATCAAATTTGCGATGCCATTCATCGCGCACCAGCAACGCCACAAACACCGCCGCCAATCCAAGCGAAAGCAACTGCTGGGGACTTAACGAGTCAATTCCGAAAAGCGTCCCGCGCCTGTCATAGCGGAGGAATTCCACAAAGAACCGAATCACCGACGCCCCGATCACATAGACATACATGCGCCGTGCCGGAGCGGACAAAAACGCAATCCCAAATAGTCCAAACAGCAACGCCGCCTCGACCAGCTGAATCGGGAACAGCGGGATGTCTCCGACAATGGAATGTGGATAGCTCCCTGGCGGATATGCGACGCCGAACAGGCAAGGCACGCCATAGCAGCACCCACCCAAGAAACATCCGATGCGCCCAAACCCCTGGGCGAGCGCCAATGGCGGCAAAAGGGAATTGAGCAACCGACGACACCCCAATCCGCTCGACCTTCCGTAGACGCACAATCCAATGATCGCGCCAACGAGGAAGCCCGTGAATGTGAAGCCGACTCGTCGTTCCGCCCCAAGCCACGTCCGCCAATCGCCCGTGAAAAACGCATCGAGAATCACGGAGGCCACAACCCCGCATCCAAGCATAAGGGGAAACGCCAACAAAAACCTCGTTTCGTCCTCCCCATTGAACCCACCCTTGCGCAAGGTGAGATAAAGGCACACGGCCATCGACACTACCCCGACAGCGAGGCAGATTCCATACCACGGTGTGGAATCTCCCATAATGTTGAGGTAATGTCGGATGGCCATATCGCGGCAATGCCTTATGCAGGCCTATTCGCGTTCAGGATGCTGCAGAAGCTCGCGGCGAAATAGCAGCCCGCCGCGCCAAGGCTCCATATCGACAAGATCATGATGCCCAACACGACAAGGATTGCACTCAAAAGGAGCATGATCACTCCAGTTGCCTTTGAATGCTTCGACTTGCCGTAGAACGACAGAATAAAGCATATCAGGCTCACGAACGTCGGGAGCAGAGGAAGTATCCCCACGCTTGTTGATCCAGATGCGCCAGCCGCAGCAGCCGAACACAATAGTGCACAAAGCACTGACGGGATCGAGATGACGAAACCTGTCACCCCAAGTATCCAAGGCGCATTGCTCTTCTTCTTTTCTTCACTCATGACTATTACTCCATTCCCTTTCTTTGTTTGTTTTCATTACCATCCCGCTCGACCATCGAATGGAACGCTAATGACCGTAAATCGCAAATTCCCATCTGGCAATCCTGACAATCCTGTCAGAGCCCCTACTCACACTGCGTCTCTGTGCCAATTTCCCCCAGAGGAGACCAAACCACTGATGGCACAGATGCTCGCTCGCGAGACACAGATGTACACTGATCATCTCCACAAATCAGTGCATATCCGTGTCGGGCAATGCCCGCATCTGTGTTATCTGTGGACAACCAATCCGCCCTTCCATCACCGTCCACCTCCGTTCAATCTTGTTGCGTAAACGTTCCGCCACCATTGTTGGAGTATGTATGCCCGTCGTTTCCCGACCATCTACCAGCCTCATACTCCGTGACAACCGCGCCATTGCTCAGACGCGCTCGCCTCGGGTTGGCCTTTGCACGAAAGAACGCAGACAGGAAGAACAGCGCAACGAAAACAATCAGCATCGCAAGGCTCGCGATTGCCGTAAGTGTCGAGAGGGCAAACGTCAGCAACACATATGCCGCCGCGTCAATGAGTAGGAGCAGCTTCCAGAATATGCCGACTTCCATCCTGAATATCTTCACGCACGAGTACACCATCATGCAGACAAAAGCCAATCCAAAGACGGAAATGGCGACAATCTCATAGATGCCGGTCGGGTGGAACGCGCCCGTAATCACAAATGCGAATCCGGCAACGACCGTTGGCCAAAGGAGCGCTCGCGTCCCGACGCTAAGGACATCAATCCTATGCACAAGCCGCAGCAGGTAGATCGCCCCGACAAAGATAAGAAACACAATGGGGATCGTCGCTATCTTCGCGAACCATCCGAGGAACGACAATTGTTCCGAAACGAAATCCAGCAACGCAGGCCATGTCGGCCCCATTATCTCCATGAACTTTACAAACATACAGCATCCTCCTTATCAAGTTAAAGTGTTATCGAAACGTCGCCGTCAGACGAACCAGGCGAGGATTCCTGAGTTCCCGAGCCACCACCACGGAATGTGACCCCGTATTCACGCTTGTTCGCAGCCTTGCGGTATTCCTCAAGCGCGGCCTCAAGATGTTCCTCCATAGCGGCAATGCGATCTTCATCACACGGGTGGGTTGACATCAGATCGTCCAACACGGTCGATGCTGCGCTCTCCGAAGAGAACCGCCTCCAGAACGCAACCGACGCTCGCGGATCGTAGCCCGCCCTTGCCATCAGCAGCATCCCGATGTAATCAGCCTCCGACTCGTCGCGTCGGCTGAACGGCAGCATCACACCGAGTTCGCTGCCAATGCCGTAAACGCCATTCACGGTACTGTTCTGAAGTCCAAGGGAAACCAGAATACCGCCAAGCGACCGTATGTAGCCCCAGGAAATGCGCTCTCCGCCATGCCGGGCAATGGCATGGGCGATCTCATGCGCCATCACGAACGCCATCTCCGCCTCGTTGTCCATCTTGTCCACAATGCCGGAATAGAACGCCACCTTGCCGCCCGGCAGGCAGAATGCGTTCTTGATCGGCGAATCGAACAGAACGAACTCCCATTCGAAATCGTCGCGGTTCGCGACTTTCCTGATTGCGTTGCCGCAACGCTGGAGCGCAGCGGTGTACTCGGCATTCGACGATATCCTGTACTTCGACCTGTACTCGTCATATGCCGAAACGCCAAGCGCATTCTCGGAGCTTTCCGTCGATAGCATCAGCTGCGTCCGCTCCGTCACCGGCACCGTACGACAACCAAACATGACGCTCAAGCCGATAGCGATTGCGGACGGGACAAGCCCGTCCCTCCCATAAACTGCGAATCTTTGCGGTCTTGCGAAGCTACGGGAGGGACACGCTTGTCGTGTCCGTGGATTTGCAAACGCCTCATTTGAGAGACTGCAATTCCGCATGGTTACCTCCTTGAAAAACCCTCCGTGGGCGAATTGCCGCCGCACGGAAGGTTTTCGCATTTCGAGCCTTACTTGTTCTCGACGATCTGGAGCTGCCAGATGTCCCAGACGAGGCCACGGTTCGAGCGGAAGTAGACCGTCTTGCCGTCAGGGCCGAAGACCGGATTGTCGTCGCAGGAGCCGTTCGTCGTCAGCTGCGTGAGGTTGCTGCCGTCGGCATCCATCATCCAGATGTCGTAGTTCTTCTTGTCCTTGATGACGGAACGGTTGGACGCGAACACGATGCGCTTGCCGTCGATGGACCAGTTGGCGTCCACGTCGTTGAACTCGCCTGTCCCCATGGAAAGCTGCGTCGGATTGCCGCCATCGCGGTCGCAGATCCAGATCTTGGCCTGGTTCTTGTCGCGGTCGCCCTTGATGTAGAGGAGCTTCTTGCCGTCCGGGCTCCAGCGCGGCTCATATCCTTCGCGCAGCTGGCTCGGCAGACCGCGAGAGGCGACGGGCGTCTCCCAGAGATAGGCGGAATTGCCGCTTCCCGGGAGGACGGCCGCATACAGGAGATCCTTGGTGTCGGGGTGGAGCGCGGGCGAATAGTCCGCCGTATTGCCCTGCGTGACCGTAGTGATTCCGCTCTGACGCTCCATGTTCAGGCGGCAAATGCTGAGGCGGCCATTGCGCGTAGTCGCGAAATAGAGCATCTTGCCATCACTCGATGCGTTTGGCGTAATGTCGTGGAAGTTGCCCGTGGTGATGGCACTGCGCGGAGCGCCCGCAATCGCCGTGTTCATCTTCCACACGTTCGAACGGTATGCGGACTTCTCCCCATCAACGTATTCCTCAAGGATCGAGACCACCATCGTCTTGCCGTCGGGCAGAAGGCTGATGTCTTGGATGTACTCGTTCTGCGGGGCGGAAGTGACGCGCTTCACCGCCGAGACGTTCGGCGAGTTCTCGCCGACCTCGGTATCGGAGAATATCGGTGTCGTCTTGATCGTCACGCCATTCTGCGAAGGTACGAGCTCCAGCAAACGGCGGCCCGAGCCGTCACGCTCCATGTTCAGCACAAGATCCTTCGGAGAGTCCGCCTTGACCTTGAGGGAGGACTTCAGCCAGCCTTTCTTCCTGACCTCGACGGTCGATCCGCCCTGATCGTCGATTCCGATGTCCTTCAGCGGCGTCTTGCCGACGGACTCGCCATTGACGAGCACTTCCGCGCCATCCGGATCGGAATTGACGTTGAACCGGCGCTTGAGAGTCACGCGTACGCTATCTGGCGCATTGAAGCCGAGTTTTCCGTCAATCGTGACCGTCTTTGAATCATACCCGTCCTTGGAGACCGTCACCTTCTTTGACTGGAACATCCACACCTCGACAGGCGCCGGGGTTGTCCCAATCAATTCGGCTTGGGACTTTGCCGTAGCCGACGACGGCGTGGATGAAACCATCACCGACTTGCATCCAACGATGCCCACGATGGCCGCGGCGGCAACCGCACCCACTTTCTTCATCTTCATCATCTCTCGATCCTTTCGGATAGTTTTTGTTTGGGTGGGATTGCAAGATGCGGCAACCCCTCCCCGTTGGTTAAGGATGCCACGGCCTACCTTGGACGCGGCACATCTTTCGCACCGCTCGGCAACCATACACGAAAAAAATGAAGACCTCTCCCCGTGTTTCGAAGGAGGCCCTGAGATTGCCCTGAGAGAAAGACGAGGAGAGGAAAGCGCATCGCGCTTTCCTGCCAAGTGCCGCCTCTCTAGAAATTTCTCAGGTTTCCTTCGACGATCGCTTTGCAGTTGCAAATTTACTTTTCAGCCATTCAAGGGTGGATGGGCATGGCTGCGCATGGCGAAGCGTCCACCCATCAGTTCTTGAACTATGTCTCCCCCAGACAATGGCGGCAATCGCCATCGCCCAAAGAAATTTCAGAAATTATACCATATTCCAATTCATTTGTTGCGCGTGACTTGCGCGAATCGCGGTCGAGACACCTTTCCGCCCGCACAATCCGCCAACAGCCAAACCGCATTTACACGGCCATGCGCACTGCCAATCAGAGCGTGACGCCATCCTTGAAGATCGCGATGCCCTGTGCGCCGTTCAGCTCGTTCTTGGCCTTCTCGCCGCTTGCGACAGCAAGCACCATTCGCGCGAATGCCTCCACGTCCGGATTGGACATCGCGTTCCAGTCGATCCAGTTTGGCTTGTTCGCCGCAAGCGTGTCGTTAGTGGCGACCTTCAGTGTCGGGACAACGCAACCGAACGGGGTGCCGCGTCCCGTGGTGAAGAGTATGAGATGGCAGCCTGCCGCCGCAAGGACAGTAGACGCCACAAGGTCGTTGCCAGGCCCAGTAAGAAGCGACAGCCCATGCCTCTTTACGCTTTCCCCGTAGAGAAGCACATCCTCCACGGGCGCGGAGCCGCCCTTCTGAACGCATCCGAGCGACTTGTCCTCAAGCGTCGTTATGCCGCCAGCCTTGTTGCCCGGGGACGGATTCTCGTAGCACACCTGATGGTGCGCGGCATAGTAGTCCTTGAAGTCGTTTATCATCTTCACGCACTTGTCGAAGACGTCCCTCGTGCGGCAGCGCTTCATGAGCAGCGTCTCCGCGCCGAACATCTCCGGCACTTCCGTGAGGATCGTCGATCCGCCACGGGCGGCGAGCCAGTCGGAGAAGCGTCCGACAAGCGGATTCGCGGTAAGCCCCGAAAAGCCGTCCGACCCGCCGCACTTGAGCCCCACGACAAGCTCTGATGCCGGCACCTCGACACGCTCCCTGGGACGCGCCGCCTCAAGTTCCTTCAGGAGAGCAAGCCCCCTCTCGTACTCGTCGCCCGGATCCTGCGCCCGCAGGAAGCGGATGTTGAGCTTTGAATAGTCGCCAAGGCGCACCTTGAAGCTCTCAAGAGTGTTGTTCTCGCATCCGAGCGCAACGACAAGCACTCCGCCGGCATTCGGGTGGTGGCAGAACTGCGCAAGCATGTTGGCGGTGGTCTCATGATCCTGCCCCATCTGCGAACAGCCATAGGGGTGCGTGAGAGCAAGCCCGCCGCAGCTTGCGGCAAGGCGTTCGGCAAGACGGTTCACGCAGCCAACAAGCGGGATCACCCATATGTCGTTGCGGATGCCGATGCGCCCATCGGCATGGCGGAACGCCTTGATCATCGGGGCGGGCTTGCGCTCCACATCCTTGAACTCCGGCTCATACCTGTACTCAAGCACCTCGCCGAGGTTCGTCTTCACATTGTCCACATGGACGTGCTCTCCTTTTGCTATGGGTCTCGTCGCGTGCCCGATGGGCATGCCGTACTTGATTATGTTCTCGCCTTCGGCGATGTCTCGCCGGGCATACTTGTGTCCATCTTCGTGGACTTCCACATTGTCGAGCGGATTAATGACCATTACCTTATCCATATTGAAGCGGATCCATGTTGATAAAAACGCCTTGAATTATACAACAGTTCCATGCGCGGCGGGCGCATGGAACGATAAAAACACATTATCCCGTTCTCACTTTTAATTAAAAGTGAGAACGGGATCCATTCAGTATGGCTGTTGGCGATTATACTGCAATGCCCACAGTTGTATCTTGCGGGAATCCCCATTTAGGATTCGGATTGGGCGTCAAATGGCCAAATGCAGTCGTAATCCGCAAATGGGATAGGCCTATGTTTCACTTTGCCGCACCAACTCCGCCGATGCGGTCCATAAACGCATTCACATCGGCGCGTTCGCGCTCCGAATCACTGAAGACGAGCGAACCGAGAGCCAGAAACGCAACCGTGGCCACGGCGGTGGCCGGGAATATCCACACCATCTCGCGAAGATACGCAAGCGACGGCGCCGACCCTACCGCAAAGATCGCAAGCCCGACGGCAATTCCGCCGACGAGACCACACAGCCCAGACCGCTTCGAGAATCCGCGCACGAACACGCCACAGAGCATCGGGATCGCGATCGGCGGCAGGAAAACGCCAAACACCTTGTTCGAGAGGTTGAAAAGGTCGTCCGCCCCCTGCGCATACTGCATCACGAACGTAAGGGACACCACCATCCCGCCAACGGCAATTGTAGCGATGCGGGCGGCCACCATCCTGGCGGAAGCCGAAGGGTTCTTGGCGAACTTCAGGTAGAGTTCATTCGTGACGACGGCCGCAGCGGCATTGAAGTTGCCCGCGAGCGAACTCATCGTGGCGGCGAACATCGCCGCTATGACCATCCCGATCATTCCGACCGGCAGAACCTCTCGGCACAGGAGCGCATACACCCCGTTCATCTCCGCCTCGGGTATTCCAGGCAGGAACACCCTCGCCGCCATAGCGGGGAAGAAGAATATGGGAGGCCCTATGAAAAGGAGCGCGGCCACAAGATACGCCATCTTCTTCGCGTCCTTTTCGCTTTTCGTCGAGTAGTAGCGCTGGACGAGCGACCAGTTCGTCGATAGCGCGGAGCCTACGCAGCAGAAGAACACTAGCATGTATACCCACGTGTACTTCCCGGCGGTGAAATCGAAGAAGCCCGTCGGCACCCTTTCGAGGAACACCCTGAAGCCTTCGGCAAGCCCCGCCAGCCCGGCGGGGGCCGCAGCCCCCTGCGGCCCGCAAGCCGCCAGCCTTTCAAGACAGAGGAACGGCAACGTAAGCACTACCGCGAGAATCACGAGGAACTGTATGAAGTCGCAAGTGAGCGTCGCCTTGAGTCCGCCAAGGAACGTGTAGAGGACGATTATCACCCCGGAGATGCAGATCGACCAGAAAAGCGGGAAACCCATTCCTACGCCCACGACCGTCCCGATCGCGAGCAGCTTCAGCGCGTTGTCGAGAAGCTGCATCGGGAGGCCGAGAATCGCAAGCGTCCGGCACATGCCGGGAGTGTACCGTTCGGCGATGTAGTCTATCGGACTACCCTTCGCCGCCCGCCGCCAGCGCACGGCAAGGAACCAGGCGCCGAGAAGCACGGCAGGCACGGAAAGCCAGCTGACCGTGACCGGCACCCATCCGAACTTGTACGCAAGGGCCGAATACATCACGAACGCGAGCGCCGAGAAGCTGTTCATGTAGAACGACACGCCGGACAGCCACCATGGTATGGACTTGTCGTTCCCGAAGAACTGGTCGGACGACTTCGACTTCCGGCTGTAGTACACGCCAACGCCGAGCATCACCGCGAAGAACACGGCGATGACGGCGTAGTCCGCAAATGCGAGTCCCGCTTTCATGGCTGGCCTTACTTCTTCAAAAGCGAAGCCGCCGGCGGATCGAGGTAGAGCGCACAGTCGGCATGGTTCTTGAGGGCGGTCGCAGGCACCATCGGGCTGACGGCATCCTCGACCGTGTGCTTCACGGCCTCTGCCTTGCGGTCATCCGGAACGATCACCACAATCGACTTCGTCGCGAGGATCTGCGGCACGGTCATCGAGAACGCATGCGTAGGCACGGCATCGAGGTTCGGATACCAGCCTTCGCCTACCTGCTGCTTGCGGCATACCTCATCAAGCTTCACCACCGCATAGGCCGCCTTCGTCCCGAAATCGGCCGGCGGATCGTTGAACGCGATATGCCCGTTCTCGCCAATGCCGATGCAGGCGAGGTCTATCGGCTTCTCGCGTAAAGCAGTCTCCAGCCGAGCGCACTCCGCCGCCGTGTCCGGCGCATCGCCGCCGACGAACGTGAAGCTCTTCACGGCACAGGGAAGCTTCGCGAGCAGCCGCTCCTTCAGGAAGCGGCGGAAACTCGCCGGATGGTCGGCCTTCAGCCCCACGTATTCATCAAGGTGGAAGCCGCAGACCTTCGACCAGTCGATCTCCTTGTGCGTAAGCAGAGCCTCGATGAACTCGAACTGGCTCGCCGCGCTCGCGAATATCACGCGAGCCTCGCCGTTTGCGGCAATCGCCGCGCATATCTTGGCCGCCGCGTCGTCCGCCGCGAGCCGCCCCATGTCATTCTTGTCTTTTCCTATTATGATCTTCATATCAATTTGCGATTTGCGATAGTTGGTAGTGGGTAGTGGGCAGTTGGCAGTTGGTAGTGGGTAGTGGGATTTACGATTTGCGATTTATGATTTACGATTGCATTGGATCATTGGGGCATTTTGCGATTTGGCTTCTCGCCATCTCTGTATTTCCACACTTCCCCACGGCTCAATGAATCAATCATCAAATGGCCAAATGCAATCATAAATCGCAAATCGTAAACTCCACTACCAACTACCATCTATCATCTAAACAAGCTCCCATCCCTTGGCGTATTCGCGGGCCCAGCCCTTGGCGCCGGCCTTCGACTTCAGAACACCTGTCTTCGGGTCGAGGTGGATCGTCTCGCCCTCGTCCAGCGCAATGTTGGCGAGGATCGGAAGGATGGAGGACTTCACGCCCTGCTCGGCATTCACGTTAGTGTTGACGTTCCTGGCGCGAATGCACTCGACGAAGTTCGTCATGTGCGACACATCCAGCGCTTCCGTCGGGTTTGTCGTAGACATCGTCTCGCTTGTGTCAGCGCCGCCGGCCTTCCATTCCTTGACAACCGCCCCCTTCTCGTCAAAGATCTTCGAATTGTCCCCCGGACCAAGGAAGAGGGCTCCGCGCTCGCCATACACCAATGCGCCCGTCTGCACGTCCATGAACGGCTTGAGCTTGTTGTGGCAGCTCATCTCGAACGTGATCATCTTGCCGCATGCATACTTGAACGAGGCGTTGAATACGTCCGGCCACTCGAAGTCGCCGCCCTTCGGCATGTAGAGCCCGCCGGCGCACTGAACGCTTTCCGGGAATTCGTCTATGCCGAGCGCCCAGCGGGCGGCATCCGCGAAATGCGGGGCGTTGTTGCCCATCTCGGACGTGCCCCACTTGCGGAACCAGTGCCAGTTGTAGTGGACTACGTTGTCGCGGTAGTCCTCACGCGGCGCCGGACCCTGCCAGAGATCCCAGTCGAGCCATTCGGGCACAGCCACCTTCTTGCCGGTGCCGATGGAGGCGCGGTCAGAGACGTACCACGCTTTCGCGTTGCGCATTGCACCGATCGCATTCGTCTTCTTCAGATAGTCGAATGCGGCACGGTAGGAAAGCGATGCACGGCGCTGGGACCCCACCTGCAGCACCTGCTTCGTCTCGCGGGCAACCCGCATGAGTATCTGGCCCTCTTCCGGGCAGAACAGGCACGGCTTCTCCACGTACACCGCCTTGCCGGCCTTCATCGCCAAGACAGCCGAGTACGCATGGAAATGGTCTGGCGTCTCCGATATGATACCGTCAAGAAGCGGATCCTCCACGACTTTGCGCAAATCCTTCTCCATCTTCGGCTTCACGCCAGTCGCCTTGAACACATGGTCGGCGGCGAATTCACGCGCACGGCTATCCACATCGCACACCCATGCGATCTCAACGCCCGGCACCCTCATGGCCGCCTTCATGACCGTAAAACCGCGGCCTTTCGCATGGCATCCAACTATCGCGAGCCTTACGCGGTTTGAGGCCGCGCCCGCGCCGACAGCCTTGCCTGCCGTCGCTGCGAAGAACGCGCCGGTACCGCTCTTGATGAAATCACGTCTGTTCATTTCAGATCTCCTTTATCATTGTTAATAGTTGGTAGTTGGTAGTGGGTAGTTGGCAGTTGGCAGTTGGTAGTGGGTAGTGGGTAGTGGGTAGTGAATTTACGATTTGCGATTTATGATTTACGATTGCATTGGATCATTGGGGCATTTTGCGATTTGGCTTCTCGCCATCCCTGTATTTCCACACTTCCCCACGGCTCAATGAATCAATCATCAAATGGCCAAATGCAATCATAAATCGCAAATCATAAATCGTAAATTCTATTACCACCTAAAACCTATAACCTATCACCTAAAACCTATAACCTACTTCCTGGCCTCGGCCAACGCCTCCTCGAGCGTGACCGGCGCACCTCCGCGCTTGGCGGACATCTCAGCCGCCTCCATGAGGGCGAATATCTCCAGCGTCTCCTCTGGCGGAAACGGCACCACGCCTGTCTTGAAGAATTTCACGATTTCGCGGAGAAGCGGCTCGTATCCCGGATAGCCATCCGAAACGACAAGCGGATTCTTCTTGTCCTTCGGCTTTTCCGGAAGGATGTAGCCGGAATAGGTCCATGCGTTCCGCAGGAGGTGGAGCTGCCCCATGCGTCCGTTGGCATATGCGATGTTTACCACGTCATCGGTCGCGCTGCGGAAGCAGCTCACCTTCTCAGCCCCCGTACCCATCACCGTCACGTACGGCTCGAACCCGTGAATGCCGTACCAGCTGTAGAAGTTGTGCGTACCCTGTTCCTCGAGCGGGGACGGCGAGGTGAGCGCAACAGTGCGGATCGGGCCGTAAACGCCGGCTCTCGCATCCTGTACTGCCTTGCCGTAGCGGAGCGCCGAGGACGAGAAGTATTTCGCCCCGAGCCTCTTTCCGAGATCGTAGATCCGCACCGCGTCGTGCAGGTTGTGCGCGAGCGGCTTGTCTATGAAGCAGGGCTTGCCGGAGGCAAAGACCCTCTCGGCCTGCCACAGGTGTTCGCGGCCGTCGTTGGTCTCAAGGCAGATGCAGTCCACGTTCGCGATGAGATCGTCGATGGTCGGGACGATCTCAACCCCCATCTCCTTCATCTCCTTGATGTACTTGGGATAGCGGTTGGTCGCCGATACGATATCCTTCGACCCCCACTGGTATGCATGGGTCATGCGGAATCCGGCAACGCCCGGATCCTTCGCGACGTTCATGATCTTCGTGAACGCGATCGCATGGCTCGTGTCAAGACCGATGATGCCAACCTTGATTTCCGCCTGCACGGCAGCCGCCGCACAGCACATCAATGCGAAAAGAACAAATTTCATGCAAAGCCTCCTTAACCACATTTATTGCAATACGGGGATTATAACCTACAAGCCGCTGTCGGTGACATAAATGTTTTTGCAAAATCGAACCTCAACAATTGCAAAATTAAGATGGCATCGCGCAAATCGCGATTCTGCAACAACGCCTCATCTTCCTACGGCGTACTTTGCGATTTCACGCTGCAGGTTGTTGACCCACGATGCCACCTTCCTTGCGGAAATGTTGCTCTCGATCATCCTAATCGAGTAGTGGCGCTCATCCAGCAACCGAACATCTATGACGACCTTGTGCGCTCGCTGAACCAGTGTGCAGCGGATTGTCGCGGCATCGACCTCCTCTGGCACCCAACGTCGATGCGTGGCGGCATACACCACGGCATCCTTGAGTGTACGTCCCTGCGAAACAACCACCGAGACATTGTCTATGTTAGGAGGCAATGTCGCTCCACAGGCCTCATTGGACTTCTCCCCCGATGTCATGCATCCGACGATGCCCAACATGCCGACCGCAACCATCATCATCTGTTTTTTCATTTGCATTTCCTTTCAAGACACTTTCACATCGTGCACTATCATTTTACAAATCCGGCATCAGATGCCTGTTTTGTAAAACGGCTGTCCGTCCATTCGACGGGCGCGAGTTCGTAGAAGCCGTCCGCCGCCGCAAGCGCGTCAATCCGCGCCTGAAGTTCACGCGCCTCGTCCTCGTCAGACAGATTTTCGAGCACATTGAGCGACTCGGACACCGCCGCACCCAGTCCGTCGAGAACAGAGGCGACAATGCACGTCGCCAACAGCAAGCACACACGATTCGCTTTCACTTTCGCACCCATTCTCCGTTCTCCGTCATGACCTGCCTTACGCCTGTGCCGCAGAAGAGATGTCCCGCAGCAAACGGGAGGCCTGAGCATAGTTCACGAACCGTCCACCGCCCTTCAGCGGCCAGTCCGTGCCGGAATAGATCACGTTGCAGGAGTCGACTTCATCCGCACAGCCACGGATCTTCTCCATGTTCCTTGCAAACGAACCGTCCGGAGTCATCGCGCCCTTCACCTCCAGAAGGTGAAGCCTGCGGCTCTGCTCTACGACGAGATCAACCTCAATGCCGCTGTTGTCGCGGATGTAATAGAAGTCCTGCCGCAATCGAAAGTTGAGCTTGGTCTTCAGCAGATCCATGAAAACCATGTTCTCGAAAAGCCCGCCGAACAGCGGATCGCGCGCAACTTGCGAGACGTTCGTGATCCCCAGCAGATAGGCCGCCAGCCCCACGTCCGCAAAGTAGATCTTCGGAGACTTCACGAGACGCTTCCCAAAATTGCGGTAATAGGGCTGCAGCCGCACGATGACATAGCTCGCCTCAAGGACAGACATCCATCGCTTCAGCGTCTTGGCATCCACGCCAATGTCGTCCGAAAGTGACTGAAAGTTCACGACCTGTCCGATGCGCCCAGCCAAGAGCCGCACGAATGTCTCGAACGCCGTCTGGTTCTCGACCTGAACGAGCTGTCGGACGTCGCGCTCCACATAGGTGCGGTAGTATTCCTCGTTCGCCGTCGTCGGATCAAGGCCGTCCGAGTAGATGCGCGGCAAGAAGCCCCGGTAGAGAGCCTCGTCGCGGGAAAGGCTAAAACCGGCCGCCTTAAGTTCAGAGAGGGAAAACATCAGGAGCGTGATGATCGCCGTGCGCCCGGCCAGGGATTGCGAGACTTTCTCGCGCAAAAGCGGCTGGTGCGGCCCTGTCAGGACAAATTCGCCCATCTTGCCCGACTCGTCCACCCGCACCTGAATCCAACTCAGGAGATCCGGCACCCGCTGGACCTCGTCGACAATCAAGGGCGTCTCATGGACGGAAAGAAACGCCTCAGGATCCTCTTTCGCCAGTTTCCTCTCGCGCGGGTTCTCAAGGTTGACATAGTTGTAATGCGGCAGGACATGGCGCACCAGCGTCGTCTTTCCGCTTTGCCGCGGGCCGAAGACGGTGACGACCGGATGCGTGGACACTGCCTCCATCAACTGGGCCGTAATGTCTCTTTCAATCATGACGGCCGACAGTATATCATTTTACAAATCCGGCATCAAGTGCCTGTTTCGTAAAATACTATCCTATGCACTCGATCATCTGCACAGGGGTCTGCCCCTGCTGAACACTTGGCATCATCTGCGTCTTATAGCTATTCTACGTGAAAGCCCTTGACGTTCTTGGCCACGTCGAGGCCGCCTGTCCGGCAGCGTAGCAGCTACCACCGAACTACTTACGGTTTTTAGAGCTGTGCATCGACCATATGATAGTCTTACCGACAGTCTCGCCGTGGATGGAGAATCCCTTCAGGGTTAAATGTCAGGAGTTCTACCTTAAATTCATCAATCGCATAATCTCTGCCGGTCGCTGCGCCGTCGAAATCGTCCGGGAACCGTAGGCGAGTTCCCTTCTCGACCAAAAGGTTCTTCCGTGTGAAAGTCTGTCCGTCGGACAGCGTGACCGTGGCCGTCACTTCGCCCCGCACAGGGCTTTCCCAGGCAATGCCGAGACGGCAGCCTGGTTTCGCCTTCAGGATCACGGAGCCGTCGGCGGGGAAGGAAAAGCCCTTGTTGTAGTGCCGCTCTTTCGCCGCCGCCCAGTCCCGGCTGTTGAAGTCGCCCTCGTCGGCCGGACGCCAGCCGCGTCCGCTGTCCGCCAGCCACCACCAGACGGATGCGCCCTTCTCGTCGCGTTCGGGGTTGAACACGCCGTTGATCGGCTGGGGCGGTGCCCACGGCTTCCGCTCGGTCATCTGCGTCGTCCGCCGCGTCGTCCATATAAAACCCGCCGAATAGGGCGTGTCTTTCTTCATCGGATCCGTCCCGCGCCGACACTCCTCCAGGTTCGTCGCGCCGTCGCCATCCGGGTCGGCGTTCGGATCGGCACACGTCGCCGTCGCCATCAGCGGCCACTTCCCGAAGTAGACCATCTCGAACCAGTTGGGCAACCCGTCGCCGTCCGCGTCGCCGTTCTCGCTGTACCGAAGCGGCGGCGTCCCCGGAAAGTCAAGGGCCCATTCCGCCTCGTAGTTCGAGCCGATCGCCTGCATCGACGGATCCTCGCGCCATCGCCTGTCCGACACCGGTTCGTGAGCGTCCAGCCGGCAGACCGTCGCGCCGTCGCGCACGACGCGGACGGCGACCGCCCCCTTCTTGAGCGGATACTGCCGATAATGGTAGCCGGCGGGCGCATCGTATTCGCCGTAGCCGTCAACGACGACCCGCGCCTGCTGCGTCAGGAACGTGAACACCTCCAAGACGTCCGGCAACTTGCCGATCCGCCGCGCACGGAACGGGAAGGTGTCTGGCGTACCGACGGCGCGGCGATAGCAGGCATGAACCTCGTCCTTTTCGACGGCGGGCTCATTCCCCGTCTTCCATAGCTCGGCGAAATGGCGGTTGAGCCGAAGCGTCGTGTAGTTCGAGCCGTAGGTCGGCGCGATGGACGTCTCCTCGCCGTAATCGTTCCACGTCACGACCTGCAGGATCGTAGAGCCAGTGTCGATCGCCGCCCGCCAGTTGTTCCGGAACGTGTCGAACCCGCCCTCGGAGTAGATCCACCACCCGTGGTTGGAGAACTGCGGAAAGAGCGGCTGCGACCATTCGGCGCCATTGGCCTTGACGACCTCCGCGATCTTCGGGTCGAGCCGCCAGTCGCCCTTGACGCCAAGGAAGCCGCCGACCGCCTCGAAGTTGCGCGCTGCCCACGCCGCGACCTCGTAGCGGAACGCGCCCGGCTTCTCGATGCCGTAGATGCCGTCGATGCAGCCGTGC
Organism: uncultured Kiritimatiellota bacterium; assembly: GCA_934667425.1. Lineage (GTDB taxonomy): Bacteria > Verrucomicrobiota > Kiritimatiellia > RFP12 > UBA1067 > UBA1731. The sequence goes on along the minus strand of CAKULV010000001.1, from coordinate 211,539 downwards.
AGGTAGACGGGCTCGCCGACTTCGCGCCGGAAGTCCTTCCAGGCCTGCTCGACGAGCTCGCGCCGACCGCCGTCCCACCGCCAGGGGCCACCGCGCCCGATAACGTGCTGGAGGTGGTAGGTGAACAGCAAGGGACGCCCCCGCCGCCGCGCGAGCGCCGGGGATTTCCCGTGCTTGTCCAGAAGCTCGCGCGTCGTCTCGGCGAACTTGCGGTACATAGGCTTCGAGGTGTCGTTCGGACGGTGGCAGTCGGCGTCGAAGCAGATGGTGAGCTTGAAGTCGAGCCGATCCTCTTCGACGACCTTGAAGAACACGTCCAAAAGCTTGCGAGCGCTGCCGCCGCCCGCCCAGGCGTCGAAGGCGAAGCCGTCGATTCCGCCGCGCCGGGCGCGCGCGATCTCCAGCCGCGCACACGTCTCCAGGTTCGTGGCCGTCCCCTGCGGCACCAGCCACATGTTGAGGAACTGACCGCCCGCCGTGTCGTAGAAGTTCCGCGGATCGCGCAGTCCCTTCCACGCATTTGTCTGGCGGTCAAGCGCCTCGTCCGTCCACGCGGGCAGACAGCCCATGTAGTGCGCGAAGACGAGACACGGCTCCTCATACGCCGCCTCGGCCTGTCCCGCCGCCGACAGGGCGAAACCGCAGACGGCGAGAATCGACGTCCCAAACAGCCGCCCCACTCCCTTGATCTGGAATCTCCTCATGCGTCCTGCGAATTACCGAATGATGACGGCAAAACCCTTCTTGAACAACGACACCTGTCCGTCCTGCACGGACACCGACCACCGCGCGTTCGGCTTTCCGTCAATGCGCACCTCCCAGTTCGCCAAGGCGTCCGACGACGCTAGATGCCCCGGAATGCGGATTTCGCGCGACGGCGGAAGGTTGACGAGATTGAGCGTGCCCGACTCGGCGAACGTGACACCTTCGATCGAGCCGCCGTCTGTCGCGTCCAGCGTCAGCGACGAGACGGCGAGCGGCTGGCCGTTCACACGGAACGTGCCGCCGCCCGCAAGCGCGAGCGTCCCGTCGAACGACGCCTTCGTCGCGTCGCCCATGGGATAGCCGGCAAACGCAAATCCCTTGCCGGCACGGTTCTCCTCAACTCCGTTCGTGAATTCGCTCCAGTCGCTGTACCAGCGCGCCACGCTCGCGTGATGGGATTCGCCCGTCCCGTCCGCAGACGTGACGACCTCTTCCCAGTTCCGTCCGTCGGCACTGCCTTCGAGCTTCCAGGCGGTCACCTCCGATTCCTTCGCCGCACCCGTCGGTGCCACGAGGTCGATGGACGTGATGCGCGGCGACTCGTCGGCGACGCGCATCACGATCGGCAGCCACGTCGCCGGCTTCGCGAGGACGGGCTTCCCGGAATACGTCCGATACGTGGACAGCCACCAGCCGGCCCGCGTGACGAGGCCGTCGGCCTCGGACTCGTTCCAGCCGCCGTCGAACAGGCAGTTCAAGTCGCGGTACTGGTTGCCGAACGGAAAGGCGTCCGACACGCTGCCCGCCGTGTAATGGACGGAAACGGAAGTCTCGTCACCATAGGCGGCCTCGCCCGGCGCCAATGCATACGCCCCGTTCGCGAACACGCAACGGCTGTTGTAGCCACGATCGATGCCGTTCGTCTGGATGGTTTCTGGCTCGCGGTAGCGCATGCCGAGGTTGCGACGCACGCCGTCGGCGGAGAACAGCGCGACTTCCTGGAGCTGGGGGAAATGGGCGCCCTTGCCCAGCGTCTCCTGGCAGGTCAGCCTGAACCACTTGAAATCGGGCTGGTTGTCGACAATCAGCACACCGCCCCTCACCGCCACCGAGCCGACATCCGTCTTTCCCGTCAGGCGCCACGTGCCGCGCCCCTCCTTCACGACGTCGATGCGGCCGACACCGTTCGTCACGTCCGCCAGCTGGTTGTCGCCATCGTTGGTGCCGTCCAGATGGAGCGTGTTCGACGACCCCGCATCACGCGAAGTGACGCCCGCCAGCGACAGGACGCCCGCGCCGGCGTTGGAGAAGCCGCCGCGTCCGGCCATCACAGCTGGACGCGTCCGGCACGACGCATCCGCCGCGCCCGTGTATTCGAGCATGCCCTTCCCGTCCGCCGTTCCGCCGCCCAGCGTGAAGGCGTAATCGACTTCCGCCTCAAGCTCGGACAGGTCGGCCACCGTCTCGACATAGGCCGTCGGATGCGCCGCCGTGCCCAAGGCCGATGCCACGCCCTTCTCGGCGATCGACGAGAACCGGAGCGTGCCGTCCGCGACCGTAAGGCCGCCCGCGTTGGACGACTGATCGGCCGCGCCCTCGAACGACCAGATGCCAGCACCCGCCTTGCGGATGTGCAGCGACCGCGCCGCTCCGTTGCTCGACTTCCAGCCGACGACCGGGACTTGCACACGGCACGGCACCGCGTTCGAACCCGTCAGCGTGACGCGCTGGCTGTGGGCGCCCGCACCCGTCCAGACAGTCTCCGCGCCGCCTTGCTCGGCGAACACGATTCCGCCCGTCGCCCCAGCGTCAAGCACCGCCGCGAACTTGCCGGCCTCCGCGTTGCCATAGAAGGTGAACGCCTTGTCAGTCGTCTCACCCGTGCCGAGGTAGCGAAGCGCACCACCGTTCTGCCCGATGTTGATGTCGTTGACGCCGAGGGAAGACGGGCCTCCGCGCCGGCCCAGCGACGCGACTTCCGTCACGCCCATCGTGGCATCCAGAATGCCAGAGGCATAAATCGACGGATTCGAGCCGCCGTTCGCGGACAATGCGCCCGACAGCGTGACGGGGCCGCTCAGCAAAAGCGAAAGGATGCCTGCGAACCGCCCTGAAAAGTCGCCCGCGTCCGCCTTGATGATGACCATCAGGTTGAGGCCGGCCGTCTGCGCGTATTCGTTCGTGATCAGCCCCGCACCCGAAAGGCCGCGCACGGCCGTCGTAATCGACTTCCCTTCCGCGCCGCTCAAGACGAAGCTCGCGCCCCCCGCCACGGCCAGCGTCCCGACATATGTCTGCGTGCCCGTCAACGCCGTGTCCGGCTGAAGGCGGAGCGTACCGCCCTCGACCTTCAGCCGGCAGTAGTAGTCCCACGAGGCCGTGCCGCGCAGCTGACGGCCCACGCCGTTGAGGTTGAGCGTCCCCGCACCCGTCTTGACCAACGTGCAGAAGCGGTATGACCAGTTGTCGAACGGATCGCGAAAGACCGAGCTGTTGAAGTCCGCCACCGTCGCCGCATCCGGGACATCGACAACAAGCGAAACCGACTTGCCGTTCTCGAAGCTGATCGACTTGACGTTGGCGGCGACGGCGAACGAGGAACTGCCAGACGTAAACGTCACCTGATAGTCGGACGTGATCTTCACGGTGTCGTCTGCCCCCGGCACAGTCGTGGCCCCAACCACTCCAGCGGCGTCCAGCGTGAAGCTCGCTGGCTTCGACCAGTCCACCGCCTCAGGCTTCAGGTAGAAGTCGGCGCCCCGCGACGAGAGCCCCGTCAGCACAGCCACCACGGCGAAGAGGCCCGCCGTCATCCCGGACTTTCTCCCAGATTTTGCAGGGGGTAGGGTAACATTATTTTCCCACCGACTTCCGCAAAAAGTCGCATACACGTGGACAGACGTTCTCATGACCGTTCCTTTCGATGTCTTGTATTGCATAGGCTTGTTTACGTGGCAAAAACATCCTCATTTGCACATCTGGGCAGAAAATAGCAAAACGTTTTTCAAAAAGGCAAGCGGAATCGTGCAAAAGGTGCGAAGGAGGTACGAAGTTTAAAATGTCTCGCCGAGACACCACCTTGAGCCGAGGCAGAGGCCTTCAGGGAATCGCCCTTCCTGGAAATATTCGAGAACGGTATGCGCGATGGCTTCGCCCTGCGCGACAGGGTCCATCTCCAGTCTCGTCAAGGGCTTGATCCAGAACGGCCCAAGCCCCCGGTTAGCGTGCGTGACAACCCTGACATCATCTGGGATGCGCACACCATGGGCCATCAACGCCAGAAGTCCGCCATGGGCAAGGTGGTCATCAGTAAAAAGGAATACATCCGGCAAGCCGTTATGTCCTGCCAGAACAAGCAGGCTATTCATCGCCGCAAACGAGCCGCTGTACATTCCGAAGGGATTGCGTGAACGTGGGATGCGGATCGTTTCACATTTAATATCCGACACCGCAAGTGCTTCCGTTGCGTCAAATCCACCCTCATCGTAAATGAACTGAATGGCCGAACGAACTCCCTTCTGTGCGCAAGCGCGGACAAAGTGCGGGACAGCCAACCCATTGCGAAGCTCTATCTGTCCCACACAATTCACCGCCCTTGACGGGATGCACTTGCCGCCGTCGCCAAGGACGATGAACGGCCATCCTGCGTCCTCTATCGCCCTCCTCGCACCGAGGCGTCTGCCGAATTCAATGACGAGATCCCAATGTTCCTTCAGCGTCTCGGAGAGAAGACTGCTTGAGCCATCTTTCCGCAAGTCATCGGCGGAGATCGCCGTGAGGCGATAGTCCGCCTTCAGTAGCCGCGACCTGAGCGCACCGACAAGGCGGGACGCATGGAAGCCAAGCCCCGTCTCCGCGTTGAAGAAAAGGACACGGCCGCGCCGATCCTTGCCGCGATCGACGACGACGGAGCGCGCACCGCGCTTAGAGTCGCACCAGCCGATGTGCGCCAGCCGCGCGAGCGCTTGCCTTGCGGCCTTCTCGCTCACGCCTCCCGCCTCTGCGAGTTCGCGCAGGCATGGCAAATGCTCGCCGGGCTTGTAAATGCCACGCACGATGGCCTCCTTCAGCTTCCTGAAAAGCTGCTCGCCAAGCGCCATGTTGGCGTCACGATCCACTGCAAGTGGGAATTTCACCATGCGGCCCATTATCCAATCTCGATCTTTTAAGATGACTGTCTCTTGCCGTACATACGAATCGACAGGAGGCATTATATCACTTTCGCCTTTCGCGCGCCGAACGACGGTCGCATCGACAAAGCCCAGACAATCGGGCGATTCCCGTATATGAAAGAGACCGGACAACCGGCTCTCTGTGCGCCAAAACAATGGCGGAGAGGGAGGGATTCGAACCCCCGGTCCCTTGCGGGACAACGGTTTTCAAGACCGCCGCGATCGACCGCTCCGCCACCTCTCCCAGACAATATTCCGAAACGGAATGAGAGGAAAGTATACCACAAAAGGACATTGATTTGTCATGCGAATTTGCAGAACTTCAAATCGCCGCTATTGTGCTATAATGGGCAACATGGACATTGTAGAGAGTAATTCGTTGCCATTGCCTACGATACGGCGATACCCGATATACCTGCGCACCATCAACAAGCTGATGGCCGAAGGTGAATTGTTCATCTCAAGCTACGCGCTCGCGGAAAGGCTCGGCCTCGACACCGTCCTTACGAGGAAGGACCTTGCGATGGCGGGAGTTCCCGGAAGGCCCCGCAGAGGCTATCCAGCAAAGGAGCTGAGCGAGGCCATAAACCGCGCGCTCGGATGGGATAGCGCAACGGATGCCGCGCTCATAGGAGTGGGGTCCCTCGGCAGCGCACTCCTGGGCTACTCCGGATTCGAGGAGCAGAACCTGTCCGTGGCCGTGGCGTTCGACGCCGACAAGCGTCTCCAGATGACGTCCATACACGGCGTGAAGGTGCACCCGATGGAGGATCTCAAGCGCCTCGTCCGCCAGCTGAAGATAAAGCTCGCCATCCTTGCCGTACCGAGCGCGGCTGCGCAGGACTGCGCCGACGAGCTCGTCGACGCCAAGATCAAGGGGATACTCAACTTCACCGCCGTCCAGCTTTCCGTGCCCAAAGGCGTGATCGTGCAGAACGTGGATCTTGCGCAGCCGCTTGCAGTGCTGTCGCACGCGATCGCCAGAAACGCATGAACGGGAGACGCATCTTCCGATGCGCCTCCCATCCTGCTCCATTGGCTTAGGCAGGTTGCCCCGGATCACTCGAAGAGCCACGTCGAGAGATACCGCTCGCCCGTATCCGGCAGGAGCGCGACGATGGTCTTGCCCGCGAATTCCGGACGCTTAGAGAGTTCCAATGCCGCCCAAAGCGCAGCGCCGGACGATATCCCGACGAGCAGGCCCTCCTTTGCCGCAGCGGCACGGGCCGTCGATCCGGCATCCGCGGCCGACACCTTTATGATTTCATCGTAGACCGACGTGTCGAGCGTCTTCGGGATGAATCCGGCCCCGATGCCCTGTATCTTGTGCGGACCCGACGGCTCTCCCGAAAGCACCGCCGAGGTGTCGGGCTCTACCGCGAACACCTTTACGGCCGCGTTCTTCGACTTGAGGAACCTCCCCACGCCGGTCAGCGTCCCGCCGGTGCCGACTCCGGCGACGAACGCCGCGACATCACCATCGGTGTCGTTCCATATCTCAGGGCCGGTGGCAGCCTCGTGCTTCGCCGGGTTCGCCGGATTCTCGAACTGCTGCAGGATCACGGCGCCGGGCGTCGCATTGCGAAGCTCATTGGCTTTCGCTATCGCGCCCTTCATCCCGTTCGCGCCGGGCGTGAGGACGATCTCCGCCCCGTATGCCGCCGCAAGCTTGCGGCGCTCGATGCTCATGGTCTCGGGCATCGTGAGTATCAGGTGATAACCCTTTACCGCGCTCACGAGGGCGAGCCCCACTCCCGTGTTCCCGCTTGTCGGCTCGATTATCGTCGCGCCAGGCTTGAGTACGCCGGACTTCTCCGCCGCCTCGACCATCGCCAGGGCGATCCGGTCCTTGACGCTCCCTCCAGGGTTGAAGAACTCTACCTTCGCAAGCACCCGCGCCTGCCCCTTGTTCACCTTGCCGGATATCTCCACCAAAGGCGTTCCGCCTATGCGCTCCAAAATGTTCCTTGCTGTCTTGCTCATGACTATCCTCCTTGATTTGCTTTTACGTATTATACACTTTCAGGTTAAGTTTGGTTCAGAACTGGTACTGGATCGAGAACACCGCGCCATTGAGGTTGACGTACCACGCCCCAACCTGCGGCTTCGAGACCACTTTGTTCAGCGCATTCGAGTCGCCTCCGTCCCACGGCGACCCGGCCGTGTACGCCAGCGGGTTGAACGCAATGCCGCCCGTGCCCTGCAGGTTGTTCAGCGGCACTCCGCCATTCGCGGTCGCCGCAACGCTTGCGATTGCGAAGAGCGCAATCGATCCCTTTGACAGTTCTTCGTAGATATAGTTCATCTGTAGATCCTCCAGGATCTTGGTTTTGCTGCGCCGCAGCCCCTTGCCGCGGCATTTCTGCGCGATTGTCAGTCCGGTCAGATGTGCGCGAACGCTTCGTCAAGCGCACCAATGATGTCGTCGATATGCTCAATGCCTATCGAGAGCCGGATCATTTCGGGCGATATTCCACACTTGCGAAGATCCTCTTCCGACAGCTGAGAGTGCGTCGTCGACGCCGGATGGATTATGAGGCTCTTGGCATCCCCAACGTTCGCGAGGAGCGAGAAGACCTCGCCGTTCGCGGCGTCGGCAAAACGCCTCGCCTCGTCGGCCCCGCCCTTCACGCCGAACACCACCACGCCGCCCGCGCCGTTCGGCAGGTACTTCGCCGCGAGTTCCGGCTGCGTAAGCGAAGGGTAGCGTACCCACGCGACCTTCGGGTGGCCCTGCAGGTATTTCGCCACCGCAAGCGCATTCTCGCAATGCCGGGCCGTGCGCAACGGAAGGGACTCCACGCCCTGCAGGAACAGCCACGCCGCATCAGGCGCGAGCGTCGGGCCCTGGTTGCGCACACCGACGGTGAGAAGCCGTATCGTGAACGCGACGGGACTCAGCGCCTCCGGCAGGTCGTGCGCAAAGCGCAGCCCGTGGTAGCCGCGGTCGGGTTCGTTGTAGAGGGAGAACTTCGGGTCGGTCCAGTCGAACTTCCCCGCATCCACCACTACGCCGCCGATGCCCGCGCCATGCCCCCCGATCCACTTGGAAAGCGAATGTATCACCAGATCCGCGCCATGCTCGATCGGACGCAGGATGGTCGGAGGCGTGAACGTGGAATCGACGACGAGCGGCAGGCGGTGGCGCCTCGCGATCGCCGCGTACCCCTCTATGTCGGCGATGTCAAGCGCCGGGTTCCCGACCGCCTCGATGAAGATGAGCCTCGTCTTCCCGTTGATTGCCGCCTCGACCGCGGCGAAGTCGTTCACCGGCGTGAACCTCGCCGTGATCCCGGCATTCGGCAGAATCGTGTCGAACTGCGAGAACGTGCCGCCGTACAGGTTCTCGGCCGCGACGATCTCGTCCCCGGCCTTCGCTATGTTCGTGACCGTGAAGTATATCGCCGCCGTCCCGGAGGCCAGCGTCTTCGCCGCCGCGCCGCCCTCGAGCGCCGCAAGGCGCTTCTCGAGAACGTCGTTCGTAGGGTTCATCAGCCGGGCGTATATGTTGCCGAGCTCCCTGAGCCCGAAAAGGTCTGCGCCGTGCCTGGAGTCGCGGAAGTTGTAGGCCGTGGTGCGATATACCGGCACTGCCCTCGCATAAGTGGCGGGATCCCCGTGCACGCCCTGTCCGGCATGGACCGCCAACGTCTCAATGTGGTACTTTCTGTCGCTCATCGTTTTGCTCCTTTCGCTGTTTCCTGAAAACGGCGCAAAGTATACCACGCTCCGGCGCATATCGGAGCATTAGAAGTTTTCATTGCTACCCATAGGATATCCCTATGCCGAGGCAAGGGAGGTTACGCGCAATTCCAGGTGCGGCTCATCCCCGCCGCCCCAGTCCGACACCTCAAGTGTGAACGTGATGTCGAAGCGCTCCGAAGACCGCGAACGCAGACGCTCGGCAAGCGTCCCGTGTCCCCACCACACCGCGCGCGGGATGCGGCGGTCGGCGAACTGGAACGATGCGTGCTTCCCGCTTTCGCCAATGAGCCTTATGCCGGAGAACAGCACGCCGCGCAGCCCGAACTCCGGCTCCGGGTTGCCTTCGCCGAACGGAGCCATTGCCTGCAGCTCGTCGTGGAGCGCAAGCGTAAGGTCTCCGGGCGAGATCCACAGGTCCGGCTCGCGCAGTCCATTCGTCCCTTGCGACACATTCGCGCCGGCCGCGCACTGGGATTCGCATGCCGCAACGAACGCAGCCTTGAAATCGTCGAACCTTCCGGGCTTGACCGCAAACCCGCCGGCGGCTACATGGCCGCCAAACCTCAGCAGATGATCCGAACAGCCCGTCAGCGCGTCGTACACGTTGTAGCCGTCAGGGGCGCGCACGCTCCCGATGCCGTTCACAACGACCGCCGCCGGCACCCCGTACCTGTCGACCAGCCGGGACGCCACGTTGCCCGCGACCCCGGTGTGCCAGCCGGGGATGGAGTCGCCCTTCCCGCAGCCGACGACAATGGCGGCAATGCCGGCCTCCGGCAGGCTGCCCTCCACGGACGAGAGCATCCGGCCCTCTACGGTCTTGCGCTCCGCATTGTGGACATCGACGCGCTGCGCCAGATTGCGGGCCTGTTCACGGTCTTCGGCCATCAGGAGGTCGCAGGCGTCCCTTGCCGTCGCCATGCGTCCGGCGGCGTTTATCCTCGGCCCCAGAAGGAATCCAAAGTCCCGGGACGTCACCGTCCCCGAGCGGCGCTGCGCCCTCGAAAGCAGTTCCAGGAGGCCGACCGGGGCCGCACGGAACATCCTGAGCGCATTCGCCGCAAGTATCCTGTTCTGCCCGACGAGCGGAACTATGTCCACAACCGTGGCCAGTCCCGCGAGTACGAGAAGCGGAGCTCCGAACTTCTCGCCGGAATACATGCCGAGGCTTGTCGCCCTGGCCACGAGGGCGTTGGCCAGGAAGAACGCGACCCCGGCTCCGCAGATGTCCCTCGCGCCGAACTCGTCCAGCGCGGCACATCCGGCGGCCGCCTTCATGTCCACCACGGCGTCGCACTCCGGCAATGTTTCCGGGGGCAGATGGTGATCCGTCACGACCACTGCTATCCCCCTGGACTTGAGCAGCCGCACCTCCTCCATGGACGAGATGCCGCAATCGACCGTGACGACCAGGGCCACATCCGGGATTTCGGCAAGCATCCTGACGATGCTTGCGGAGGTGAGCCCGTACCCTTCGGAAAACCGATCCGGCACGAACTGCCTTACGTTCGCCCCAAGGCGGATCAGCGTCTTCGCGAGGATTGCGCTGGCGCAGACGCCATCGCAATCGTAGTCGCCGAACACGACTATCGTGCGGCGATCACGAACGAACGGCAATATGGCGCCGGCCGCCTCCATGATCCCCGGAAGCGCATCGAACCTCGCAAGGCGACGAAGCGCCGGATCAAGGTATTCCTCAAGCGACGAACCCGTCAGGCCACGCTTCGCAAGCAGAGCGTCAAGGATCCACCCCATGCCAAAAGCCCGTGAAGGAGAAGGAAGGGAACCAGAATGGCGACGGGCAAGAACCGCCGCCACCAGATCACTTCATGTTGTCCATCGTGCCAAGCACGCAGGTGCAGGTTGCCTCGGCGGCAAGCGTCCCATCGACATATCCCTTCATGGAGAACTCGCCGAGCCTGCCGGCCTTCAGCCGCACATTCTTCACGACCGTGTAAAGGGTATCGCCGGGGCGCACTGGACGGCGGAAGCGCACGTCCTCGACCTTTGCGAGCAGAAATGCCGCATTTCCCTCGGGCAGGATCTTCCGGGCGACGATCGCCGCACCGGCGACCTGCGCCATCGACTCGATGAGCACCACGCCCGGCACGACGGGATACGTCGGGAAATGGCCCTCGAAGAACGTGTTCACCGCCTTGCCCGGGATGGCCGTCGCCGGATCGGTATAGGTATACCTGCCAAGCGCACCGGTCTCGTCCGCCGAAATGAGCTCGTCGACAAAGAGGAACGGATCGCGATGCGGCAGGAGCGTCCTGCCGGGAATGTGGAACTCCTCTTTAAACTGCGGATAGTCCATAATTCTTGCGTTCCTTACTTCACGGCCTTGAACACAAGCGCCCCGTTGTGTCCGCCGAATCCAAGCGATGTGCTTACGGCGACGCGGATCTCCTTCGCCACGCCCACGTTGGGGGTGTAGTCGAGGTCGCACTCCGGATCGGGGTTCTCGTAATTGATCGTCGGGGGGACGAACCTGTCGTCTATCGCCATCGCGCAGACCGCGGCCTCAAGCGCACCCGTGGCGCCAAGCAGATGGCCGGTCATGGACTTCGTGGACGATATCTTGATCTTCCGCGCCTGCTCCTCGCCGAACACCTCCTTGAACGCCTTCGTCTCCATGACGTCGTTGAGATGCGTGGAGGTGCCGTGCGCGTTTATGTAGTCCACCGTGGCGAGATCATCCACGCCCGCATCCCTGAGCGCGATCCTGATGGCCTTTACCGCACCCTCGCCAGACGGATCGGGGGCCGTTATGTGGTATGCGTCGGACGTGGCGCCGTATCCGGCCAGCTCGCAGTATATCTTCGCCCCCCGGGCCTTCGCGCGCTCCTCCGTCTCGAGGATCAGCATCGCGGCTCCCTCGCCCATCACAAAGCCGTTGCGGTCGATGTTGAACGGACGCGACGCCTTCTCGGGACAGTCGTTGAACTGCGTGGCCAGCGCCCGCATCTTCATGAAGCCGCCAACCGCGAATTCCATTATCGTGGCCTCCGTGCCGCCGGCTATGACCACGTCGGCCCGGCCGACGCGGATCAGGTCAAGAGCCTGCCCCAGGGCATCGGTGGACGAGGCGCACGCCGTGACGGTGGTCAGCGCAGGGCCCTTTGCGCCAAGGGCCATCGATATGTTGCCGGCGCCTTCGTTCGCGATCAGTTCGGGGATGGCCAGCGGAGAGAGCCTGTCCGGCCCGCGCTCGAGAAGCGTCTTCCACGCCTCTCCTGTCGTATGCATGCCCCCGATGCCGTTTCCGACCATCGTGCCCACGCGATCCATGTCGGGCTTGTTGTCGTCCGTGAAGCCGGCATCGCGCCAGGCCTCGACGGCCGCCGCCACGCCATATACAGAAAACGGATCCATGTGGCGCATGGACTTCTTGTCCACATAGCCGGTCTCTGCGAGATAGGCATCGAAATCCTTCAGCTCGCCCGCGACCTGGCATGTGCAGCGCGAAGGGTCGAACTTCGTTATCCGCCCTATTCCGCACTTGCCCGCCTTCAGCGCATTCCATGTGGCGACCTTGCCGTTCCCGACCGGCGTGACCATGCCGAGTCCCGTGACAACAACCTTCTTCATCTGACTCCTCCTTATTCTTAAATCACATAAATCACAGGTGCGGCCACTGCATGTACGTGCCTGCATATGTGAGCCCCGCACCGAAGCCGCACAGCACTATCCTCATCCCGTCCTTAAGCTCGCCCCTGCGAACCGCCTCGTCCAGCGCAATCGGGATGGATGCCGCAGACGTGTTCCCGGTGGTCTCCAGGTTCAGGTAGAACTTCTCGAGGGGAAGCTTCATGCGGCGGGCGACGGCCTCGATTATGCGCCCGTTGGCCTGATGCGCGAACACGCGGTCAAGCGATGACGGCGTGGTGCCGAGCTTTTCGCAAAGCTGGTTCGTGACCTTCGCCAGGGCGCGTACCGCGAACGCAAACACATCGTGGCCCTGGAGGACGAGCGTGGGGATCGGGAACATGCCGGGCTGCGGCTTGAGCCGCGTGCCGCCATCGCGATATATGAACGACGCGCCCTTCCCGTCCGCCCAGAGCACGGTGTGCGCGGAAGGCCCGTCGACCTCGGCCTCGCCAATCACCACCGCCCCGGCGCCATCACCGAACAGGATGCAGCTGCCGCGGTCTCGCCAATCCACGATGCGCGACAGCGTCTCCGCCCCGATGACGAGCGCCTTGGCGCCGCGATTCACCTTGGCCCAGCAGCGCGCCTGCTCCAGGGCATACACAAAACCCGCACACGCCGCCTGGAGATCGAAGGCCCCGGCCTCGGAACACCCAAGCTCGGCCTGCACCAGGCAGGCGGTGGAAGGGAACGTGGCGTAATCCGGCGTGGAGGTCGCAACTATGATGAGGCCAATCTCCGATGGAGACACCCCAGCCGCCTCAAGGGCGACCTTGGCGGCCTTCGCCGCCATCGAGGACGTGCAGTCATCCGACTCCGCGATATGGCGCGACCTGATTCCCGTGTGCGACCATATCCATTCGTCATTCGTGTCCAGCGACTTTGAAAGGTCGTCGTTCGTGACAACCTTGGGCGGCAAATAGCTTCCCGTGCCGAGTATGCGTACGGACATTCTTATCCCTTCCTCCAAAAATTATGCCGCATATTGTATACAATCCGCGCCGTTTGCGCAAGTCTAACGAAAGGCTAATCGCACCGGCCTGTCTTGGTGGTATAATACGCGCCGTGACGGACAGCATATTCGAACGATCAATATCCCTTCTCGGAGATGAGGCATTCAGCCGCATTTCCGGCTATCGCGTGGCAATATTCGGCGTCGGCGGCGTCGGCGGATGGTGCGCAGAGGCGCTTGTGCGCACGGGTGTACGCAACATTACGCTCGTTGACGATGACATTGTAGCCGAGTCAAACGTGAACCGCCAGCGGCAGGCGACACCGTCTACCGTAGGACGGATGAAGGTGGAGGTCCTCCGCGACATTCTGCTGGACATTGCGCCCGATGCGTCGATAGCGTCGATCGCCGAACGCTACACGCCAGCGTCCGCCGCCAGGTTCGACAACGAGCTCGATTCCGCCGATTTCGTGATCGATGCGATAGACTCCGTAGACTGCAAGGCCCACCTCATCCAGAGATGCGCCAATCCTGCCGTCGCCGAAGGCGGTAAGATGCGAAGGCCCATCCTCTTCTCGTCGATGGGGGCCGCCTTGCGAACAGACCCCACGAGGGTAAAGACATCCCCGTTCAGCAAGGTCACCGGCGATGGACTCGCCCGCGCCCTCCGAAACAGGTTCAGGAAATGCGGACAGCCGATTCCAAGGCACATCTGCGTACATTCCGAGGAACTGCCCATGAAGTCGGCAAACGGCGTCAAAGGCAGCCTGATGCCGGTAACGTGCGCATTCGGGATGGCCCTCGCCTCCCTTGTGATAGGCACGCAAATGGCAGGGCGATTTCATTTGTGATCTTCGATTTGCGATTGCATTTAGAAATTTAGGCATTGTTTGATTTATTTGGGGCGGCCCGGCTTGGCAGGGCAATTTCATTTGCGATTTGCGATTGCAGTGGAGAATTTATGATTTACGATTGCATTTAGGCATTTGTTGATTTAGGCATTTGCCTCGCGGACTTGGCAGGGCGATTTCGATGAAATCGCCGCCATACGCACGGGAGGGTCGCACTTGTTGCGACCGCTTGCGCGGCTCACTTCGCTCGGGGGATATATTGCCACGGGAGGGTCGAGCTCCCGCTCGACCGAAAACGGCGTTGGGCAACGGACGCGCGGGAGCGCTTCCCTCCCGTTGCCTATTCGTGGCGGTCGCGACAAGCGCGACCCTCCCCCCCATGCCATGCACGACGGCGAGGGCGCACCCCTCTTGCGACCGCTTGCGCGGCTCACTTCGTTCGGGGGATATGTCGCCACTATGGATGCGCAACCCCGTACCATGCACGACGGCGAGGCGCCGTCGCCACTATAGCGACCGCTTGCGCGGCTCACTTCGTTCGGGAGATATGTCGCCACGACAAATCCTCAAATTGCCCAATGGCTAAATGCAATCGTAAATCGTAAATCGAAAAATCGCAAATCCCTAAATGCAATCGTAAATCGCAAATCGTAAATCGCAAATAAAAAAATCCCGCCCCTTTTCGGGAGCGGGATTTTTCCTTACCGAACCGGCCCTCAGTCTTCAGGAGCGGCCGTGACCTTCGCCTCCTCGGTGGACGTGTCATCCGCAACGCCCATGGAGATCTGGCGACCCATCGGATCGACGAGACGCGCCGTCACGAAGATGAGCAGGTTGCGCTTGTTGCTCCACTCGGAACGGCTGCGGAAGAAGCGGCCGAGCCAGGGAATGTCTCCAAGGAACGGAATCTTGTCCTCCATCGACTTGCGCTCCTCGGTTATCAGGCCGCCCATCACCACCGTGGCGCCGTTCGCGATCGTGATGTCCGTCTCGATCGAGCGCGTCTTGAAGAACGGCTGCTCCATCGGCGCATCGTAGTAGGAAAGCGCAGTCTCGCCGGAATTTATGGAGTCGATTGACGTCATGGCCGAGTCGGTGAGCCGTGTACGAAGCGCAGTTCTCTCCTCTTCCGTAAGCGTTCCGCCCAGCGTGGTGATGCTCGTAATCAGCGATGTCATGATGCTGCCGACAGATCCGAACGTATCATACTGCGAGTTGGAGGACTTCGGGATGCGCATGCCGTAGTTCTTCCAGGTGGGGTCGGAGACCACCTGCGGATGGAGATGCAGGTTGATGAGCTGGCCTCCCTGCGAAAGTTCCGGCGTGACCTGGAGGATGACGCCCACCTCGCGCATCGTGAAGTTCTGCGGCTCCACGACCGCCAGGATCTCGGAACTGCCGCCGCCCGAGGACGAACCCGAAGAGCCGCCGCCGGAAGCGGTGAGCTGCACATCGTATTCCGTAGGATAGATGTACTCGGTGACAACCTTCATCGTCGCCTCCTTGCCGGGGCCCGTCAAGACCTTCGGGGCGGAGAGGAGATCAGTGTCGCTTCTCTGCGAGAGCATGTGCAGGATCATCGAGAGGTCGGCATTGCCGAGGAACGCGTTAACGCGCATGAACTGGTCGTTGGTGGAATAGCCCTGACCGGATATGTGGTTTCCATCCGTGGAAAGGTAGCGCATCCCGCTCTGGTAGGTTGAGGGATCGCCCGTTATCCCGATATTGCGCTTGCCACCTCTGTTGCGAGCCCAATTCGAGCCGCTGTGCTGGTCATACTCGGTTGTAGATGTCGTTGTTATTGTGGTGGACCCAGGTATGTTGGGGTCGCCAGGCTTTACTGTGGTGGTCGTAGTGGAATTCTGCCCCCACTTGCCGCCCTTGATGCCGAGCATCTTGCCAAGCTTGCCGTTCATGCCAAGCGTATAGTCGGAATTGAGCAGCCACTCGAAGCCGAGGGAGTTGAGGTCTTCCTGCGCAACCTCCACGAAACGGGCCTCGATCTCGATAAGCTTCGGGGTGGCGCCGAGTTCGCCCGCAAGCGCGGCCTCGATCACGGCCAGCTGATCCTTCGTGTTGGTGACGCGGAGCTTGCCGATCGTCTTCAGGTAGACGATGCTCGAGCCTTCCGCCCACTTCACGCCCATGAGGGAGAAGAACTTCTTCCAGCTCGCCTCCTGGTCGTCGCCGGAGGCCTCGTCGCTCCCCTTGCTGGAGCCGCCGCCAAAGCCTCCCTTCATATCCTGCACGTCCTCTGCGGCGCCGCTCATGCGCTCCGCGAAGTTCTCGGTTACGTCGTACGTGCGCGTCACGAGGTCTTCGGTGGTCATGCTCTCGGGCATCACCATCACCACGGGGCCTTCCTGGATCTGGAACTTGAACTTCGTCACGCGGCAGACGAGCTTAAGCGCGTCCCAAAGCGAGACGTTGTTCGCCGCGATCGCTGGAATGAGCGGCATTCCATCGGGGCTGCCGGAAGCAGCGCTGTCGCTGCTTTCGGCGGATGCGGCGAAGTCGTTGCCCGTATCGGCGGAAGCAGACTCTCCTCCGCCCTGCGCGACGAGCTGCTTGCCGAGGTCGAGCACGAAGTTGAATCCGCGCTGGTCGATCGGGATGTCGGGACGGTCGAAATCGCGCGAGGCCTGCTTGAAGTACTCCACGGCATCGGCGATCGTGGCCGGCGGCCTGAACGAGATCGAAGGCAGGATCATCTCCTTCATGCGCTTCTCGACAAGCTGCTCCATCGTGCGCTCCTTGTCGTTGCCGAGGTTCGTGCGCGTGGTGCCGCCATCGATGCCCTTGAGCTCGAGCGAGTTCACGGCGTACACCGGACGCCACGCGGCGTTCACGTCGGCGATCATGCCCTCGCGCGTCGCGGTGCGCTCCTTGTCGAGGATCACGTCGCGGCGGCGCTGGATGCGGCGGCGGAGCTCAAGCGCCTCGCTGTTGTACGGATCGAAGCGGATCACGAGCTCGCACTCCTCAAGGGCCTTGTCGAGATCCGAAACCGCCAGGTACTGCGCACTGCGGCGGAGACGGCGGCGGATGGAATTGCGGTCTTCCTTGTAGTCCTTGTCGTTGCGGCGGTGCGCGATCTCGGAGACATCCTTCTCCTCGACGCTGATCGTGTCGCCCTCGATCGCCTCGATGAGCGCCTGGGCGCGCGGGTGGCGCAGAGTACGCGCCTCCACCGCCAGCTGGCGGGCCAGATCCATCTCACCCGAGCGATATGCCTGACGGCCAGCCTGGTAGCGGGCCTCGGCCATACCCTGTGCGCATTCGCGGCGGAACTCGACAGAATCGGCCCGGTCGCTCAGGTGCTTGAACGCGAGAGAATACTTGCGGTACGCCGTATCCCAATCGCGGCCGGACATCGCATCGCGGGCCGCCATCACCTCGCGCTTAGCCTGCGCATCCATCGCCTCGCGGCGCAGGGACTCCGTTGCCATCAGATCGCTGATCAGCTCGGCATCGGGATCCGCAGGCTTCGCGACCACGACAGCCACGGCCGCCTTCGCGGGAGCCGGAGCCGCATTCGCGGCCTTCTTGCCATCGCCAGGCACCCGGGCAAGGTCGTCAAGGAAGCTGGCGACCTCCGCCTCGGAAGCCCCCTTCTCGGCCGGCTTCGCGGCAACTGCCGCCTCTGCCTCAACGGGCTTCTTCTCTTCCTTCGCCTCAACCTTCACGGCAACCGCCTCGGTGGCGGCCTCCGCCTTGGGTTCCCCGGCCTTTTCCCCGGCGGCAGGCGCCGCCTCGGCTACGGTCTCCTCCGGCTTCTTCTCCTCTGCGGCAGACGCGGGCGCGGCTTCCGCCACTGGCTCCTCCACCTTCTTCTCCTCGGCCGCAGGGGTCTCTTCCTTCTTCTCCACGACCTCATCCGCAACCGCAGGAGCGGGCACATTGGCAGGCTCCTTCTTCGTTTCGGCGGCGGCAGGCTTCGCCCCATTCGATTCAAGATCCTTCAGAAGATTATCGAGATCATCCTGGGCGAACGCGACCATTGCGCCGGCCATAGCCGCGCAAACCATACCTGGGACCACAAGGCGTTTAACTGTAATCATCTATTCCACTCCTTAAAGGGGATAGGCGAATAATACAAAATCCCCTTTATTAAATCAAGCATTGTTTTTGGCGAACAGGACACCACTACTGGCGCTTCTTTCCGTTTGGCGTTACGGACACTTCGGACTTGGTCAGAATGTCCATCACGCGCACTTCAGGATTCTTGGCGTCTTCACCAAGCGACAGTATCCTGTACTTCCTGGCGAAGAGGGAGATCTCGTCCCCTGCCTTTACGGTGAAGTTCTTTCCTGCTCCACGGCGGAAGGAAAGCGAGACCTGCTTCTCCACCGGGACGCGACGCTCGTTCACACGGGCGGAGACGACCTTGCCGTCGTCCTTCCTAACGAGTTCGACCATCGATACATCGACCTTCTTCTTGAGCTTGCCCTTCGATCCCGGCACCGCGCGCTCCTCGCTCTTCTGCTCGAATTTCGTGGCGACGAAGCCGGTCTTGCCGATAGGCTCATTCTTCAGCACACTGTACACCATTGCCTGACCGTAGGCATTCTTCTTCGAGGAATCGCGGAAGTTGAAGCGCCATCCGTTCGGGACCGGCGATACGGTCTGGAGGTAGAACGGCAGGAACGTCTGCTTCATCTCGCCTTCGACGAAAAGGTAGTCGAGGTAGTCAGGATGGGAGTCGGGATCCTTCGGGTTCATCGTGACGCCATTCGCGACTGCGTACTCGTACTCCTCAAGGTCGGTGAAGCCATCCTTGTCGGAATCGTTGTCGGGATGGTTGGCGAGATCCACGCCATAGCGCTCCGACCACTCGCGCATCTTGCGCACGCTTTCCTCCTCCTTGGTGATGCCGGTATCCTGCACCACGCCGCAGAACGGACAGGTCTTCGCCTCGATCGGGATCGGGCGGCCGCATCCCTTCACGGGCTTGCCGTCGCGCATCGCATCCTTCTCGGCCTTGCACACGATCCGCGTGTCGCTCGCGAGGAAGCCGCCCTTCTTGGGATCCAGCTCCACCATCGCGGGCGGGGTCTTCGCCGTGCGGAAGACAGCCAGGAAGTGCGACATGTCGGCGGCAGGCACGCCATCGTGCGCAGGATGCGTCGCCCTGAGACGCATGTCGCACTTCGCCGCGCCCTCCTCCGGCGAATGGCCGAACGTGCCGGCAAAGATCACTATGGAACCTACGAACAGCGCACACCCGAGACCGGCCACAAGCCAGTCCCAATGCGCCTTGAAGAAATTCTCCTTGGATGCCATCATCTCACCCCTTTCTTCTTTGACTTCGCGTCCCCATTCTCCGGCGGAGTGCGGAAGTCGTATACCTTCACGGTCATGGACACGTCAAACACCGCATTCACGGC
Organism: uncultured Kiritimatiellota bacterium; assembly: GCA_934667425.1. Classification (GTDB taxonomy): domain Bacteria; phylum Verrucomicrobiota; class Kiritimatiellia; order RFP12; family UBA1067; genus UBA1731. The sequence continues at coordinate 192,116 of CAKULV010000001.1, read as the reverse complement.
GGGATCGGTTACGACGCGGTTGGCCTTCTTGCTCTCGTCCACCTGTGGCTCCTCCACAACCGCGCCGCGCCGTCCCCTGCGGCCGCGGCCCTGCGCGCCGTCCTTCTTCTTGTCGCCCGAAAGGCGCGGCGTGATCGAGTCGCCGATCTCGCGGAAGGAAACGTCCTTGACGACGACGAACCTCTGCGACGCCGCAAGCGCGTTGATCACCTTCACGAGGCCGGCTGGACGGGTCGCGAACGTGAGCGCGTAGTCGAGGTGTCTGGCGCACTCGCCGTCGGCATCGGCCTTCGGCTCTCGCCGGACGAGGCCCTTCACCTCCTTGACCCCGGATTCGGCGAGCGTCTCTGCGAGGTATTCCACGAAGTCGAGCTGGGCCGCGAGCACCGGTATGTCGTCCCTCTGCGGCAGGGCATCGGCCTCCCCGAGGTACTTCTCGAACCCGAAGAAGAACGTCTGCGCGGAGAGCTTCCCATCCACCTCGCCGGGCAATGCCTGCAGACGGCGCACCGTGCTGCGGAGCCTCTGCTTGAACATCGGCGGGGTCTCCACCGGGATATCCTTGTCGCCTCGTCCGGCGAGCGCGAACGCGGCGTCGTACCATGCGCCCCACGTCACCTCGTTGGACTTCACGCTCGCTATCGACGCGGCGGACGGGAACACGTCCGCATTGTTGAAGCGGTTGAAGGCATCGTTCTCATCCTGCAGCTTGCCCTCGGTCTCCTCGCGCACCGATGTGGCATCGTAGGCGAGATATCCCAGGCCTGCGGCCAGCAGCGCCCACACGCCAAGCAACCCAAAGCCAATTGTCTTCACCTTGTCGGGACTCATCTGCGGCCTCCCCTTTTCTTCTTCTTTGCGACAGTCTTCCCGGCGTTCGGATCGACCGAGGCCGGCTTGGCGAACGCCAGCTCGATCGCGAACTCCGTGAGAACTCCCTTGTTGCATACATCCTTCTGCGAGACGACGATGTTGACCGTCTCGGGGATCACGCTCCGCCTCGTCTTGAGGACTCCGGCAACGATCTCCTCGGCGGTCATCTTCTTGCCCTCGTTCCGCTTGCTGTGCTCGCTTTCAAGGTCTGCAAGCACGTCGCGCCATCCGCGGATCGTGACCCGCGTGAGCGTCGGGGCGTCTTCGTCGTCAGCCTTTGGCGGCACCGTCTCCCACGAGGTGATCCACATGCCGGGCAAGAGCGAGCGGCGGACGCTTCCAAGGCTGCGCAGCGCCGTGAAGCGCGAAGCCATGAGCTGCTGGAACGCATCGCTCTTGGCGAGTTCCGCGTTGGCGCTCTTCTGCGCGGCCTTCAGTCTGGTCTCAAGCTGGCGCAGACTGCCGTTGCGAGCCTCGACGACACCTATTTCCGCCTCGGCGACGCCCGTCATGCGGCACTCGCCCATGATGTAAACCCCAAGGGCCGCGAGAACGGCGACCGCCCCGGCGGCAATGAACGGCATGCGCCTGACCGTCCTCGCCTTTTCGACAAGCGCGGGCGGCAGAAGGTTTATCGTGAGCGACGCACCGGGCGTGGCGCGGAGCGCAAGTCCGGCGGATTCCGCAAGCGTAAAGGCATCGGACTCCAGGGCGTTCACGTCAACCTTGGGGCCGAATGCGATCCCGCCGAACGGGTTGAGGAACTCGACGTCGATCTTCAGGGTCTCGCGGAAGAACTCGTCTATCTGCGGCAGCACCGCGCTTCCGCCGGTGATGAAAAGCCTCTTCGGCGCGGAGCCGCCCTGCTGGGAGCGGTAGAAGTTTATCGAACGCAGTATCTCCGCGTGCAGGCGCGTGAGCGTGGCGCGGACGATCTTGGATATCCTGTCGGATACCTCGTCGGCATCCTCCGTCACTCCGCCGAGCGACACGTAGCCGCGCTCGCGCTTCATCTCCTCCGCCTCGTCGAACGAGCAGGAGAACGACTGCGCTATCTCCTTCGTGATCGCATTGCCCGCGACCGGGATCGACCGAAGGTATATCTTCTCGTTCTCGACGAGTATGAGCGACGTGGTCTTCGCGCCTATGTCGAGCACGACGGTGCCGTCCGCAAGGTCCGGATAGGACTTGCGGAGCGCGTTGAGCACCGCCATCGGTCCCGCATCCACGACCACCGGGTTGAAGCCGACCGACGCGACGGCATCAGTCACCTTCGTTACCTGGTCGAGCTTGGCGGCGACGATCATCGCCGCCATGTCGCCCTCGGCGGTCTGCCCGAGGAGCTGGTAGTCGAAGACTATGTCGTCTATCGGGAACGGCACCTCCTGCTCCACCTCGTAGCGGACGAGCTCATCGAGCTTTTCGCCCTGCACGAGCGGGAACTTCGTGAAGCGAGGGAACACCATCTGCCCGTTGAGCGCCAGATAAAGAGTACCCGGCTTGATGCCGGCGGCGGCTGCGGCCTCCCGCACCGCCGGGGCGAGAACGGCCTCGGCGGATCCCTCCGCCTCCCAGTCGAGTCCCGCGATGGATGCGGAGCCGTACGCGGTGAGGACGGGGTTCCCCGTTCCCTTCACGGCATACTCGGCCAGCACCACCCGCGATGCGCCTATGTTTAATGTTGCTATCTTGGCCATATCGAGTCCTGATTTGTCTGCAGATTACTGCTGAACCATTTCGTAGTCGTCCGGGTTGATGAGCGCGAAGATCGTCTTGGACCTGTCGAGCAGACCCTGCCGGCGGGCGATGAGCGGAGTGTCGGTCTTTTTGTCCTTCGCGGAGAACACCTGGTCGCTTGCCCACCACTCGTCGGGCATCTTGAGCGCGGATGCGCCCTCGTCCTGCCCGTCCAGGGTGTCGCCCTCCTTGTTAGTGATCCGCACGGAAATGATCGCCGGCTCGCCATAGCGCTCCAAGACGCTCGGCGGCAGGACGCAGCTCGCCGCATGGCTGCCCTTCGGGACGTTCACGTAGCGGACCGAGACCGTGTAGTACGAATACCTCGACACCGGTTCCTTGTCCTTGGAAGGCCGGTCGCGCTGCTTCGCGCTCTTGGAGTCGAGAAGCAGGTGCCACGTCACGGTAAGCTCGTCCTGCCAGTCGGCGGCCGTCTGGTACTCAAGCTCCGGGACGATCCACTGGCGCGGCTTCTTGAACACCCTGCCGAGATACGTGCTGCCGTTCGCCGTAGGGGCGGACTGCAGACAGGCCGAACCAAGCGACGCCTTGCGCGTTATCAGCACCCGCGCATCCTTGCCTTGCGCGACGGCGGCACCTCCATCCGCGCCAACTGCGCCGCGCCGGGTCGAGCTGCGCCGTCCCTGCTGCGCCCCTGCCATCAACGTCACCATTGCCATCAGCGATACGATCACCAGTCTATTCATGATCTGTCTCCTTTCGGTTTTCGTTACGTTCGTTTCAAACTTCAAATCACCTTCATCTTCGGAAGATCCTGGATATCCACAAGCCCGACCACGCGCCCCGCCTCATCCACCACGGGAAGGTCGTCTATCCTGCGCCTCTCGAACACCTTCACGATCTCGGCGGCGTACGCCGTGTCGCGGATAGACATCGGCGACTTCGTCATCACCTTCGACACCTCCGCCGAGAGCGTGGAGGCGACATCCTCCGAACTCCGCTCCGCCACCATCCGGCGGAAGTCTCCATCCGTGAATATGCCCGCGAGCCTGCCGTCGCAATCCGCCACCACCGCGCTGCCGGCCTTCGCCCGCGTCATCGCCATCAGCGACTGGAGGACTGTCGCCGAAGGCGGCACCTTGGCGAAATCGCCGCCCCTGCGCATCACGTCCGACGCCTTCAGCGTGAGCGCCCGGCCTATCGCCCCGGCGGGGTGGTTCCCCGCATACTCCTCGACCGTGAACTTGCGGGCCTCCACCATCGCCATCGCGAGGGCATCGCCCATCGCCATCGTCGCGGTCGCCGAATTCGTCGGGGCCATTCCAAATGGGCAGGCCTCCGCGCCGCACGGAATCGGCAGCGTCAAATCGCTCGCCCTGGCGAGCGTGGAATCGGGATTGCCGGTCACGGCCACGACCTTCAGCCCATGCCTGCGGATCGCCGGCACGAGCTTCACGACCTCCTCGGACTCGCCGGAGAACGAAAGCGCGATGAGCATGTCCCGTGGGGACGTCATCCCGAGGTCGCCGTGCATCGCCTGCACTGGGTTGAGGACTATCGACCGGGTGCCGGTGGAGGCGAACACCGCACTCATCTTCTCGGCCACATGCAGGCTCTTGCCCACGCCCGTCACCACCACCAGCCCATCCGCCTCGAGCGTATCGACCATCAGCCTCACAGTCGCGACAAAGGCGTCACCGAGCGAGTCGCGGGTCTTCTCCAGCCCGCCGATCTCAACCTCGAACACCTTCCTGGCGCAGGCAAGTATGGCTTTTGCGTCTACCACTTACACTTAAACCTCAGTTCAGTCCTATCCATCTCTGCACCACCGGGGCGTAGCGGATCACCGCCGGCGCGAACACGATCGAGACCATGCTCATGAGCTTTATGAGGATGTTCAGGGACGGGCCGCACGTATCCTTGCACGGGTCGCCGACCGTATCTCCGATCACGGCGGCGCCGTGCGTCGGGTTCTTCGCGCCGTCTGCGAGCCTCTTGCCCCCGTGCGCCCCCTTCTCTATGTACTTCTTCGCGTTGTCCCACGCGCCGCCGGCGTTGTTGAGCATCGTCGCGAGCACGAACCCGCCGACCATTCCGCCCGCGAGCAGCCCGAGCACCCCGGGGATGCCGAGGATCAGGCCGACTATCACCGGCACGACCACGGCCAGCAGCGACGGGACGACCATCTCGCGCTGGGCGCCGGCGGTGGAGATGTCCACGCACCTCGCGTAGTCCGGCGTGCCCTTCCCCTCCATTATGCCGGGGATCTCGCGGAACTGGCGGCGGACCTCCTCCACCATCGAGCCAGCCGCCCGGCCGACGGCCTTCATCGTCATCGCGCAGAACACGTACGCCATCATCGCGCCGATGAAGAGCCCGCATAGCAGCAGCGGATTCATCACCGTGAGGTCGAAGTTCCCCATGAACCTGTCGAGGGGCTGCGGCAGTATGTCCGCCGCCTTCAGCCCCATGAATTCGCCGTCGCCGGCGAACTTAACGATCCAGAGCTTTGCCTCCTCGATGTAGGACGCGAGGAGGGCGAGCGCCGTGAGCGCCGCCGAGCCTATGGCGAAGCCCTTGCCTGTCGCCGCCGTGGTGTTGCCGAGCGAGTCAAGCGCGTCCGTGCGCTGGCGCACCTCGGCGGGGAGGCCGCTCATCTCCGCGTTGCCGCCGGCGTTGTCGGCGATGGGGCCGTACGCATCCGTCGCGAGCGTTATGCCGAGCGTGGAAAGCATCCCAACGGCGGCGAAGCCGATCCCGTACAGGCCCGCCGTGAAGTCGGTGAAGCCGCCGGCGAAACCGAACGCGCAGAGGATGCCGGCGCAGATCGTCAGCACCGGGACGCCGGACGAATACATGCCGGTGGCGAGGCCGTCGATGATCGCCGTCGCCGGCCCCATCACCGCCTGGCCCGCTATGCCGCGCGTGGGCGCGTAGTCGTCGGACGTGTAGTACTCGGTGGCCTGCCCGATCACGACGCCGGAGACCAGACCCGCGACCACGGAGCCGAATATCCCCCATGAGATGAATCCCATGAAATGCAGCCCTACGAGAGCCAGGAGTATCAGGACGCTGCTGCCGAGGGTGCCGGTGAGCAGGGAGCGGAGCAACTCCTTCTGCGTGGCGTTGTCGTTCCTGCAGCGCACCATCAGCATCCCGACGACGGAAAGCACGGTGCCGATCCCGGCGACTATCATCGGGGCCGTGACCTGCTTCACCACGTCCGCGCCGCCAAGCGATGCGCCGAGTGCCGCCGTGGCGAGGATCGAGCCGCAATACGACTCGTAGAGGTCCGCGCCCATGCCCGCGACGTCTCCGACGTTGTCTCCTACGTTGTCCGCGATCGTCGCGGGGTTGCGAGGGTCGTCCTCCGGGATGCCCGCCTCGACCTTGCCGACGAGATCGGCGCCCACGTCAGCCGCCTTCGTGTAGATCCCGCCGCCGACGCGGGCGAACAGCGCCTGCATGGAGGCGCCCATGCCGAACGTGAGCATCGTGGTGGTGATGTGGGTCATCTTAGCGCCGAGGGTGCATCCCGGCTCGACAAGCTGTATCCCCATGACCGCCAGGCCGGACACCATGTTGGCGTCGGTGTAGATGAACCTGTCGAGAATCACGTACCATGCGCAGATGTCGAGAAGCCCGAGGCCCACGACCACGAGCCCCATCACGGCGCCGGAGCGGAACGCAACCTGGAGCCCGCGGTTCAGCGAGCACCGGCACGCCTGCGCCGTGCGTGAGGACGCGAGCGTGGCGGTGCGCATCCCCACGTATCCGCACAGGCCGGAGAAGAAGCCGCCCGTGAGGAACGCCACCGGCACGAACGGGTTCTGCACGCCGAACGCCGCAAGCACGGCGAACACAACAAACAGCAGAACGAACACGAGCGACACGATCCTGTACTGCCTGAAAAGGTACGCCATGGCGCCCTGCCGTACGTAGCCGGCGATCTCGCACATGCGTTCGTTCCCAGGGTCGGCCTTCTTCATCGACCTGAAGAAGATCGCCGCGACGGCAAGTGCGGCCAGCGAGGCTATCGGAGCTATGTACCAGAGTGTCATGTCGGATCCCATGTGATGTGTGCCGTTGTTTCGGTGTGAGGTTCGCCCGGACTATCGCCCCTTCGCCGCCGACTGCAGAAGCGTCACGCAGATCGTCCCAACGATATCCTCGGCAGAGCAGCCGCGCGAAAGGTCGTTCATGGCCTTCGCAAGGCCCTGGAGGTTCGGCCCGATCGCCATCGCCCCGCCAAGGCGCTGGGCGATCTTGTAGCCGATGTTTCCGGCCTGGAGATCGGGGAATATGAACACGTTCGCGTTGCCCTGGATCTCGCCGCCCGGATTCTTGAGCTGCCCGACGGACGGCGCGATGGCGGCGTCGAACTGCATTTCGCCATCCATCTTGATGCCCGCCGCCTCGAACTGTGGACGCCCAAGCTCAACGGCCTTCCGCACCTTCTCTACGAGAGGGCCGGCGGCGCTCCCCTTCGTGGAATACGAAAGGTACGCCACACGCGGCTCGTTGCCCGTGAGTTCGCGATAGGTCTGCGCGGTCGCAAGGCCGATGTCGACGAGCTGTTCGGAAGTGGGATCGGGGATCACGGCGCAATCGCCGAAAGCCAGCGCCGAATCGCCACACGGGGTAGGATTCTGTAGATCGAGGATGAAGCACGAGGAGGCGGTCTTCACGCCCGCCTGCGTCCCCAGCGTGTGGAACGCCGCCCGGAGCATATCGCCCGTGGAGGCGATCGAACCGGCGACGAGTCCATTCACGCGGCCAAGCTTCACCATCATTCCGCCAAAGTAGATGCGCTTGGTGCGGAGCGTCTTCTGGGCGCCGGCGAGGTCGATTATCTTCTGTTTCCCGGCGGGCTTGCGCGACTCCTTCGCGTTCCATGCCTCAAGGTACGCCGCCTCAAGCTCGGCGTCGCCCTGCGTGTAGTCAATCGTCTTGATGCCGCGATCCGCGAGCTTCAGGTTTGCATTCGCCTCTGCGGCGGCGATCTCCCCGGCGGTTCCCAAAACCACCGGAGTGCAGATCCTGCGGTCTACGCAGGCGCACGCGGCCGTTATCACGCGGGCGTCCATTCCCTCGGGGAGGACGACCGTGCCGTTCATCGCCGAAGCCTTTTCGATTATCCTGTCAATTGCGTTCATTAGTAGTTGGTAGTTGGTAGTTGGTAGTGGGTAGAATTCGCGATTTATCGATTCCCCAAGACGCGAACGGTGTCGCGGGCGATCATAAGCTCCTCGTTCGTGGGGATCACAACCACGGGGATTCTGGAATCCTTCGTGGATATCACGCCAACCTCGCCATGTATCCTTGCGTTCGCCGCCTTGTCGAGCCTGATGCCGAGGGCGCCGAGCCTTCCGACGATCCTCGCCCGCACCTCGGTGGAGTTCTCGCCGATTCCGCCCGTCATGACGATCGCGTCGGCCCCGCCGACGATGGTGTAGTAGCCGCCGATGTAGAGCGCGTCGCGGTAGGCGAGCATCTCGAGCGCGAGCTCGGCCATGCGGTCGCCCTTCGCGGCCTTCGCGCATATGTCCCGGCAGTCGCTCGACCCGGTGAGCGCGAGCAGGCCCGACTTCCTGTTCAGCAGGGTATCCGCCTGCGAGGGGGTGAGGTGCCTGGCCTCCATGATGGCGAGTACGGCGGCGGCGTCGATGTTGCCGCAGCGCGTGCCCATGATCAGCCCGGCGAGCGGCGTGAGCCCCATCGTGGTGTCCACGACCTGCCCGTGGCGGATGGCCGCGAGCGACGAGCCGTTGCCGAGGTGGCACGTGACGAGGTTCACCCTGCCGAGCGGCTTCTTCAGCCACTTCGCGGCGGCGTGCGTCACGAACTTGTGGCTCGTGCCGTGGAAGCCGTACTTGCGGATGCCCATTTTCTCGTAGAACTCAGGGGATATCGCGTAGAGGGCCGCGCAGTCCGGCATCGTCTGGTGGAAGGCCGTATCAAACACGCCCACGTTGGGAATACCCTTGAATATCTTCGCGCACGCCTCGATGCAGCCGAGGTTGGCGGGCATGTGCAGGGGGCCGAACTTGATGAGCTTCTTCGCCTTGGCCATCGCCTCCCGGTCCATGAGGGCGGAGTCCTTGAACACCTCCCCGCCGTGCAGGACGCGGTGGCCGATCGCGTCGATGCCCTCAGCGTCCCCGCCGAGGTCGGCCACCACGCGGCGCAGGGCCTCCGCGTGGTCCTTCGGGCCGCCGCAGCCTATGCGCTCCACGATCCCCTTGCGGAGCGCCTTCTCGCCCTTCATGTCGAAGAGCTCATACTTGAGGGACGACGACCCTGCGTTTAATACGAGTACTTTCCTGATTTGCTTTTTCATCTTGTCACTGTTCGATTTCAACCTTGAAGTAGCCCTTGGTCGCGTCAAGCCCAAGATCGGAGAGCGCCTTCGTGAACACTGTCTCGACCGTATCGTCCACGATGGAGAACTCGACAGGCTCGCGCACCTCGTTCCATTCGCCGCCGAGCGAATCGGCGTACTTGACGACGAGCGTCGCCTTCACCTTGCCATCCGAGGCGAACAGGGTGTTGCCGGCGAGCGGATCCTCGGCCTCGGCGGACAGCGTGATCGACACCGCACCGTCCACGAGGTCGAGCGACGTCACCGTGAGGGTGGAATCCTTGATGGAAGGCTCCACCGTATCGACCGCCGCGATGAGGGCCGCGAGCGACCTGCTCATGCGGGATGGTGCGCTGAACAGCGTGATCGGGAGACCGCCGTTGATCAGGTCGGAGATCGCGCTCTCGAGGTTCGGGTTCACGGAGATGTACCCGTTGTGCTCGTTCTCGGAAGCGCCCCTCTTCTTCAGGAAGCCGGTCTTGTCCGTTCCGGCCGCATCGTACTCGTAGACGTCCGGCAGACAATCCTGGTCGATATCCGTATCCTCCACGTACACCGAGACGGCACCCGGCTTGAGGCCATAGCCGACGGTCACGGAGAGCGGAGCGAAGATCGCACTCGTCTTGTCCTCGCCGGCGCGGGCGCAATAGTAGCCCCAGGACTCCCACTCATCCTTCTCGAAGTCGCCGTCGCTGTCGATGTATGCGCGGATGTAGTACGTTCCGGCATCGAGGCCAACGATCGTAGCGTTCACCGTGCCGCCGGCGTTCGTCACGCTCGAAAGATCCTTCACGAACGTGCGCCCGGCGGGCTCGCCCGTGAAGTCGGGCGAAGTGTACGCCTCGACGCGCAGCGTGCCGTTCATCTTCGTCTCCAGCACATTGACCGCGCCGGGACCGTAGTACTTGACGGCCGCGCTGATCGAGAACTTGCCGGCCACGTTGACTTCGTCGGCGCCGTAGACGTTCATGCGGAACGCGCTTGCGGCCGACCAGCTGTCGGACTGGAACTTGGAGTTGTACACCGAGACCTGCCAGGTGTAGTTCGCCTGGTTGCCGAACACCTTGCCGAGGGCCGTCTGGTCGCCGACGTAGAGCGGAGGCGTCCAAGTGTACGATCCGTCGGCCGTGCGCGGCGGCAGACGGCGCTTGCCGGAGTTCCACACCGCCTTGCCGGTGTTGTCGGAAACCCTGATCGCGAATGCGGTGAACGTTTCCGGTTTGTCGCCGGTCACCGTCCACTTGAACGTCGGGCGGTTGCCGTAGAACACAGCCGCAGTCGCCTCGGGAGCGACAGGGTTGCCCTGCGCCTGCTTCAGGCCGAACTCACGCCTGAACGTGACATACGGGAGGCCGGATGGCGTCTGGATCTCCTTGACCATATCCACCGGCTGCGAATAGACGCGATACGTCATGGACGTGATGGGCGAGTAGCCCTGGTTGATCTTCTTCACGACATCGGCCTGGAAATCGTTCCAGTCGATATCGAGGTTGCCGTCCGCCAGGAAGTCGCCCTCGTGCAGGTAGTTGCGGTCTACAAGCTCCTTGCTGACTATCATGCGGTTGGTCACCACCGTCACGACCGTGTAGGCGTCAAGCAGGTGGCGATACACGTACACCGTGCCGTTCGTCGCGCTGTCGGAGGAAGCGGATGCCGCCGTGTCGCTTTCGAAGGCGAGCATCGGACGCGGGCAGATCGGGCTATTCTCCGTCATCTCGACTTCAATGGAAGTGCCGCTCCAGCCGACATCGACATTGTTGACGACGCCCATCGGCTCGCCTTCCGTCCAGGTTCCGTTGCCGTCAAGGTCGATGAACGCCACGAACGTGTTCCTGCCTTCGCGGACATGGCCGGCATCTGCGGTGGATAGGGTGAACTCCCACTTGGATTCGCCCGCGACACGGACGCTGTCCCATGTGACCTTCATGTAGCTCTTGGTGAGGTCGATGCGGTTGTACGCATTGGAGATGGCCGGCTGATAGAACGTGTAGATTCCTTCGGAGAGGTAGTAGGCGTTGCCCGTCAACTTGGAGAGGTCTACCTTGAATTCGCCGCTCCTGTAGGAAACTGTACCGACGGATTCCGTGACCTTCACCATGTCGGCGCCTTCGGTGTCACCCGGCCTTGCGGCCTCGACGAGGCCATCATGCCATCCCGTCGAAGCGGGGTTGAGGTAGGTGGCGTTGCCGCCTGCGGCGACAGAGACCTCGGTTGGATCCCTGAACTTGACATTGACCGAACCGGGCACCACGTAGCCGGGGCCGAGGTTGACGGACAGCGTTCCGGTTGCGGGATTCATCCCGAGCATGCGTTCCTGCGACTTGACCTGGGCAGAGCCAGGTATCGTCCAGGTGGCGTCGGCCTTCGAGAGGGAGGAATCCGAGTAGGCCTGAACCACGATCGGCGCGGTGATGCTCTCGGCATTCTTGCAGAAGAGCTTCGCCTTGATCATCGGCACAGGATGCTCGGGAACCGTGTCACCGCCAACCACGAGCGTGGCAGCCCTGTCGGGCATCGTGCCGGCGCGGCATTCCGCATAGTTGCTCCATCCGTCGGCATCGTTGTCCAGATGGGCATCGTACACTGCGGACGACACGTACTTGTCGGCAAACTGGCCTTCCCACCAGTCTTCCATGAAATCGTGGTCGGAGAAGAGTTCGCCGAGATAGAGCCTGCCGGCCCTGCGGAAGTAGTCGTATTCCTTCCCGTTCGTCATCGCCTTGGTGGGGTCGACCGTGCCGAACTTGAACACTTCGGATACGAGGTATTCGGCATAGTCGGCGAGACCATCCATGTCATGGTCGTCACGGGCGGATCCGGTGAGGCCGTACATCTTCTGCCACCAGTCCTTCACGCCGTCGCTGTTGGCGTCCGCCTTGGACACGTATGCGGAATCCTTGGTCCCGTCCGGCAGGAGTCCTTCGGCCAATGCGCGGAGGTACGCCTCAACGGTCGTGTAGCCAAGAGCCTCTGCCCAGTCTGGTACGCCGTTGCCGTTCGCATCGACAGGCTCGCCGGCCGCCGTTGTCTCGGCCCAGGCGTCCATCGCACCCTGGCCATCCCAGTAGTCGGTGCCACGGCGGGCAAATGCGCCGCCGAGCGGTACGAGGTCGCTCGTTCCCACGAAGTCGCTGCGCATCTGGAACTCGTAGCGCTTGGCGAGGAAATCCTGCGGCGCGTCGGACATCCGCACGGCGAGGTACGGAGCCGTGTACAGCTGCGAATAGCGGTTATAGCGGTCGCGGCGGTAGATATAGTACGGATACGGGTTCGCCGAGTTCGGGAACTCGTATGTGCCCGCGTTCTGAGCCCCCGCAAGCGCCATGTACTGGGCGCTGAGAACGCCTGCCGCATGACGGCTCCAGTACTGGGAGTCGGCGCACGAGCCGTCCATGAACGGCAGGTGGGCGACGGTGTTGCCGATCCACGGAACGATCGCGTGGTTGATGTAGACCTCGCTCTTCACGCCGGAGGTGGTCCACCAGCCAACGCGGAGGGACTTGTCGAGCGTCTTGCCGTTCGGACGGCGCACGTTATCCAGCACACCAGCCTGGAAGCCGGTCGGCTCGGTGATCACGTTCGCCGCCGTGACGCCACCGGACAGCGTAACGAACGAGTAGTGCTGCAGCAGTTCGGCGGGCAGTGCGGCGTAGCCGTCGCTGTTGTTGCGCGTCGCGCCGTTGAGCCAGGCCTTGTAGACGACGTCACGGAGAGCCGAGACCTCCGCGAAGGTGTAGCGCTTGGCGTAGTCGGAATTGATTTCGTGCGCCGAACGGGCGCCGTCCCACACGCGGACTTCGTCGATCCATCCCTTGAAGAACGAACCGTAGTCGTTCCAACTTGAGGTCTTCCCAAGGTCGATGGCGTTTGCACTGAGCGTTTTCGCGCCAAGCACGAACGAACACGGCAGTGCGCGGTAGCCGATGAACGGCGTGACCGACACGCCGGGTTCCTGAAGGATTCCGTCAACGCCGTTGGCCGGAAGCACACCCACGCCGGACGCGGATGCCACCGGGGACATCGAGCCGTTCACGTAGAGGGAAGCCGTGGCGCCGTTGAAGGTGAACGCAACGTGCGTCCACTTGTCGGCCTCGATGGCGCCGCCCGTGGCGCGTACCGTGCCGGAGTTCGCGGTGGAACCCTCGAACTCGCCGTACATGCATCCCGCAGCGTCAACGCCTATGCGGAAGTTGGCGCGGAGCATGGTTGTCGCGTTCGAGAGCGAGGAGGCGCCGTAGTTGCAGACGCGCTCGAGGATCACCGCATTCGTGGCCGCGCCATCCGGCTTGACCCAGCATTCGACGGTGAACTGCCTGAGGAGGTCGGGTTCGGTGGTCGCCGCCCGGCGGAACTCGCCTTCGCGCGTCGCGGCCGCAGAGCCGATGCCGCCCACAAGGCCGGGCAGGTACAGGGCCTGGCGGCGGTCGGGGTCGGTGAAGTCGAGCGGATCGGTCGCCGCCTCGGTCGTGCGGGTAAGCTCCGTCGCGTCGCGCTTGAAGTCGTGGTCTGTATCGAAGCCTTCGTTCTCCTCGAACGAGAACATCCAGCTGCGGTTCGCGCCGCCCATGCCGTATGCCGCAAGGCGCAGATTCCACCTCATGTCATCCCACGGGAAGCCGAGGATGTCGGGATACGTGCTGAGCGGATCGTAGCCATCAACCTCCGAGATGTACGGGTCGGGGTTGTAGTACTGCGCCGTGAAGCTCGCGCCGTCGACGGACGTGGAATCCGTCATCCAGAGCGGCGTCGGGTCGGTGTGCGTGTACTGCGGCGAGGCGATGTTTACCTTGATGGACTCCTCGTCGTTGCGGAGGCCGTCCCCGTCGGCATCGCACTCCATCGTGCCGATCATCCACGGGTAGCGGATCGCGTCGAACGCCGGCTGGACGAGGTCTGTCGGCCAGCCCGTCCAGTAGTTGAACCAGGAGGACACCGCTCCTTTGTAGATGGTGGCGATCACGTCGTACCGCAGGTTCTGGAATCCGTATTCGTTCTCGCCCATCGGGTAGGCAGCGGATCCGAGCAGCGGGTTGAGGCCGTGGAACAACTCGTAGTAGTCGTCCATTCCGTCGTTATCGGAATCCCAGCGGCGCGGATCGGTGCTGGCGTAGCGCATCGCCCCGTTTACGTACACCTTCAGCGTCTTGTCGGGAAGGATGGCGACGGGCGGAAGCATCACGCGGTAGCCTGCGCCTTCCGACTTCTCGTAGTTTGCGCATTTGCTCTGCCCTTCCGTGTTCAGGCGGAGCGGGTCCCACTCGTGAGGCGGCAGGGTGAAGTAGCCGAGCTCGGCGAACTTCCAGGACGCGAGCCCCGTGAACCCGTTCGCGAGGCAGCGCTTGTGGAACGCCTCTCCGTCCCATGCCGAGAACGGCAGGAACTTGACGAACTTCGCGTCCGTGAGGATGCCGTTCACCGGACTGGAGAGCGGAGTGACCGAGGACGGGTCGAGGCCCATCAGCGGCGTGTAGGGATCATCGTAGCGGAGGTGGCGCAGGGACTGCACCAGGTACTCCTGGCAGTTGACGAGGCCGTCGTGGTCGAAGTCGAGGCACGGATCGCCGCTCCAGGTGCCGTCCATGCCGCCGCGTATCGCGAAGCCCGTCTCGGGCACGGCGGACTGCTTGCCGTCGGCGTTCACGAGGATCGCGAGATCCGTGGCGGAGAAGCCGGGATCTGTCTGCGGTGCGCCATCCTTGAACACCACGCCCGCGAACTGGAACTCCCACGCATCCGGGATGAGGTCGCCATCGGTATCAACCGTGCAGGGGTTGAGTCCGCCGCCGCGGAAGCAGATCGAGGTGCCGTCAAGCGCATACTTCTCGGCATTCTCCTCCGTTCCGTAGATGAACGAGAAGGAGCAGTTGTATTCGTTGCGTCCCACGTAGAACGTATCGCTCCAGGTCGATCCTTCGGCATCGTCCATGACGCCGTCCCCATCGGTATCCATGTCGTACGGGTTCGTCGGGAAGAACTTGTTCCACCAGCCCGTGGCCTTGCCGGGGTGGTTCTTCGTGATCGTCTCCACTTCGGGATAGATCATCTCCCCCTTGATGTTGAAGCGGTTCGTGTAGGCGTTGCAGGAATCGACGCCGGCATACTCCGCAAGGAACGTCAGCTTGTCGCCGTCGTCCGCCCAGTCGGTCGCGAGCTTGGCGTCGTCGTGGAAGTTCGGATCGGAGTTCACGTACAGCTCCCAGCCGTCCGGGATGCCGTCGTAGTCCGTATCCGCGCCATGGATGTCATGCTCCTGCTCCAGCCATTCCCAGTACGCCACGACCGTGCGGTTCGTGGAGTTGTCGAACGGCGAGACCTGATTCCGCGCCGCGTACAGCTCGCGCACGAAGGAGACGGGGAGGTTCGGGTAGGTAGTTGCGGCCGTCAGGTACGTGATCGTCACGGTCGCGAGCGGATCGGTCACGAGATACGCCGCTCCGCCATGGAGAAGGGACTCCGTGGCGGACCTTATGCCGTCCGCGCCGATCTTGCGCATCTGCTGGCGGTACTGCATCACGAGGTATTCATCGAGCGACGTGTACGGGGCGGTGTTCACCGCGAGGCCCGCGTCGCCCTTGCTCTTGCCGTCTGAGAGGAGGCCGGAGCCATCCACCACGTTCGGCTGCCAGCGGACGTCCACGTATCCGTTGTCGTTGATGTTCCACGCCGTACGCGGATCGAATCCGTACTGGTTGAACACCTGGTTGTGGATCAGCGTGACCTTGTGCTGCTTCTCGACCTTCGCCAGTGCAGAACGGGTGAATCCCTTCTTCTCGTTCTCCAACACGGGCGCGAGCGAGTAGTGCAGGGCGTTCGTGCCGCAGGGGACATAGGTCGCCCCGTCGCCTCCATAGTTGAAGAGCGGAAGGGCCATCGCGGTGGACTCGGTCTCGAGCGTCACGGGATTGCGCCACGTGAATCCGCCAACCGGACCCAACATCCCCACGCTGTAAGCCGAGACCTTCGCCATCGTCATCTGCTCGGGCGCCGCCGCGACGGACTTGACCGGGGTGCCGGCCGCGAACGTGATGGATTCTCCGAGGTAAAGCGCGCCATCATCGTGCTTGTAGGTGGCAAATCCGGGCATATCAACGGCGAGCATGTACAGACCAAGCTCGTTCGGCCCGATGACGGCGGGTTTCGTCGCGAACCAGATCGGCTCCGTCTTCGTGGCGCTTATGAACCTCTCGACCTTGTAATAGGCCGATGCGACCGAAACCGTCTCTTCGACGGCGGACGTTTCGGCGGCGTTCACTGCCGTGCCGACAGGAAGCACCACCTCGTCGAGGTTGGCAAGGTAGACATTCGAGCCGAGCGTCACCGTCGCGAAGCACTTCGCCTCGGCCGTCAATGCCGCGCCATCATGCTGCGCCGCTTCGATCGAGTAGTAGACCTTGTCGCCGGCGGCATCCGCGACGGTAAGCTTGAACACGTTCGTCGAGACCACGACGGGATCGACCTCGAACGACGGGGAGGTCTTCGTGGGCAGACCGAACATCTCGCCGTTCGCGAAGGTGAATACCGTGAACGTATCCTCCTTGTACTCGCAGCGCGCCATGAAGTCGGCGTCGGGGTTGGCCGCGCCATCGTACGGGTTGAGCGGATCAAGGCCCATCAGCACCTCGTAGAGGTCGCTCATGCCGTCGCCGTCGGAATCCCAGTCGATCGGGTTCGTGCCGAGCGCATACTCCTCAAGGTCGGTAAGGCCGTCGCCGTCGGTGTCGCGGCTGACGTCCCCCTTGTCGAGCGGGTCGAACACCCTGGCGATCTCCTCCGGCGATATGCGCGTGCCGGTCGCGGGGGCCGTGACCGAATACCTGCGGCCCTCGAGCCTGCCCCACACTCCGTTCGTGATCGCGCCTACCTTCGCATAGTACCAGAAGTAGTACTCCCAGCCGTCGTTGAACCCGTCGCCGTCCGTATCGGCCTTCACCGGGTTGAGGCGTATGCCAACGCCTTCGCTTTCCTTCCAGGCCTCGGGCGTCCACTTCGCGCTGGTCGCCCAGTTCGTCGCGGCTACATAGTCGTCGGCAAGGACGCCCGTGAGCGAATTGCCTGCCGCGACGTAGTCGGAGAGGAGTGCGCAGCGCTCCGCATCGCTGAGGTCGTAGTCGGATACGCCAGGCTCGTTGAGTCCGTGGTGCATTCCGCGGATCTCGCGGAGCGCATCGAACGGGACGCCCGGACCCCAGTCGAGGACCGTTGGCTTGAGCGGGTTGATGGAACTTGCCGCGAACGGGAGGAAGTCCCCGTCATCGTTGTAGGCGGAGATGTCTATGAGGTCTATGTCGGAGGTCTCGCCGGAGTCGCCGCCACCGCCACCGCCGGATCCGCCGCCCACTGCCTCGCAGAGGCGCTTGCTCTCGCCTGAATCCGTGGACCAGAGCCTGCTGGCGGCCAGGATGTCGGGGATGCCGTCGCCGTTGATGTCGCCCATGTTGTCGGACGTGTACCTCTCGCGGGAGAATATCGCCACGGCCTTCGCGTCGGGATAGGTGTATTCCGTCTGCTCGGTAGGCAGCTCGATCTCGGAGCCACCCTGCGCAGCCGGCATCGGGGCGTCGGCCTTCCACGTCGCCTCGCCCGAGCCGGAGGATCCGCCGGATTCGCCGCCCTTGCCGGGCTCAAGCCTGAACCAGCGATAGAAGAAGCTGTCATATCCGCTCTTGTTCCTGTAGTGCGGAGTGCCGGTGCCGTCGCCGCTCTCGTGCGGTGCGGAGGACTTCCCTACCGACGTGGAGTTGTCCTCCTCGCCGGCGGCGTAGCCCTTGCCGTACACCGACGCGGTGCGGGCGCTCGTGTTGTACGTCCATGTGTGCCTGAACGCGGTGATCGAGCCGAAGTTGCCGTCCGCCCACACGCGGCCCACGCCGCGCCCGGGCTGGCCGAAGTACTTCGCTATCGCATCGCTGCCGAGGGAGGCCGTGGACGGCCCGTACGGGTAGATGAACACGTTCTTCGACGTCTCCACGAAGAACCACACGATCTGGCTGTAGCCGCTGTCGCCATCCTTGTCCGTCGCCGTGATCTTGATCTTGTTGAGGCCCGGCTTCTCGAACCACACGCTGAACACGCCGGAGCTTTCGTTCGTGACGGTGCCGATCTCGTAGCCGCCGATGACGGCGCAGGTGACGAGCAGGTTGGTCGTTCCGTGGTTGGAGCCGACGAGGTCGCCCGGCACGTCGGCGACAGACCAGCGGAAGTTGAAGCGCTCGTTTGGCGCATACGTGACGCCTGTCATGGCGTTAGTCTCGCTGTCCTGCCCGATGTAGTCCGGGTCTGCCTCCACAGTCGGAGCCGTGTTCTGGAGGCGGAAGTAGTTCGTCGCGGACGTGTACAGCTCGTTCCACGGCGTTCCGCTCGGGCTTGCGGACGTTGACGTCACCTTCGCGACCAAACGGTACATCTGGGGCTTGCGGATGAGCCCGCGCCCAACATACGTGCCGTCGAACTCCACAAACGAGAACAAGTTGGAGTATACGGACGCCGTGAAGCTGAAGGCCGACCTCGAAATCCTCGGCGCGACGTCCGTGTCGGCAGGCGCCGGGTTGCGATCGTTGTCCACGGCCTCGATCGTCACCTCCACCGGGATGCCGACAAAGCCGGATATGCCGGGCTTCGCGTTGAGCCCCACCGTGAAGCCCATGGGCTCGCCGGCGAGCAGGTCGCCTTCAGTGAAGATCGGCACTCCGTCGGAATCCGTCGTGTAGGTGCCGTACGGGGTCGTCTCGACGTACGGGTTCTTGTCGATCTGGAGGTAGAACTCGTATTTCGCGCCCCAGTCGTTGCCCGGGTTGAGCGCATCGCCCTCGGGATACGCCGGCGCGACCGCACCGCCCGTATCCAGGCCCTTCCAGGGGTCGTATTTCCACGTCGCCGTGGCGGCGTCGTAGTAGAGATAGTCGGGCTTGTTGCCGCGCATGTCCTTGTCCTGCGCACGGATCGAGAACTTGTACAGGCCGCAGGAGTCTTCGGTGAGAGCCGTGCCGAACATCTGCTCCATGCCGAGGGTGCTGTTTAGGCCGACTGTGTAGAAGACGAGGTTCGGGGTTGCGGGATAGGCCTTCGTGGGCTCGTCGAAGAGGTAGACCTCCCAGGAGTAGACGATCTGCTTGTCGTCAAGCCCACTCTTGTCGGCATCGACATCTGCGAGCTGGCTCACGCGGAACGTGCGCATCGGGTCGCTGAGGCTCATCGTGATCGTGGAGTCCGCCGACGCGAGCCTGTCGAGGCCGGTGTCGTTGTTCCTGGCGAACACCTGCGTGATTACGGGGAAGTTGTTCGTGACGTCGATGACGAGCGTATTCTCGGTGAATTCCGTGACGCGCTTCGCGGGATCCCACGTCGGCGACGTTGCGAGGCGCACGTTGTACACGAAGTGCCCGGAATCGTTGTCGTAGAACTTCAGCCCGTTCCCGCTCAGGAGCGTATCGGACACCGCGACGAGCTCGCCGCTCCCGAACGGCACACCCTGGCCGGCGGCGCCGCGCTCTGCGGCCTCGACCGTGTTCGTGGTGAAGAACGCGGCGTAGGAGAGGTTGCTCGCCGCCGTGTTCGCCGGCTCAAGGTAGGCGTACAGCGTGGACGCGCTTGCCGTCTCGGAAAGCGTGAACGTCACGGGCTGCACTCCTCCCTCGCCTACGACCGCCGAGGCGATCGAGGCCGTCAGGTTCTTGGGCTGCTTCACGTAGACGTAGAACGTGCGCTCCGACGAGCGTCCGTCGGGGTTCGTCACCTTGATGGTGGTGTTCATGTTCTGGTCGCTCGCCGGCACGGGATATGCGACCGGCACGTAGATGGTTCCGTCCCCGTCCGGTACGAGCGGGTTGCCGTCGATGTCCTTGTCCACCGTAATCTTGGTGCCGCCCTCGTACTGCCACGTCACCGTGTAGCTGCCGTTCGTGCCGTCAAGGGTGTGCATGTTACGGTACGTGTCGCGTACGCGAACCGCGAACACTCTCGTCACGCCGCCGCGAATCGCGAGGGGCGAGCTCGTGTCCGGGGCCGTGAGGTCCGCCGGGGCGTAGCCGTCGATGCTCACGATCTCCGGCTTCATTCCATATATCGTGAGATTCAGCGGCTTGGCGGTGAAGTGCGCCTGCATCGCGGCATCGTCGAAATATGGCGTGATGACGACCTTGTCGCCCTTCGGGCTGGAAGTGAGGGCGCCGAGGGCGTACAGGGCCTTCGGGTTGATGTCGAGCTCGGTGGACTCGGTCCCGCCGGCGGGTATCGTCACGGATGTCGGCAAGGCCTCGTCGTAGCCGTTCTGCTGTTCGCTCGAGAGGGCGATGATGTTCGTGGGCACCATCTCCACCCCGTTCACCTCGTATCTGAACTTCACGACAACATCTTCGTTGTTCGTCCAGGCCTGCGTAAGCTCGACCTTGAACGGGGTGGAGTTCGTGTAGGAATCCGCATTGGCGTTCAGCGTATGGCTCGAACTGCCGTTGGCAAGCACGGTGACCGTGGGAGACAGGGGGTCGATACACGCGACGGTCTTCGAGACGAAGTTGGTGATCGCCCTGCCGCTGTCGCTCATTATGTTCGTTATCGTGGAGGAGAGGAACAGCTCGGTGGAGGTGCCCTTCGTCACGCCGCGCAGACGGAACTGGAGGCTGGCCGGGCTGCCGTCTATAGTGAGCTTTAGCACCCGGTTGGAGCCTACCGTAGTCTGCGCGTCGGGAAGCACTACCGAATTCGTGTTGGCGGTCCAGAGGTAGACCGACCCGTAGTAGTTCGACGCGACCTCGCCCGGGATCGCCAGCGAAGGCACGAACTCCTTCGTGCTTGTGGAGCGTTCGTGGACCGCGCGCCACACCTCGTTGCCTGCGTCGTCCTTCTCCGTGTTGGAGTCGAAGTCGATGGACTTCACGAAGAGGCCTGCGTTGAAGAGGGTGCGGTCGATGGTCTTGTTGCCGTCCGCATTCGTGACGGTGGCGGGAAGCGACCCGTCGGCGGTGTCGCTCCAATACTCCCCGTAGGAGAACTGGCAGACGTTCGTGGCGGTAATTACGTCCCACGCGACCTTGCTCTCGTGGGTATAGGAGACGAGCTGCCAGGGGGAGGAAAGGTTGAGGCCCGTGCCGAGGAAGTACTCCGTTGTGGGGGTGTCCGCAGCCTCGTTGCCGGCGCTGTTCGCGAGGGTGATCGGGAGAGCGAGGTCGCCGGGCTTCACGGTGTAGCCGCAGATGATGTCGGTGAACCACGGCTCGTTCCTCACCTCGCCGTACGACACGATTTCCGCGAGCGTGAACCTGCCGCTCACGTACACGCCGACCTTCGGGGGGGTCATCGCCCACTGCTGGGCCACATAGTCCGGCGTGCCGCCCAGGAAATACTCGAAGCGCCACGGATTGGACAGCTTCGACGAGCCCTGCGTCTGGTATATCGCCGCGCTGTTCTTGTTTTGGAGGCGTATCCTGAAATACGCGGTCTCGCCGACGGTCTTCGCCGTCTCTATCGTGCCGGGAGCCACCCGGTTTCCGTACTGGTCGCATGGATCTATCGACCTTATCGCCCCGATGTCCGCCAGGACGGTGTTGGCCAGGAACGTCATCGCCGCCGCGATGAAACCAAGTGCGGTCTTTTTCATGTTTGCACCCTTCTTCATTTCGTTAAGTCACCTTTCTTTGCGGACTTCTCCTTCAGAATCCGCGCACGTATCGTGGAAATTGCCTCTTTCTTGATGTTCGCCGTCTCCGCCTCGCACTGGGCGAGCCTGTTGGTGAGATCGGCATACTCCGCGCTTCCCTTGGCGGCATCGCCAAGCTTCTCGATCCTGGCGCGGATATCAGCCGCCTTCGCGGCAATGGCGCTGCGCCTGTCGTGCAGCGAGACAAGCCTGTTGGTGTATGCCGGATCCTGCATCCTCGGCGGCAGTCCTTCGACAGGCTTGGATTCCTTCGAGCATCCGCAGCCCGAAAGGAATCCGCACAGCGCACAGAGCGCCAATATGGCAATTGGGTATCTCATCAGTCCCCCGTCTCCTTGTGCGTCGCCCTTGCGCGCCAGAATAGGCTTCCGTCTCCAGACGACACCTTGAACGTGATTTCGCCATCCTCGGAGGCCTGCTTCGGGTTCGTCCCCTCGGCGACAGCGGCGGGCGGCAAAGCCGCCGTCCACGTCGCCTCATCCCCCGCGAACTTCGACAGGTCGTCCGTCGAGTAGAGCCAATACCAGCCGCCCTTCTTACCGCCAGACACCGTAATCGTCCACGTTCCGTCACCCTCTGCGGCAAGGGCGGTTATGGATATCTCGCCCAGATCGACGGCTTCGTCCGCCTTCGGCTCCCAGACGCTGACGATCTCGTCGCCCGCATTCGCCATGATGCGGGTTTCCGCGACAAGCGCGCCATTTACGAGCCATCCCTTGCACACCCACACTCCACCAGTGGAATCCGTGCAGGAAGATGCACAGCCAAGAACCACCGCAGGCGAATAGCCTGTGTTCTCGCCCCAGACGAAACCGGACGGAGGGGGCAGGTCGTCCTGCAGATCGCTTGGGGACGCGCTCAGCGTAAACGAGTACTCCACGGGGTCGGCCGGGGCCTCGCCGCCATTCCTGTATACGGCCGAAACCGTAATCGGCTCATCCACCGTAAACGAGACGGCAGTATTGTTCTCGTTATAGTAGGCTGTGTCCATGCCCTCGGCATATTCGCCGGACTTCCCTCCGACATTCCACTCGGAGAACGCATAGCTGCCGACCTGGCCTTCGGCCTTGATCGTCGCCACAGCCCCCGCCTCCACCCAGCTTTCCGCAGGAGTCACCGCGGAGGCGAATGCCGCCCCGGAAATGTCGGCCGAAGCCTTCACCAGATAGTGCGAAGCCTCCCACACCCAGGTGAGCGTCACCTCATCGCCTGAAAACAGCCGGATTTCCGCCTCCGCCCCACCCGTGAAGTTGGTCAGGCTCTCCGCAGACACGACTTCATTGGTCGTCCATCCTATGCAGGACATGACTACGCCCTCGCTACGGTTCGTCACCGCCGCAGGGGCCGAGAAAACCGCATATTCGCCGTTCGTCCACGAGTTTGCGGTGACGCCATAGCCGCAAGTCACGTCGCCAAGCTCGCACGAGCGAACCCCGTCCAGGATTTCGACGCCCTTCACCGTTACCTTGATGCCAGAAACGTTGCGAAGGTACGAATCGTAGCCCTTCTCCATCGCCGGAAGCACCGTGTTGGTTATCGCAACGGTATTCGATTCGGAGAACGTATACACGATCTCCCCTGTCTCAAGAATATCCGTACTGGGGTCTATGAAGTTCTCGTACGCAAGGCGTCCATTCGATGCAGTCCACCTCTCGTTCGGGTCGAAGATGTTCGGATCGAAGATGCCGAGCGCGGGATCGCCATCGGGTCTGTTGGCGTCAGCGGCCTTCACGTTGTTGTAGACGATGACGTACCGGTTTGACATGTCGGTAGTCTCGTCCAGCCAATAGATGTATTCCATGAGGGCGTTGGACCGCGGGCCGCCGGACCGGCCGCTCACGAGCATGAGGGCCTTGCCGTCCCTCTCGGCGGCGGCCTTGCCGGACTCCAGCGTGTAGCGCACGTCGGTGTTGAGGACGGACAGCCCGATCTCGTCGGGGATCGCGACGTTGAGCCCTTCCAGCTGGGTCTCCTCGTCGTCAAGCGCGGCGGTGTCGAACGGGGTGATGGGCGCGTACTTGCCGCGCGGCGCGTAGCCGATGCGGAGGTCGGTGATGGACGTCGGAATGCGCACTCCGAAGAATCCGTTGGCGTTCACAGGTGCGGCGACCACGACACCGTTCGTCACGTAGCCCGGAAGCTCAAGCTCCACGCCCGGGATGTTGGCGGAACCATACACGGGGATCACGGCCTCGTCCTCAAATCCGATCATCGTGATCGCCTCATCCACAAAGCTGAACGCCTGGACGGTCGGGAACTTGTACCAGGCGTCGGCAGATCCCGACCACCCCATGAACACCCGGCAAAACTGGTCGCCATCCGGATCGCGGGCATATCCGCAGGCAACGACCGCGTGACCTCCCGAAGACCCCTGAATGCCCAGCACCACGGGTGCGCCGCACCAGTTCTGCGCATATACCGTCTTGGTGAACTGGTTTTCGTTGTCCGCATCCTTCGCGAGATTGAAAGTGACGAACCTTGCGGCCTTGAAGCCATAGGCCTTGAATGCGTCGATGAGGCCGTAGAGCATCGCGCCGGACTCGCCGTCGGACCAGGCCATATCGACGAGCACGCCCATGTTGAAGGCAACCCGCCCCAGAAGATCGATGCCCGCATCGTCAAGTGTATCGCTCCCCTCCTTTGACCCGCCGTAGGACTTCGGAAGAATCGACCAGTCGATCACGCCAGGCTTCGTGTTGCAGTACTGGGCAGGCGCCGGCTTGCCGTTGTACGTCGGCTCCCCCTTCACCACGCCGACGTCGTTCGTGCAGTTGAAGAACTGGAGGATCGCGGAGCCTGCCGTGGCGACGCATCCGCAAACGGCATGCTCCGGCGTGTATTTGTTGTAGCAGTATTTCCCGTTCACGGGGCCCTGGTTCCAGTGGGTATACCGCCCGCCGCTCTCGAAGCCGTCCACGATGCGCCGCACGTAGGGGCTTTCATCCCCATTCTCAAGCGTGAGAGCCTGCGTACGGAAGCCGCCGGAACCGCCCACGCCATATTTCGCCCACTGCGCATTCGCCGCCGCGACCGCCTTCCTCACGCCGTCCGAGACGGATGCGGCGGACGCGGACGCTGACGGCGATGAACGCCGGCCGCCGATCGCAGACGCCCTGACAGCCCCGATCACCGAAAGGCGCTTCTCCATGTCGGCCTTGAGGATCGAAGGCAGCGGATGACCTTCCGGGAACTTTCCGCCGAACTTCTCGAGAACCGCGACAACAAGATCAAGGTCGCTATCAGGCGAGGCTATCACCGCGCCGCCATCGCTCATCCGCACAATCCAGTACAGGACAGTCTCGCCGTCATCTGCGTGGACGGCCCTTGCGGACGTGGCTTCGCCACGGCGGGCAAACGTGGAACCGTTCGCCGAAGACCATGCCGAGACCGCGCTGATCACCTCATTGGACGACACGGATGCCGCCTGGACACCAAGCGCCATCATCGTCGCCACCAGCGCAACGACATGAAGTTTTTCATCGAAGATCATGCGTATCACCTCTTCATGGGTACAATCCACCTAATAAATGTTCGGTAGTTTACCACTAACCAACCGCGAAAACAAGGGGAAAGTATAGAAATGTAGTTGGCAGTTGGTAGTGGGTAGATGGTAGTATTTACGATTTACGATTTGCGATTTACGATTGCATTTAGGGATTTGCGATTTTCGATTTACGATTTGCGATTGCATTTAGCCATTTGGAGATTGATTTGGGGAGAAATGCGGGAGGGTCGCACTTGTTGCGACCGCCCATACGTGGCGACATATCCCCCGAACGAAGTCCGTTTTCCCCACGCCGTTTCCGGTCGAGCGGGAGCTCGACCCTCCCGTTTTCGGTCGCGACAAGCGCGCCCCTCCCGTTGTCGGTCGCGACAAGCGCGCCCCTCCCGTCGCAATGCACAACGAGGTAAATCATCAAATCCCCAAATGCAATCGCAAATCGCAAATCGTAAATCGTAAATCGTAATTCCTACACCCTAATCCCATACCGCTCGAGTTTGCGGTAGATCGTGCGGCGGGCTATGCCCAGCCGCTGGGCGGCCTTTGTGAGATTGCCGCCCACCTCGTCCAGGACTGCCAGTATCTTGGCCTTCTCCGTCTCCTCGAGTGTGCCGGCCGAAGGTATCGACAGCGCACCCGCCGTGCGCTTCATGTCGTCCGGCACATCATCCACCCCGAGTTCGCCCGTGGGCGAAAGCACGCACATCTTCTCCACGGCATTGCGCAGTTCCCGCACGTTTCCCGGCCAGGAATACGCCTCCAGGAGCCTCATGGCATCGGGTGAGACCGATTTGCCGCCGAACTCCTTCAGGAAGCGGTTCACCAGAAGCGGCACGTCGCCAGCGCGGTCTTTAAGTGCAGGCAGATGGATGTCTATCACGTTGAGGCGATAGTACAGGTCTTCGCGGAACTTCCCGGCGTGGACGTATGCCGCCAGGTCGCGGTTTGTCGCCGCCACGATGCGGATGTCCGTCTTTACGGTCTCGTTCGATCCCACGCGCTGGAACTCGCGCTCCTGCAGTACGCGAAGCAGTTTCACCTGAAGCTCCAGGGGCATCTCCGATATCTCGTCAAGGAATATCGTCCCGTGGTTCGCCGCCTCGAAGCGCCCAAGACGCCTTGAAACCGCCCCTGTGAACGCACCCTTTTCATGTCCGAAAAGCTCCGACTCGAGCAGGGATGGGCTTATGGCGGCGAACTCCACGGCCACGAACGGACCCTTTGCGCGGGGCGAAAGGCTGTGGATGGCGTGCGCGACAAGCTCCTTGCCCGTGCCGCTCGGCCCCTCAAGCAGCACTGTCGCATCCGTGGGCGCCGCCTGCTTAACCATCCGGAACACCTTCTGCATGGCGGGAGAATTGCCGACGATGCCGTCAAATCCGTATTTTTCGTCGAGTTGGGCCTTGAGGCCCTCGACTTCGGCCTCAAGGCGATGGGCCTTGAGGGCCTTTTCGATCCTCAATTCGAGCTGGTCGAGGTCCACCGGCTTCGTCAGGAAGTCATCGGCCCCGTCCTTCATGGCTGCAACGGCCTGGTCTATCGACCCGAAAGCCGTGAGGAGCACCACCGCGAGATTCGGGTTTGACGCCTTTGCGGCCTTCATAAGCGTAATGCCGTCCTCCCCCGGCATGCGGATGTCAGACAGCATCAGCCTTATCGATGCGTCGGACTCCAGTTGGCGCATCGCCAGCTCGGCATCTGCGGCGGTTGAGACCTCATACCTGTCCGCAAGGGCCCGCGCCATGAAATCCCGCGTATCCTTCTCGTCGTCGACAATCAGTATCTTCTCTTTCATGTCAGCTCCCTCACCCGCTTTTCGAGGCGCGGCAACCTCACCGTGAACGTAGTGCCTTTGCCCGCCTCGCTTGAGACCTGGATTTCACCGCCATGGGCCGCAACGATCCGCTTTGAGATCATAAGCCCCAGCCCCGTGCCCCGTTTCTTCGTGGTGCGATACGGCTCAAACAGCCTCGCAAGCGTCTTATCGCTCATTCCCGCACCAGAATCACGAAATATCACAGATACAGAAGTGTCATCCACTTTGATTTCAATCATGAGGCTTCCGCCGTCCTTCATAGCCTCAAGCGCATTCTTCATCAGGTTGAAGAACACCTGCTCCATCTGGGCCCGATCTATGGCGACCATCGGCATCGTGCGGGGAAGGTCGATGGCTACGCCGATCCGGCGATCCTCGAACACGTTCTTGAGTGCGGCGAGCGCATCCTTGAGGGAATCGGCCGCGAAGCCCGGCGCAAGCCTCGCCCTTGCGGGACGGAATGCGCCGAGGAATTCGCGGATGATGCCGTTCAGCCTCTCAAGTTCCCTCTGTGCTATGGACAAGTCTTTCTCCTGGGGATACCTGCGCTTCAGCAGCTGGAGGTTCAGGGAAAGGGCGTTTAGCGGGTTGCCTATCTCGTGGGCCATGGAAGCGGCCATCTCGCCGACCGCATCCGCCCTTCCGCTTTCGATCGCGTCGGCATCCTGTGCGCGTTTCTCGGTCACGTCACGAAGCTTTATCACGTTCCCGATACGCTTCACCTCGACGATGCGGTGTTCCGGATATGTGATCTCCATCTCCTTCACGGAAATGCCGTCCGCCTTGGCGTTGCCGCCCGGCAACGGCTCTTCATCCAGGCCAAGCAAAGGCACGAGTTCCCGTCCGGCGGCGTTCGCATACCTGACCTTGCCGGCTCCGTCAAGCACAACGATGCCCTCGTCGAGCGAATCGAAGACCGATTCGTAGAAGCCGATTTCGTCGGCCAGGGCCTTGTATTGCCTGCGCAAGCCATCCGCATCCAGCTTGCAGATCCGGTCGGCGACCTTGTCGTAGAAAATGCTCATGTGCGTCTCCCTGTCCCACTGGGACAAAACGGCACAATTATAGCACAACTAAAGGTAGTTGGTAGTTGGCAGTTGGCAGTGGGTAGTTGGTAGTGGGTAGAGGGTAGTTGGCAGGTTTTAGGTACCCACTACCAACTGCCAACTACCATCTACCAACTAAAACCAATGCAATCGCAAATCGCAAATCGTAAATGCGAAGGCGTCCCCATCGCCGTGCATGGCACGGGAGGGTCGCGCTTGTCGCGACCGACAACGGGAGGGGCGCGCTTGTCGCGACCGACAACGGGAGGGTCGCGCTTGTCGCGACCGACAACGGGAGGGGCGCGCTTGTCGCGACCGACAACGGGAGGGTCGAGCTCCCGCTCGACCGGAAACGGCGTGGGGAAAACGGACGAGCAGGAGCTTGTCCCTCCCTACCACCTACATTTTCTACACTTCTACACGGCCAAGGCCATTCCCCACGACGGCGAGGCGCCGTCGCCACAATGCCCCACGACGGCGAGGGCGCACCCCTCTAGCGACCGCTTGCGTGGCTCACTTCGTTCGGGGGATATGTCGCCACTACACACTACCACCTACATTTCTACACTTCTACACGGCCAAGGCCATTCCCCACGACGGCGAGGGCGCCGTCGCCACAATGCCGCACGACGGCGAGGCGCACCCCTCTAGCGACCGCTTGCGCGGCTCACTTCGTTCGGGGGATATGTCGCCACGTATGGGCGGTCGCAACAAGTGCGACCCTCCCGCATTTCTCCCCAAATCAATCTCCAAATGGCCAAATGCAATCGTAAATCGTAAATCGCAAATCGCAAATCCCTAAATGCAATCGTAAATCGAAAAATCGCAAATGCGAAGGCGTCCCCATCGCCGTGCGTGGCACGGGAGGGGCGCGCTTGTCGCGACCGATGCCAGTTGCCGGTGCGTGGTGTCAGTCAAAGTCACGCAAGGCCGAAAGTATGGCCTCGGGCGTTATCGGGCGTCCCTTGACCCGGAGGACTATCAGCCGGCCTATGAGAGCGCTCTCGAAGTCTGAAAGCCTCACGCCGTCCTTCCGATCCTCGAGTATGCGCATCAGGTCCGCCGACGTAAGCTTCTCCTGCATGTCCTTCCGCTTCACAAAGAAGTCCGTGAACGCGACCCCGACCATCGTCAGCGGATGCAGGATCCTTTCCATCACCCGGTATACCGGGGCCAGCGCAAGGATTCTCCGGAGCGGACGCGCCGCGCAAAGCAGCTTTGGCATGAATTCCGATGTATAAAGGATGATGAACGCAGCAAGGAAACTGCCGGCAGAGCGTGCCAGGGAATCCTCGCACAGCTCAAGGACAAGCGCGGCAGACGCGGACGAATACGTAACGTTGGAGATGTTGTTGCCTATCAGCAGCGTTGTGGTGGTCCACGACATGTTGGAAATGGCCTTCTGGACTATCTTGGCCTTGCGTCCGCCCTCTCTGGCGAGATGCAGTATCCGCCCCCGGCTTACGGAAAGGAAGCCCGTCTCCGCGCCGGAACAGAACGCCGACGACGCAAGCGACGCGATTATGACCAGGAAAAGAAGCGCTATGCTCATTCGTCATCCTCCTCCGTGCGCTCCACGGCTTCGTCCGTCTCGTTTATGATGGCCTCGTCGGACGCCATTTCGTGCCTGGAAAGCACCTCGAGGCGCACAAGCGTGACCCGGCGGCGGCGGCGCTTCAGCACCGTCGCGCGGCAGCCGTCGGCGACGATCTCCTGCCCGATGTGCGGCAGCCGCTCCGCATGGAACTGCACCCACCCGGAAAGCCTGTCGGCGTCCTCCGCCTCCAGCTCGACGTTCAGCCTGCGGTTTATCTCGTCCAGGCTCGCCCGCGCATCTATCTCCCAGACGTTCTTCCCCAAAGGCACGATGGCCGGCTCCTGTCCGGGGCGCCCGAACACTCCGGGGCCGACGATCAGCTCAAGCACGTCGTTCGGCGAGATTATGCCGGCGGTGCCGCCATACTCGTCAAGCACCACCGCGAGCGGCTTGCGGCTTTTCGCAAACGTCTGGAGGAGATCGTCAAGCGTGACCGTCTCCGGGACGAAGAGCGCATCCTCCATCTTGCCGGTCTCGCTGTCGATCACGCCCTCTATCGCGTCGGGGGTGCGCCTGTACACGGGAAGCCACCGGTGCTTGGCGGCGGCGAGAGAATCCCTCCTGAACTTCTCGTCGCGGTCCAGGTCGTAGCCCTCGATGTCCACCCGCGGGGTCATCTCGTCATTCGCGCAGAGCTCCGAAAGGCGAAGCACCCCTTCGACCATCTCGGCGTCTGCGGCGGATACGTCCCCGCGCTCTGCGGCGGACTCGAGCACCGAAACGAATTCGGAGTCCGAGAGGGCGCGACGCTCCCTCTCAAGCGCCGGGGCGAACGCACGGGACGAGAAGCGCAGCACGTGGCTGAACGGGGACAATATGCCTCTCCAGAACAGGAGAAGCGGCGCGAACAGGGGGGCAAGCTCCTCGGCATATCGCAGCGCCAGCCGCTTCGGCGTAATCTCGCCAAACACGAGCAGCAGAACCGTCATCACGGGAACCGCCAGGCACGCCCCGTAGGGAATGTAGTCCCGGAACAGCCTGTATCCAATCGCGGAAATCGCGAAGTTCACGAACGTGTTCCCGACGAGGAGCGTCGAGAAGAGCATCGGCTTGTCATCCAGGCAGCGACCGATGCCAACGTCCGCACGGGGATTCCTCTGCCTTATCCGCGCCCTCTGCGCCCCCGTCAACGAAAACAGCACCGTCTCGGCGCTCGAAAAGAACGCCGACAGCAGAAACAGCACTGGAAGTGTCAGGAAACCAATCATCATTGCGGACAGTCACCGGGCGCAGACCTCTATCAAGGCGCACTCGTTTGACTTGAGGCTGAATCTCCATGCGCCGCTCCCTGAAGGCGCAACCTCAACGGGGCCGTCCTTGCCGATCGCACAGACCTTGCCCGAAGCCTTCAGCTCGTACGTGTGGCGTCTCTGCCCCTCGTCGAAGGGGTCGTCAGAAGCCAACACAAAGTAGGCCTTCCTTGAAGGATCGCCGCTGCGGGCGACCATCTCGCCGACGGTGACGCGAGAGCCGTCTGAGGCACGAACGGCGCCGGACGCGCCGTCATGGTGCGTCGCCACGGTGCGGTACTTCATGTAGCGGTCTCCGAGACGGCGAATCTCCGCGTTCACCCTCTTCAGCTTTGCGTACTGCTCCGTGCGCTCACCCTTTAGCGTAAGCACGTTGTTCGTCCACCAGCCGGTTAGCCCTGGCATGTCGGGAGTCTCGCCGGACGCCGCCCTGCTCCAGCAGGCCCAGTCGATCTGCTCGGCCCCGAATGCCATCGCCAGGAACGCCTGGAAGCGAAGCATGTTCTCGCTCAGCCAGAGCTCGCCGTAGCTTGAGTTGACCTGCGGTATGTACCAGAGGCTCTTGCCCGTTGCGCGGCAGGCCGCCGCGACATCGCGGAAGTTCTCGTAGAGCTTCTGGAGCTTCGGCTGGCGGCTTTCCCCGCGCGCGGAGTACAGGTAGAAGTCGAAGCAGATGTAGTCAAGGTCGACGTGCTTCACATACTCGGCGACGTGTTCCGGGTACGTCGCCGTGCCAAGCTGGTTCTTGGTCTGACGCGCAGAGTTGCCCACCACGCTAGCGTAGTTCGGATACAGGTTGATGTACGGGGTGACGCCATGCGGCAGGTTCCTCTTGAGGAACTCCGTGACCTCGCCTATGTACGGATAGTCCAGCGCGGATGGCTCGTCGATGTAGTCCACGAGCCATATCGCAGGATGATCCTCGTATCCGCCAATGGCCTTCGCATAGCCATCCATCGGGCGCAGCCGGCGCATCTGCCCGGCCTGCTCGCCGCCCATGCCATGCCAAAACGGAACGCAGCCGGTGGCTATCACGCCGAGCCCGTACTTTGCGCACAGGTCAAGCGTGGGGCGATCTGCCGCGGGGACGCCATAGATGAAATCGACCCCGCAGTCCTTGACGTCCCTGACGTGAGCCTCGGTGCGCGCATACGGCGCAAGGCAATACACCCCGATCTGGAGTTTCGATCGATCCATGCGGGAGGCGGCGGCCGCCCCTTCGCGGCAAGCCGTTCCGCATCCGGCGACCACACAGGCGGCCATCGCCGCCGCGCCCAGCTTCGGCATCATCATTGTCATCACCCTATCTCCTCCAGTTCATGAATATTTGACGTTTCAGAAGAACC
Organism: uncultured Kiritimatiellota bacterium; assembly: GCA_934667425.1. GTDB lineage: Bacteria > Verrucomicrobiota > Kiritimatiellia > RFP12 > UBA1067 > UBA1731. The sequence goes on along the minus strand of CAKULV010000001.1, from coordinate 159,975 downwards.
ATTTGGCGCAGGCGAGCAACCCCTGCTTCCAGGGCACTCGGTGCGACACGCCTGTCTTCCCCTGGAACTCGGACAGGTGCGCGCAGTACCAGTCGTAGTTCCTGACAAGCGCCTCCTTGTTCGAATAGCGCGGCCTGAAGTCCAGCATCTTCTCAGCCTTTTCTATTGACACGAAACTGTCCGTAGAGGCCGTCTCGTACACCCACGGGTACAGCGGCGACAGCTTCAGCGCCTCCAGCACCCTGAGGATGAACACTATCGGCCTGACAGGCAGGCCGCGTATCCTCTTGCCATGCCCAGCCCGGTCAAGCACGGCCTGGTAGTCCTCCCTCATCGTGGTGAATTCCTTCGCGCCGATGTTGAACTCGGTGTCCACCTTCTCGTCCGGGTAGGTCATGGCATTCCAGATGGCGTCGCAGAGGTCTTCCACGTCCATGAGCTGGTAGCGGTTGCTGCCGCTGCCTATCATCGGGAAGCCGTGCCCGGTGTACGCCCAGTCGTAGAATAGGGCGAAGACGCCAAGCCGCTCCGGCCCTATGAAGCTCTTCGGACGTATCACGCACACCGTCTGGCCGGCGGCGCGAGCCTTGCGGCACACCTCTTCGGCCTCTATCTTCGCGTGTCCGTACGGTCCTACGCCGATAAGTTCGTCCGTCTCGCATATGGGATGCCGCTTTGGGACGCCGTACACGGCCGTGGACGATATCTGCACAACGCGCCCTGCGCCGAAGCGCCTTGCCGACGAAAGCACGTTCCGTATGCCGTCGACCTCGGTCGTGCGGATGTCCTCCGGCGAGTACAGCGGCAGCGCCGCCGCCGCGTTCACGATCACGTCGCATCCGTCTGCGACCCTGTCGACGGTCGCCGCGTCGCGCACATCGCCAAGGGTGAACCTGAGCCACGGCGCACCCCTCTCCGGATAGTCGAAGTCGGCGATGTCGAGGACGCGGATCTCGTCCACCCCCCTCTCTCGAAGCTTGCGGACAAGGTTTATTCCGAGGAATCCGCTCCCTCCCGTTATCAATGCCTTCATTTCTTCTCCTTCAACGTTTCCATATCCGGCTTGGTGAGCGCGGATACCGTCGCGGCGGAAAGGATGAACACCGCATCCGATCCTCCAATCGTCGCGAACCGTCCGCCGCCGGGCGCCGCCGAGCCAAGCAGCAGCGTGCGGAGGGCCGATTCGCTGTCGCCAAGCTCAAAGGCCAGCGAATACGAGGGCCTGTCAAATCCATACCGCTCGAAATCGTCCTTCCTGAGCATGACGGTCTCGACGCCTTCCGCTACGATGCCCTTCGACAGCAGCGCGAGCAGGTCGCTGTGCGGGGCATCGCCCGGCCCGCGAAGGGACGGCCCGCGGACCTCCCATTCCGATCCGGCCGCCGTGCCTACGCGGATCCGGCGGACCTTCTCGACCGGGTAGCGTATGAGCATGCGGTCGCGGAGATCCGCAAGCCTGGTCCCGGCCGGCAGAAACGCATCCGACAGCACGCACACTGGAAAGTTCGTGCCGGCCGTGCCGACCGACACCGCCAGCGAGTTGGACTCCACGCCGGTCACGTCCACTCCGCGTATCGAAAGTATCCTGTCGAGGAGAAGCCCCACGCTCTCCGCATCCGCCGGGGCATCCACGGGCGACACGAGACGCCACTGGTCGGCAGGCCCCCTGCGCGAAAGCATGTATGCCGGGAATCCCTCGGAGACGGAGATGGACGTGACGGATGACGCATCCACAGGGAACACGCGCGTATCCTCCAGAGTCCGCTGGCAGCGCCGGCACGTCTCAAGCAATGCCGCCGGAACCTTCACGGCGGCCCCTTCCGGGGAAAGGGCCCACACCTCGTTCGTGCCGGCAGGCAGGCCGAACACGACCTTCTCGATCACGCCGAGCGGGCTGCGCAGGGATATCGTGTACGAGCCATCACCGGCGCCAAGCCCGACGTTCATCGTCTCGCCCTTCCTGCCGTACTCCACTATCCGGGCGGAGCATATCGCTTTGGCGAGGCCGTCTGCCACGGCCTTGTCCGCCGGGGCGTCCACAGGCTCCGAAAGCCTCCATCCGCCGCCCGCCCTTACCAGCTTCGAGAATGGCTCGCCCGGATTCTTCAGCCCGATGTCGGAGATGTCTGCGACGCCAAACGAGAAGAGATTCCTGCGGCGGAATTCCCTCAGCGGGCGGCCAAGCTCGCGCGCGACAGATGCCGACACCGTGAATACCGAATCCTCGCCAAGCCTCTTCGCGTAGACCTCCCCGCCCATGGCGGTGCCCCGCCCGAACAGGTAGGACTCCTGCCGCCCCGACGCAAGGAACGTCACCGCGAGATGCGGCGGCTCCAGACCGAAATCGCGAAGGGAGCGCCCCAGCACCTTCATGTCGCGGGCGGAAAGCACATCCTGCGGCTCGGCGAACACCGCCAGATCGAGGATGCGCCTTACCGTCTCGGAATCGGCCTCCGCCTTGATGGGGCCGTCTATGAGCCACTTGGCGCCAGTACGAGCGAGCGATATGCGCAAGGGCCGGCCATCCCTGGCCTTGCGGTCTATCGCGACTGCGGTTATCGAGTCGGGGGCCAGGGACGAGAGCACCACGCCCGGCACGGCAGACCCGGATGGGCCGAGCAGGGAGATTGCCGCGAGCGCCAGCGCGAATGCGAGGCTCAGCGCGAGCGAGAACAGTATTGCCCTCCGGTTCCTCAAGGATGCCTCCTTTTCCAGGCGATGCACATCATGCCGAAAAGCGCCGCCGCTGCGGGGACGCAGAGCGACGAGACGGCGGCAAACCTGATCCTCTCGCCGCGATCCATGTGCGCCGCCACCACATCCCCGGCTATGTCCGCAGAACCCGAAGCGTCTATCCCGTCAAGCCACGCCACCGAATTCAGCAGCAGGTCGCGGTTTGCGTTCGCGCGCGAGGCGAGCGAGGCGTTCCTGAGAAAGGAGTTGTCGCCTATCAGGACGATCCTCGCAGGACGTATCGCAAGGTCGCTCTTCAGGTACGCACCCTTCTCCGCCGCGACGGCGAAGGCGAGGCCATCCGCCATGCAGAGCGGAGTGAACGAGAAGCCGCTGCCGCGCCCGGGAGCGGATGCCCCGACGCCGAACCACACCGCCCCCGGCCCAAGCACGACCGCCGTCCCCTCCAGCTGGCTCGACACCGCATGGTCTGCAAACTCCGAGACGACGACGTTCGACCCGTCGGTTGTGCGCACCCTCGACTCAACGCGGTTCACGGCGACGCCGTGCGCCTCAAGAATCGGCCCCAATCCGGCAGAGCCGTCGCCGGAGACGGTCGCAAGCAGATGCCCGCCCTGCGCAAGGAACATCTCGATGTCCCTCAGCTCGGAGGACGAGAACGGAACGCGGGCGCCGGACACTACGAGCACCGAGCAGTCTGACGGTATCGAGGATGTTGCGGAGAAAAGGGCTTCGACCCGGTACCCGTCCTGCCTCAGAGCCCTGGCCGCATCGCTTGCGCCTTCCGGCCCGAAATCATCCACGCCAGGCTCCCCGTGCCCTGCGGTAAACAGCACCCTGTCGCTCCTCATCGGCATGGACAGCCTCTGGATCGCAGAGGCGCACGCGGCCTCGTCGATATCCTTCGCGGACACGACCACGCGGCGACGCCCGGATGAGAACATCACCGTTCCCTCCACGAGCCCCATCTGGGCAAGCCTCGCCGCAGAGGCATCCCACCGCGGGTCTACCAGGTCGCAGGTCACGTCTGCCCCCGCGACGGTGCGGGACTCCGCCACGACGGAGCGGAGCAGACGCGACACGGGGACGAACCCCGGGGAGCTTCTGCGCAGACACGCCGTTATGCGCACCTCGCGAGTCACGCTGGAGAGTATCTCACGAGTACGCGCCGAGAAACCGGCCTCGCGAGATCCGCCAGGCCATCCGATCCTGACGTCAAGGCGATACGCAAGGGCCGCAAACAGCGCCGTGGCCAAAAGCGCACTCGCGACCGACAGCAGGGTGGAAGCCTTCAGCACGGCCTTGCCGCCACCAACGAACCTGCGCATGGCGAACGCCTTGGACGCAGCAAAGACGGCGAACACGGTGACGGCCGCCGCCACGGCCACCCCTCCAATGGAAACGCTCCCGTCGGCGGCGCCGGCGACAAGGGAATCCAGCGGCATCTCGGCGAACCTCGCCCGCACCAGCGGACTCCATTCCACAAGTGCGCGGTACAGGGCCTGAGGCAAGGCGCAGGTGAGCGCGAACGACGCGACGGCGGACGGCGCCGGACGGCGAAACGCGACGGCGGCAAGGGAGCCTATGGCCGTAAGCGGAAGCGCATACGCGCAAAGCGCGGCGAAGGCCGGAAGAAACCGGGCGACAGACAGCCCGGAGGCGAGAGCCGGGGCGCATCGCGGCAGCACAAGCACGGGTACGCAAAGCGAAACGGCAACCGTGAGGGCAACCGCCGCGTACGCCCCCAGGAAGCGACCCGCGGCAAACTTGCGCTCGGGCACCGGGGCCACGAGGTCCATCTCATCGCGGCCCTGCTCCCCATCGCCGTTCCACAGGCGCATCGTGAGCAGGGCCGCGAGCAGAGGCAAAGCGTAGGATGCCGAAACCGCCCAGACCGATGCTACGGAAACGGCGGTACCCTCTGCGGAAAAGAGGGCCCTCGCGAAGAGCGCCCCCGATGCGACAAGGAATGCAACGGCGGCAAATACGGATGTGGACTGCCCCGACAGGCGGCCAAACGTACGGCGGGCGATTACCAGCATCGTCTTCATGCGATCCTCCCGGACTTCAATTCAAGCACGGTGGCGCCGGCCCTGCCAAACCAGTCCGCCTCGTGTCCCGCAAGGATCACGGACGCGAATGCCCTGAACGAATCGAGCAGGGACACCACGGATTCGCGCGCATCCACGTCAAGATCCGCAAACACATCGTCGAGCAGCAGGAGCCGGGGCCGCAGGAGAACCGCCTCGGCGAGCGCCACGCGCTTGCGCTGCCCACGGGAAAGGCTCCCGACCGCGAAGTCCGAAAATTGCTCGAGCCCGCATATCGACATGGCCTCGCGAACGCGATGGCGTATCTTGCGGGACTGCTCCCCCTTCAGCCTCGCCCGGTACTTGAGATAGGATCTGACTGAAATATCCGTCTCCGCCGACAGCGATTCGCCAAGCCAGCCGAGACGGCGCCTGTGGCGTATCGGTTCGGCGAAAACATCCGCCCCGTCCGCCAGCACCGCGCCGGAAGTGGGAAGCCATATCCCGGCCAGTATCTTCAGCAACGTGGACTTGCCGGCACCGTTGACGCCGGTGATGGCCAGAACGTCCCCGGCATCGACCGAAAACGACACTCCGGACAGTATATCCCGGCCACCGCGGGAGAAGCAGACATTTCTCACTTCAAACATGGGTGGGATTTTACCAAAAAATCCCCTTGCGCGCCATCTGCCAATATGATATATTACGCCCCGTTTTTCCGCCTTGCTCGGGTGGTGAAATTGGCAGACACGCATGCTTGAGGTGCATGTGGAGAGATCCTTGCGGGTTCGAGTCCCGCCCCGAGCACCATTCGTGGTTTTCTGTCGATGACATGGAATGGCGAAAGACGTGCTGATCGGTGGGATACTCAAGCGGTCAACGAGGGCAGACTGTAAATCTGCTGGCTTACGCCTTCCAAGGTTCGAATCCTTGCCCCACCACCACTCCTTGCCAAAGACGCACCATCGGCATGCCGATGGCGCGCCAAGGCAACCGTTTCATTTCTCGTACCGAAGCGTCCAGAGCTGGAGACGCAGGCGCGGCGTCAAGTATTTATCTTCGAACGTGTCCTCGTAAAGCGGCCAGCCGCCCTTCATCGAATAAGTTGAGAGCGACGGCATGAGCGAGGCGATCGGGCCGAGCTGGTCGCGCGGAATCGCCACAACCTCGTTCGCACCCGTCTCCAGCGCCTCCAAGGCGGCATAGAGAAAGTCCGCCGGGCCGATCTCCCGGCCTCCAACGGTGATTGACGGCGGGATGAACGTCCCGAGGTCGATCCCCTCTGCCGCCTTGCGCAGATCGGCGGCGGCCACGCGAGTCGGCCGGGCGACACCCTTCGGCGGCTCCAGGAATCCGTAGACGTAGCCAGGCTTGTGCGATTCCCTGCCTCGCAGCAACTCGACCGCCGCCTGGAAGGCGTCGGCCACGCACCACGAGCTGCCGATGGGCCCCAGCCGCTGCAAGAGCGACGCACGGATCGCGGGGATCTCCTTGCGGCCGATCGACTTGCGCGGGGCGAACGACGCCGCCAGCCTCTCGCAGTCCGTAACATCGAAGCGCGGGTCGGCCTTCAGGGCGCGGACAAGCGTGCGCAGACGCTCATAGTAGACGGCGACGTCGGCGCGGTCGCGCTTGGGCGTCGGCCGCCAGTTGCCCCACGCGACCGGATCGCGCGGATTGAAGTTCGGGCCGTCAAAGTGCCGCTTCGACACCGCCATGTGCGGATGCATGTAGAGCGTCACGTACTCGTGTGCGGACAGCTCCTCCAGGCGCGCGGGTATGTCTATGGGCTTCGCCGGCGGAATGAACGACTCGAGGTGCAGCTGGCGGTAATATGGCAGGTGGAACTGGTTGACGAACCATGCGGCCTCGCGCTCGCCTGGCGTGAACGACTTGTTCCCGCCGCCGAAGAACTGGCTGCCAAGCTTCGAGTGCACGTACAGGCCGACATAGCTGTTGGCGTTCCCGGGGAATACGCTGCACCACGTCACGCGCTGGCCGGGGAACGCATGCGCGAGCAGGTCGAATCCGAGACTCTCCTCTTCCATCGTACGCCTGTAGGCTGCGGAGTAGTCGGCGACGTCGCCGTACTCGACGATGTTGGGATGCTTCGAGTGATAGAGAGTCTGGCTGCCGATCAGGTGGTGGCGCAAGGCGTCTATCACGTCCTGCCGCTTCATGTCCTCAAGGTACTTCCCGAGATAGCCGATCATGGCGAACTGCCCACGCACGCCCTCCTCGCGCAGGATGTTGGCGATGTCGCGGATCGCGTCATTGGAAAGGTCGCACGTGAAGTCCTCCGTGTCGAAGAAGAAGAGCACCTTCGTCCTTCTCGCCGGCGGGGCCCAGCAGGCGAATGGCTTCGCGGGCCTTGACTTCGCGCCCGACCCGTCGCCCTCGATCTGGTTGTTGGCCGTCACGTACCAGAGCAGCTGGTCCAGCAGACGCTTCGCGTCGGACAGCGCCTCGCGCTGGACGCGGCAGCCGTAGCCTGAAAGGGTCGCGGCGGCGGCCTTCGGATCCGTCCCGTAGTCTGCGGCGGCCCTGGCCAGAACCTCCGGATACTCGGCAAGCAGCCTGTCCTCGAGCTTCCTCCAATGTTGGCGGACGCCCGTGCCGTAGTTGACGCGATCGATCTCCGCGAGCGCAGCGAGCCGCCTGAAATGCGCGGAAGCCGTCCCGGGATCCAGCGACTCCCAATTCCCGGTCCGCACATTGACGGCATAGGGGACTTCAACCCGGCTTATCGCCGCGTTGACAGGCAGGAACGGGATGTGTTCGGCATTCCCGAACGTCACCCATGCGGTTGCGCACATGGACTCGGGCAGGTCGCCGCGCACCTCCAGCAGATGGCAGGTCGACTGCTTGGTCGTCCCTATCGTGCGGATCTTGAGGTCGCCGTTCTCCTCCGGGCAGTTCACCCCCTCGTAGCGCGTGCGCATCACCTCGAAAAGGTCGCGCCGCGTTACGGGCCTGGCGGGCCGATAGAAGAGCGGCCCCGGCTCGGAGGCCACGAACTCCCCCGCCGTATCCGGCGCGAGCATCCTATGCCCGAACCACGTACGGTAGTTGCTGTAATGTCCGACCGGCGCGGAATACGACCTGAAGAGGTCGATTCTCCCGTCCGGCAGCCGGACAAGCGTTCCGGCCTTCTCGGCGACCGAGACAAGATCGGGCGAATGGAGCGCGTCCGGCGCGTCGGGATCATACCCGCGCAGCATCAGCATGTTGCCGTAGACGGACACCGCGTCCTCCGGCATGCGGACCGCCGCCCACTGGTGTCCGGTATAGACCTCGACGTACCAGGCCTCGTCCTTGTCGGCGAACATGTATATCTCCGTCCCCTGGTGCCCCTTCTCCGCGATCGCGCGCCCCAGAAGCTCGACCGCCTCGCGCGCCGTTCCCGCGCACAGTCCGAGCAGCCCCGGCATCGACTCCTCCGCGAAGCCCGTCCCGACGTAAGGGTCGACCTCCAACACCTTCGCGTTTACGTGCGCCGTCGTAGTGCCGGTGATTGCGACCCCCTTCTCGTTTACGCACGCGCTGTCCATGCGGCCTCTCCCGTGAACCGTCATCCTCGGGGTCGATACGCAGTGCCATGTCGTCGCAGGAAGATCCCATGTGACGCCGGAGACAAGGGCCCGATACTGACGCCCGGGGGCGTTCTCGACGCGCGGCTGCACATCTATCCGGTGGCCTGCCGTCCATGGCGGCGCATCGACCGTCCGGGCGATGATCGTCACTCCGTCCGCCGTAGCCTTCTTGCCGGCATACAGGCCGGTGCAGGCCCGGGACAGGCCCGGCAGCAGGACAAGCGCCGCCGCAACGAGGGCAGGGCAGGGCCTTGCGACGCCAGCCCCTCTTTCAGATGTCATCGTGGACAGCCGCATCCCAACTCTTTCTTTTTCTTCGTTCATTCTGACACCTCCTCCACATTCGTTCATTCTGACACCTCCTCCACAAGAACGCCGTCAACCGGCCGCCCCTCCTGAATCGGCCCGACGCTCTTCAGGCAACCACATCTTCCATCTGGATGAAGGTATAGCCATTCTCGCGCATCATCCGGCACATAAGACGTATCTTGTCGGAGTAATCCGGCTGATAGGCAAGGTAGTCGCTGAAGAAATACTGCTCGTGGTTTGAGAAGATGAGATACTCCTTGCCGAGAATCTTTCCGATATCCGCCCTAAGCGTCTCAAGCGTGCAGAGGTTCAGGCACGGCGCGTCGCAGAACATGTGCTTGAAGTTCATGCCGGTGACACGGTCGTGAACGTAGCCAAACGACAGCGCAGTCTGCGCCGCCTGCGCCTCCGACATGTGGTTGTACGAGCAGATCGACGCGCTAATGGCAGTGTTGCGCGATTCCCGCCAGTAGAAGCCGACTTCTCTTTTCCTGTTCTGCATAAGGCGGAATGCGTGGCCATACGGCAACCGTTCGGCCCTGCCATCGTAGCGGTAGCGCGGTCCGACGGAACACTCCATGACGCGAATCCCGCAATCCTTTAGCGCACGGACTCCATCCTTGCTCATGGGACACCAGTGCGGCACGCATGCGTACGCGAACGACTCCTCTCCCGCGAAACGCACTACTTCGGAACGGATCATTTCAAAGAGCTTCTTCACGTCGCCGTAGTTTGCGTTGATCCATGGATAGTCAGGGAATTCCTGCAGGGAATGGAAGCCGAACTTAAGCCAATCGGCATTCGCCCTGAACTCCTCCCTGTAGGCATCCGTAACGTCGGCAAGCGTAAACTCGTCCATGCCATAGAAGAAATCCGTACGGTAAAAGAGGTTGATCTGCGCCGTAAGGCCATACTTCTCATGGCACTCCCTCAGCACTGAAAAGAACGGGTGGTCAAACAGCGACCTTTGGGCATGGCGAGTCACATCGCGCAATGCCCAGATGGCATCGTCGCAAAAGTAAGAGCACTTTCGCTTGCCCGCGAGCGCGGGGCTGCGGCATATTTCAGAATCGGTGAGGATCGGCCCCATATCCTCCGCCCCCTCGGCGAACGCCGGCACGGCCGAACTCCTGCAGCCATGCGCGCCTTGCGCAAGCGCCATCGATGCCGCGCTGGCCGAAACGCCCCTGATAAAGTCTCTCCTGTTCATTTTCTCTTTCCCCTTTCAACAATCCACGCCTTGATGCCTGGAATGAACGCCGCATCACGATCCAACGTGACCCGGACGCCGCGAATCGTCTGAATCCGCGACCGAATCTCCAAGTCTGAGACATAATCCGGCGAGGCATCGTTTGTCATGTCGATCTTTCCTTTCATCCAGCCGTAACACATGCGAATCGCCAAATCGGCGCCATGGACACGGCGAGAAGAAACGGCATGCATTATACCATTTTAAACGAACGTGAATTGCACACGCATCAAAAATGCCGCGGGGCTTTCGTTTTCACAGCCGCCAGTCCCACTTGTGGTAAAATGCAATTTCTTGCGGCCTTAAAAGCGAGCTGACAGCCAGGGGATCACCTTCTCGAAGCTGACTCCGTACCAGTGGCCCGGCTCCGTCGCCTCGATGGCGCGGCAGACAACATCCGCCGCGAGCGCCGCCGCCTCGGCGGCGGTCTTCCCGCGCAGGACGGCGCCGGCAAAGACGGATGCGAACACATCGCCCGTGCCGTGAAACGCGCAGGGCAGGCGCGGATTGAAGTCGTACGCGACATGCACCCCATCCGACACGGCGGAACCCAGAAGCCCCGGCTCGAAGCTGACGCCTGTCAGGACGACTGTCTTTGCGCCGAGCCCGTGCAGATCGGCGATAAGCCCCTCCAGCTCGGCCTTCGTATATCCTTCGAGCTTCGGCTCCCGGCCCGCAAGGAACGCGGCCTCGGTCAGGTTCGGAAGTATGTATTCGGCCCCTGCGACGAGCCGCGCCATCTTCTTCGGGAAGTCCGCCGTGAAGCCCGAATAGAGCGCCCCGTTGTCGGCCATCGCCGGATCGACGATGCGCACGGCCCCCGGTCGCGCACACGTCTGCATGATCGAAAGGATCGGATCGATGTGACTTTCGCAGACGTAGCCCGTGTAGAACGCATCGAACGCGATGCTCTGCTCGACCCACTTCGCCTCGACCTTCGGCAGTTCGGCCGTGAGGTCGCAGAAGCTCCAGCCCTTGAAGCCGGCCGCAGTGTGGTTGGAAAGAATCGCCGGCGGCAGGACGGCGCACTCGACGCCGCACGCGCTCACGAGCGGCAGCGCGACCGTCGTCGAGCACTGGCCGACGCACGAGATGTCCTGAATCGTCAGAAGTCGTTTCATTGTGGGGCGCATTATACCATATCCGACGCCTGTACGCTCAATGCGCAGCCGCTCTATGACGGGGTGCAGATGCCGTCCCATAGACCAGATGAGGCCGCTAGTTCGCGGCGGCGCTACGGAACTCCACCCTGCGGAGGAAGCGTATCTGGAGATACGTGAAGCCTATGAGCGCAACACCGAGAAACCACGCCATCGTCGTCGCGGTGGAGAACCTGAGGTTGTTGTACGCCTCTTTCCATATCGCCAGGGAAAGCACGTTCGTGGCATCGCCAGGTCCGCCGAAGGTCAGCAGGAATATCGACCCCATCCCCTGGAATGCGGCAATGAACGCACCCACGAAGTTGATGACCATGAGCGGCATGAGCTGGGGGAACGTTATGTGGCGGAACCGCGCAAATATCCCTGCGCCGTCTATCGCCGCCGCCTCGTAGTAGTCGGGCGGCAGGCTTCCAAGGGCCGCGATGTATATCAGCGAAGCCATTCCGGCCCCCGCCCACACCCCGGGCAGAATGCAGCACGTCATGGCCCACGCCGGATCCAGGAGCCACGACTGCCTCGGAATGCCGAATATCGCAAGCATCTGGTTCAGCATGCCTCCCTCCGTAGGGTCGAACATCATCTTCCACAGCAGCGTGATGACAAGCGCACTCGTGAGGTGCGGGAGGAAGTACACCATCCTGAAGAACACACGCCCCTTCGGTATCTCGGCAAGAAGTATGGCAAGCAGCACCGGCGTGGTGAATCCAAGCGCAATCGTCAGGACGACATACCACAAGGTTCGCCCCCACGCCTTCCAGAAACCGGGATCGGATGCGACCCGTATGAAATTGTCGAGCCCGACCCAACAGACGTCCCCTACGATCTTGTAGTCCTGAAACGCCATCATGGCGCCCTTGACCAGAGGATAGTAGCTCCACACCGCAACGCTCGCGACCGCAGGCGCAAGGAAGATCCATGGAAGGATCGGACGCGAAGTGCGCGACGATCCAACATCAACGCGATTCGGCCGCCGTCTGCGCATCGTGAGCCACAACCCAGCGGCAACCAGTGCACAGCAGAGGATTGCGCCAAGCGCCACCCTCGCGATTGGACGCCTCTCGTCCATCCGTGAACGGTCCGCATCGAACATCAGGCCCCGGTTGGCCTCTCTCGTGATCGAAGCAAGAGCCTCTGCACAGTCAAGTTCCTTGCCGGAATCGCTGAGAAGCAATCCGAGGAAGCGGCGGCTGACGATATCGCTCGCCGCCTGCCAGAAGCCCACGTGAGGCTCGGTGACCTTCCGTATCCGCCCCGCCTCAAGATCCTCGTACATCTTCCGTATCCCGGGAGGCATCTCATCCATGTACCGCTCGAGGCCAAGCCGCTTCAGGTCGGAGGGGACGCACCAGCGGGCGCGGCCTTCGCGGGCATTGACGCGAACCTGTTCATCATACACATCGTTCGAGGCGAGAGCCATGAGCGCCTGCCACACCTTGTCGCGCTCCTCCTTTGGACGGTGCGCGACGCTTTCCGTCATCGCATAGAAATGCTTGTGCGCCTGAAGCACGGGCCTGAGCGTCCCGTCGGCGGCGGGGAACGGCATCAGCCCGACAAGATCCGCCGGGAAGTTGAGGTGTTCCGTAAGATAGGCGACAAGATCCTCCCCGCCGAAGACGCACACTATGCTGCCTTCAACGAACATCCCGGCGATGTCGCTCGACACCGACAGCACCGGCAATCCACGCACAAGATCCTGCCTTACGAGCCGCTGAAGGAAACTTGCGGCCCGAAGGCATTCGGGCGAGTCAAAGCAAGCCTCCCACTCGCCATCCGGATCGTCCGATCCAGATGCCTTCTTCCGGACGACATCGCCGCCTGCGGCGCCCACCCACGGGAGATAGCCCCATGGCCTGTTCTCGATGGCAAGCGGGCGCCGCCCCGGCTTCACAAGGCGTTTGCACCAACGTTCGAAATCGTCCCACGTCGCGGGCGGCGTTTCCGGATCAAGCCCCGCATCCCTTACGATATCCTTGCGGTACACAAGCCCGTAGTACGCCATTCCGGGCGTGGGCACCGCATATATGCGGCCGTCCTTGCTCGCCACTTCCTTCCACAGCGGCGGAGAATTCCTCCACCCTTCCCAGCCTTCGCCTATCCATTCGTCGAGCGGATACGCAAAGCCCTGGTCGATGTCGTGCCGCAGGATGTGGAACCACGCCTTGTATACGTCCGGTGCGCTGCCACCGGCCAACGCAAGCATGAACTGGGCGCGTCCACCGCCTCCGGGCAATATGAGTCCGCCCCACTGCTTCGGATGGATGTCCGGATGGGCTTTCTCGAATGCCCGCAGGGCCTTGGTGGCAGGGTCCTCCGGATGGTTTGGCCTGTGGCACATGAAGAACGTCACGTCCGTCGCGAACGCCGCCGCCACAGACAATGCGCACGCAAGCGCCGCCGCTATCTTTCCGCAAGCCATTTCAGTCGCCGACGCAGAACGTCCCGGTCTCGCCATGCGCGAGCCTATCCATGAATGCCGCGAACGGAGCGTTTTTCGCGGTGGGCAGAAAGTCGATCACCATGGCCTTGCGGCCAAGCTCGCGGCACACGTACCCATATGCAAAGAACTCCAGCGTCCGCCCCATCGCCCTGCAGCTCATTACGAAATCGGTTATCGCGGCCCTCGCCACATCCGCGACGACGTAGCACACGAGGCCCAGCTCTCCGAACCTGTCGTCCAGACGGAACACATACACGCGCTTGCCTGCGTCATCCAAAAGCCGACGGAAATCATCCTCGTTCCGCCTGATGGTCGTCGCGTTGAACTGGTTCGTCTTGCCGGCCATCTGCGCAAGGCGCGGGACATCCCCCGCTGTCGCAAGCGATGGCGAGACCCTGAGCCCAAGCGTCTTGAGATAGTCGGCCTTCGAAAACTCCATCCTCGCTGGATCAAGCTGCGGCAAATTCGCCGGACGCATTGCGCGAAGGCGATCCTCGTCCGTCTTCCCCATGTCCGCAAAATACGTCGCCCCCAGATGTTCGGCGAGTCCGGCCATGCCCTGCGCACACCAGCGATCCATGCCCTCGACGACCATCACTTCCGGGAGGTGCGCCCGCATTTGCGCCCGCTCATGGGAATTGTCGTCCACAAAGACAAAGCTGTCCCTTCCGACGTTGAGTGCTTTCGCCGCCGAGAGCAGGTTGCCTGGCTTAGGCCCCCAGTCTACTCCAACGAATGAGAAGTCGCCAAGCGAAAGCGGCATGTCGCCACGGGCGAACGCACGTTCGATCGGCGATCTGCCGCCCGCTGCCGGGTCGTTCTTGCTGAGAAGCGCAAGCATCACTCCCTTGGTGCGAAGCTCAAGCAGACCCTTCTGGAACTCGGCGTGCGGCACAACGGAATCAGGGCCGTCTTCGCTGACGATGCCGCTCCACAGCGTATTGTCGGCATCAACGGCAAGGACTTTCGCCGGACGCACCGGAATCCGGAAGTAGAAGTCATGGAAGGTCTTAAGCCGCTCCACATCGGATATCGGAATCTTCGCGCCCCAACGCGCCTCAAGCTCCATCACGAGGTTGAAGTGCCTTATGGAGTCCCAATCGCCATGCTCCGGATTCAGTCCGAGGGCGTCAACGGCCTCACGAAACTCCCTTTCCGCTATGGCAGTCAAACCTCCACCATTCCCTTCCTGATGTCGCCAAGCGTCGTGGCCGCCGCCCCTGCGCTAAGCCCCGCCCCGAACCCGGCAAAGAGCACGCGTCCGCAGGATTCGGGAAGGCGACCAAGCGCCGGCGCACTCCAGTCCGCCAACGAGAGGGAGGCCGAACACGATCCTGTGTTTGCGTACTTTTCTCCGCTGCCGGCAAGGGAGTCCCCGAGGCCAAGCGCCTCCGCGAGCTGCCGAACCATGTACATGTTCGCCTGGTGCGGGACGAAGACTGGGCGATGTCCGGCAAGGATCTCGGATTGGGCGATGAACGATGCGAGGAAGCGGCGCACGGGGCCGGCGACAAAGCGGAACACGCCAAAGCCGTCCATGCGTATGCTGTCGCGGCATACGAGCGCATCCGAGCCGCCGCCATCGGTATGGAACGCAAACTCCCAAGAGCCCTCGCCTGGCGCGAGCAGCGTGGCCGAGGCTCCATCCCCCATTACGGCAAGCGTCGCATAATCCTTCCCGTCGATCCACGCGCTCTGCACATCGCCGTCGACGAGCAGGATCCTCTTGCCGGTCAGCCCGACGAGTTGGGCCGCAGATAGAAGCCCGTATATCCAGCCGCTGCACGCCATCGACAGATCGCAGGCAATCGTATCCGTGCCAAGGCCAAGCGCATGCTGCAGACGGGCGGAAAGGGCCGGGAAACGGTCTCGTCCGGAAAAGCTCACGGACACAATGCCGCCGATACGATGCGCCTCAACGCCATCGATGGCACGCCGGGCGGCCGGCAGCATCAGGTCGAAGACATCCTGTCCATCGCGAGCGACGCGGCGCGTGGGGTATCCTGTGGCGCGGACTATGCTCTCGGCCTTCTCCGCGCCGACAAGCGGCGTAAGCTCGGCAAGGCTGTCCACCTTCTTGGACGGCACACAGCCAAACACGGCCTCGATGTCCACATTGTCAATCTTCATGGGACACGGTCTTTACCGTTACCTCGTAGCCATACCGCGCATTGCGGAAATAGATGGAGCCGTCCGGCAGAACCTGCCGGATCGAGTGCAGTTCGCCGTCACCGGCGTCGACGACCTGCCTGCGCTTGCCATCCGCCGTCTCGGTGACGCGGAACCCATTGCCGATCGAACGCGATAGCACGTCCGTGGGCAGAAGCGCGAGCGCCATGTCGAAGATGACGTATTCGGGGTCAAGGGCGGACGGCACCTGCGGAGCGCGTTCCCAGCGCAGGGTATGCGGCCTCTCGATCGTAAGCGTCGCAAGCCGCATATGGGGCGCGAGCAGCACGGCCGTGAACTTTTCGCCGTCGCCCTTCAGGACGCACTCGGCGACAAACGGCTCGTCCCTCCATGCGCCTTCGACCATCTGCACTTCCGTTCCGCGTACGTTCGAGAGAAGGGCCTCGACCAGCGCGACATTGCGCGGCCCCTCGCGCACCACCGTCGTGCGGCAGCCGCACATGAGCGCAAACGCCGCCCCGAGGAAAAGAAGCGAAAAGCCCCTCACCTTCACCTCCGCCTTCTGGCCGCCTCGCGGCAAACAAGGAGAGACAGCAAGATGAACACGAGCGAGACAATGCGATGGGCCCAGAGCAGGAGCCTCTGCCCGTCGCTGCCGAACACGTGCATCATCGGCATCACGGCGGTGAACACGACACCGGCGGCGCAGACGAGCCATAGCGTCCACAAGACCGCCGAAACCGGGCTGGCGATCCTTTCCCCGTGCCGCAAAAGCGCCATCGCAGCCACGGTGCCGGCAAGGACGCCGCCGGCGACCATGTGAAGCATGAGCCACCACCAGGTCATGCCGCCGAGGCACCAGCCCGTGATCCCGGACGCGGCAAGATACAGGGCCGCCGCCACGAATCCGGCGTCCACGAGCCACTTGAACGCGCCCCACAGGAAGTGGGTCGTGGAAGACGCCACCTTGTCTGCGGCGCGGTTGATCGCAAATGCCGCAGCCGCGACCGCGAACATGCAGAGCAATGCGAAGACCGCCCACAGCGCCACCTTGAAGATTGGACGCCCGAGGAACGCAAGGTTGAACGCCGAGAAATATACCGGCGACTCGTACCCCTTGAAGAAGTCGCTCTTCACGGAATGGCACGCCGCGCACCTCTCAGGGTCGGCGCCACGCGCCGCCCGCGCCGGACGCACATCATGCGCAAAAGCCCAGTACACGTAGTTGGAGCCGTCCACCGCGGCGCGCCTGCAAAGCTCGACGACGCCTTCTCCGTTCTTGCGGACAAACGGCTCCTCGATGAACGGAACGTCCGTCTCCCAATGGGCCTTGCCGTATATGCCGACCCTGTTCGCCCGCATCGTGCGCACCTGCACGGTCCCGGCGGAAGGATCGCTTCCAGAATGGCACACCGTGCAGGAAAGCTTCTCGAAATGGACAAGCGGGATCCCCACGTGGTTTGGCTTGGGACCGGCCCCGCCCTTCTCGACATGGCAGGATGCGCAGCTTTTCGTCTTCATCCTGTGATCCATGCCGTTCTGGTGGCAGTCGATGCAGCGCATTCCGCGCTGAAGGTGCACGTCGCCGGCGATTTTGTGGGACGGCTCCCCGACAACCGCCGCCACATGGCACGCGAGGCAGTTCTCGTTCCTCGGCTTCCCCACGCGGAACGTGCAACGGCCCTTGTCGTCGAACTTCGCCTTATCGTACACCATCTTCTGAGGAACCTTGAACAGGTGGTCATCCCGGTTCTCGACGATGAACGGGTCCCAGGATGCATCAAGCCTCGCATTCATCCCCTCGACCCTTGCGTAGCCTGCGGCGGCCATCGCGGCCCCGCCCCAGTTCTCGCGCATCGTCTGCTTCGCCCATTCGCTCACGTCATAGTCGTCCTGCGAATGGCAGGCGAGGCAGTTCATCTCAAGCGGCCCGGTGACGAACCAGCGCTGACGGTCCCCCGCGGCTTCCGCCATCGCGTCTTCGCTTGTCCCGATCCCGCCGCCGGGGAATGCGTAGCCAAAGTTCCGCACCCACTCCCAGGCGGAAAGCCCGCCCTTGTCGTCCAACGACACCGTTCGGCAGGCGCCATTAGTGGAGCACAGGAACCATGGCTCGCGATTCACCCTGTTGACGACGTCGTTCGTGCCTCCAGTGCGGAAATGCGAACCTCCCGGCATCCTGTCGACCTCGTGGCACTGTCCGCACGTCTTCTCCTGGGATATCGGGGCGGGAAGCCGCGTACCGGCGGAGACCGTGTCGCCATTCCGGTCAACGGGCACGAAACGATGCACCGGAACCGTCCGGCCTCCATTGAAATCGCCGGCCATCGCCACGGAACCGGCCATCGCCGCAATCGTCAGAGCCACGAATCTTGCGTTTTTGCCCATATCTAAAACCTATAACCTATAACCTAAAACCCAACTCACTACTTGAAGTCGTTCCTGAAGTCCGTGACCGACTTGCGCGACCGCGCCTTCATGAACATCCTGATTGGAGCGCCCTCAAGACCGAAACGCGCCCGGATCGCCTTCTCGATGTAGGACTTGTAGGCCGGCACGACCAGCTTAGGGTCGTTCACGAAAAGGCGTATGGTAAGGGGATCGGTGCCGACCTGCAACCCATAGTACACCTTCAGCCGCTTCCCGTTGCGCATCGGGGCGAGGGTCTTCTTCGTCGCGACCTCTATCGTGCGGTTCAATACGCCCGTAGGCATCTGGGTGCGGACGCTTGAAGCCACGGCATCGATGGCGTCGACCGTCCTGCGGATGTTGTAGCCCGACTTCGCGGAACAGTACACTATCGGCGCGAACGACAGGAACGGCATCATCTGGCGTATCACGTTCGTCGCCTCGGCCTCGACAATCCCCTTCTCCTGCGCGAGATCCCACTTGTTCATCAGTATCACGCAGGCCTTCTGCGCATCGATGATCTTGCCCGCTATGCGCATATCCTGGCGAGTGGGGCCGATCTCCGACTCCATCGTGAGCAGAACGACATCCGCCTCCTCTATGGCCTTCTCGCTGCGGAAAAGGGAGAAGTTGTCGACGCTCGTCTTTGACATCTGGGTGTGGCTCTTGATGCCTGCGGTATCGACAAGCGTGTAGTGGCGAGCAGTAGGCCCTTCGCCGATCGTGAACGGAACGTCAACGGCGTCGCGCGTCGTCCCGGGGATGTCGGAGACTATCACGCGCTCCGCGTTGAGCAGACGGTTTATGTACGAGCTCTTGCCGGCATTGGGCCTTCCGACGATCGCCACGCGCAAAGGCTTCGCAATCGAGGACTCCTCCTGCGGCGGAAGTGCGCCGACGATGCGCTCGACGAGGGAAAACATTCCGCGCCCATGCTCTGCCGACACCGGAAACACCTCCATCCCGAACCGCGCGAAATCGTCCGCCTTGTCGTCATCCTCGGGCCGATCGCACTTGTTGGCGGCGATTACGGTGGGGCAACCGGACTCGCGCACCCGCTTCAGCACCTCCTCGTCAAGCGGGGTGATGCCGCTCCGCACATCGACAACAACCACGCAAAGATCCGAATCGCCGACCGCAAGCGCCGCCTGCGCACGCGTCTCCTCCGCAAAGGGATCCTGCGAACCTGGGGTCCTGTCGAACGCGATGCCGCCGGTGTCAACAAGCATGAACCGCTTGCCGAGCATCGTCACTTCACGGGCTACGCGATCCCGCGTGACGCCAGGCTGGTCGAACACGATGGCGATGCGCTCACGCGCAATGCGGTTGAAGAGTGCAGACTTGCCGACATTTGGCCGACCGACTATTGAAACTGTCGCCATAAGACACTACCAGACTATTTCCGAGGCCTTGAACACCGGGCCGTTCACGCAGCAACGCGCATTCCATTCCTCGCCGTTCGGACGCCTCAGCCTCTGAACGCAGGCGAAGCACGCGCCGACCCCGCAGACCATATGGCGATCCATGGATATCCATCCTTTCGTCCCCGTAGACAGCGCACGCTCCGCGACTGCCTTCAGCAGACCGTCAGGGCCGCAGGTGAACAGCTCGAATCCCCTGCCGGCCTTGCGCAGCTCGACAAGAGCCTCGTCAAGCGGCCCGGTGACGAAACCCTTCGCGCCCTCGGAGCCGTCATTCGTGGCCGCGCGCACATCCACGCCAAGAGCCCGGAAGGCTTCCAGCTCCAGAAGATCCGCCTTCGTCCTGCCACCCACGAAAAGGATTGGACGCTCCACCTGACCGGCGGAAACCATGCGCTTCGCAAGGAAATAGAGGGGGGCAACGCCATAGCCGCCACCGACAAGAAGCGGCACGCCTTCGCATTTTGCGGGGAATCCGGTCCCGAGGGGCCCGATGACCTCCAGCCCGGAACCTTCCGCAGCCTTGGACAGGGCCGCCGTGCCGCGCCCGACCACCTTGTACAGCACGGTCACGCGCCCGCCGCTTCCGTCATCGCGGCGAGGCTCGGCATCGAAGACCGAGAACGGGCGCCTGAGCGCCGATGCCTCAAGACCCGGCACCTTGACGTGCACAAACTGCCCGGGAGAGACCGCCGCCGCTATGCGAGGCGCGTCAAGCGCCAGCATCCTGTATCCCGGCGCAGCATCCCTATGCAAGGCTACCGTGCATTTTTCGTTAGTGGCCATCACCCTCTCCAGAAAAGAAATTTGGGGACGATTATATCACATATGTGCGCATTCGTGGATACACGATCACTTGCGCACGGCCATTCCATCGCCATCCAGATGCAACATCTGCCTTGGGCGCGGCATCACGTAGCCATGTGTCGAGTTCTGGAAGCCAACGGCCCCCTTCTTCCCGCATGGCACGTTATTGTACATCGCCATCACACCGGTCGGCGGACATATGTAGTCGCCGAGGCCGAAGCGCGGAATGAAGAAGTCTGTCGAGACAGGAATCCTCTTGACCATGTTTACGGGGTCATAGTACCCAAGCCCCGGAGCAGACCACCTTACGTACCAATCGCCGCGATTGCGGCCTATCGTTTCGCCGCCGATGTCGCAGCACCACGGGATTTCCGCCCGAACATGCGTGACGGACGAATCAAGCGATGCCGCCCATATCGCCTGAAGCCCTCCCATCGAACCGCCATATGCGACAAGCTCTCGCCCGTTCCATTCAGGACGGGACTTCAGGAACTCAAGCGCACGCATCACGCGATACGTCATTCCACAGAAATACGCCGTTTCGGGATCTGCGTTCGTTTCCGGATCAAAAGCATAGCCGAAGCCGTTTACCGATACCTTGCTGCGCAGTTTCCGATAGTATGATGGCTCTCGCATCAATTCAAATCCATGGGCAGAGCAGGCAAATGTGAGCCGACTTGCATCCTGCCGCGAAGCGCACGGCTTCGTAGCCCCATTCGACCAGCTTGCGCCATAGCCGTGGAAAGTGATGCGCGCCGGGAACCTCTTGCCGGATTTCGCCTCCATCGGCACGTAAAGGAAGCCTGTCATCGGCATTCCGCCTGCGCAAGGGACCTCGACCGCATAGGCCGCGATGGCCGGATTGTCGGAATCTACCGGAACTACCTTTTCGAGGCCCCGCCACGCCACCGTGGCAAGCGTCGCCTTATGCCGCGCCCAGAACGCATCGAAATCGTCCGGCTCGGGCACACCCTGCCGAATGTTTAGGATGTCAACGCCAGCACCGCCGTCAAAGAACACTTTGCGCTCCCCGCATCCTTTGGGACGCTGGACGATCCGCCCGTCTGCGTCCTTGAGTTCAATGTAGCATCGAACAAAACCCGGACGGTCAAGCGAAGTCTTCAGGACAAGCGGACGGTCCGCCGGCGCGACACCCCTTTCGACCTTCCCATCATCTGCCGTGCGCACCCAGTCAAAGACGCACTTTGTGGCGTCAAGCCCATTGAAGCCGCGCAATCTAAATGTGAACGTCATTTCTTCGCCAATGGCATAGACAGGGACGTCCCTGTCGCAACGGCCATCAATGCAATCCGCAGCCGTCCACCCTGCGGAAACGGTGGACACTGCGCGATCGTCATCAACGGCAAGAGCCTCTATCGGATCTGCCGGGCGGCCATGTGCAAGGCAATCTTGGCGCAAGGATGCGGCGCCCGACGCCAAACCGGCCATCGCTCGGGATGAGACCATGGCAACCATTGCCGCCAGCATTGCAGATGTCTTTATTTTCATGAGTGGGCATCATATCAAATGCGTCGTTCTTCATGTGGCGCATTTTTGCAAATCATGATGATAATTGTTTTTTGAACTTCCACCGCGACAGATCCTCGTTACTGCCGTTTTCCAAAAGCGCCAGGCCATGGCCATGGCTTGACGGAAGCCAAAACGTCACAAGATTCTGATATAATAGACGCCATTCAAGATGAAAGACATATCATCAGAGGAGAAATCTTCGGCTGCCACGCTCTCGGACATGGAGATATTCATATTCCCGGAGCTGATGTTTTCCCTTGTCCTTGCCAACATGCTGTCCCCTCGCATATGGGCATGGCGCGACCTCGAATGGTTCGACGGCATCAGGGGGATGAGGCCCAAGAAGCGCCTGCAGCGCCTTCGCCAGCACATAATGGACAACTACACGTTCAACCTCGACCTCGAGACGTGGGGCCTCACCACGCAGCAGCGGGAGCTTGAACGCTTCGCCAGCTTCATCCCTCCGGACAAGATCGCCGAGTCGAATGCGCTATTCGGATACCATGGCGACTCATACTACTACGACATAGACATACGAAAGCACTTTGGGCTGGACAAGTACAGCGGCGACACGATCCCCTACTGGAAGACCGAGACCGTGGAGGCGATGGATGCCTTCCGGCGCAAGCCCGGCCATTCCGTCGGAGCGGGGGAATGCGTGTCGCTCGCCGGGCTGTACGCCGCTGCGGCGTTTGTCGTGTGCGGCCTGCCGTTAGAGAGCATCTACCTGATGGCCACTCCCCTGCATTCGCAGAATTTCCTCGATGTGGATGCCGGGATACTCACGAACAACCGCCGCCTCGTGACCAAGGCGATGTGGGCCAACGGCACCGTCATATCCAGGCAGGCCCGCCGGGCGCTTGAGCATGAACGGGTGACGATCGTCTCCCACGAAACCGGATACATCCACCTGCTGTACCCGGAGGCGACGATCGATCCGGCGGCATACGAACACTTCTCCCAAAGGCTCAGGAGGTTCCTCGTGCCGCCGGAGGACGCCGTGGACAAGTCGATCGTATCGCCGCGCCTTCCCGACCCTTCCCGCGTCGAGTTCACGCGGAATGAAGCTCCGCTGGCCCTCAATCCAGACATGGGATACGGAGAAATCGCCGAAAGGCTCGAAGCCTTGCGCAGCTCAAACCGCGCCGCCGCGCTTGCGCCATATGCCGGGCACGAGCTCGGCAAGACCGAATCCGGCCCGTTCATCGACGCCGCGCTTAAGAGATGCCCGGTCTCGAGACAGGCCCTCGGCGGCAATGGCTCGACGAAGCCCAGCACGCAAGACGTTCTTGACAGGATCGGGCGGCTTGGATCGGAATCCATCTATGACGGCCCGTCCCGCGTGGCACAGCCAGACGAAGCGTGGAACTTCGGAACCGGCGACGGACTCGAAAAGTGCCTCCTTGCCGCAAATGTACTCGGCGGCACCGAAATACGCGTGGATGGCGCTGAAGCAACGCTATTCGACGGTGAAAGGGCAACCTGCTCGTTCCCCACCGCCAAGTCGCCGCGCGACAAGGTCATGCCCCTCAAGGCAGATTGACGGCGGCAAGCCTCACTGCGAGACAAAGCGTTCGAGGTCCGGCTTCTGCATGAACCCGACGGACTGTGCCGCCACCTTGCCGTCCTTGAACAGGAAAAGCGCGGGGATGCTGTTTATCCCGTACTTGGCGGCAAGGTCGGAGGCTTCATCGACGTTCACCTTGCATACCTTGAGCGTCCCGGCCTTCTCCTTGGCCACTTCCGCGACGATTGGGCCGAGCATGCGGCAAGGCCCGCACCATGGCGCCCAGAAATCAACGAGAACCGGCTTGTCGGACTTCAGGACTTCCGCCTCGAAGTTTGCGGATGTCAATTCAATCTCCATGTTCTTCTCCTTGTTTTGCTTTTTGACTGTCACACTCGCGCCCTTCTCGCCTGTCGCCACCGGGGCTGGCTTCGCATCTCCAGCGGTCGCCTTTGTCCATGGTGCGGCAAGCATCCATGCCCCAAAGAGGATGAGAAGCCCGCCGCAGATGGGATTTATGATGTTATATCGGCTTTTGATGAACCCAAACGCGGTCCTGAACCGATCCAGCATGACCGCCGAGACCACAAACGGCACGCCAAGACCAAGCGAGTATGCGAGAAGCAGCGCCGCCCCGCGAACCGCACCGCCCTCCGATGCTGCCTGCATAAGCGCCGCGCCAAGGAACGCCCCGACACACGGCGTGAGGCTGACAGAATATATCAGGCCAAAGACAAACGCGGAAAAGACGCTTGTCGGAGTCCGCCCGCTTCCCATTCCCGAAAACGGAAGGCGGAACAATCCGAGATATCCAAGACCGAACAGGACAACCGCCAATCCGCAAACGACGTTCACCGCCGTGCGGTGCGCGGCAAGCGCTGAACCGAGAGAGCCTGCGAACACGCCAAGCGCGACAAACACAACCGAAAAGCCGAGCGTGAACGCCAACGCCCGCGCGAAGGCCACGCCCTTCCCTCCCTCCCCCGCAGAGAAATACGCCACGTAGACGGGAAGCATGGGAAGCATGCACGGGGACACAAAGGATATAAACCCCTCAAGAAACGTCTGTAGAACCTTCATGAGCCATCTCCTCACTTTCCATCAAAACGAAACCAAGACAACCTTGAAACGCCGCACATTATACCAAAGCGGCAACACATTTCAACTGATTCACGTTGCAATTACAACCAAAGAGGAAGCAAACGAAGGAAGCCACGATAGGTCACGAGACTCGGAGACGATTCTGAATGGTGGGTGATACTGGACTCGAACCAGTGACCCCTACCGTGTGAAGGTAGTGCTCTAACCAACTGAGCTAATCACCCAAAATGGAGGTGGGAAGCGGAGTTGAACCGCTGTAAGCGGATTTGCAGTCCGCGACCTAACCGCTCGGCCATCCCACCTTCAAGGTACGCGCTAACGCACGTAGCCTTATTTCTTCTTGGCCGCGAGAAGACGTGCGTTGACGCGCTTGTTGCGTGCCGCACGACGTGCCCTCTTGGCTCTTGTTCTAAGTTGCTGTCCCATGGGTGCGTAATATATCAAATCGCTATTTTCAATGCAAGCGGAAATTCAGCGGGATCAGCGCATGATGACCTGCATGCCCACCGGCGGCACAATCTGCCCGTACTTCACCGTGCCTGCGGCGCCGAATGCCGCCGGGCGCTCGGCCGTGGGATGCCCGACACGCGCAAAGACGTTCGTGCCGCCGGATACGTCGAACGTCCCCGCGAACGTGCAGCCCTCCTGCGGCACGTCTGCCTTGCGGGCATGGCGGCCGGCCATGCGGCATCCGTTGCCGGACCACAACGCGATGCGTCCGCCGCCGCCGGCGCCGGATGCGCTATAGGAATGGTTCGCCCCGTCGCCGCCCCTCGCCGAGATCGTGCCGCCGCCGGTGACCGTGTCGCCGCAAAGGTACACCGTGCCGCCGGCGCCGCCGGCAACACAGTCCTGATGCGTCTCCGCAGTGACGCTGTCCCACGACCAGAATCCGCTCATCCATCCGTTCGCGGTGACCGTGCCGTCTATGTTCACCGAGGAGTCAGCCTCCACGTATATCACGCCGCCCCCGGCGCCGCCCTCGCCGTACCCGTCAACGCTGCCGCCCATTCCGGGCTCGACCGGACGGTATGCGTCATCGGTCGCGGGCGAGGCCTTCCCGCGCTTGGCAGGCGTCCCGTCCATGGCTATGCCGATCGCGCCGGCTCCGCCATGCGAGCCGCCGGACGCCATCGCGTCCTGCGGAGCCCCGAATCCATGTGCGCGAACGGTTCCGCCCATGTTGGCCTTCTGGGCAGTGCCGCCCCAACCGCCTGCCGAACCGCGCCTGTCCGCCGAGAAAAGCCCCGTGGCCGCGACGTCGAGCGACCCTACCGAGAAATGCGGTGCGGACAGGTTCACCGGGTCGCACGAGGCGTAGAGCGTACCGGCCACGGTCATCCTTCCGCCTACAGAGACCTCCGCGCCCCAGCGCTCCAAGCCGTTCGTCTCCGCTGCGCGGATCTCGACAGTCGCCCCCTCGGCCACCGTGAAATCGCCGCCTACGGAAATCCTGTTGACCTCGCGACCGCCCCAGATGTCGTTCGCCGCGCAACGCTTGTTGGTGACGCACACGTTCCCGATCTCAAGCCTCGAGTTCGTGGACGCCACGGTGAGATCGCCCGTCACATCGAAGCGGAATCCCTCTACAGGGAAGCGCACGTGTCCCCACGACCAGACGAAGTCGCCCTCATGCTCAAACGACTCCACGTCAAGCAATCTGCCCGTTATGCCCTTGCCTATGAGGCCCTTGCGCAGCGCGGAATCGGTGATCACCACCGTGCCCGGCTCCGCATGCGTGTTGTAGCGGTCGAATGTCGAGAGCGAATCGCATCCGAACACGGCGGACGGGAAATATCCGGGGGCTGCGGAGACCCTAAGCCCCGCAATGTCCGCCGCCGCCTGTGCGGCCGTGTCGGTCGTCTCGATCTTCACCATTCCGCCGCCGGCCGGATACCCTATGCGCAGGTCGCACGACGGCCTCGTATTGTTTGAGAGAACCAGCGGACCGGGATACACGGGCGCACCGCCATCGCCGCCGTTCGCGGAGACGATGCCGCTTCCGCCGATCGCCGCGCAGGATATCCACACGCTTCCGCCAGATGCGGCGGCGTCGAGGCTGTATGCTGTGACCGCAGCGACGGGAGACGCGGGCGAGCCGTCCGCACGGATCTCGCCATCGACGACGATGCGTCCAGTCGCCTCGATCCGGATTGCCCCGCCGCCGGAATGCGGATTGCTCCAGCCCCATTTCATCGGACAGGTCCCGCCGGAGCCGGGCTCGACCGGCGCATACGGGTCGTCGTATGTCGCGCCCGGCAGGTATGCCACGCTGCCCATGCCGCCGCGTCCGCCGTGCGACGACCCTGACTTCGCCTCGAGATCGACCGCGCCGGGGCCGAATCCGAGCTTGTGGATAGGAGTTCCATCCGCAGTCCACAGACCTCCTTCCCAACCCTTTCTGCTGGCATCGATGGCGCCGCCATGCATCACGACAAGCTCGCCGCACCTGATCCACACGCGGGACTTGCCCACCTCGTTCGTGAACGGTCCGGCAGGCGATATGGTCCCGCCGTAATCGACGCAGACGTACTCCGAGTTTACGGATGTCGTCCAGTTGGACAGCACAAGGGTCGCCCCATTCGCCAGGTTGAGGGACTTCAGTCTCGGCATCTCGCCGGAGAAGCTCACGCTTACGGCCTTGTCGAGGCTGACGCTGTCGCCCGCCTGCGGCACGCCGCCCTCCCAGTTCCCGGGATCGCTCCAGTCGCCCGCATCGCCGCCCTTCCAGGACTTTCCGCGCGGCACGACCACAAGTTTGCCCTCGCCCCCTATCTTCACCTCCCCGGATGCCGCCGTGTAGATGCCGGCGGGAAGCGCGACGCCATCCACCTCCGCATACGCGCAACGCAACAGCCTGTTCTTGCCAAGCGTCAGTTCCGCATTGGAGCCGAGCAGCACGTTGGTGGCATAGCACGCCGCGCCCGCAGCCTCGGCGACGAACTTTGCGCCTTCCGCCACCGAGAGCGTGCCAAGCCGCGTGAAGGATGCGGAATCCTTGACCATGAGCGTTCCGCTCTTGACGGAGAACTCTCCGATCGTCGTCGAGACCGCGTTGCTGAGCGTAAACGTCTTCTCCGCACCGGGATCCCACTCGAAACCGGCAGAGCCCGTGAACCTGTTCTTGAAGCCGGCCGTATTGCAGCCGGCGAACCTTACCTTCGCGGGGCGGTCCTCCGGGGAAGTCAATGCGCCGTACCCCGCGACGCCTCTCTCATCTCTCAACACGAACCTCTTCACGAGCTGGTCGTAGCCGTTCAGGTCGAATACTCCCATGGAGCTGTCGTACCTGAAACTGTTGATGAGCGCAGGCATGGCATTCTCCGCGCAGCAGACGTACGGCGCATCTCCCATGAAGATGTTCGCCGACAACGTCGTTGTCTCCGTGCTGTGGAGATATATCTTTCCTTTCCCATACCCGATATTCGACCCGTAGATGGGGCAGTACAGATGCATCTCGGAGCCTTCTACGGTCTGCATCGTGAGATAGTTCCAATGCCTCACATTGCCATGGAAGTTTACCTTCGCGGACTTTTCGATAAACGGACGCAGACGCCACCGGCAATTTATCTCGCCAGTGAAATCCACCGTGCAACCTTCCCGGACACAGAGCGACCCGATGTTGGCGCCATCGCCAGTCAGCTCAAGATTCGGGATGGAGACCGTTCCGCTCTTTGCGATCACAAGGCGACAGCCAAGGCCCTGAACCGCCACAGTAGGGGTAAGGTTGCCCTCGAACGTAGCCGAGGACGTACCCAGCGCACCGCAATCGTAGATGGTGACATCGCCAGATCCAAACTCCGCAAACTTGCCTCCCGCCAGCGAGGAAATCTCAGCACCTGTCGGGGTCACGCCATTCCCATCTGCGGTGAACGCACCGGTGAACGGATTTTCGCGATAGAGGTACAGAAGACCAGACCCGGTCTTTGCGAGCCCGCCTTCGCCCGAAATCACGCCTCCCAGGTGAAGCGGTCCGGCAGGGGTCGCAGCGGAAAGCGTCTCCGGACCCGTCACGGCAAGCGGAGTCGCCGCCGATGCGATCTCAAGGTTGTTGGAGATGCCCACTGCCGCCGACGACGTTGACGAGATGCCGCCCTCGCCGAGCGCGATGCTCTCGCCCGTGACGGTAAGCGCAGCCGATCCGCCGACGACCAGCCCCTTCACCCCGATCGGAGAGGCGACAGTCACCGCCGTCGCCGCAGACGGGGCAAACATGGCGGTATCGTCCGCTCCATTGGGATAGCCTGTCGATGGAGACCAGTTCGAGGGTTCAGTCCATTCGCCCACCGAAGCTCCGACCCATGCATAGTCGGTAGCGAACGCGGCAAGCGAAGCCATGGATAGCGAAAGTGATGCCGAAAGAGCCCTGATGTTCATGATGCCACACTCCTCTACTTGTTTGACCTGTGGAGAAGTGTAGCAAATACATTTTTTTTTTCAACCTAAATGATCAGCATGCAGTCGCCGTACGAGAAGAAGCGATATTCCTTCTTCACGGCGAATGCGTAGGAGCAGAGTATTCGCTCCCTTCCGGCAAGCGCGGAAACCATCATCAGCAGAGTGGACTGCGGCAAGTGGAAGTTGGTGAGCATCGCGTCGCAGACCTTGAACCTGTACGGCGGGTATATGAAGATGTTGGAAGCGCCCGACCCAGGAACGATCAGCGGATCGCCATCCTTGCGCTCGCGGTTCGCGACAGTCTCAAGCGTACGCACCGTAGTTGAGCCGACGCACACCACTCGCCCTCCACGCGCCCTGCATTCGTTGATCGCCGCCGCAGTCTCCGGCGGCACCGTGAACGCCTCGAAATCCATGTGGTGGTCTTCGATGTCCTCAGTCTTCACGGGACGGAACGTGCCCGGCCCGACATGAAGCGTCACCGCGCACCTGCGAACGCCCTTGCGCTCAAGCGCGGCAAATATCTCGCCCGTGAAATGGAGGCCTGCCGTTGGAGCCGCGACAGACCCCACGTGCCTCGCGTAGATCGTCTGGTACCGTTCCCGGTCCGCAAGCTCCTCCTGCCGCGTCCCCTCGCGATGGACATACGGAGGCACGGGCGTGTGCCCGAACTCGTCCAGCAGATCCATAAGCGGACGCGGGCATTCAAACGACACCTTCCACATCCCAATGCCTTCCAGCCTGGACAGCAGCCGGGCCTTCAGCTCGGCATTCGGACCGAACACCGCGACCTGCCCCTCGCGGCACTTGCGCCCGGATCCGATCATGACGTTCCATACGAGCGCAGATTCGCCGAGATCGACATCCAGTCCACCGACGGCCGCGCCGTCAACCTCAGCTTCCGGCGCTGGCGACACCATGAGGACCTCGACCTCGCCAGGTGTATCCTCCCACGTCCCTATCAGGCGAGCCGGGAACACCTTGGTGTCGTTCACCACAAGAAGGTCGTTTGGCGTAAGATACTCGACAATGTCCGCAATGTGCCGATGCTCTATGATTCCGGTGTCGCGGTGCAGCACCATCATCCTCTCCGTGCCGCGCCGTTCCACCGGGTGCTGGGCGACAAGCCGCTCAGGAAGCGGATACCAAAACTGTTTTGCTTTCATTTCACGCAATTATACCAAATCATCTAAACGTCTCGTTTGGAGTAAAGGCGTCCGATGGACGCGAAACCCACCCAAGATCCTCAAGCGCCTCCCCCGCAAGGAAAAGGGAGCCGCACACGAGTGTACCGTCCTGCGCACACTCCAGCGCCTCGGCCAGGCTGTTGAACGCACAAGCCTCGGCGAACCCGGCCCCCCGCATCAGCTCCGCCGTGCGTTCCGGCGGCAGGGACCGCGGATTCCTGATCGGCACCGCGAACCCCACGTCTGCGACCTCCCGCAATATACGCAGACTTGCCGAAACATCCTTGTCGCCGCAGAATCCGCAGACGACCCTTCCGGCGAACGGGAAGCGTCCCGGCGACAGGCGTTCCCTCTTGAGCGAATCGGCCAGAGCCCTCATTGCCGGCGGATTGTGCGCTCCATCCACAAGGAACCGCCTGCCGCCCTTCACCACGCGCTGGTATCGTCCCGGCCATACAACGGACGCAAAGCCACGCCTGATCGCCTCGTCGCCAATGCCGATTTCCTTCAATGCCGCATATGCCGTGGCGGCGTTCTCCCGGTTGAAGTTCCCGCCAAGCGAAAGTGACTCCATCGCCGCCGCAAGTCCTGCGTCCGCCGAATCCGCGGATGGCGCACAAATGCACCGCGCCCCCTGAGAGGCCGCAATGGACTCGATCACCCGCCTCGCCTCTTCCGGCATTGCCCCAAGCACACACGGCACGCCCGTCTTGATTATGCCGCCCTTCTCCGCGGCAATTTCGGCAATGGTGTGACCGAGCCAGTCGCAATGGTCAAGGCCGATCCGCGTAATGACCGAAAGCCTTGGGCTCTCCACAATGTTCGTGGCGTCGAACCTGCCGCCAAGCCCGGTCTCCAGCACAAGGTAATCCACGCGCTCCCGTCCATACAGCTCGAACGCGGTTGCCGTAAGCAACTCGAAGTACGTAAGGCTCCCCACGCCTTTCACCGACGCAAAGGCCGCGTTAAGCCTGTCGTACGACACTGGCGCTCCGTCAAGGAAGAAACGCTCATTCAGCGAGACCAGATGAGGGCTCGTGTAGCGTCCTGTGCGGAACCCCGCCGCCCGGAGCGCCGAATCAATCAACGCGCACACCGCGCCCTTGCCGTTCGTACCGGCCACATGTATGACGCTCAGGCCGTCCTGCGGATTGCCCATCCCGGAGCACGCCGCGCGGATCGCGTCCAGTCCCGGCCTCACGCCGAAGCGCGCGCATCCGGCAAGCGCCTCGATAAGGCCATGCGGCGAGCTGGCCGGGATGCATCCGCATAGAGAATCGTCTGACGCCATTGGCAATCGCCCCCGCCGACCCACCTACAGAAAGCGTCCGGTGACGGACTCTTTGCACTCCTTCACGACATCCGGCGGCCCTTCGCATACGAGATTGCCGCCCATGTCGCCTCCGCCCGGGCCCAGATCTATTATCCAGTCGGCGCAGCGCATCACGTCCACGTTGTGCTCGATGACAACTACGGTGTTTCCGGCATCGCGCAGCTTCAGCAGAAGGTTCATCAGCTTCGCTATGTCATCGAAATGCAGCCCGGTAGTCGGCTCGTCAAGCAGATAGAGCGTCCTGCCCGTAGACCTGCGCGACAGTTCCGTCGCGAGCTTGATGCGCTGGGCCTCGCCGCCGGAAAGCGTCGTGGCCGGCTGCCCAAGCCCCAGATACCCAAGGCCGACATCGACAAGCGTCCTGAGCCTGCCGGCAAGTCGCGGCACCTTCGCGAAGAACTCGCACGCCTCGGCGACCGTCATGTCCAGCACTTCGGCGATGTTCTTGCCGCCGTAGCGCACCTCAAGCGTCTCCTTGTTGAAGCGGCGCCCGTTACACTGCTCGCACGTGACGTACACATCCGGAAGGAAGCTCATCTCAAGCTTGCGGACGCCGTCGCCCCCGCACGTCTCGCAGCGTCCGCCCTTCACGTTGAAGCTGAATCTGCCCGGCGTGTATCCACGGGCCTTCGCCCCCTCGGTCTGCGCAAAGAGCTCGCGTATATCCGAGAAGAAGCCTACGTATGTGGCGGGGTTCGAGCGCGGAGTGCGGCCTATCGGGGACTGGTCGATCTCTATCACCTTGTCGATGCAGTCTACGCCTGTGAGCTTCCTGAATTTCCCCGGCTTCGCCTTTGCGTGGTAGAAACGGCGCATCAGTTCGCGTTTAAGCGTCTCGTCGATGAGTGTAGACTTGCCGGAGCCGGAAACCCCCGTGACGACGGTGAACGTGCCGGGCGGGATGTGCACGGTTATGTTCTTCAGGTTGTGCTCCGTGCAGCCAGACAGGGTAATGCAGTTCCCAGGCCTTGCAATCCGGCCCTTGGTCCCGCTCCCCGTGATGCGCCGCTTCCCCGCAAGATAGTCGGCCGTGAGGCTGCCGCACTTGAGAAGGCCGGCGAAATCGCCCTGGTACATCAGCCTTCCGCCCTCGCGCCCCGCGCCCGGCCCGAGGTCTATTATGTAATCCGCCGTGCGCATCATCTCCTCGTCGTGCTCCACGATCACCACGGTGTTGCCCTTGTCCCGCAATCCTTTCAGCGTCGCGATCAGACGCTCGTTGTCGCGCGGGTGGAGGCCTATCGTAGGCTCGTCCAGCACGTACAGCACACCGGTCAATCCACTCCCTATCTGCGTGGCAAGGCGTATCCTCTGCATTTCGCCGCCGGAAAGCGTCGCGCTCGGACGGTCGAGGGTAAGGTAGTCGAGGCCCACATCATACAGGAACCGCAATCGCTTCACTATCTCCTTGTGGACATCCTTCATTTCGGGAGGGAGCGAAAGAGACTCGAAGTGCGCAAGGCAATCCTTTACACTCATCCCCATCACCTCGATGATGGTCTTGCCCGCAACGGTTACGGCGCGGGACTCTTCGCGCAGGCGGGTGCCGTGGCACGCCGGACACTGCCGCTCGCTCTGGTAGGCCTCGAGCTTGGCGCGGTGTTCGTCATCCTCCGCCTCGGCGAGCCGCCTCTGAAGTGTGGCCAAGACGCCTTCGAACGGCTTGTCGACGCTGCGCCACGGAAGCACGAGGTCATCCTCGAATCCGTGCATCAGCTTCTTGCGGAACGCCGATGGCAGCTTCTCGTACGGAGTGGAGAGATCCACGCCGTACTGCTTCGCGATGTGCTCAAGCAGCGCATTGTAGTACATTATCGCGTTGTGTCCGGCCCTGCGCCACGGATGGATGCACTCCTTCAGCGGGAGAGACCTGTCCGGCACGACGAGATCCTCGTCGAAATAGTATATCGCGCCGAGTCCGCCGCACGTGGGGCACGCCCCGAACGGCGAGTTGAACGAGAACGAACGCGGCTTCAGCTCGTCAAACGATATTCCGCACGACAGGCAGGCGTTCAGTTCGGAGTACACCATTGGCTCGCCGCCGGCCGGCTCTGCGTAGACTACGCCGCGCCCGGCCTTCAGCCCAAGCTCGACGGAATCGGTGAGGCGTGTGCGGTCGCACGGCAGCACCAGCCGATCGACAACGACATCGATGTTGTGGCTCTTCTTCTTGTCGATCTCCGGCAGCTCGTCAACCGGATACGTATCGCCGTCTATCCGCACCCTCGCAAAGCCCTGCCGCTTTATCTCCGCAAGGGTATCCTCGTGGCGGCCCTTCTTGCCCTTCACGACAGGGGCGTAAAGGATCAGCCGCACGGATCCCGCTGAAGACGGGTCCGCGATGGACATTATCGACTCCACGATCTGCTCTGCGGACTGCCGCACCACTTCGCGTCCGCACTTCGGGCAGTGCGCCACCCCTACGGATCCGTAGAGAAGCCGCAGGTAATCGTGTATCTCCGTGACCGTGGCGACGATGGAGCGGGGATTGCCGCCAGAGGTGCGCTGCTCGATCGCTATCGCCGGGGAAAGTCCCTCTATCTTCTCGACGTCAGGCTTCTCCATCTGGTCGAGGAACTGCCGCGCATAGGCGCTTAGCGACTCCACGTAGCGGCGCTGGCCCTCCGCATAGAGCGTGTCGAACGCAAGCGAACTCTTTCCGCTGCCGGAAAGCCCGGTCACAACCGTCAGCGAGTTGCGCGGTATCGTGACGTCGATGTTTTTGAGGTTATGCTGCCGCGCACCATGTATCTCGATGTCGCCCACTTCAGACCACCCTTACAGGTTCTTCAGGTCGAGCGAAAGCAGGAACGCCGGATTCGTCTTGATCTTCTTCATTCCGTTCAGCACGCTCTGCATCGCGCGCTCCGGGCCCGCATCCGCGAGAACGCGGCGCAGCGCCCACGTCTTCTCGAGCTCCATCGGGTCGAGAAGCAGGTCCTCCTTGCGCGTGCCGGACTTCTCTATGTCTATCGCCGGGAATATGCGCTTGTCCGCAAGGCCGCGATCAAGCACAAGCTCCATGTTGCCCGTTCCCTTGAACTCCTCGAAGATCACCTCGTCCATGCGGGACCCGGTGTCTATCAGGGCCGTCGCTATGATCGTGAGCGAGCCGCCGCCCTCGATGTTGCGGGCCGCGCCGAAGAAGCGCTTTGGACGGTGCAGGGCGAGCGCATCCACGCCGCCCGTGAGTATCTTGCCCGAATGCGGCTGGACTGTATTGTATGCCCGCGCCAGGCGCGTTATCGAATCAAGCAGGATCACGACGTCACGCCCGTTCTCGACCTGCCGACGCGCCATCTCGCCCGTCATCTCGGCGACATTCACGTGGTGCTGGGGCTCTTCGTCAAACGTGGACGAAAGCACCATGGCCTTCGTGTTCCGCTGCATGTCAGTGACCTCTTCCGGACGCTCGTCAATGAGTAGCACTATGAGCATCGCCTCGGGATGGTTCGCCGTTATGGCGTTCGCCATCTTCTGGAGCAGGACGGTCTTGCCGACGCGGGGCGGGGCGACTATTATTCCGCGCTGCCCGAAACCGATCGGCGTGAAGATGTCCACGACGCGCGTCGCATACTCGTTCGGCGTAGTCTCCAGGACAATGCGCCGGGTCGGAAACGTCGGGACCAGGTTCTCGAAGTGCACGATCCGCGCCGCCTCACTCGGGGTCTTGCCGTTCACGGTGAGGACGCCGCCGAGCCCGAAGTAGCGGTCCCGGTCGCGCGGATCGCGCAGCGGCCCCTCCACCGTGTCGCCCGGACGGAGCATATGCCTGCGGATCTGCTGCTGGGGCACGAACACATCCTCCGGACACGCCAGGAAGTTGGTCTTCGCGCTGCGGAGATAGCCGTATCCATCCCGGACGATCTCAAGGCATCCGCTTGCGCGAACGGCGCCGCCCCTGGCAAGGTAGCTGCGTATCGCGTTGAAGATGATCTCATGGCGCTTCATCGCGCCAAGATCCTCGGCGTTCGCATCCGGCCACAGCCTTGCGACAATCATGGCGTTGTCCCATGAATGTATGTCCGCAAGCTTGTATTCGGGAAGGTCGGGATTGCGCTGAACCTGCGGCTGGGGCTGCCCGCCCTGTCCATTGCCGCCGTTTCGCCCATGCGACTTCATCCTCTGCATCCAACGCTGCTTCCGGCTCATGTTGCCGGACTGGTCCTGGCGCTGCCTGTTGCCCGACTGTTCCGGATGCGGCGAGTTTGCGGCCGGCGGCACTGCGGAACCATCAGGGTTCTGTTCGCGCTTTTCCGCCGCCGGCGCATTGTTTTCCTGCCGCTCCCGGGCGGGAGCGGCGGCCTCCTGCGGCTTCTCCTTCTGGACCGGAGCGGCGGCTTCCTCGACCTTGCCCTCGGCAACTTCCGCCTTCTTCGGGGTCGCAGCCTTCTTCGCCCGTTCCTTCTTCTCTGGAACGGATACGCCTGCAGCGTTTCCAACGTCTTCTTCAGCCATCACATTTACCTTTCAACCAATCAGCCAGTTTCTTGGCTTCAATCCTGAGATTTTCCGCCGAACCGTCATTGACTACCACATAGTCGGAACGGGCCGCCTTTTCCTCTACGGGAATCTGCGCGGCCAGACGGGCTTCGGCATGCTCTTCCGAATAGCCGCGCAGCATGGTCATTCTTGCGACCTGGATGCTACGGGGGGAAGAAACGCAGATAATTATATCATAATCGGATTCCCAATGGCACTCAAAAAGAAGAGGTATTATCTCGATCCTTATGCGTCCAGGCCCCGCAGACGCGGAGAACGCCTCGAGCCGCTTCCTTATGATCGGGTGCAACAGAGCCTCAAGCTCCCTGCGCTTTGAAGGATTTGCGAACACCTCGTCGGCGATCAGCCGCCGCTCTTCCGCCGGGACAAGCCCGTGCGCGACATCGTCGGCGTCAAGCGTCTCTATGCCGAATTCGTTCAGGTATTTGGCGAGGAGCGACTTCCCGCAGGCGATTCCGCCGGTAAGCGCGATACGTGGCATGTTCATCATTCCCTATTTACGATTTGCGATTTAATCAAAACCCACCTTTGCACACATCCAGCTTGCGCTGTGTTGATGCCTTTGGCCAGAAACGGTCAGGGGCCTTCAGCGAGGCCTCAAACAACATGGCCGCCAACCTGTAATCCCCCTCCTGCATGAAGGCGGTGCCAAGCGCATCAAGCATCATGCCGCGCCTGTCAAGACGCACATCCTTCAGCACGTCAGCCCCAAGGCGCTTCACCTCGCCGAAGTCATCGTAGCCGCCACGCGACGCAAGCGCATACGCAAGGCGGGCCCGCACATCCGCAACATTGATCCCTCCGTCCGGAACGGTATCGGCAAGTGACAGAGACTTCCTGTACATAGCTATCCCGCCGGCGAAATCGCGTCTGCGCGAGCAAAGCGAATCAGCCACATGCACCATCGCGCGCGGATGCTCCGGGTCGCACACGAGGACGCGATGGTATGCGGTGGCGTCATCCCGCCAGAATCCAAGCTGCCGGAATGTCACGGCCGCAAGCGCAAGCACGGCAGCCGGCAAGGCCCATTTCACGGCGATGCCGCTGGGGGACAAACCATCCGCGTCGGAACGCCCGGCGACACCTCCAAAATCACCGACACCCACCGCAAACAACGCGGCGCACAGGAAGGGAATGGCCATGGACGGGAGATAGGCAAAACGATCCGCGTGTGCCTCGATCCCGAACCCGCCGAAAATGCCGAGCGTCGGCAACAGTCCGGTGGCAAACCAAAGGATCGAGAAGATGAGCGCGTCCTTGATTTTCGATTGATGATTTACGATTTCCGATTGCTCTGGAGAATTTACGATTTTTCGATTTGCGATTTCCGATTGCATTTGGCCATTTGTCGATTTGGTCATTTGCGTGTCACCGCCGTGCGTTGCGCGGGAGGGTCGCGCTCCTGCGCGACCGAAGCCTTGCGTGGCGACGGCGCCCTCGCCGTCGTGCGTGACACGGGAGGGTCGCGCTCCTGCGCGACCGAAGCCGGACTCGGATACAATGAATTGCGTCACTCCCGCCGTCGCTTGCCGTGGCGACGACGCCCTCGCCGTCGTGGCGGCTGAAGACAGATGACCTCCCGATTTGCGATTTGGCGCATTCCGCCAACCGCGAAACGCAGACCACAGGCATGCCGCACACGCGGCAGCAAATACGGACAGATTCAGCCAACCTTCAAGAGGCATCAGCGACTTGACCGTGCGGCAATCAATGTGCAGTCCAAATGGCCATATGGTGGCGCGAAGATAGTATCCGATTGCGGAAAGCGCATTGACCAGGCGTTGCGGCAGCGGGGTTGCATAGATCGACGTCACATCCTGTCCCGCTACATGCGTCTGCGAATAGGCCGCAACGGCGGCCGTTGCCCCGGCAACCAGAAGCATCAGGATGTAGGCCGTGATTTTCGATTTGCGATTTCCGATTGCATTGGGTTTTCGCCTCACACACCAATCCACGAGCAATGCCAGTAGCGGGAAACACATGGCGGTCGGCTTGGAGAGGCAGGCAAGGATGCAGAAAAGCACCGTAAGGCAAGCGAGCCATTTGCCATTTGCGATTTTTCGATTTGCGATTTGCGATTGCTCTGGGGAATTTACGATTTTTCGATTTACGATTTCCGATTGCATTTGGCCATTTGGCGATTTGGTCATTTGCGTGTCGCCGCCATGCACCGCGCGGGAGGGTCGCGCTCCTGCGCGACCGAAGCCTTGCGTAGCGACGGCGCCCTCGCCGTCGTGCGAGACACGGGAGGGTCGCGCTCCTGCGCGACCGAAGCCTTGCCGTGGCGACGACGCCCTCGTCGTCGTGGCGGTTGAATCGGATGGCTGCCCAAGCGCTCGGCTCCCCGGACCGCAAAGCCTCGTCCAACCCAGAAGACCCAGGAGCGCGAACATCGTCCAAAGAAGCTCTTTCCGTGCCGCAACCCAGGCGACCGGTTCTACGC
The DNA here is from genome assembly GCA_934667425.1 of uncultured Kiritimatiellota bacterium. Taxonomy (GTDB): domain Bacteria; phylum Verrucomicrobiota; class Kiritimatiellia; order RFP12; family UBA1067; genus UBA1731. Next base: position 121,734 of record CAKULV010000001.1, on the reverse strand, counting down.
GCAAGGGGTGGATTGCCCAGATAAGTGCGGCAAAGACAATGAGCAAAAGGAATTTGCCATTTGCGATTTTTCGATTTGCGATTTCCGATTGCTCTGGGGAATTTACGATTTTTCGATTTACGATTTGCGATTGCATTTGGCCATTTGGCGATTGAACCATTTGCGTGTCACCGCCGTGCATTGCGCGACCGAAATCTTGCGTAGCGACGGCGCCCTCGCCGTCGTGCGTGACACGGGAGGGTCGCGCTCCTGCGCGACCGAAATCTTGCGTGGCGACGGCGCCCTCGCCGTCGTGCGACCCTCCCGCCATCGCAGAAAATGGCCGTACAGAAGATGGGACGCAAAGTCCTCGCATGAAGCGAATGAGCAGGCAGAAATTGACGGCATGCAGCAGCACGTTGGTTAGGTGAAGCATTTGCATCAGCGGGATGCCCGACATCTTGCAAATGGAGAAGTCAACCATGTACGAGATGTAGGTGATCGGCATCCATATGCCGCCGTGGCGAAGGTTCGCGAATGCCTCCACTACATTGTCGAGGCTAAAGCCCGAAGCCACAAACGGATTGCGGAACGTATACGCGGCGTCATCGATGCCGATGTACGAGAATGCGACGCTGCGCGAAAACAGCGCAAGCACGGCCATCGCCGAAAGCGAAACGGCGATCCACCACTTAATCCTGGATTTCAGGTCTATCATCTTGAAAGCATGGATTCTACCACATTTCTCATGTAGTGACGGTACATGGCATGAATGATCATCATGCGACGGCGAGGGCGCCGTCGCTACATGCCGATTCTATCGGCTGCAAGACAATTCCAACAAGCCGCTTGTCGCCGTCAGCCAATCAAGCCGCGGAGTTCCTGCGCGACGCTCTCGTCGACCGCCTGTCTGCCTATCTCCACAAGCCGTTCCGCATGCCTGAAATTCAGGGCCATCACGCCGCCCACAGCCGGACGGATCAGCACATCCGGCACGTTCTCCGCGAGGACGCGCCTCGTGAGTTCGCAGTTGAGGATCGTCACGGTACTCGCAATGATTTCGATCAGGTTGAACCGTTCGAGCGGACGCGCCGCAGACGCAGGATTGGGGGGATTGATGTCCACCGCGATCACGGCATCTGCCCCCATTGCCCGGCATACGTCAACAGGCACGGGGTTCACGAGTTGGCCATCCACCAGCACCCGCCCTTCGCGCTCCACCGGGAGGAACACGCCTGGTATGGACATTGATGCGCGAACCGCCGAAATCAAGTCCCCCTCGCGCATCACAACCGCCTCGCCCGTGTTGAGGTCCGTGGACACGACGCCAAGCGGAATGCGCAACCCTTCAAAGCGCGACACCCCTATCATGTCCGCAAGAAGCTTCTCAATGCGCTTGCCGGAAGATATCGCCTTCGCCGTAAGCCTGGTTTCGAGCATCAGCCCCGGGAACTTCTTCCAGTCCGGCATCGCGCACCACTCAAGCGCCTTTCCGACATTGCCGGACGCGATGAAGGCGCCGACTATCGCGCCGATGGACGTCCCTGCGACGCAATGCAGGGGCACTCCAAATTCGACAAGGCGCTGGTACACGCCTATGTGCGCAAGCCCCCTTGCGCCGCCGCCACCTAACGCGAGTCCGATCCTCTTGCCTGTAAAAGCCATTCCGCAAGCACTCCCAAAGCCTTACATCAACTGTGGCTGGTGATTATAGCATACTTTCAACCGGCGTCCACGCCGCATAGGTGACAAAAAGAGACCCCCGAGCGACTGCCGGAGGCCTCTTTCCCCACTTGCGGCGCAAGCTTACTTGTTCTTGTGCCGCAGCGCTTTCATGCGCTTGTCGTATTTATGCTTCGACATTTTCTTGCGGCGTTTCTTCTTGATGGAACCCATCTTGATTTCTCCTTTGGTTGATGTCTGCGTTCCGCCGCACACGCGCGCCGGAACTCGGCGTGTACTAAAAGATGACTTTGTTGAGGGCCAGCTCTATTATTCCGGTCGCCCCTGCCTCGCGGAGCGTCGGGATCAGATCGCGCACAAGACGCTCCTCCACGACAGTCTCCACTGCGAACCAATCCGGATCATTGAGCTTGTTGACCGTAGGCGCGTGCAGGGCCGGCAGAGCCTTCACTATCTTCTCAAGTTTCTTCGCCGGAGCATTGAGCTTCAGCAGAACGCGGCGCTGCGCGTCAAGAGCCCCGAGGAGAAGCATCTTTATCTGCTCCATCTTCGCCCGCTTTGCGCCATTCTTCCAAGCCTTCTTGTTCGCGATCATTCGCGTGGTGGAAGTGAGGATCGTATCGACGATCCGCAGATTGTTCGCACGAAGCGAAGAGCCCGTCTCGGTAAGATCGACGATCGCATCCACAAGCTCGGGAGCCTTCACCTCGGTGGCGCCCCAGCTGAATTCGACATCAGCCTTTACGCCGTTCTTCTTGAGATACCGCTTCGTGAGACCAACCGCCTCCGTGGAGATGCGCCTGCCGTTCAGGTCCTTTACCGACTTCACCTTGGAATCGTTCGGCACGGCCAGCACCCAGCGCACGGGGTTTGACGTGGCCTTGGAATAGTTGAGCTCGCAGACCTCCTGGACATCGGATCCGTTTTCGTACACCCAATCGTATCCGCAAATGCCGGCATCGAGAAGACCAAGCTCGACATAGCGGCTCATCTCCTGCGGACGCAGGAGACGGCACTTGATTTCAGGGTCATCTATGGACGGTATGTAGCTGCGGGAAGAGCACGTGACATTGAAACCCGCGCGCTTGAACAGCGCGAAGGTCGATTCCTGCAAGCTCCCTTTCGGAAGACCGAGAATTATTGCCATCTGCGGAACTTTCTCCAAATAACCAAAAAAACGCCGTGCATTATACCAAAGTACCCCGGTATCTGCAAGTCTCCAACCCGGTCGCAGTCCTTTGGCCTTGCATTCGCGGCCGATCAGAAGCCCATAAGGTTGTTCGTCTGCTCCTTGCGGATCTCCTGCTCGTCAGTCCAGACGATCTCGCCGCTCGCGAGATCCTTCAGGTTGAGCGTGAACTTGAAGTACCTGTCGGTGACGCCGTTCGTATGGTCGCGCATCTCCGTAAGCGCCCCGTACAGATACATCTGCGCCGCGCTCTGCCGCCCTGCGCGAACGGCCTTCTTCTGGTCCGTAAGCCCATTCAGGGCCTGGTCGTTCATGAACTGGAGGTCATCCGCCGCATTCGTGCGATCCATGAAGCGGAACTTGCGCGAGCGGATGAGCTTCGTGCGGATCGAATCCGTGATCGACGCCATGTCGAGATGCATGGTCGAACGGTTCTTGATTCCCGTGATGTCGAGGACCGGACGCCTCCCGCCTATCTCTGCGATGAAATCCTGGTCGGCAAGCATCGAATCGACCATCTTCTCCACCGTGCGCCTGACGTCCTGCGGCTCAAGCGCGGCAGTCTTCGCCCTCATGTCCAACTGCGTCTCCCTTGCCACGGTTGTCGCGCAGCCGGCCACGCCGGCCGCAAGCGCAAGGGACGCCACACCACTTAAAACGAGATTCTTCATGTCCATCCTCCTTCTTCCTGTTGTTTCGCGAATTATACCAAAAATATTGCGCGACACACCGAGCATTACATGGAATCATCCGTTATGGTCTCTTTCACCTCCACCGTCTCGCCCTCGTCGTCGGCAATCAGTTTCTTGAGTTCTTCAAGTGTCATGTCGCACCCCCGCGCAGCATTCTACCACAAGGCACGCCACGCTCGCCCCCGCCTTCATCTTCCTTCTCCCTTCATCCTTTCCCAAGCGTCGAGAACCATGCGGCGGGTGCGGTATTCGCCGAACTCGGCGATTTCCTTTTCCTTCAGCACGCGGAAGGATTCGCTCGGGTAATCTTCGCCGTAAACATCGGCAGGGTCGAGAGTGTAGCGAAGTTCCCGTTCGTCGAGGCCATAGAGCCTCGCATACCGCGCATCAAGGTCGGGCGCGAAGAGCGTCCCTTCTCCCTTCGAGCGTGAAGGTCTCTACGGAGAGGATGGAGTGATGTTTCATTGTCCTGAAGCTCCTGATTCAAAATACCATTCGCCGTTCTTGTCTGCCCCACGCCGCTTCAAACCGACTTTCCTCTTTAGCGATGCGATAATGCGTTGAGCCTGACGGGGTGATGTCTCCAACAAAACGGCAAGCGCCGATGCTGTAAGACGGGGATTTCTCAACAGTCCATTGATTGCTCGCTCTTCGGCAACCGACAATGCTGTTTCGCCATTTGCTACGACATTTACTACGACATCTTGTCCTTTCACACCGTCATTTACTACGACATCAGGATTATTTATTACGTCACTTACTACGACATTAGTGCGGTTTATACCGTCATTTATCCCGATATCGCGTCGGTGCAAATCTGTTGCCGCTTCTCCCGCCGCAGTGCCGTATTCCTGTCCAATCCGCAAAAAGCGATTGTGAAGCTCTATTTCATCGCCGTATATAAGCACTTTAAAAAACTCTTCAAGCGGCAACTGCGTCTTATCGACGTTGAGCCTGATGTTGGAATAGTTCGCCCTCACGAGAGCGTTCCGAAAGTACCACGACTTCTTGGCGAACAGGTCGTTCGTCACGTCGTGCCGCATCGCCTTTAGGTATTTTATCGCAAATAGAGCTACCGTTCGCGTGTTGCCTTCGCGGAAGGGATGTATCTGCCAAACTCCGGAGATGAACGAGGCGAAATGCTCGACAAACGCATCTTCGGAGAGCCCCTTGTACTTGAATTTCTTCTCGTTGTCGAAATCATAAGCGAGGGACTTTTCGATCATGCAGGAAAGTTCGTATTCCACGGTGTCTCCGTTGAGCACCCATTCGCGCTTCGTCAATTCAACGTCGCGAATCGTGCCGGCATGATGAAATACGCCATCGAATATCTTCTTGTGAAGACCAAGATAATACTCTGGCGAAAGCCGGAATCCCGGCGTATTGATTATGGAAATCATCCGTGCAGACACTTTGTCGGCTTCCTCTGCATCCTCCGGTTCGTCATGTCCGAGTTTGGTCGCGTAGTATTCATCGACAAGACGCCGCGCCTCATCTGCGGAAATCTCGCCTTCGATGTTTCTCTTCGCCGTGTCGATAAGGTATTGCGAAGGCCTGAGGCCATCAACATCCTGAAGGCCGATGGCCGTCGCCCAGCCGTATGCCCGTTCGCGTCGCCCGGGTTCCGGCGCCTCGTAGTATTTGTCAAATCCTTCAAGTTTCATTGGCCGCTTCCTCTTCAACTGCAACCACTATGCATTAAACTCCGGCAGGTAGACATACACACCCATGATGTCCGGGGGAAGGACGGGGCTTACGGAGGTAGACGGGGATATGCTTGTGGCCAAACGCAGATCTGTCCGCGTCATGTCTCGATCAATCAGCTGCTTCCAGAGTTTCTTGTAGCATAATGACATGGTACCCAGCCTTTTTCTTTCCAATGATGCCATTATAGCACACCTCCCTTCTTGGACAAACGCCCCGGTTAAAGAAAAATGCGAGAAGTCGTAAATATTTATCATAGACTAACAATCCACGTACATAGGCCTATACATCATGGGAAAAGTAATCCAGCGGAAACTGCAACCGGCTCGTGCGCAGGTGGTACCCCAAGGGGACCGACTTCGGCAGGTGCACGCGCGCGGAGATGCACCGGCTGGAGAGGGTCATCAACTCGATCCACCGGAGGCTGCTCGGCGGAAAGACAGCCTATGAATACGACACCGCATATGCAAAGGCGACTTGATGAGAAACCAAATGAGAATGTTCGGACTGCTGCCGAGACCGCTCGGAAAGACATTCAGGAATTTGAGCCGCCCGCCTGGGTTGCAATCCTCCAAGACGGATTGAAGCGGCGTGGGCCTCACGAGCCACGGCACGCAGCCTCATACTTGGCGATGTAGCCTTCAAGATGGCCAGTGAAATGGAACGCCCAGGCGATCGCGAACTCCATGAGAACCGCCAGAGCGGCGAAAGCGGCAAATGGAGTGGCAGCGCCCGCAAAAACCCACCAGCCGAGCGTGATGCCGACACCCAACCCAAAGGCAAAGCCCGACATGAATCGGAAGGCATTCGTTCGAGGGTAGCCCTTGTAGAGTTCCCCTGCCGTAAAATCGATCCCAGCCGGAAGCATCAACGCCAATGCGAAAGGCGAACGAAACAATGTGGGGTGAAGCGCGAATGCCCAGACAATGGCGATGCCACATGGAACCGCCAGCGCCATCGCGAAGCAACGGACGCAGACCCGTACGCCGAACATCGGCCATGTGCGGTCGAGATCGCATGGCGCATGATGCGAAAGCAGCATCCACCATGTCGATCCCGACGCGCCAACGGCCGCATGATCCGAACACTTACTGTGCCGGCCCAAAGTTCGAGCCTCCGCATATCGGGCACTTCTTGCTCTTGAGAAGGTACACCGGCAGATAGAACAGCCCGCAGAGGAAGATGAAGACGAGCCAGTTGAACTTCTTGCTCGGCGTCACATTGCGCTTACAGGCATGACAATACTTTACTCCCATTTGTTTTCCTTTCTTGTTTTGCTTGCCTGACTCGGAGGTCAGGCCATACGAACGCACCTCTCGTCCTCCCGAACGAACAGGATTTCGAGAAGAATCCAGATGTATACCGCAATTAGCGGCACAACGAACCATCCGAGAAGGATGGTCGTCGCGAGCTGCATGCCTCCTCGCAAGTTGTAGCCCGCATAGAAGTTATGGACGCCCAGCGGTCCCAACAGGATCGCGAGGACAATGAATGCAGCACGGCTCTTCGGATAGATCGGCGGTGGCGGCGCACATGGCGTGACCGCCTGCTCGGACTTCACGACGACCTGTATGGACGCATCGGGCTTATTGCCGCCCGACGGCACCACCGATCCGTCCAGCATTTCCCCGCAGAAGCGACACTTCTTCGCCACCGCCCTGATCGTCTCCCCACAAAACGGACACGGCTTCGTGTCGCCTTCGTTAATTGGCGTTTCCGTCATCAATCCCTCCTTTCACAGGTGATTACGCAAGACCAGTGCCATCATGCAGGCCATGCGCCGACTTCACATTATTGCACGTCGAGATACTTCAGCCCTGGAGCGGAAAACGGCTGTCTGCCATACAGCATCGAGTATGTGAAGTTCTTGGCCTCTATGACCTGCGCCGCCCCACCCTTCCGGATCACGACGACAAAGGCGTCGCACCAGGGCAATTTTGTGCGGCCTACTTGCGACCCAAACGGGATTGGGGTATTGTCATTTCCGCTGAACGACGTCTTCAGCGCCTTTGGATCGACATTCGCCGAAATCAGCACGGGGATGACGTCGCTATACTCGTCTTTCACGTTGGCGGCCACTATCCAATCGCAAGGGCCGCTGTCTTTGGACAGTTTCAGCACATCTAGATCAACCCCAGACACATACGGTTGCCAATTGGCCTTTCCAAAGGAAGCCATATCGAAAAGCGCCTTGAAATACTCCGTAGAATTCTTGAAGTCAATTCCGGCAATGTCATTCTTGTCGCCGGACAGGTTTCCGGCCGTACGCGGCCAAACCCCATCGAGTCCCGCAGCCTCGCGTTCGGTGTTCGCCTGCGTAATTCCTACAAACAGATTGCGTCCTCGCATCGCGGATGCGCCTGATGCCGCTCCCTGTTGGGCCTTGTTCCAACCCTCCGAGATGGCCTTAAGCGGGCCTCTTTTATTCTTGTCTCCCTCATTGCCGCAACCCGAAACGATTGCGGTGCCGCAAAGCGCAATGGCCACCATTATTGTCTTTCTCATGCTGTCTGTCCTTCATTCGCCTGTCTCGTTTGACTGACACATCGTTGCAGGTTGAAGAATGTGCCGCCTTGCTTCACCATTCGGCGGCCAACATAAAGAAAACCTCTCCATGCATTCCACGAGAGGCTGTGAGAATTGCCTAGACAGAAACACAATGGAGAGGAGGCGCATTGCGCTCCCTGCATAGTGCCGCCTGTCCTGAAACTTCTCACATTTCTCGTGACGATCGCTTTGCAGCTGCAAATTGATTTTGGTATCCGAGGGTGGAAACGGTAGCCAACGCACTTGACGGCGCTTGACGCCCGAATCAGTTCCCGGACTCTATTCTTGCCCCTTCGCGCACACGGCAAGCCGTACACACGAAAGAACGCCTAAAATTATATCATAAATTCAGAGATGTCTTCACCCCGGCATATTTTATTTTGACCATAATGCGAGCCGTTGTCGGACAGCTAACCCTCACGCCCCACTTCACTTGACATTACCTGCGGCCTTGGCATCCGCTTCGGCATTCTGGCCAAGCCATTGAGAATCACCGCCTGCGTCTTTTATGAGTTTCTCGTAACAAAGGGCCTCTTTGGCGAACTTCACATTCACCTTCTTGCAATGAGCACATCGAAATCCGATATAAAAGGACTTGAGCTTGCCATTTTCGCGATTAATCTCTTTCGCGCAGCCAGGATTCGCACATTGACACCAGTCACCATTAGAATCATCCAGATCCATCTTTTTGAGATCGTCCATAGAGACAGGCTTGGCGTGAGAAACCTTCTCCTCTAGCTGTCCATCTTTCTTGTCCTGCTGATCACGAACTGCAGCCTCTGGATTGTGAGCCGTTTGACCTGACTTGTAAATCACAGTATTCGTCTTATAGAAGTCGCTGTCAAAATCATCGTACAGCCCCTTCAACGCCTTGTCCCTATGTGCATTATAAGAGTCGTCCCCGGCATAGTGCACGCCCAGATACATCGCCCCAGGGTCTGGATTATTGCAACGTATCAAGTTGGCATAGAACAATAAGTCAGCGTCCACTTTTGAATACTTCAGTGGATTTCGATACATCCAATCATGAATCAATCCTTCGCTTATGGCTGAAGTGTACCGCGTATTACCCACTTCAAGCCATCCCGTCGAGACCCAACCTTTTAACGTTTTTTCTTTCAGATTTGGGATGGAGGCTCCATCCCAAATAAAGCCAGCAGGGATGACATGGTGTTGTCCCTCCAAATCCTCAAAGGCATAGTCCTCCTGCAGTATGAAGTATGCATTTACTTGTGGATTAGCAAGCGAATCTTCCAGATACCTGTCAACAAGCGGATAATTTCTGATGTCAGAAGCCAACACCAAACCATACTTCGGCATTTTCAACGGCCCCTTCTTCTTTGCTGCATCAAAAAGCGATTGCTTGTCCAAACTCTTCAATCGCGATTCGGTAGACCTTACGCTTGAGTCTATGCCAGGATTTACCGCCTTTCCACGAAAAGAAACAACCTCCTGACTTGATTCCCGTTTAACCTTAGGATTAACTGCGCATACTTCATCCGCAACAAACGCAAGCCATGCGGCAACGCACAAAAGCCAAACCAGCTTCATCATCGTCCCCCTTTCGGATCGAGGATTTCGCGCAGGGTTTTGAGCGCATTGCCGGTGTCGGGAACGACAACGGGGTCGTTGGTGTTCGTCTTCGGCGTGGCAAACTCGATCTTTTCGGCCTTTCCGTCGGTGATGGCAATCTGGCCATGTGAGTTCTTCCAGTAAATCGACACACCATCGGCAACCGTCTTGCGAACGAAATCATCCGTCGCGCCCAAATCCTTATAACGTTCCAACAGAGCATCAGCAAGTGCCAATTGCTTCTTGAAGAGTTCGCTCCGCTCGGCTCGCGTGTCGTCCACGTCTCTCTGCTCGTTGTGCGTCTTGCGATCCTGTTCCTTCAACGCACGCCCTTCGTCCGTCAGCTGCAGCACAACGGCAAATGTCTGACCATCAAACAGTTTCGCCTCGTGGCGCACAAATGGCAGATAATATGGCGGATAGGAAACCTCGATCCGATGGATGCCCGGCGTGACCTTGACTTCCGCAGGGAGCGTTCCATGCGAAACGCCGTCAATCTGAACGTCCGCGCCAAGGACATTGCATCCGAAAAAGACCTTGCAGGACGCAACTTCTGGCGCAACGATTCCCGCCGTCTCAGCTTTCTTGAGAAACTGTTTCGATACTTTGGCGACAGTACCATGCAAAAGATCCTCAAACAAGACTGAATTGTCCTCATTCAGTCGCTCGATGCTGTAGTTCTTGCTGTACTCGCCGTCCATGATGCCGCAGACCGTATCGCCCGTTCCCGCCTTGGCGAGATTGAGCGAAAGACGAACCTTCAGCCTGTTGGCGACGACAGGGATGCCAATCGATTCGCCGACAAACTCCTGAATCGTCGCCGTCATGATAAAGTCGCAATCAAGCTTCTGCGCCATCGCACGAGGCGAATCAGCCGCCGCCCTATCGCCAAGTGCCGTCTTGGGATTCACCAAAGTGAAGCGATCACCCGACAAGGACGCTTCCAATGTAGCCGCAACGGAATTGAGCGGCAATGTCTCCATGTTAGTGCATCGATTATTGACAATCAGAAGACACCGCGCAGGATCAGCCAAACAAGACAGTGAAAGGAGCAGAAAAACTGCCGTCCCAAGTACATTTTTCATAGCCCGACCTCCTCTCACTTGATCGCCGTCTTCTTGCCGTCCCACACGACCTTGCCAGTCTTGAGACTGTGCAAGGCCAGATGAACGCGGCAAGTCTTGCGCCTCCCATGATCGACAAAAAGGCGGATGTCGCCTACGATGACGAAATCTGGCGAACCATGCTGCTTCAGCGCACTCATCAGCTCGCCATCCTCAACCGGCGATTTGTCGCTCGATAGGATGCGTTGGGCAAGTGACATGCTCAACTCATCATCCTTGACATCGAACAGATTGGAATTGAAGAGTTCGATGCGAAGCGTGTCTGGAATTGCCCGAAGCAGATCGCCGTAGGATTGCGAAGCCGCGCCATCCGATTTGTTCGTCACCGAACCAACGATGACGATAGGCAGTCCGCCTTTCTCCGTCTGTGCGGTCTCATAGTTTTCCCTGAATCGCGAATGGACGAGCATCGCCTTGACAAGCGACCCGAACATCACATCAAAATCCGACATCGTGAAATCAGCAGTTCTGGGTATACCGTTATCGGGCTTAAGTTTGTCTCGCGGGCTCTTGGGCGCCTTATGTCCAAGATCAAGAGTATCGCCGCAATTCTCCTTTTCAGGAATATTTGAAACCACGGGCATCGGCAACGGAGCCGGATGCCAATCAATCGCTTTTTCAACCAACAGATCCGCACATTTATCGGCTGCGGAATACATCAAATCACCAAGATACTCAAGTCGGTTGGCACGGTCTTGCGAAATCGTGTATTGCCGACTTTTCACCTTGATGGTCTCGCCACAAACCGTCGCTCCTGTCGATGCGTCGGCAAGGCTGAAAGCGAGGCGAACGACATACTGATGCAAGACAGGAGGGTTCCCGATTGTCGTATCAAGGAATTCAATGACGGATGCGGTAATTACTCCATCTGCTTCCAACCCCTGCGCGAGTTCAATGGCAGACATCTTTGGCAACTTTTCACCGGCAACCGTCCTGTTTTCGTTTTCCCCAACCGCATTGTATGGATTGATGACTTGAAGCCCCTTTCCAGACAGCCGTGCGGTCAGCGCATCCGTCAAGGCCATCATGGGGATGCCAGCTCCCGGCGCACAGTGGTTCTGCACGATTAGTGCCACTTTATGCGCCGATGCCGGCGGACTCTTCGATTCCGTCGCAATAGCAGGGCACATTGCAATCGTCGTTCCGAAAGCGAGCAAAATAGCGATCCTCCACATTTCCACATCCCCTTCCTTCTACCATCCGATAACCGACCGTTTGCTGACCTTTCGGATTTCTTTAGAACCGACCCAGTCGCTCTTCTTTGTTCTCTTGCTGACGAGTCTCGCCGACATCTTGTAGTAGACATCATGTACGCGGCCATCGCCCTCTCTGAACTCATTCAACGTCGCATGGAGAATGTAGTCTGCACCCTGGGCATTCTTGAGCGGTTCAGACGACTCGTCCGCAACAATCGCCCCGTCACGCTCTTCTGCCCAATCCTTGACGATCAGACGATCTGCCCGACGATCCATGAAATCAAAGCGGCCAGACTTCTGCAGACGCTCCATAATCGTCTCAAGCATGACCTCTTTCAATTTGTCCGTAGCGGCATGCTGATAGGTCAGGTTCTCGAAACGGACAACGACAATCGGCGTCTTGCCCGGGGCAAAAGACCTCTTGATCTTTTCCGCAAGAGTGGAATCGCTCAAAATGTCATCCGCCAACGCATTCGCGCACTGCTGGAAATCATAGGTCGTGAAATCAACCGTACGTCCGCGAACCTCTCCCGGATCGCGGTAAGGGGACTCACTTGTGGTCGAACAACCGACAAGACCAGACGTAGCAATCAGCACAAAGGTAGCTTTAGCGATATTCATGTCTCACTCTCCTTTTGTGATGCGCCGGACGCGAACCCGGAAACCGACAGCCTTTTGCGAAGGTGCCGTGGCCGACAACGTGCGGCTTTCGCCGCCATGTATGACAAGCTGATCCCATGAACGGGCTTCCGGCAGAATGGGCGAGCCATCCGCATCAAGAAACACGAATCGGTATTGGAACGTGAAATCGTCATCGTCCGCATTGCGGACATCCACCTCGGCCACGGAAAGGCCTGACGATGCACGGCGAATCCGTGTTCGCTCGACGCCCAGCGTCTCCGCGAAGTCATTGTCATCCACGCGAAACCGCATGCTCTCGCCCTTACCTTCGAATAGCGAGACTTCCCAGCCCCCCGTGCCGGTCGCACATCCAGTCACCAGCAATGTGCCAAGCGTCGCCAACATCATGACATGTTTCATCATTTTCCTTTCCTTTATTTTTCCAGATTCGCCGCAAAGCATCTGAGGCGACCAGCCACCGCCATACAATGAACGATCGTCTTCACTCTGGGCTTCACGTTCACCACCACATTCTGCCTCATGCCAGATGCATACAGCGCAATCTCATGGCGACCGCTTTTGAGCGCTGTCCGAGACACCTGAACACGACGTGGCAAAAGCGTCCAACTCCGCAAATCGGGTCGTTCGCCGCAGAGGTACGCGATCTCGGCAACCGGGCAGGTGACCAATCCACCGAGCAACAGAATGCCCTCATAAAACGGGTTCACGGTAATCGTTCCATTGAAGAACCTGTTTATGCCGATGAGACTGCTGGACACTCCGGACGAGAGTGCCTTACGCGCGACAATACCCTCCATACGCTCGTCATGGGCCTTGACGGCAAGCGACGCGATATCACAGAGCATCGTTGTCGCGGAGAGGCATTTCCTTCCCTTGAACAGGATAAGAGGCCCACCTTCTTGATATGGCAAGCAGTCGGCAAGACCGTAGCGCGGCAATGTCATGCGCAGATCCGGCGCATATTTGCCCATGTCCACGACTGCATGGTCAACCCTCTTCCCTGGCACAAATCCTTCCTCGAAGAACACGACCATCTCACCCTCATCATTGGCCACAGCTTGCCCTTGGCATGCGGTGATGCCCCTATTGACCGCATCATTTGAAACCCCAAGCCTCTTTATCTTCTCATAATAGGACTGCGCCTCGCGAACATCGCCCTTCATCTCCCGATAAAGCGCCATAAGGAAAAGCGCATAGGCATTGTCGCACGAGCTGTTAATGATTGGCGTAAAGTCAGACGGTGTCGCGACAAGCCCATTTGACCGCATATTGACGGACTGACGCGTCTGCCCATAGCCAGTTTCAGCCGTCTTGCCGCCCCTCTTCAATCGTTCCGCAACATACCGCTCGGACAGCTCGTGGATGCGTTCAAGATGTCGCACGTCAACCCCAAATCCGTCAACGTCACCGATTGCAAGGCAATTGTGCGAATTCAGCACATGCAGCATCATGCGTTCAAACGGCAACACCGGATAGTCCATTGCCAGATCATTGCCAGAAGCGACAGACATCGTGCCGTCGGCCGCATCCCCTATGCTGAACAGCGCCTTGTCCTCCAACTTATCGCTGAACGAGATCGCTTCGCCATACAAGGCGGCTGATTCACGGTAGTTTCCGTTCAGCTGTGCCAGGCGACCGCTTTCCTGTAGCGCGAGAAGCCCGTTCCCCCCGGTCTTCGAATAGACGTCATACGCCGTCGGCCTCCCGGCCGCAAGATCCCGCTTGATCTCGGCCGTTCTATCGGAATACACCATACATCCCGCCACCATTCCGGCAAGCAGCATGAGTGGGAAACGTGCAATCCGTACGTCCTTCACTTCGCACCTCCTTTCTCAAGGAGCAGCGACACGATTTTATCGCGCCGATGCTGATTGACGGCCCTCATAATCAAAGCCGCGATGACATCGCCATCAACCTTGGGTTCGAAAACCAGATCGCGGACGCAATCAATGCCGTTCGCCTTGTCAGACAGATTCGACACAAGAGAATCCTTGTCTGAACGCATGAAGCAGAATGTCTTGGGCCAGTCAGACTTGCCGGGGATTGGAATAAAGCCGATCGGCAATAACCATGTCTCCCATGTTTCGCTCATCCGGGACGCCGATCCCGTCGCACTCCATGATTCCGCAGAATCGGTCACCGTCACCCAATAGATGGTTTCCTGTTCGGCTCCATCTGGAACAATCAAGTTTGTCAGGAATGAATGGACGATCGGATCTCCCTGATAGCACATGCGCCAAGCCACCCTAACAGTAAGGGAACGCGCCGACCGAGAATCGGAAAAGACCATTGGATAGTTCCTGTAAAGTGACTCGCGCACGGCCTTCAGCATCGCCTGCGTATCCTCCTCGTGCCGAGATGCGAACTTCACCTGATCAACATCTGCCTTGACGTTTGGCTTGGTCAACGTCAAGCCATCAAGGCGATAACTGATTGACAGCCCTTTGTCGGGCAACACGGTATCGGGCCGCACCGAAGCGACATGACGCGAGCTTGAAAAACAGCCCGCGACCATGAGCGCAGTCGCAAAAGTTCCTATGGTCTTCATCGGTTCTTCTCCTTGTCATGCGCAGCAACACGATCAAAAAAGAAACGGCCTCTCTTTGATCTTGAGAGAGGCTGTAAGAATTGCATATACAGAAAGACAATGAAAGGAAGCGCATTGCGCTCCCTGCATAGTGCCGCCTGTCCTGAAACTTCTCACATTTCTCGTGACGATCGCTTTGCAGCTGCAAATTGATTTCGGTATCCGAGGGTGGAAACGGTAGCCAACGCACTTGATGCGCGTCACGCCCGAATCAGTTCCCGGACTCTATTATTCTTGCCCCTTCGTACACGCGGCAAGCCGCACACACAAAAGAACGCATAAAATTATATCACAAATTCCAAAGATGTTTTCGCCTCGGCATATTTTGGCCATAAGTTTTCGACACGGAAGGCAAACCAAATGACAAGACAATTAGGATTTGAATCCTCACTTTTTAGAAAAGTGAGGATTGTGTCTTCAAACAACAAACTTGAACTTACGCTACGTGGACAGCCGAACGGTTCATTGGAGCAGAGGCCGGATAGCCCGCCATCAGACGACCTTGGCGATTGAGTTCCTCGATGACCCGAAGCCGGTCATCAAGCGAGAGGGACAGGCAGAAAGCTTCGTCCTGCTTCTCCAAAGTCGTCTTTTTGACAATCGTCCTATCCATTCTTTCGCTCCCTCAACTTTTCCAATGCTAACGCATCGGCAATGTCCTTGGGTCTTCCTGAAGCTCGCTTGTTCGCAATGAGGTCTTCAAGGGAGATCACCTTCAGCGAAAGCCCGTCCACTTGCATGAGTTCGGCACGCAAAACGGCATCCTCATACTTGACACCCGAAACGGACGAGAGAATGTCAATGCGTTGCGGCTCAGTCCCAATCTGGAACACAATGCCCGGCACATGGAAATCTTCTTCGGACAGATCCATCAGCGGGGCTCCGAACCTTTTCAACGCCCGCATAAGGGCCGCAGCATTCTTGGGATTGGCCAATATCCAGAAATCAATGTCAAATGTCGTGCGTGGCCAACCATGCAGGCCAACCGCGTAACCACCTACCAACATGAACTCCACGCCCTCAAACTGAAGGCATGTCACCATGTCCCGATAATCGGCATTTAGCAATTGGTCTTTCATGTAAAGAATGGTTGAATTATAGCACAAAACCAAGGTGTTTGAACCACTGGGGTCAGACACTCGGCACGGCTCTTGGAGCTCAGGCCAAGAAGGTCATGACGAGGTTGACCATCATTTCCTTTTCTGCCGGACGCGACTCGGCAATCATGACCGTCAGCGCGACAAGCGTCGAATCGGCGATGCGCTTGGAGCCATCCTTGCGCAGCAGCAGCCTGTTGCGCTGGAGAAAATAGAGGAAGAGCCCGGCCGCGATGCGCTTGTTCCCGTCGGAGAAGCCGTGGTTCTTCGTGACGAGATAAAGAAGGTTCGCCGCCTTCTCCTGTGCCGACGGATAGAGATCCTTTCCGCCGAAGGACTGGTAGACCACGCCCAACGCCGACTTGAAGGAGCCGTCCTTCTCGTTGCCGAAAAGCGGCGACGCCTCAGCGAATGTCATGTTGTCGATGAACGCACGACAGTCCGCGTAAGTCAGCTCGACCGAACGCGACCGCGCCTTTGGCTTGCCCACCGTCTGGTGGTCGTAGGCGTCCAGAAGGTCCAGTGCCGACGAGTACGTCTTTACGACATCCAAGACCTGTCCCGCATCCAGTCGGTTCGACACGCGCTTCATCACCTCGACAACCTGCCCAAGCTGGCGCAGACGCTGCTGATTGAGAGCATATCCGTGTAGAATATACTCTTTCAAGATTTTTGTCGCCCAGATCCTAAACTGCGTTGCGAGCGTAGAGTTGACGCGATACCCAACAGATATGATCGCATCAAGATTGTAGGCTATCACCCTGCGCGTTATCTTTCGTCCGCCCTCATTTTGAACTAGTAAGGATTCCTTACTAGTTGCCGAAACTTCAAGTTCACCAGACTTATACACATTTCGCATATGCAAAGTTATGTTTTGCGGCGTGACACCGAACAGTTCTGCCATAATAAAGGACACTCTCAACAAAGGCAGATAGGGCTCCTCGCAAACGGCGACTGGGGACAACCGCCCTTCCAAGAAATGCTATAATGGCGTCACTTTTGCTGGAATGCCGATGACAAGACGGCAGGGCAACGGCAGAAAGGAAGGATGAAACATGACATTCGCATCAAGAGGCGGAATGCTTACCGCCGCAGCGGTTTGCGCGACAATGGCCTTCGGCGGAACGTCGGTTACGCTCGACGGAAAATGGAAACTCGACTACTTCCCGCAGCCGGACGACGGAGCCGTGCGGACGCTCGACATCCCTGAACACAAGACTGCCGATGCGACCGTGCCCGGAACCTGCGAACTCGACCTCGTTGCGGTCGGGATACTGCCCGAGCCAGAGATTGGTCTGAACATCTTCAAGTTTCGTCCATACGAGGGATATGAATGGCTGTACACGCGCACGTTCTCCGCTCCTGCGTTTGACGCCAAATCCGGCGAGCGGGCAATGTTGGTCTTCGATGGGATTGATACGCTCGCCGACATATTCCTCAATGGAGAAAAGATCGGCGAAGCGGAAAACATGCTGATCCCGCACAAGTTCGACGTGACGAAAAGGCTGAAGCCGGGAGAGAATATCGTTCAGGTCCTGATCCGCTCGCTCATGCTCGATGCGCAGTACCGCACGATCGGGGTGCTCGGCTACTGCATGGATGGCGGTGCGGACGGCGAACCGTACCGCAAGGCCGGACACATGGGCGGCTGGGACATCTTCCCGCGCGCATTCGTATCCGGACTGTGGAGAAGCGTGCGCATCGACATCGAGGATGCGTGCCGCATCGACGAAGTCGCATGGCTGGTAACTGATGTGAACACAAGGGCGAAGACGGCCCGCGTTGGATGCCGCGCGCGCCTTCAGGCGCCATTCCGCCACATCGGAAATGCCGACATACGCTATACGGTCGAACGCAACGGCAAGCGCATCCACGAATGCGTGAAACGGTTCAACACCTATCATGTCTTTTCCCAGTCGCACGGGGCTCCAGTGAAGGACGTTGAATTCTGGGGGCCGCGCGGATGGGGAGAACCGGCCCTGTACGACGCCACGGTGGAACTCGTCGCAGATGACGGCACCCTTCTCGCACGGAACTCGCAGAAGATCGGCTTCCGCAGCATTCGCCTCGAAAACCGCGACATCTATCCCGACAAGCCCGGCGAGTTCCGCTTCATCGTGAACGGCAGGCCCTGCTACATACGCGGGACAAACTGGGTTCCACTCGACAGCTTCCACAGCCGCGACCGCGAGTTCCTGATCCCCACGCTGGAGCTTGTCAAAGACCTCAACTGCAACATGATCCGAATCTGGGGAGGCGGCGTGTATGAACCCGAAGAGCTGTTCGACTGGTGCGACGCGAATGGCATCATGGTGTGGCAGGACTTCATGACCGGATGTTCAGTATTTCCTCAAGACGACGAATACGCGAACCTCACCAGCAAGGAGATACTTGACGTGGTGCTGCGTTTCCGCAACCATGCGTCTCTCGCCCTCTGGAGCGGCAACAACGAGAATGACGGCGCGTTCTACTGGAAACTTGGCGGCGAACTGGGCAGACGCTTCGATCCGAACCACGACCGCAATTCACGCAAGACCATCCCAGACGTGATATGGGAACACGATCCGATGCACGACTATCTTCCCAGTTCGCCATATGTAAGCCCAGACGTATATGCGAAAAAGGCCACAAAGCCGGAAGGCCACCTATGGGGAGCCAGAGGATACTACAAGGTGCCGTTCTATACGAATTCGCCATGCTACTTCGCAAGCGAAATGGGGTATCACGGCTGTCCCAACCGCAAATCCCTCGAACGAATGATGACGAAAAATAGCGTATATCCGTGGACCAAGATCACCGGAAACGATCCGCTCAAAGATTTCCACTGGAACGACGAATGGCAGGCGAAGGCGTCAAACGCATTCGGCACGGACGAGAAGTCCATCATCCATACTGGACGGAACAGCCTCATGACCAAGCAGGTGAATTCCGTGTTTGGCTCGGTGCCGCACGACCTCGACGAATTCATATGGCAAAGCCAGTTCGTACAGGGCGAGGCGATGAAGACTTTCGTGGAGCAGTTCCGTGGAAAGAAGTTCAATGGCAAGAACGGCCTCATCTGGTGGAACGTGCGTGACGGATGGCCGCAGATATCGGATGCCGTCGTAGACTACTGGGGCGGCAAGAAACGTGCGTACCACACGATCAAGATGGTGCAGCAGGACGAACTCGTGATGCTGTTCGACGACCACCGCGCCGTTGCCGTCAACGACCGTCTGCATCCGGTCAAAGGGCACGCGAAATTCACCGACCACGCGTCAGGGAAAGTGCTGCTCGACGTGGATTATGCCGTGGACGCAAATTCCACCGCAGAGATCGGAGTCGTTCCATTCGAGGGGCAGGGACTTATCGACATCGAATACTCATGCGATGGCCTTACGCTCAGCAACTACTTTCTCTACGGCGAACCGCCGTTTGACCCCAAGCAGGTCAAAGGCTGGATAAAATAAGGTGCGCTCATGCGGCGGCGGCATTTTTGCCGCCGTGAAGATAGTTGCGGTCATACAGCAAT
Source organism: uncultured Kiritimatiellota bacterium (assembly GCA_934667425.1). Taxonomy (GTDB): domain Bacteria; phylum Verrucomicrobiota; class Kiritimatiellia; order RFP12; family UBA1067; genus UBA1731. The sequence continues at coordinate 102,211 of CAKULV010000001.1, read as the reverse complement.
GCCGCGTTCAGCACCACCAGAAGCGATCCGGCATTGTGGACGAGCGCACCTGTGACGGGCGTGAGCAGCCCAAGGACCGACAGGGCTATCGCGACGGCATTGATGCCCATTGAGATCGATATGTTCAGCTTTATGAGGCGCACGCACGCGACAGACAGCCTCTTCAGGTACGCGAGCTTTCCTATGTCATCCCCGACAAGCGCGATGTCCGCAGCCTCTACCGCAATGTCGCAGCCTTCTCCACCCATCGCTATGCCCACATCCGCAGTCTTCAGGGCCACGGCATCGTTCACCCCGTCGCCCACCATGCATGCGGAGCGGCCTCCATCCTGAATCTGCGATATCATTGACGCCTTCTCCCCGGGCAAAAGCTCCGCATGGACTTCGCCTATTCCAAGCGCCGTGGCCACCGCAGATGCCGTCGCTTCGCTGTCCCCCGTAAGCAGACATGGAGACACGCCTTCGCTGCGCAATTCCGCAATCGTGTTCTTCGAATCCTCCCGCAGCGTATCCGCAAGCGCTATTGCGCCTGCGATCTTTCCGTCCACTGCGACAAGGACAACCGCGCAGCCGTCATTGCGCAGCCTCTCCACGGAATCGCGCATCCCATCGTCCTTCGACGCCATTTCACCCGAGACGCCATTCTCCGCCAACCACTTTTCCGTACCGCACACGACAGAACGTCCGTCCACATCCGCCGTCACGCCCTTGCCAGGCGCCATCCTGAAATCCTTGACCGTGGAATGCGATGGTGCGGTCGATGCGACTATCGCCTTCGCAAGCGGATGTTCGGACGAAGCCTCGACGGATGCAGCCAACCGCAAAATCTCGTCCTTGCCAAACAAATCGCCATATGCCTCAACGGTCCTAACCGAGAGCTTTCCTGTTGTCAGCGTACCCGTCTTGTCAAGGCAGGCGACGTTAACGCGCCCCATCTTCTCAAGCGCCTCCCCGCTCTTCACTATCACTCCATATTTCGTCGCCTGTCCGATCGCCGCCATGATCGCAGTCGGCGTGGCGAGCGCAAGCGAGCATGGGCAGAACACCACGAGTATAGTGACGCCGCGAATAAGCCCGACGGCCATGTCCCCCTGCCACGCCCAAACGGCAAGGAACGTAAGCGCAGCGATGGCAAGCGAGGCGGGCACGAGTATCTCGGCCCACTTGTCGGCGACCCTCTGTATCTTGGATTTCCTGCCTGCCGCCCCCTTCACCAGACGCACAAGCTTCTGGATCGACGAGTCCTCTCCCTTTTTCCCGACCCTTACCGTAACCGCTCCGAACTGGTTTATGGCACCGGAATACACGTTGTCCCCAACACGCTTGTCAACCGGCAGCGACTCCCCCGTGATCACGCTCTGGTCTACAGAGGTCTCGCCTTCCGTTATCACACCATCGACCGGGATCGTCTCTCCTGGCAGGATGCGTACGCCGTCCCCGACGTTAAGCTCTTCTATCGGCACATCCTTGTACCGCATGCCCTGGCTGAGGCATTTTGGACACGTCACCACATACCGGGCCGTCTGCGGGAGCAAAGAGACAAGCTTCGCCATTCCCTTTTTGGCGCGCTTAAGCGTCATGGCCTCAAGCATCTCGCCAAGCGCCATGATGAACGCAACCTCACCGGCGGCAAATATCTGCCCGATCGACAGGCATCCGACCATCGCGATCGATATCAGCAGGCTTGCGCGTATCTTTCTTTCCGCCCATATTGACGATATGGCCTCCCTCAATACCGGCACCCCGCAGATGAATACGGTCGCAAACGCCGGATTCCACCAGTCAACGCCATGCGTACCGTCATCGGCGCACGAATGACCCGTAATCAGGAAACTTGCGAGCAGGCAAGCCCCGCCAAGCAACAGCGCCGGCACGCTTTCAAGGCGTTCGCACATCTTGGCGAACCATTCCGACACGCCATTTTTTTCCGCATCCTCATGTTCCGCCTTGTCTTCTACGGCCAAACTACAGCAACTTCCCATTTCATGCCTCCATGTAAATACCTATACCCGTATGGGTATCTCGTCTTTGCGAATTATTCTCCCAGAATTTTCCTTCCATCACTCCGAAATAAAGTCGTCAAGTCATGCTCGCGAAATGCTCCAGCGCATCCGCAAAATTCTCGATCGTCGTATCGGCATTGCCGTTCTCTATGCCCTCGCGGACGCAATGCCTAAGGTGACCTTCCAATATCATGAGGCCAATCTTGTGGAGAGCTCCATTTGCGGCACTGATCTGGGTGAGGATGTCCTCGCACGGAACGTCCTCACCGAGCATCTTCTGTACGCCATTCAGCTGCCCAATGATCCGGTTGATCCGAACCTTGAGCGCTTTGGCATCTCCCATGCAGTATCGCATTTCCTAATCTCCCTTAAATTCGCCGCGTATTATACCCCATGGGGTATACAAAGTCAACACCCCAAAATTCCCGGGACAAAGGCATTCACGTAAGGAGTTCCACGGAGAACGGCCCGTCATTCAGGAGCCGCACCTTCATTTCTGCGCCGAAGCGTCCTGTCCCCACACGTCCATCGCCAAGCCTTTTGCGGAGATTCGCAACGACGCGCTCGTAGAGCGGTTCGGCGCGTTCCGGACGCGCCGCATTCGAGAACCCCGGCCTTCTGCCATGCGACGTATCGGCATAAAGCGTAAATTGCGACACGACTATCACACTGCCGCCTATGTCGATCAGCGATCGGTTCGTCTTGCCGTTCTCGTCCTCGAATATACGCAGGTTGCAAATACGCTCTGCCATTTCATCGGCGTTCTTTTCCGCATCGGAATGCGTAACGCCAAGCAGGACGAGATAACCCTGGCCAATCTCCGAGACCTTCTCGCCACCTATCTCTACGGATGCCTCAAGGACACGCTGTACCCACGCCTTCATTATCAAAGCCCCCTACGCTATTATACCCCCGCAGACAATCCGTCCGTCATCATCGTAAAACACCGCGGACTGCCCCGGCGCAACACCGAAAAGCCCTTCGCCATCGGCGATGCAGACTCCCCGCCGCAACGTAACCGGGCCAACCGGCTCGCCTGTGCTCCGGATCTTCACCCTGCACGCGATTGGATCGGGCCGCTCTGCGTGGCCCATCCATTTCAAGTCCACAACCTGGAACTCCCTTGTGAACGCCTCGCTGCGGTTTCCGACCACAACCCTGTTGTGGCATGCGTCAAGGCGGATCACATAGTGCGGCTCGGGACCGAACACTCCTATTCCTTTGCGCTGCCCTACGGTAAAATGCCAGAATCCATTGTGCCGTCCCAAGACATTCCCGGCAAGATCCACAATGTCGCCCTCGCGATCCACCGCCCCAATCAGCTCATCCTTGTCGCCTGAATAGAAATCCTGCGAATCCATGCGATCTGCCGTGACAAGCCCGTGCCCTGCCGCAATCTTTCTCACTTCCGTCTTTGTCAGGCCTCCCAACGGGAACATAGTCTCGGCAAGCTGCTCTTGAGACAAGCGGTACAGGAAGTAACTCTGGTCTTTCCTGGCGTCCACTGCGCGGCATACGGCCAAACGCCCGCCATCCGTGCGGACGATGCGCGCATAGTGCCCCGTCGCGAAGCGGTCAAACGCAAGCCCGTCCTTTCTTGCCATCTGAGGAAGCAGCCCGAACTTCATGGCCGCATTGCACATCACGCACGGGTTTGGAGTGAGTCCCTTGAGGCTCGTTTCCCGGAAATATCCCACTATCGCCCTTTCGTACTCCTCGGAGCAGTCAAACACGTGATATCCGATGCCGAGCGAACGCGCAAGGTCTGATGCCCGGTCTATATCCTCCGCCTCATGTGGCCCATAGCAGGCATCGCGCTCTCCGCCACGGTATCGCCCATCACGCCAAAGTCTCATCGTAACGCCGGTCACTTCATGTCCGGCCTCCTTGAGCAAAAGGGCGGCGACCGAAGAATCCACCCCTCCGGAAAGTCCAACTGCTATCTTCATCTTCGTTCCCAATGTGGCGAATCCCCTCGCCTGTTCCAATTTATCGTCTCGCCGATGGCGGCAATGCGCCGTTCGAGCTTCTCCCGCGACGCGGCAGGATCTTCCTCAAGGCATGGCTTGCCGAGATACAGCTGATAGTCTGCGCGACATCCCACATCCGTTATGTTCGGCATCATCACGTTCGCGCCGACAAGCAACCCCTTTTCGCGTCCGTCTGGGTCAAGCGCCTGCAAAGCCGTCGCCGCCGCGATGTTCACGTCATGCAGATGCAAGCGCGTTACGGCTATCATGCGCAGCCCAAGCTCAAGACGCTTCGCCGCCGAATCCGCCGACCATTCCACCTGTTTGCCCAGTGGCGTATCGGGATGTGGGATATACGGCCCCATCCCAATCATGTCGATATCTTCAGACGCAAAGAATTCGATGTCCGAGGCGAGGTCATCCACTGTCTGCCCCGGGAGTCCGGCCATCACTCCGCTTCCGACCTGGTAGCCGCACCTGCGCAATGCCCGCAGACACTCCACCCGCCGATCCCACAAATGGTCGGGAGGATGTATCTTCGTGTAAAGTTTCGGATTTGATGTCTCTATGCGCAAAAGATACCTGTGAGCACCGGCATCTCGCCAGCGACGGTAGGCATCCTCGGTCTGCTCGCCAAGGCTCAGCGTAACGCCGAACTCTTCGCCGCCGAATCCGTGTATGCGCCGCAGGACATCTTCGACCATTTCCGTGTGCCGTTCGCCGGTCTGTTCGCCAGACTGCAATACAAGGTTCCCGTATCCGGCCCTGAACGCCCATTCGGCCTCCCGGACTATCCCATCGGCATCCATCACATATCGATGGACCTTGCCGTTTCCCTTGCGTATGCCGCAGTAGAGGCAGTCCTTCTCGCAGACATTCCCGCATTCGACGAGCGCACGTATCGACACCTTCTTGCCCACCTCGCGCACCTTGACGTCATATGCCGCCGCATAAAGCTCCTGAGCGTCGGGCCAGGTCAAGAGTCCAACCAGTTCCCGATGCGCAAGCGTCCTCGGCGTTTCCGCCGCCCTGTCCAGCAAATTCATCATTGGGCGGATAGGATACCAAAATACTCAATCAGCTTCAATGGAATGCCACCGGAAACGGATCGATCCTGAAATCTTCACCCGGATTGACAGAATGCCAGCAGACTTTACACGCAAGTTTCTAATCCCAAAAGGCGTTCGGCAGAGATAATATTGGCAAAATATCCATCTGCGGCTATTCGCTTAGAAAGTCGGCCTTCATACACAAGAACGGGAATTACGCTCATGCCGCGCCGAACCTTTAGCCTATGGACTTTCTCCTGTACTTCCGCAACGACATCTTCTCCTATCTGCTCCCGACGTTTGATTTCAATCAGATAGATCGTGTGTCGAGTTTGGAGAAGAAGATCGATCTGACAACCACTGGCACGTGTCGTTTCGCCTTGTCGATATGGAGACGCAGACAGAAGCAAAGTCCGATCCAGATTTAGAACCTTCAGGAGCAGCGCCAAATTGTTGCAAACAAGCGATTCAAACTGAAGCCCAAGAACTGCGTTCCAACCCGGTAACTGCTCTATAGACACAAAATTATATGCACCCTTTCGAATCAAACTGCGTTGAGGCTCAATGTACTTGAGATAAAAGCGCGTGTAATTGTCGCAAATGCGATACCGTACAAAGTTTGAACGCCGTCCAGTTGCAGGATTAAATCCCTCGTCCCTTGCCACAAACCCCGCAGTCTCCAATTCGCCCATACTCGCAGAGAAATGGCCGTTAAATTCAACACCCAGCGAATCAGCCAATTCATTCGGAGAACGGGCCCCATCCGTCAATGTGACTAACATCCGCCTTTTCAACCCCAGATTCTCGTCAAGTGAGTCATCGAAAATCTCCTCGAACTCGTCCACGAGAAGTCCACCTGGTCTAAAGCACAGTCTGGCAATGTTGTCATCAGCCGATGCCGCGACATCCACGCTTTCCAGATACTTGGGAACACCGCCAACAACCGACAGGATGTCAACAACATCCCGAGAAGCAATTCTGGAACCCACTTGTCGCTTTGCCCAAAAGGCATACGCTTCGCGCATGGACAGTTCAGGTATGACAAGATTCAGCGACGGACGTCCAACAAATCCACGGTTTTTAAGGATGTTCTTGTCGATCCAGCTCGAGACGGAACCACACAAGACCACAATTAATTTCGACTTCTTCGAGAAGCGATTGTCCCAAGCGTACTTGAGTTCACCTGAGAAGTTCACATCAAACTTGCCCATCCATGAAATCTCATCCAAAAGCACAACAGTCTTAGCCCGTGAATCCACGTATCTGTCCAACCGTGCAAATGCATCAAACCAATTGGCAAGCGGCGCAAAATCGCTTTCAGTCTGCTCGGATAACTGCCGTGCAAATGCCGTCAGTTGAGTTTCATTCGTCGCACCACTGCGTGGCGGAAGACCTTCCAGTTTCAGAAATCGGACGCGATTGCGACGAGCGAACTCCTCAATCAGTGTCGATTTCCCAATGCGGCGACGCCCACGACACGTCACCAAGGAAGCCACGGGCTTACGCCAGAGGGCTTTTAACTGTCCAAGCTGCTCTTCACGGCCAACGAACACAACCATCCTCCATCAATCATATTCAAATCTTTGGCGTGAATTATATACTATTGTCGCAATTTACACAACCACCTTTCGGGCGAAGAATCAACATTCTGCACATTCTCCGCCCAACAGCACGACACATATACACTTCAGAAAGCGAGAAGAACTTGGAATCACGGGGCGATGTGCGCCTTGAAATACGCGATGGCGCCTTGAAGGTCGGCAAAGCGTCCGTCAAGCTGCGCGTCAAACGCCGCTGACAGCCATTTGCCAAAGGCGTTTGAAGGCGAATAGCCCATATCCATCAGGTGCCGCCCCATCAATATCGGTCTGGGCGCCGCCGCCGCAACGCGCAACCGTTCTGCGCGCATGGCGAGCCAATCAAGCCCGGCACCGACCTTCTCGGCGCACGGATTTAGCGGTACGCTCCCCTCTATGTCTGCGCGGGCCACCCGAATCAGCCTGTCTATGCGAACCACCCTCAGCGCGAGCCTGCGGATCGCGCTGTCTCCGGCATTCGCCCGATACAGCGCAAATGGCTGCATATGGCACTTCACAAGCGGAGGCACCTCCTTCAGCACCCGTTCCTCATTCGTGAGCCGCCGCAAGAAGGACAGCGTTGGCCCCACCCCCGCCTCGTCATGGCCACGAGACCTGATGTGGCCATCCTGGAACACGGTTGTGGCAGGCTTGCCGAAATCGTGGCAAAGGACGGCAAGCCCGACGATCAGATCCTCGCTGACATTCCCCGTTCTGCCTCTCGCGAAGGAATCGATGCAACGGCATGTGTGGTTCCACACGTCGCCTTCAGAGTGCCATTGCGGATCCTGTCCACACCCGACGAGCGCCTGCAGTTCGGGGAAGTAGCCCAGCCACCCGGTTTTGCGCAGAAACTCCAACCCAAGGCTTATTCGCTCCCCCTTGAGGATGAGTTTCGACCATTCCCCGTACAGCCGCTCCGGAGGCAAATCCTCCATGGTGACCGTACGGCATATGTCAACGGTCTCCGCCGCAGGCGCAAGTCCAAAACGTGCAACGAACTGCATCCCGCGAAGCACTCGCAACGGATCTTCGACAAACTTCGGCGACACGTGCCTCAGCACGCGCCTTTCAATGTCGGCAATGCCGCCGTACGGGTCTTCAATCTCTCCGGCGACAGGATCGTAGTATATGGCGTTGACCGTGAAGTCTCGCCTGCCCGCAGCCTCCTTCACCGACATCCACGGATCGGCGTCCACAAGGAATCCCCTGTGCCCGATACCATGTTTCGATTCGCGGCGCGGCAACGCCACATCCACGTCAACGTGCTTTATCTTGAGGACTCCGAACGCCGCCCCGCATTGATCCACAGGATATCTCGAGGAAATTGCGTCCAGCAATTTTCGCGGCTCAACCCCAAAGACCTCGATATCGATGTCCTTGACGGCTCGGCTTCCCATGAGAAGGTCCCTCACGGCCCCGCCGACAATGAATGCGCGTCCGCCAGCCTCTTTGGCCAAATGGGCTATCGCCATCACGGTATCGCGAAGGACCGGCTTGAGCATGAACAGGTCAAGCGTTTCTTTACTCACAACGTCTGCCATGGAATGGTGCCGCCACATGGATCGCCAAGTGCGCCTCCGTTTTCGGACGGCCTCAGAGACGCCGCTCCTTCTTTATCTTCGCCCACGCGGCATTGATGCGCGACATCTGCGCATTCGCGCGGGACATCAATTCCTCCGAAAGCCCCTGTGCCTTAAGCACGTCAGGATGCAGCTGTTTAGCCTTTTCGCGATAGGCGCTTCGCAACTCTTCATTGCTTGCGTTGCCGCAGCAGCCTATGACCTCGTACGGATCCTCCTCTGGCGCAACGCCGTCCGCCGCGCCAGTGGCGACGCCCCTTCTGCGGGCCTCCCATTCGAACAGCGCCGGATTGATGCGAAGATTCTTGACGACAGCCCGAAGGATATCAAGCTCTGCCTGCGATAGGGTATTGTCAACGCAAGCGAGATCCCAAAGCAACCCGTATACGACTTCCCTGACGTGTATGCTGGGTTGTATGAGCGTGAATGAATCCGCATACTCATATATGCTGTGCGAGTCATCCTTCGTTCGCTGAAACACCCGGATGCAGTACTCGCGCTTGGCGCCACGCAGTCCGACCATGTCAAACACCCGTTCGCAATAGCGAACCTCGCTCGCCGAAATGCGCCCGTCTGCCTTTGCCATCTTGGACAGAATCGCGGAGAGCGCCGCAAGCGTCGCGAACTCGCCGCCGACAGCGGCATCGTCCTTGCCCTGCGAGCCGCCCTTGCCGAGTCCGTCGCGAACTTTCGCCTCAAGCCAGTTCCCGACAACCGCGCCAATTACACCGCCGAGAAGACCGCCCCTGTTTGCGCCAAGGAACGCCCCAATGCTCGCACCGATCCATCTCATGTGAAAACAGCCTCCACGTTTAAGCGGCAAAGCGCCCGCACGCTCATGCGAGATCGCCGCCCTCGATCGCATCGACAACCTTCAGCGCCTGATATGTCTCGCGGACATCATGCACCCGAACCACGGATGCGCCATGCAATGCGCACCACACGGCGATTCCGAGATTGCCGCCTATGTTTTTGCCGGTGACTTTCTCGCCTGTGATCTTCTTGACGATCCGCTTCCTGCTCGCGCCAACGAGAACACGGCCCTTCTTTGCCAACTCTCCAGTCGCCCTTATCAGCGCAAGATCCTCTTCGCGTGTCGTCCCAAACCCGATCATCGGATCTATGTACGTGCGCGGCATTATTTCGCCATCACCGGCGTAGCGGTCGGCGCAACTGGCCGGCATCACCAACTCAAGCCCGTCAAACCTTCTCAGCAGCCCCACCATCGCAGGAATCGGCTCGGCATACACGCAGTTGATGATGTTCGCGCCCATCTTCGCGGCGCGTTCCGCCGTCTCCGGATGATATGTGTCTATCGACACGCACACCCCGCGACCGCTCACGCCCCTGCTCGTCCGTCCGTCAAAATACATCTTGAGCACAGGCTCAAGCCTCGACCACTCCTCCTCCCACGAAAGCGCGACCGCGCCGGGACGAGTAGACTCTGCGCCGAAATCGATTATCTCCGCCCCATCTGAGGCGATGTTCCTTGCGCGACGGACAGCCTCCTCAGGAGTGAAATACTTTCCGCCGTCAGAGAACGAATCCGGCGTTACATTGACTATGCCCATTACCTTCGTATTCATCATCTACTCTCCCATATGGCACGATGCAGGCATCCACCTTCACTTGTCCACTTTCTTTCTTATGGCCACAAACCTGCCTGGGTCCTTGGCCCGTTCGACGATATGCTCTGCGTACACTTCGCTGTATCCCCTTCCGGCAACGAGGTCGCCGTGCCTCCCGTTGTAGCGTTTCAGCGCGGTCTGCCAGCCATCGAACGTCCCGCCCGGCCGCGCTCCGGCCCGCCTGCCGCTCGCGCCGAACCCCTTGCGGACAAGGAACTTTATAGCCGCCCTGATGTTCTGTTCGGCAGAGCCTTCATTGCGCCGAGCGGGCTTGCTGAGTCCCACGTCCATCTTCGCGTCGCTCCAGTCTCCCGGGACATTCACCTGCAGGGGATCCGAATCCCACGCCGCAAGCGACCGGGCATCGCGTCCGCCTGTCTCCTCTATCATGTGGGACTTCACGAGCGCCGTAGTGAGCGCGGGGATCTGCCGCCCCTGCGCAGACGTGGCGCCGGCCCACGCGGCCCGGCCCCGGTTGAACTCGTCCACGCACCTTACTATGAGCGCATCATGCTCCTGGTAGCGGTCGTCCTCGAATCCCCTGAACACCGGGACACGGCGGATGCGCCATTCCGCAATGCGATCAAGGATAACGTCGTTGCGGTTCGTGGTTGCCGGCCTTGCCGCCGCTGCGGCTCTCGCCCTGCCAGGCTGCGGCTTGGACGCCCCTTCGTCCGAGGTGCGCCCATTGTCCTTCATCCATCGGCTGTGGAATCGCCTGTACAAGGCGGCCGCCCTGTCGAGCGCGGGACGTTCATCCGGCTCCACGAAACGGTCGTCAAAGCTGAGATACCCGTATCTGTCGAATGCGAACCTGTTGTTCAGCACATCAATCTCGAAAGCCACGCCGGCCTTGGACATCGGCTCCTCCTCTATCCCCTGAGCCCTGAGTTTCGCAAGGTACGCCTTCCTCCTTGCGCCGGACCTCCTCATCACGGACTCCACATCAAGAAACGCCTGAAACACCTCCATCATTTCCGACGGATCCATCCGCAGCGACATCTGCGGCGTCTTGCCGCTTGGGGACTTCCGGTTGAAGCCAATGGCGGAATTCAGCATTGCGTCGAACATGCCCCCGTCAAACGAAGCATGCTTCGCGGAAAATGCGGTGGCCGAGACCGCAAACGCGATCAGCGCCACCAAACGTACGCATGTCTTGCGGGAAATCATCGTAAGGTCCACCCCTCTTCACGCGGAAGCCTTGCCCATCACCTTGCATATAAGGTACACCTTGTCCCCGACACGGCAACGCGGAGCGGGAATCGTAACCCACGTCCCCTTTTCGGCAATCTCGGGAATCTCGTCGTCGCGCCTTAGCGACTCCACTCGGAATTCCTGTACGCCGGTTGTCGGCCCGTGCACCTGCAAAAGGTCCCCAACCCTTATTGGCGCATCCTGGATCTTTATCTGCGCAATCCCGGCCTTGAGGAAATAGTCCATGACAACGCCGACGTGACGCTTCACCTCTGTGGCGGACGAGTTCGGCGTATCCGTGAACTGATCCTTTCCGGGCCGGCCGAAATAGAGCCCGCACGAGTATTCCCTATGGAAGAACCGCCTGGTCCGCTCGACAAGCCTATCGGCAAGCCGCGGAGAATAATTCCCGGCGAGAACCGCGTCCACGGCCTCCCGGTATGCGCCCACAACCGTCATCACGTATTCGGCATTGCGCGCACGGCCCTCGATCTTGAACGACGCGATGCCGGCTTCGATGAGCCTGTCGACGAACGGCAGCGAGCATAGATCCTTCGCAGACATCACCGTATGCGGTTCGACGACAAACTGCGTAGTCGAATCATGCACCGGGTTTCCCGCGCCATCGGAATACAGGTCAACCGCCTTGACGAGGAACATGCGGCGGCAAGGCTGCTTGCACTCGCCCCGGTTCGCGCTGCATCCGTAGGCCTCATGGCTCATCATGCAGCGTCCGGACTCGGCAACGCACTGGGCTCCATGGACGAAGCACTCCACCTCGATTCCGCACGCATCCACTATCCGCCTCACCTCGGCAAGGGTGCATTCCCGCGCAAGCACAACCCGCGAAGCGCCCTGTTCCTTTACGAAACTGGCGGCGACGGAATTGGAAATGCTCATCTGCGTGGAGACGTGGAACCTCGCTCCAAGCCGCTTGCACAGCGAGACCACGCCCCAGTCCGCAACGATGAAGGCATCGACGTACGGACTGGCGGCACGAATAAGCTCTTCGACCTTCCCGATCTCGTCCTCGAACATTATCGCATTGAGCGTAAGGTAGCGCTTCACCGGCCTGGTGCGGCGACGGCAACACCCGCCAATTGTGAACGTGTCCGCCGCTTCGCACCTGCGCCTTATCTCGGGGAGGTCTTCAACCGAGAAGTTGATGCCCGCCCGTTGGCGCATATTGAATTCGCCAAGGCCGAAATAAACCGCATCCGCCCCCGCATCGAGAGCCGCCTGAAGGCAAGTCATGTCGCCGGCCGGCGCAAGTATCTCCGGGGCCTTCAAAACGCGATCCCTCCTGCATCCCTTGCGCCAGACGTCTTCTCCGGCAACATGCGGGAGATCGTCTCAGAGAGCCGCCACGGCAGAATTGACATGAGCCAGACCGCAAGGCGCATCGGCCACGGGAACGCGATCAGCCCGACATTGCGGTCTACGCGATCGAGTATTATGGCCGCAGCCTTGTCCGCCTCCATGAAGAACGGCATGGGGCAAGTGTTCCGTTCGGTTATCCGCGAGCGCACAAAGCCGGGGCATACCACGTTCACCGCTATGCCCTCGCGCTTGAGCATGCCGCGCAGCGACAATCCCCAGCTCTTCATCGCCGCCTTTGTCGCCGCATACGAGGGGCATGTGGAAAGCGGAGCGTATCCCGCTATGCTCGCCGTGATGACGATCTGCCGCCGGCGCGATTCGCCGCCGCCGGCGCGTCGCCTTTTGCGGAACGCCTCTATGGCGGGGAGGACTGCGTTAAGCGCACCGCCGACGTTCGTCGCGAATGTCCTGCGCACGTTTTTCTCATTCTCGTCGCCCGTGCCTATGCCGGCATTGGAGAATACGACCTCAAGCGGCGCAATGCCGTCGCACTCGTTCACCCAGTCGCTCATCTGACGGGAATCGGTGACATCCAGCACCCGTCCAACGACACGCACCGGTCCCGCACCGGCGGGAGCCTCCGTCTCACAGCGCCTGGCCACCGCCGCAAGGCGTTCGGCGTTCCTTCCGCAAATGAAGATGTTGCGCACTCCGCGCCGTGCGCAGGCGACCGCCAACGCCTCGCCGATGCCGCTTGACCCTCCGGTGATGAGCACTGCGTCAGGTGTGTTGAATTTGCGGAACATGGTCAGTCCATCGCAGTCATGCGGCAATCGCGCCAGTCAATTCGCGGACGGACGAGAACCCGTTCTCCTCGCAATAGGCCACGATGCCATCGGCCACGGACGCCGCCGCGCCGGGATCGGTAAACGTCGCCGTCCCCACGGCAACCGCCGATGCACCCGCAAGCATAAGCTCCACGGCATCCTGCCAGCCATATACGCCACCCATCGCAAGTATCGGCAACTTCGAGAATCGGTGGGCGTCGTAGACGCACTTTACGGCCACGGGATGCACGCAACGCCCGGAGAGTCCTCCCGAGACATTCGCGAGGACAGGCCTCCGCGTCTTGACGTCTATCACCATGGCCGGAATGGTGTTTATCAAGGAAAGCGCGTCCGCACCGTTCTCTTCGCATGCGGCCACATATGGCCTAAGGTCGGGGACGTTTGGCGCAAGCTTCACTATGAGCGGAAGCGCGGTCGACGCCCGCACCGCCTTCACGAGCCGGCCGAGGATTGCCGGGTCTTGTCCAAACGTATGGCCGCCCTGCTTTACGTTCGGACAGCTCACATTGCATTCGACGGCTCCAATGACGCCATTCGCCGCCGCCGATATAATGCCGGCCACCTCGGCATATTCCTCAACCGACCCTCCCCATATGTTCACGATCAGGGGCGGGACAACTCCATTTGAGACACCGTTCGTTGCGAGCGCCTTGGACACCGTGTTGCTGTAGTGCGGGACATAATCGGACAAAAACGACTTTACGCCGGGGCCCTGCAGGCCGATCGCATTCACCACGCCGCCCGGAACTTCGCAATGGCGCGGCATGGCGTTCCCCGGCCACGGATCGAGGCGGACGCCCTTTACCGTAACCGCGCCAAGTTTCGAGTAGTCAAGCAGATCGGCATATTCCATGCCATATCCGAACGTACCGCTCGCCGTCGTCACAGGCGTAGACATGCGCAACTTTCCAAGGCTTGTTTTAGTGTCTACCATTCAAGCATCCTCCCAATTTTGCCAGTCGTCAGCGCACCGATCGCCGCAACGGCCGAATCCTCGCTGCGTCCGCGGCCGTGAACGCAAAAGACGAAAGCGCAATGGGCGAGCCTGGGGGTGCAATGCCCTCTTCACGCCGCCGAGACTCTCGCCCTGATCCGCCCTGCCAGCACGAGAACCGCAAACAGGACAGATCCGGCAAAAACCACAATGCATCCAAGGATGGCGTCTTCCCTGCTCAAATCGAGCAGTGGCTCGCCCTCCATGGCATTCGCAACGCAATCAACGCTCCACATGAGCGCCGCCCCCCAGAACGCAAGCATGGTCGTGAACAGCGCAGAGTTTCCGCGTCCACGCCGCCTTGCGGCAAAGTATAGGGTCGTGCAGGCAAGCGCCGCAGCTATCGTCATCAGTTCGCACATGGCTCACGCTCCCTGCGGAATGGCGGCGGAATGTGCGCGATCGCGCCATACGCACACCGAAACCATCGTCGCCCAGACTATTCCGAGCAGAACGGCCATCGCAACGCCGCGTGTAGCCATCTCGTAAAGCATGTCGGCAACATTCCCATCCCTTACGGCCGTCAGGAACGGAGGGGCAAACGTTATCTCGCCATGGTATACATGCTCTATCGCCAACAGGAAGCTGCCGCCGAACATCATCTTGCCGAGCCAATCCAATCTGGACGCGAAAGGGTTCCTGCGCACCGATTCTGGCAATGAAGCCTTCACGGCCGTGGCTACTGCGGCGGCTGTCAGCGGAACGGAAAAACAGGCCATCTTAAAACCTCCTCAATAATTCTGCGAATGCGTTTCTTTGGCCTTTGATTATACCATAAAATCGATGTGCGAAAGGCCCGGAGAAAAAACAACGGCCTTCATTGCATTCCCATCCTGATTGTCAACGTAGGAAGTCCACCTATGTCTGAATCATCGAGGACTACAGGTTCACGCGCATCGATGCCGCCCGGCTTAAGGCGAAGTGTCACGCCATCAATATTCACGTCAGCGCAATGCCGGAAATAAATCCCCCACGCAGGCAAAGCAGAGTGTCCGAACATGTAGCTGTCTGGATATTCGCCAATGGCCTCCGGCACAACCGCACGAGCCTCTTCCGGAGTTCCCCCACCCATGAACGTCAGGTCGATGTTTCGCAAAGTGACGCCAGACAGGCGAAGGCCGGGAACCCCCGTCACGGAACACGCCAATCTGCTTTCGGCATCACCACAGACGTTCTCGATCAAGACATTCCTGAAAAACGTCTGGCATCCCGACGCCGGCCCATGCCTACGGTCAAGCCGCACGAACAGCGGCGTTTGCACGCCACCTTCCCAGGAGATGTTGCGGACCGTGACGTTCTCCATCTGCCCGCCATCGACGACTTCAAGCGCAATGGCCGCGAGTCCGGTGATCGGTTCCGTCACGCCCGGAATCCGCTTGCGCCAGTCAAACCGCCAGCTTGCGCCCGCACGCCGAAGGCGGCAGTTCTCCACGCGAATGTCCTTCCACCTCCCATAGCTTCCCGTGCCGAACTTGATAAAGTTGCAGCAGCTGGCAAGTGTGCAGTTGCGAACGAGCACGTTCGTTATCGCGAACGACGGATCCGATTCCGACTTGAACACAAGGGCATCGTCATCCGTGTCCAGTTCGCAGTCCTCGACGAGGACATTGCGAGACTCTATGTCAATGCCGTCGTTCGACTCGTTGACATGGCTGAACGCCTTGACGCGCCTCACGACGACCCCATCATTGTTCCGCAAGTGGATGCCCCAGGCCGCCGCCTGGCGGAATGCGAAGCCTTCAAGGCGCACATTTCGGCAACGCGAGAAGCGCATGAGGACAGGCAGCGCCACCGGCTGCGATTCGCCCGAAAGGCCTTGCCGTTCCTCGAAGGCATGGCCGCGACCATCAATGACGCCGTCTCCGACGATGGCGACGTTCGTCGCGTCAAACGCTCCGACAAGGACCGGAGAGCCGTCTCGAACCACGTAATCAGATCGGTTCGTTGAGGCCAAAAGAACTGCGCCGCGCTCCAAGTGAAGCGTTACGCCGCTTTTCAGCACAAGTGGACGGATGACGTGTTCCCCGGGCGAAACGCGCACGACCCCACCTCCCCGTAGCGCCGCCGCATCTATCGCCCGCTGAATCGACTCGTCATAAATCCCTGGAGAAGGATCTCCAGTGACATCCACCCCCGTGCATCTATCGAATACAAACGGCGGCTCCCCCCAGCCTTGGAAATCCGAATTGTAGACAACACGATTGTTGCGCCAATGGATGCCGGATGCACTCCGCGCGAAGAGCAATGTTGCGTCAAACGTCAGAAACAGATTGTCTTCTATCCGGATGTTTCTGTGGCAAGGCGTCTTCTGCTCGGCAAGGTGGTCGATTTGAGGGTGTATCGAAATCATTCCGGTTTCCATCTCATGGCATCTGGCCGAAACAAGGCAGTTTGAAAAGACATTGCCACGGATCAGGACATCCTTGCAAAAGCCAGACTCAAACCAATAGGAGGAATCGCCTTCAATCACAATTGCCGCGCTTGTGCAGCGCTCAAAGCGGTTCGACTCGACAACCACCGGCTTTGGCGTCGTAAACAGCGCTCCCCTTGCACGATTGTTCCTGACGACATTCCCCCGGAACTCGACCCCGCATTGGAAATCGGCATTTTCCACTGCATCACCACACCCGAACCCCGTTGGAACATCCTTGTCCAAGGCAATCTCGACCTCATCCGCAGCAAGACGGCGAACCGAAACGACCGTTGCCACGGGCCCCTCCTCATTCGTCAGCGAACGAATGAAGCGAATGCGTTCGCCCGGACTGAAGACGTCAAAGCCGATCGATTCATGGTGGCGGTAGCGACAGCGGATGGTCCGCGCGTTGAGCACGTCGGCAATTTGCAGACATGTCGAATGAACATTAATGGCGTCGTCCATCATCCCCTCGAACCAGCAATTCTCGACGCGCACGAATCCGCCGACATTGGAAAAGTGCGAAGCGTCCGCATGCGTGCTTGCGACGCAGCCCGCTCTCGGCCAAACGCCGCTCGTACGCGCTTCAGCCGTCCGCGTACCACGCCAAGTGACGTTTTTGCTCCGCTGGGCGATCAACCCCATCCCGATGGCGCCTTGCACCACGACATCCTCAAGTACGACATCGCTCGAATCCTGAATTGCAATCGCAGGATATGGCCGCAAACCCGGACGGAAAACAATCCGATCTCCCGGCTTCATCCCCTCGCCCTCGCGTGAGAAATCATATTGAAGGACAATTGTCCCCTCTTCCGGCCTCTCCCGCGCGACTCCATGATAGCGCACATCACCGGCATTCTCAAGCTGAAGCCCATTGGCATGATACAATCGCGCCTTGCATACGGAATTGGTCCATCCGGCGCCTGTCATCACCATGCGCCCATTGACGAACGCTACGGGGAACTGCGCGCGATCAACCCGCACAACGGTTTCACCATCCTCGAAACGGACAATCCGGGCCTCAACCAGAGACGGACTTTCCTGATCAACATGGACATTGCGGATCGTCAGCCCCTGACACTCGCGAACGAGGTAGGCGATCGCCTCGCCACGGACCTTCTCGCACACCCCTTTTGCGTCATAGACGACATTCGTCAACCCGACCAGTTCATGCACAACCCCGCGCTGTGGGAAATCCGTATGGTTGGAGATCCAGAGATCCCTCTTTGCCGATGCGCTCACGACCGAAATCAGATTCCACGTCGCCTCGACCGTCCGACCGCCGCTTTCAAGCCGAACGACATTCCGGCCCCCTGCAAGCCGCACACCCTTCCACACTACGGTATTGACCTCATCCGGCATCTGCGTTCCGATTGGACTCCCGTTGAGAAACAGGCGCACCTCTCCCAGATTCGAGAATCCGACTACAGTCGCATTCTCATTTGTCGTTTCCGTCATGCGTGATCCCACAAGATGAAGTTCCGGCTCCATGCTCCAGTTTGCCTTGTAGAAATAAAACGCGTCCTTTGGCGTCTTGTGATCAAACGTGACAAGCCCCTTGTCATTGATGCCGTGCCGAGGCCCCTCATGACGCACGTCGGCGGCGAAGTCAAACATCGCCCAGACGAAGCTTCCCCACACCCTCTCATGCGCACGGATCTGCCTGTAATTCCGATAATGCACCCAAGCCTGCCATTCTTCAATGTGAAGAGGGCTCTGCGGCTGATTGCGAGCGAGCGCGTCGCCGTGCTGGAGAACGCTTGCGCCGGCCCCGTATTCCGTCACTCCAATCGTCCCCAATCCGGGGTTCTGCTCCAGAGCGTCATCGATCGTCCCCTTCATCCCATCCGGCTCATTGCGATACCAGCCAGGATAGAAATTGAAGCCGACAACATCTGTGATCGCGTTGAGTCTCGACTGATACGGCAGAAACGACGCCGACGCCGAAGGGCGCGACGGATCCAGACCCTTTGCCAGACCATCCAGCCACGTCGTCACCTTCTCGGCCACGCCTGTCCCATCCATGCGATTCGTCGCGACTTCATTGCATACGCTCCAGACAAAGATAGACGGATGGTTCTTCAGTTGCCAGATCGCCTCCGTAAGATTCGTCTCAGCCCTGCGAAGATAGGCCGGATCGTCCTTCAGCGCATTGACGTTCGGGCTCTCAACCCAGGCCAGAAGCCCCTTTTCGTCGCAAAGATCGTAGATGTGCCCGCTTTGCGGGTAGTGCGCCGTCCGCAAGCCGTCCGCCCCCATCCGCTTGATCCATTCAATGTCTTCCGTCTCATCAGCGGCAGACACGGCCCATCCCTTCCCTTCTCGATCCTGATGGCGATTGACACCTCGGATCTTCCTCTTCATGCCGTTGAGATAAAACCCATCCGGACGAAAGGCGAAACTGCGGAATCCAAAGCGGACAGAGACGGAATCTCGCGACGCGCCATCCGTCAATCGGGCCGTCAGCGTGTAGAGGGCAGGTGTTTCAGGCGTCCACAATGTCGGGTTCTTCACCCTGAACGACTTGGACGCAGTCTTCGCCACAAGTTTCCCGGACTGGTCTTTCACCTCATAGACAACGCTCGTACCGGGCGTGGAGCCTCGTATCCGAACATCAACCTGAACCGCGCCGGAGGCATCCGCCTCGACCCAGACGCCAGGACCGGCAAAATGAAGCGGATCAATGCACGTGGCGGCGGTCTCTATCCATTCGACATCGCGATAAAGCCCGCCGAAAACGCTATAGTCCGCCGCCCACGGAGGGACGCTGCGAGCGGGATCGATGAAATTATCGACT
Source organism: uncultured Kiritimatiellota bacterium (assembly GCA_934667425.1). Lineage (GTDB taxonomy): Bacteria > Verrucomicrobiota > Kiritimatiellia > RFP12 > UBA1067 > UBA1731. The sequence continues at coordinate 82,835 of CAKULV010000001.1, read as the reverse complement.
TCCACCTCCAACACGCCGCCGTCATCCCTCAGCGCCTCCGTCACCTCGAACGCAAAGGCCGTATATGCGCCCTCATGCCGCCCCACCTCTTTCCCGTTCACACGAACTGCGGCCCTTTCAGACGCGCCGCCAAACCGCACGAAGGCTCGACGTCCGACAGGATTCGGCGGCAGTTGACGACGGTAAACAACGCGCCGTCGTGCATAGCTGGGCGAATTCGCCGACTCGTCCGTACAGGCGCCCAACCCATCCGCACCGTCAATGGCGTTCCACGTGTGCGGGACACGGACGCTCTCGCCATCTGCCGTCCAGCCCGCGCCCGAAAGCGAAATGACGCGGCGGTCTTCGCCAGTCGGCATCGCGGCACCCGCGACCCGCGCAGACAGGACAACAGCCAAAAGCAAACACGGTCGTTTCAATGCATCAACTCCTTGATTTCAGGGAGGCTGGGCTGCGGCTTCGAGAAATCGGCCTTCCGGCCGCGTCGCTGCCGAGACAGCCACTCGAAACCCGCGGGATAATTGCAATCGTGCCCGCCCTCGAAATACGTCAGTTGAACGTTCGCGGACGTCCGGCGAAAATGAATGCGCGCCTCTGGCGGATAGAAAGGGTCGTCCGCTCCAGTGTAGGCCAGCTCCGGCCTTACCGTCTCATTAGTGTCAATCCAGGCAATATCCTCGTCCGACAATCGATCATCCGGGCGACAGAGTTCATTGAACGCAAGCGCCGACTGCCCGGCGGGAACGCAATAGCCGCGCGGACGATGCCCATCGTGAATGCCAGTCCCGATATAGACAGGGACGCCAGCGTCGCGCGCCCGACAAAGCCATGTTCTCGGCGAGCGCAATAGGTATTCGTTGCGCTTTTCGGCCGGGGAACCGCCACAGGACTTCTCCATCATGTCTGCATAGTCCTCGCATCCGGGAATCTTGCGCACCTGCCGATGCCACAACGCCAGGTCGGAGATTGCGCACCAGGCGACGACACCGGCAAACACATCTGGGGCATAGCCCGCCAACAGCAACGCCATATGTCCGCCCCCAGATCCGCCCATGACATAGACGCGATCCGGGTCGATTCTGCAACGAGACTTCATCCAGTTGATCGCATCAACCACATCTTGCACCGCAAGCGCACTTCCACACGCCGACGGATGATCGTTTCCTCCCCTAAAGTTGGGACAGACGAGCGCCCAGTCATTGGCCTTGCACCAACGATACGGCCCCCAGTAGTGGCCAAGGCTGTTCATGTCACTGCTCCATGTATGTAGGCCTACAAACAAAGGGACTTTCTCGGCATTGGCCTTTGCCGGGATCCAGGCCCATGCCGGTTGCAGTGTCTCGTCCTTTGTAGACTTGACTTCAATCCTCTCGACGAGAGCCCGCCATTCCTCAAGAGTCTCCTTTGCCTCGCCCTTCATGGGGATGCCGCTCACGCAAGCGACGACACCGAAAATCAGTCCGCGCATGTATGTGATTCCTTTCATATCTATTTCAGGTTGTTCAACTCAACGCAAATGACGTCTAAAGGCAAGGCGTTCGCCACCATCGTCAGTCCCCGCTCTCCTGGCTGATGCATGTCCATCCCTCCGGCAACTTGACGTCAAAGACAGGGCGTCCGGACGCATCCTTCTTCCAGGCGACGCAGGCGACCTCATTCGCCCCCAGTGGGATTTCGCCTTCACACCAGGCCAAAGGCAACGCCCGAGGCGGACGGAGCATAACCGTCTTGCGCCCATAATCAACTGCGCGGACACCCAGGACATCGCGATACAGGACAACTGCGATGTGCGAAGCAAATCCATGGCTACAGCTTGCCCGTGGCGAAATCATCTCCCAGAGCGTCCCCGTCCGGTCGGCCATATACAGGAAGAAGTCCCTCGTTTCCTCAAGGATTCTCTCCGACAGCCCTTGCCGTGACAGGCATTCAAGACGCAGGTAGTTGCCAATGAATGCGTTCGACGGCCAGATGTCGGGATGGCTCTTCAGCGAAACGCCGTCGGCCCCAAGACGGCCAGGGCCAAAATCGTCAACCAGCGTGCGCCAAAGTTCCCGATGCGTATCCGGGGTCGCAGTCCGGAAGAAAAAGGCGTAGTACTGGCAGGTCTCCGTGCAAATGCCCGTCGGCTTCAACACGCCGTCCGCCCCACGCACGGCATTGTCGCAAAACCACTTCCCAGTCCAGCTTTGGCGGCGGATCTCCCTGCGCACAGCCTCTGCCTCCGAGGCGTACGCGGGCATTCCATAGAGCCGGTCCATGGCATCAAGCGTCTCGGCCCATATCATGTTTGAAGGATAGTTCACGTCCCGCACAAGTCGGTTGGACGCGCTCCACTCGACAAAGACCCATCGTGGCAGCTTTTCAAGCAGTCCGCATTCGTTGCGAAAATCCATCAAGCAGTCGATGATGCCCTGGAGACGGGAGCGCAGGAGATCGATCGTTGCACGATCGCCAGACCTTTTCAGATACTCTTCGACCTCGAGCACGAGCCACATCGCCCAATTCGGAATGAAGTCGCCATTGCAATGGTCTGCGGGATAGCACATCGGCACCATCCCGCGCGGCAGATGATCGAACTCTTCGGGGATCTGGTAGTTCTGGAGAAACAGCCGTTCAAGATCGTCCGTGCCCGTCAGCAAGCGATTGACGCGTGCGATGAAGAAGCTGTCGCACAACCATCCGGCCCGCTCGCGGCTGGGGCAATCCGTGAACACGTCGACGGCATTCTGCGCGAACGTCTCGCGCGCCGCAGAAAAGATCCTGTCAAACGCAGGGTCTGAGCAGCGGAACTTCGCCCTGCCGACCTGCGCGTTCTTATAGGTCCGCACGAAAGGCGAGGAAACGATCATCCGGCCCTCGAGCGCGAAGAGGTTTGCGTAGCGCCAGACGTAGGGCTCGAAGGTTTCCACGGCATACCTTCCGGGCCTTTCGAACATCCACTCAACGACATTGCAGCAATTCAAGCGCGACGGATCGACCTCGCCGCCGGATAGAACTTCATCAAAGGTGAATATCAGTCGTCCCGGCGTCCGCACATCTACTGTCATGCCAAAGAATCCACAGTCGTTCAACCCGGCGTCAAGCATGTAAGAGCGTCCGTCGCCAAGATCAAGGACGGTACCCGCATCGGTCGGGCGGCGATTCGAGAAATCGACATAGGCACCGTCCTTCCAGCCGTTTGCCTCAAGTTCGCCGGCGGCGAACCCCTTTCGCTGCACAGGCGGACGAGTCGGCGCGATAAACCGCATGTCACGGACGGGGCGATCGGGATTCGGACTCATGTCGGCCGATGAGATGACACGCAGTTCGCGGTTCTGGGCGAAAGACGGATAGGGGGCGAGACGTTCCAAAAGATTGACGGATGGGCGTTCGGCCAGTTCATACCGTTCCGACCGGACGCCATATCGGTAGACTTCCGAAAACGTCCGCTGGAAACTGTAGCGCGGCGTCCGGCGGAGACGCTCCGTTGATGTCGCGCGGAAATCATCGCCACGTCCTGTCGCCAGAATCACACGTCCGCCCGCGTCTATGATTTCAGCCTGCAGGAAAGACGGCTGATCCTGGAAATAGTAGCTGTTGCAGCAATATCCGGCAACATCGATCTCCAGGCCGGTCGCCTGCGCGGCTGGCTCCAACGTCCATTCGTCCACACGGAAGCACCCCTTCGGCGCACGTGCCGGGCCATAGCCGACGAAAGCGCCGTCTCGCCGGATGCGATAGGCGCTCGAGCCCGTGATTCGCAACGTCAACGCCCCGGACGCCGTCGCGGGGATGTGCGCATGGAATCGAACGTTCACGTTCATCTCGCGTTCAAGCCCCTTGGGCCAGACGCACTTCGCGGCGGAAAACCCGGTGGCCGAAGCATTTGCAAGGGCCAGGGCAACGCATGCAGGCAAAACAAGGCGCGGCATGGTCAACTCCCGAAGCGCTCGACCATCACACAGCCGCTTGAATGAATCGGCACACGGTAGATGCCATCCGCGTCAAGCTCCGCGCGAATTTCACCGTCCGGGCCAGAAATGCGCACTCGGCCGCCCGGAACGCGGAACCGCAGAATGTGCGTCCGATCAGCGACGTCATAGGGATCGTCCGCCGAGAACACGAAGATCGCCCGCGCCCCCGTATCCTTGCGGGCGACCATCTCCCCGACGACGGCGGCAGATCCGTCAGCCATGCATACATCCCGGAAGAATCCAGTATCCACGGTGTCCTTGCTCCGAAGCGGCGTATTCTGCAGCCATTCCGTTCCGTCGAACCCCACGAGATGGGTCGCCGTGTTGCGATACCTCATGAACGTCTCTCCGAGACGGCGGATCTCCCCGTTGACCTTCTTTACCCTTTCATACTGAGCCGTCCGCTTGCCGTTGGCCTCGACTACCTGGTTCGTGAACCAGCCGGGGCACCAGCAGCACCAGTTGATCATCTCCGCGCCGTAGGCCATCGCCGAATACGCCTGAAAGCGGAGCATGTTCGCGCTTGTCCAGAGAGCGGGGCGGCGGGAGTTCACCATGGGCGCGTACCAGAACGACCGACCTCCTCGGCGACACGCCTTGGCGACGACATCGTAGTTGTCATACATCTTCTGCACAAGACGCCGATCATCGGGATCCTGATAGACGAAGAAGTCATAGGACAGATAATCCGTCGAGACTTCCTTCATGTAGATGTCAATGTGCTCGGCGTAGGTCCTCGTCCCAAGCTGGCTCTTCGCCTTGTCCCGCCCGACCTCCGCCAGCGTACCGTAGTTCGGGAGCAAGTCAAAGTACATTATCTTGCCGGGATAGTGCCCCTTCAGCCGATCGACGACTTCCCCGATGTATGGCAGATCCATGGCGTTCGGCTCATCGCAGATCGTGAAGCCCCAGATGGCCGGATGGTCGACGTAGGCAGCCTTCGCCGCATCGTAGTCACTGATGGGATTTTTCTCGCGCATCGTCCCTGCCGGCAGCCACGCTCCCCAATATGGCATCGGCGCATACGCCTCTCGCCGACAGATGAAGCACCCGATGCCGTGCTTCTCGAACAGGTCAAGCACGACTTTTGTGTCCTTGCCCTTCTCGCCAGCAATGCACGAAAGGTCCATCCCCGCATCCTTGTACTCCCTCACGTGCTCCTCGTCCCACAGGTAGGAGCGGAAGCGCCACGACCCGATCAGCACACGGGAGCGGTCCACTTTCGGCAGAACGGCATCAGGCTCGACAGTCACCACCGCAGGCGAACCGACCGGGACGGAAACGGAGAAAGCCCCGGCTTCCGGACCCATAACCTTCAGCGGCAGGCCTGTCGCATCGTAGGCCAAGACGGATGTCCCGCCCGTACGGAAACTGATCTCCCGGCTTGTATGGTCGTCCAGTCTCCAGTCGCCAAGAGGGACGACGACAATGGCGCGCGTGCCTACGGGCGTCTCTCGCAGTACGAAGTCCCCGACCAGCAGCGGTGACGAATCAGCGGTGCAGACAGCCCGAAAGCAGCCGATGTCAACACGCTCTTCACATATCGCCCCGAACTTCCCGAGCGCCACCTCCAGTGGTTTCATGTTTACGAAGTGCGTGTTGACGTTGCGAAACTGCGCCAACACCCCGCAGGCGCCGGTCTCGTCTCCAAAGGCCGTCGCGATCGCGGCAGCTCGCCTGTCTTGCCCTTTCGCCGCGCAAAGCAGCACACGCCCCGTCCGCCGGGCCGCATCAGAAGCCAGCCACAGGTCGCCCAATGCTTCGGCCCAGACGTCAGGGGACGAGTCCGTCGGCAGGCTCAACTCATGGCGGATATCCCTTGACGGCGCGGTCCGGCAGTACGAGGCCAGTCTTTCCGCGTAGGGGCTTGGCTGGTGCGGGCAATCCGCAACTGCGGCAAGGCACGTGCCGCCGGCAAGGAGCGACAGGGCCATCTGGAATCTAACGTTAGTCATGTCTTTCGCCTTTCTCCTCATGATAATGATGTGATCTGATATCGTTCTTTCTTGGACTTCCCGTGACACGGCCCGTTCAGCGGATGACCATCAGCGTCCCGCGGCTCCTCGCCATCTGCAGCAGATCCGCGTAACCCTCGCCGGAATAGGCAAATACCAGTTCGTTGGACGCCATGGACGTGTCAATGCCAACATCAACCGGATCATCGCCGCCTACGACGACCGTGCGGACAAGGTCTCCGTTGAGCCAAACGGACAACTCGCCGGAATGCACAGACGTGCGCAGCGCACAATGAGCCATTCCCCCGGCAGGATCAGCCGTCCAGCGCATTGTGACAGACGTGCCATTCGGCAACCGGACGGCACGGGCGGCAGTCTCCACCACGTCCGCATCCGCCGCCGATACAGTGAACATCCTTGAGCCCGTCAAGTCGGCCCGATACGCCGGACGCCAATCGCCTTCAAGCGCACCGACGTCGCGAAAGCCGTTCATGATGCGCTGGAACCCCGTGAGGTCCTCCGCGTAATCAAAGCCGGCGACGTCAGCCGACGTATCCCTCACGGCATCGACAAGCGCGCTCCTGCCGACGACTGGACGATAGGACGAATCCAACCCTAATTCATGGTCGGAGACGACCGTCACGCCGGCACGCGCGGCATCTCCCGTCGCCTCTGTAGTGAAGACGTTGACTTGCGCATTCTTGTCGGGAGCATAGCACTCGATCTTCCCGCGCACGGCGACATTCCTGGCGCAGGAGCCGGTGCCGTCCGCCTTGAGATCGACAAACCGCCAAGCCAATGCGGAGGATGTCTGAGAGAGGTTCGTGTTGTCCGCAAATGTGCAATCGGCCAGTTCGTTCAGGTCGTAGCAGACGGAACCCTCACCGCGGTTTCGCGCGACAAGGGAACCGATGAGGGACCCTTCGCCCAAGGCCGCAGAGTTGCCGAGGGCAAGGCAGTCCTCGATTCGGCACTTCCTCAACGTCGCATAGCGCGCACCGCCTCCGCGGAAGGCGCCACAATTGGTGATGACGCAGTTTTCGACGAGGCACGACCGCGCAAGGCCGCACACGCCGCCACCGCTGAAGTCACGGTTGTAATGATTGTTCCCTTCCTCGATTCCGCGCACACGGCCTCCCCGGAGCGTGAAGCCGTCAATGCGCGCGCCCTCGCCGTTCAGGACAGCGCAGCGGATGCCCCGAGGGCCGCATCCATGCGCCGCGTCATCTGGGTCGGAAGCGCCCTCGATGAACGTCACGTCCGCTCCGCCGTCGGACACAAGGGCTACGCCCGCCGGGACAACCACACGGGATTTCACCAACATTGACGCATCATGGCTTTCAGCCCCTTCCGCATAGACGCCCGGCGCGGCCCGCACGACATCGCCGCGAACGGCATGTGCCATTGCGTTCGTCAGCGTCAGGAACGCCGTGCCCGCCGTGAAGCCGAGCGCGGCGTCGCTTCCGCAAGGGGACACGTGCCATTCGTTCGTAAACACCGGGCGAAACGTCATGCCACCCGCCGCGACAATCTCCGCCGCTGTCATCGTCAACGACGTCTCCGCCCCGAAAGGCACCGCAACGCCATTGACCTCAACCCCAGCGCAAGGACGCTTTGCCGCCGCCATCGCGACCTCAAGTTCATCCATGTCGGCCAATGGGACAACCCCCGCACGACCGCCTACGGCGATTCCGCCGTTCGGAGCGTCTACGAAAACAGCTCGCGCCTCCCCTGCCTGACGTGCGCCGGGCATGACCGAACCGTACCGCAAGTCGAACGACGCGCCGTCAATGTCGCCAGATGCGAACCAATGAATGGTCGATCCGGCATTGCCGACGCTTGGCGCAGCGCCTTTCCCCCAGATTTCGGAGAGGGCAAAGACGGAGGGTTCATCGCCGGGGACAAGCAACGGATCGACCTCGAAGAGTCCGGCCGATGAGCTCAGATTCGCGTAGTCCCAGATGACATTCCCGGCGCTCACGGTTGACTTGAAGTCCAAGCCTCCCTTAAGCACGCAGGCGAAGACCGCATCGCCCGAATCCGTCACAAGCCCGTATTTGCCATCTTTCAGGCTATCCGTAACCGTGCACCCCATCAGGGTCATCCGCCTGTACGGACTGAACGGAGACGTCGATGGCGCGCGAACATTGCTGAAATATGTCGCGATCGCGTGTCCAACGCCATCCGTCGCGATCTCCATGACCTTCCACCCCGGACGGCAATCAACGACCCGGCAACGCACCAGCGAGCCGGCCGTCATCATTTCGCAAGCCCCGCCGCAATTCGTGATTACGCAATCGTGGAACTGGAGCCTGTCACCGTTGTGGTAGGAGAGTCCGCCATGCCCACCATCATTCGAGGCGTCGGCATCAAGCGTGAACCCGTTCGCGAACGTGATGTTCTGGAACTGCACGTTTCCGCCAAATACGGCCAAGATGCGCATAGCGTCCTCTCCGCACCCCGGACGCGCGGCATTCGTCGGATTCGTCGCGGCACGTCCCTCAATGCGCACCGGCATTGCGCCATGCTCTCCAATCCACCGGACGTCCTGTTTGCCCGGAATCCAGAGCCGGCAATCCATCCCCCAGTGGTGCGCAAAGTCCCCTTCATCCGCATAGGTGCCGGGCAGAAGGCGAACGATCACCCTCGTTTTCCCCTGCACGGCCGCAGCCGCCGAATTCAATCTTCCGTACGGCCTTTCGAGGGAGCCGTCGGCGACGGAATCATCCGCCGACGCAGAGACATAGATCGTCCTGAGCGAAGTCTCAAGGGTGTTCGTGGCGACAAGCGCCGTATCCGCCGGTGGCATCATTCGCACGGAACCGTCCATCTGCGGGAAACGGTATCGCCCGCCCGAGTTGCCGTTGCCAACGCTGTCGGAATAGGCATAGCCGAACAGATTCGTCCCTTCCGGCAGGACCGCCGACACGACCCACTGAACCGGATAGTTCGTCGCGAAGGCATAGATGCCGTCGGCCCCCGACACGAAACCCGACAGCGAAATGCGATTCTTCGACGAAAGCCCGCGAAACACAAACGCCCCGCTTGCGGGCGCCACCGTCGCATTGACGGCTCCGGCAACGATCGATTCGCCGGTCCCGAACGGGACGCCAAAGAAGTCCTTGCGAAGCTCTTCCTCCGGGAACGCCGCGTCTGAACGCTGCGCAAATTCGGCGGCGTCCAGATGGCTCGCCCTCCCCGCGACGGAAGCCGCACACGCCGGAAGCAGCCTCATGTCACCGAAAATCGGCGCGACGGCCTGAAACGGCCCGTCCGTCTCGTCAGTCACGTTGCCGTCTGAAACGGTCGCGTTGACAATCGCGTTCCCAGCCGCAGCGCTCACGGACACAAGCGTATTGTAGACATGCGAAACGCCGCGCAAGGCGCGTGATGAGGCATTCCCAACGACCGTGCACCCGATCACGGAACCGCCTGAATTGCAGAGACTGTAGGCGCTCCCGTGAAGAACGTTCCGCGTAAGCACGCAGCTGTAAAGATCCGCCTGCCGGACAATCCCGCCCTCATAACCACGGTTGTCCGAGATCAGCGTGCGGAAGCAGTTGCCGCGATAGACAACGCCGTAGCGCGCAACGCAGTTCGACACCACGCATCCAATCAACGATGCGGGATAGTCTGTCACGCTGCAGAACATCGCCGCGCCCTCCGTCGGGTTCGTCTCATCCGTGCCGGCCGCAGTCGCGCCGTTTAGCAGAGTCAAGTCAACCAGGCGAAGGCCCCTCGCACGGTTGGACGCGACACACCGAATGGCTGCCGCACCCAATCCATCCGCCGTCGCGTCATGCGCCCCGTGGATACGCACGGTCCCCTGTCCGTCTCGTGCGCGGATCGTGAGAAACGACTTGCGATCGACAAAGACCCGGCAGCGTCCACTGTCCTTTCCGCCTATCCAGGCGTTCGTGACACCCGTGTCGTAGTCTCCGGGCAAGACGAATATCGTGCTGCGGCCGTCAGGGCTTCCGTCGGGAATTGCGTCAACCGCCTCCTGAACCGTCCCGAATGCCCTCGCCTCGGAGCCATCCATTCCGGCCTTCCCGAGATTGCGGCAGTCAACATAGAGCGACGCGCCGCCCGCCGATACGTGCGCACCGACGGCGGCGAATGCTAAAAGCAACTTTAGCGACATGACCTGCTCTCCTTATTGCATGTAAATGAATTTGCCATTACTTCACTCCAGAGCCGCCGCCACGCGTTCGGCGATGCGCCACTTGGTCGGCGGGTGGATGCCCTTGTCGCTTTCACAGACGTCGGCGCTCTTGACAGTCTTCACGAAAGGGCTCAACTCCGGCACGCGGGCCTGCGCGGCCTGCATCGCGCGCCAGGCCTCCTGACGACGGCACATGTCGAAATCGGCGATCTGAACAACCACGAACGGCAGAAATGCATCCCCGAGGTCAACGCGCCACTGACCGATCATCGCCGCCATCTGCTCGGCATATAGTCCGCTCTCCTCTACCGAACCCGTATTGCCCTCGCCCTGATACCATACGACCGCACTCGCCGAGAACGGCACAATCTCCCCGAACTGCTTGCGGTAGAGAGTCCCGGACTTGTTCCAGATCGAGTAGTACTCCTCTTTCTCGTCGAAGTGGCTGCGGTATCGTCCCGGCACTGAAAGCCGAGGGCTGCGCGCCAGCTCCTCCGGCATGAACGCCTGGATGATCGCAGCCCCCTGGTAGCAGTTGATGATGCCTACCGGCACCCCTTTCGACCTTGCGCGCCTGATCGCCGTCTCATAGCCGATCGCGCTCCATTTGCCGGCATTGGACTTGTCGAGGGCAATCCATCCGTCCTTCGCGTAATAGGGTTCCTCCCGCTCAAGACGCGTCGTCGTGAACTCCCGGATCATCGGGTCGGAGATCCACGTCTTAGGATCGGTCGTGGACTCGCCGAGCTTGAACTGCATGTTCGACTGGCCTGCCATGACCAGCACCTCGCCTACCGCGACATCCTTCAACACCCGTCGCCTGCCGTTGGCCGGCTCTACGACGAGCTCGAACGGCCCCCCCGCCTCGGCCGCAGGCAATGTGACGCACCACTTGCCGTAAATCGACTCGCCCTTCACCGTCTTCCCGCGAAAAGCCACTGCGACCTCGCCATCTCCCGTGCCGAACACCCGCATGGGCTTGCCTGCGGCGAAAACCATGTGATCCGCGAATATCGGCGCGAGGAACATCTCCTCCGCCGAAGCGGCGACGGCAAGAGACGCCGATAGCGCTGCCAAGGCAAACTTCCCGTGCATGATCGTCTTGCAGGGCAGAGACCCACGCCTCGGCGTTGTCGCCGGTGCGACTTCCCCCTCGTCAAACCGTACGTGCGGATTTCCCGCATACGGCTTTCCATCGAAAGCTTTTCCAGATTGGTGCGCCATGTTTTCCCTCCTCTTATGGTTTGGATAGTTTGGATAGAAACGGCGGCAATTATATTTGTTTTTTTTTTTCTCCTGTCAAATCCGCATGTATGTTTTTTGTCGATGGAACCAACCGATCAGGCAACAGAAAAACAACCGATCCGGCAGTCTGGTTTTGCTATACCACCATGCCATGAAACGACATGTACTCCTTTTCCAGTCCAGCATTGACAAGTCCTGGCGCGACAAGTTCGAGGGCGTATCCATCTTCGCGCGGAGCGTCGGCTGGCAACTTCACGTCATAGGAGCCGACACGCCGCCGCCAAGCAACCGTCATCGTTCGCTTACAATCTCGTCCACAAGGTAGGGTATGCTCATGCAGTGCATATCGGCGACGCCATCGCGCATCAGGGCGTAGGTCTGCGAGCCATAGAACGCCTTAAGAGCCTCGTCAAGCGTACAGCCCGTGCGTTTCGCATACGCCTCCACCACATGCGCAAACTTCATGCGCAACAGGTTCTTGTTCGCCGTCATCGCGCTTCGCTCCCGATGAACTTCAATACGGACAACGCGGTCTGCGTGCGAAGACAGATTTGAAGGTTTGGCGACTGCAGACGCAAGCGATCAATCGTCTGTTCCTTGGACGCAAAGCCGTCGAAGAACGCCTCCAGCGTATCGAAGACCCTGTCGTTCGCTACGCCGCCAACCACAATGTCCCAATCTGAGACGTCCGCCTCGGCACGGCAATCAACGATGAAATCAAGCCACTCCTCGGAATACGAATCGAATGTCAGAATCTTCAGCCGCCCTGCCGCCGCCTCGTCGTATTCATAACGAGACAGACACGCAGTACCCGTTCGCCGCTTGCGTTTCTCGCACCAACGCTCTGCCTGCCGCAGGATCGGCGTGACGTAGAATCCCGCCCCAAAATCAACCGCCTTGCGCGAATGCGTCAAATCCGGCACGGCAACAGCAGCTTCTCCACCATGCCAGACCGTCATACGCGAACCCCCCGTTCATTCATGACTTCGCGGATGTCATTGACGATGTATTCGCGTCCCTGCGTATGAAGCACATCATAGCTTGGCACGATGTATTGGTTCAGGATGTCGCCAGGCCCCGTGAGCGCACGATAGACGGCATCGGACGGCTTTCCGAGCGCTTCCGCCACATTCTCAATGCAAAACACAGCGAACTCAAGTTCGCGGTCGTTCTTGATCGGCTCTCGTGCGGTTGTCGTCACAAACATTTCTCCCGTTTCCGCAAATTATACCAAATTTGCGGCTTCGCAAATGCGTCGGCGAGGTTCTGCGCCCACTGCCCACTCGCTTTTTCATCGAATGCGCCCCCCGCCACGCTGCGCCGGACAACGCCCCGGAACGGTCGCCTCCGCCGTCATAAGCGAAGCGCGGTCGCGGCAGACAACGCGGTAGTCGCCGGGGGCATCGTCGAGATTGCATGGCACCGACACGCTGGCGACGCCCCCTTCGGCCGCGAGATACCCGGCCCCGTCCAACTCCGCGCCCGCAGCGTCATAGATGCGGATCTCGACCGGCAGCAGTACGGAGACGGGCCGGCCATACGCATCCATGACCGTCAGACGGACGTCAATGCAATCGCCTCTGCGCCCGGCTTTCACGTCGATGGAGGCGATCGGCTCATGAAGGAAGGCGAACAGGCGACCGTCGCACGTATCGAAGCTGACCGGCACGCGAACCATGCCGCCTTCGCGCACGAACGAAACGCGGCCGCCGCGCGAGAGTTCGTAGACTGCGCCGATGCGCCCCTGCGCATCTCGCATCGTCACCGACCCCTCGGTCGGCAGCCCCTTCTCCATCATCCTCCCCCATTGGCCGACGTAATCGCCGAACGTGCGGTTATCGTTGACTGCGACAAGATAGTCAACGTCCCTCCAGCGCCTATTGTAGACGACGATGTCTGCCGACGAGCTGTCGGAACGCGCCTCGTAGCGCCCCTTCAGCGCTTGGCGGAGCCGCTCCGCGTTCGCGACCATCGACAGCTTAGCCTGGCGCGTGTCGCGACGGGCCTGTGAGAGTATGGGGTTCCCGCCCGGGTCGCTCTCCTCGATGCCGGCGACCTGGTCTTCCTTCGGCGGCGCGGCAAACCGCACCGTCGAAACTGTTACGTCGGCCTTCAGGGACTTGAGCAACTCGCCGTCGCCGACGAGAATGCCGCCACGCGCCTGAAATTCCCGCAACTTCACGATCAGAGTCGGCGTCAGATAGCGACAGTTCGGCGCGAAGACAACTTTGACGCCGTCGAGCCTGTCGCGCAGGATGGTTTCCTCATAGACGACTTGCGGATCAAGCCGCGCGCGCTGCAAGAATGTCACGGGCGGCGCGTTCCAGCCCATGGCGAAGGGCGCGCCCATCACGACCGAGGTGAAGCTTTCAAAGACGGCGACATCCGGCGTCGCGCGGCCAAGCTTCAGCAACGTCGGCCCGAGTGGCGCGAGGACGTCCTTCAGGATGCCGCGCATCCGCCCGCCAAGTTCGGGACACGAATACGGATACCAATAACTCCCGCTGTTCTGCACACAGTTGAACGGATAGAAACCGTAGCCGTGCATGGGCTTGGCAAACATCGACCAGCACGCCTCTGTCAGCACGTCCGGCGGGATCGCCAGGAACGTCGCGTCCCTGAACGCCCCCATCCACGGCGGCAGATTGGCCGGTGTCACGTTTTCCGGCGCGACCTGCCGGCGGTAGCACATAAGCTGCGTATGGATCATGGCCTTCTGCCCTATCCGCCCCGCCGTCATGGCCAGCACTTCCTCCGCCGCCCCCGCCGCCGCCATCGGCTCGGGATTGGCATATATCCACTGGCTGAGCATGTCCACCGTGCCGCCAGAGCCCCAGCGGGGCGGACATCTCACGCCCGGATCCCAGAACGTCGTGAAGTCACCTTTCCCCGCCGCGCCTTTTCGGAACGCCCGCGCCGCCGCGCCCACATAACGCGGCCATCCATCGCCATCGCGCCAGAACCAGCGATAATAGGCGAGGATCGGATCGTCCTCCGGCACAACGCCGTCAGGATAACGCCGCCGCGCCTCCGCCCAGCCCATCGTCCGTCCGGGGATATCCTTGGGCATCTCGCGCCCGGTCTCGGCCCTGTAGCGCACCGCATCGCCGCCCCACGACGGCTCGGCACCGTCGCGCCGCTCGGAATAGGGCACCACGAACCGGAAGGCCGGATGCGCCGCAAGCAGACGGCCGTAGCCGCTCCACGAAGGCTCAAGGGCCTTCAGGAGCCGCTCGTCTCCTGACTCGAGCCTTACAGACGGACCGCGACGGCTACTGACACGCATGACGGCACCCGTCGCATCACGTCGTGCGTAGTCGTCCGGCGAGACGCCTTCAGGCAACACGATGTCGAACTTGCCGGAGAAGCCAAAGCCGATACCATTGACAAGAGCCTCGTCCAAAGACTGCCCGAACGCCTGCAGGTAGCGGTTGGTCAAAGACAGGTCGTTCTTCACCGTGAAGTCGCTGGCGTCGCCGTACTGTCCGCCGGTGAAGCCCATCGCTGCGGCGTTCTCGACGTCGTCGTTGCTGTCCTGGATGAGCGCCGTCATTCGCGGCGCATGTAACGGACCGATTCCAGTCCGCAGGGTCTTCTCGGCCGTCACCTCCCGCCCCGACGGGTCGAGACCCGAGAGCTTAACGCGCATGTCGCGCCAACCGGGCTTCATGCGCGTCTCGACCGGCAGCTCGAACGTCACGATTCCGCCGGGCGCGACCGTACCGATCTCGACCGAAACGCACGAGAGGACTCTGCCATCCTTCGCAAGCTCCACCGTCGCACGAAGGCCGCGCGTTTCGACGTCGCAGAAACTCTCCGCCGCCAGACGGCACGTCGCCCCACGTTCACCGCGAAGGAATGCCGCGCGAGAGACGAAGCGCACGTCGAACAATTGTCGCCTGAGCGGCAATAGCCGGACGCGCCGTAGAACGCCGTCAAGCGGAAAGTGGTACGCGCACGTCCGATCGCCGACTACAGTCTTGAACTTCTCGCCGCGCGCGATCCGCCCCGTACGCTCGATCAGACAGTCCTTGGCCTTGCCAGCGAACTCGATCCGGACATGCCGGTTGGCGTCGTAGGTCAGGACGAAGCGCACTGCCGTCCCGAGCGGGATGAGACTGCCCGGGCCCTTCAGGGCGACAAGTTCGTCGCCGTACCCGAGATAGACGGTGGGCGTCCAACTGCCCTTGTACTCGGTGATCGCCACGCGCAGGCCCCGCTTCGGGGCGTCGGCGCCCATGACAGAGCCCATGTCGTCATAGAGAAGCGACTCGTGCCAGGTACACGTCGTTCCGGTCGCGGGGTCAGTCAGCCCGCCCGCCGTCAGCTCGGCCTCGAAGCGAAACGCCTCGGGATAGTCAACGGCGTGGTCCAGCTGAAAGCCACCGGCCGCAAGACGGTTCGTCACATCGGCCGCAACGAGCCCCTCGGCGGTCACGCGTGCGCCATCACGCACCTTCCCGCCTGTCGGCACGCCACTGGTGAAGTCCAGGTCCAACGACTCGGCCAAACCGGAGAAGACGGCAAGTGCGATCCCCGCCGACAGCAAAAGATGCGAAGACATCGTCTGTGCCCTCCTTGCATGTTTCAGAGACAGGTCTACCGAAAGACGACGATTGTGCCCGACATGTGCTGCGCCAGGTATGTGACCGTGCCGTCCGCGTTCTCCTCGCGGGCGAAGCGGTTTACGCCTTCCAGCACGGGTTCGCCCACGACCGCGCCGACAGTGGCAATTTCCGTCCACCGGCCACGCTTCGGCAGCCGCGCGTCCAGAACAAGCCGTGCGCCACGGGCAAACTTCAGCGTGCCGGCGCCTCGAATCGGGTCCGCGAGGGTGATCGCGTGCGTCGGCGTGTCGATCGTAAGCGTCGCTCCGCCAAGGACGCGCAGCGCGCGCGCCTCGATAGTCGTGGTCGTCTCGACGCCTGTTTCCGGGCCGTATGTCCAGGGCTTGTCTGCCCGCAGCGTCGCCTCGGTGTCAACCGCAAGGCGAACGGCGTGTCCGGGAGCGTCCGCCGTGACGGTCCTGAAACCTCCGGACGTAAACGAAATGCCGCCGCCCAGATTCACCTCGCAGTCGCCCGACGCATAAGACTTCGTCGTCTCGACATGCAGCCTGCCTGTGCCGCGATAGCGCTGGATGCGTCCGCCCGTCAGAGGACACATCACCATCATCTCGCCGTCAACCGCATGCACGCGCTCCGGCGTCCACGACGGCGCATTCCACCCGTAGACCGCACTGTCGCCGTCCTCGAAGCGCAACTTGGCGTTCTCATCGACAGCGAGGGAGGCAAGGGCCGTGTATGGCTCGGCATTGGCCTTAACCGTCACGCTGCCGCCCGGCAGCACCTCCATGCGCGTCTCGCGCCCGCCGACCATGGCCTCGTAGAAATTCAACTCGCCGGGAACTGTGACCTCGCCACCAAAGCGGATGTCGCCTTTCACGTAAAGCGAACTCGCCGGTGTCACGGGGCCCAGCACCGTGACGTGCGAATTCGACGCGACAATGGAGATCTTGCTCTGCATCGTCTTCAGTCCGTCCTTGAAGAGAACGGGGAAGCGCGATGCGGAAATGAAGTTGGGGCTCGCGCCGCCGCCCCAGGCAATCGTGTTGACCAGGCCGTCCTTGATCGCCAGAGGACCGCACGTCGGGAGGAACGTCCACTTTGTCGTCCGATACCCCGTGTAGCAGTTCCAGGACACCGTCTGGCGCGCCATGCCGCCAATGTAGACCTGGGCATTCGCAGAATGTTCCGGCACACTCCCGCCGTACCAATTATCCTTCGTTGACCATTTGTCGTCAACCGTCGACTCGCCCGTCCAGAGATACTGATTGGCGCCGGGCGTAAATGTCCGCGCAGGCTGAACTCCGTTCCACAAGAAGGCCGCGTAACGCGGCGTCTCGTCATCACCACCGCTGACGACATAAACCCGATAAGTTCCCCCGTCGTTTCCGTTGATGGCGATCTTCTCGGCAATGGACGACACATCGCCGCCGTCGGGCCGCGAGACGAGCGGATAGGCGACGTCGACGGGGCTCTCCGGCAGCGTGTAGGAGATCGTCGCCGTCGGTTCAATCGTAAACATCCGCGCCTCTATGTACGGCAGACGGTTGGCGTCGGCGAGAGTACTGTCCATCACGACATTGGCATTAGCCTCCAATGTCAGGCTGGCCGCCGAGAGGGGGCCTGCAAGGCGCAGCGTCGAGCCTTGGCGCACAATCACGTCTCCAATCGGCCGGACAACGTCATTCTGCTTCCAGACGAACGTGCCTCCACCCGTCACCTCTATGGACGTGCCGGGACGCGGTAGCCCCTGAAGAATCGTAATCGTCCGCGGCGTTGAGAGGTCTTTGCAGTCGAGCGTGTCGATCCTGACCTTCCCGCCGATCTCGAACGTAGAGGTGTTCTTGAAGAGAGCCCAGTCGTTGCCATGGGCGCGAATAAGCAGGTCATCGCCGAAGACGCATTTGGCCAAGGTGCCCAAATAGACCTGTCCGGCGGGTGCCAGCGTGTCGAGATCCCAGTGGACCGTGCATTCATTGTTCACAAAGACGGACCCACCGTAGGCCTTCCCCCGCCCCGTCACCATCGTGTCGGCGCTAAAACGCACTTTAGCCGCAGAGCTGTTTGTCAGGTACAGGATGCCGCCGAAATCTGCCGCTGCGCCCTTTTTCGTGAACGATACGGCATCGTCGCTGCCGGCAAGCAGGCAGTCTAGCACCGTCCCATGCCCGCCAAGACAGCGCACGTCATCCGTCGGGATGGCATGCTTAGTCCGCAGCGTGCCGCCAACAAACGAGACCGTGGCCTCTGCGTCAAAAGTCGGCCTCGCCAACGACTCCGACGCATCTACGACGCCGCCGCAGAGGTTGAACCGGCTGTCTTTGTAAATGCTCGGACGCGCCTTGAGGTATCCGCCGCTGACGGTCAGGCAACTGCCGCCCTCGCGGAGGTATACAGCGCTCGTCCCGCCGTCGAGCCCCGTCATCTCTCCGCCGTTGAAGACGACAAGCGCATTGGCGACCTGCCCGTCTATCGCCGGGGTCTGCAGGCAGCAGCCATCCTCACAGACGATCTTTCCGCCCACGCCAAAGATGTATATAGTCTCGCGCACGACGATGGACGCCCCTCTTTCAAAGCGCACGAGGCCGTTCACGTCGAGATAGTTCGCCTCAAGCTCAATGTCCCGAAAGCGCACGTCCAGCCCCTTGAGAAAGCGCGGGCGCTCGGCATACGAATTCTCGCTGGCCGTAAGCGTGATCTTGTGAGGGCCGGTCAAGGTCAACACAGGCGGCACCTCGCTCCCTTCGCGTAATGCCGTGCCCATCTTGTAAAGCGTGATGTCGCGGTCGATCTCGACCGTCGCGTCCTCGGACGGATCGAAAATCACATCGTCATCGGCGATGTCGGCGACGCATCCCGGCGCGCGCGCCGCCACTGTGCCGTTCACTTTCCAGTTCACTACCTCGGACCATTTTCCCGATCCTCCTGTCCAGACAAACGTCGTGCCGGCGAAGGCTTGAACAGTCAACGCAAGTGACGCTGCGGCCGACAGCAGACCTGATGCCCCGCATGCGTGCCGACCTGCCGCACGCGGCTTTCCGTCGAACGCTTCTCCAGATTGGTGCGCCATGTTTTCCCTCCTCCTATGGTTTGGATGGTTTGGTTAGAAACGGCGGCAATTATATTTGTTTTTTTTTTCTCCTGTCAAATCCGCATGTATGTTTTTTGTCGATCGAAAAGCAAGTGGGCAGGGGCGACGGAGAGGCCCGCCCGTTTAGCCTTGCAAGCGAAAGCGCCAGCTTCCCCGCGCAGACGGGAAGCGGGGAAAGCCCTGTATCACATTCCGTCCAGCGCAACGGTGATGCCAACGGATGCCGCGACGCCTTCTGCCGTTGTGCAGGTGATCGTATGGCCACCCACAGAGAGTTCAACCGCGAATGGCGCGCCAACGGCGGATTCGCCGACGGGGATGCCGTCAAGGAGCCACCAGAGCCGCCCGGGCTTCGTCCCCCCAACAGCCTCGCAGATGAGCCGCTGCTGCCCCATCCCCGGAACGCAGCGGATCGTCGCGCCATCCGCCGGACGGACAATCGCAAGCTTAGCGGCGTCGGCGGCAGCCGCGTGTGCGGCAGCGCCGCCGCAAGGAAGGAACGGGGTGCGGCCGCGGAGAGCCCTGCCAGTCTCCGTCTTGCGGCATTCCGCCGTCGCCGGAAGTCCAGTGCTTGCGCATATCTTCCGCCTTGCGACATCCTCCGGCTCCTGGAACCACGGGGCGTCGTTTCGCGGATAAAGGGACCGGGCGATCTGCCAGCAGACAGGCGCGCTCGCCTTCGCGCCGACAAGTCTCGTGTCGCCGAAACCGCCCGACTTGTGCCCGCACCACACGCCTACGGCATACTCGGGATTCCAGGCGACCGTCCAGGCGTCGCGATGCGCCGCGCTTGTGCCGGTCTTCCACGCAAAACGCGCAGTCTCGACATCCGCCACATGCCCTAACGCCGCATGGCTTCGTGCCGTCCCCGAGAGAATGTCCGAGACGAGAAACGACGCCCCTTCCGAGAACACACGCACCCCTTTGCCGTTCGCGTCCGCAAACGCTTTCGGGGGAAGATACACCCCTCCACGCGCAAGCGCCGCAGACGCCGCGACAAGCTCAAGAAGGCTCACCTCGACGTTCCCGATCGCCATGCCGAGGCCAAAAGTCTCGTCGCCGGCAGTTAGGTGGCGGAACCCAAGCGCGCGCAGCGTCGTGCCGAACTCGGAGACGCCGACACGGGAGAGAAGCTGCACGAACGGGATGTTGAGCGACAGCACGAGCGCATCCTGCACCGTGACGCGACCGCGATGGTGCGCATCGAAGTTCGCCGGACGGTACCCGGCATACGAGCACGGCTCATCGCGCAAGCGCTCCTCCGGCGTCGCGAGGCCCCTATCGAACGCGAGCGCCGTCAACATCGTCTTAAGCGTCGATCCCGCCGGACGCGGCGCAAGGGCCGTATTCACCTGGCCGCCGTCCCTGTCGAAATAGTCCCCGCTGCAGGCAAGCGCCAGCACGGCTCCGTCCAAGACGCGCATGACTACCGCGGCGGACGAATAACCGCCGGCACGCGCCGCCTCCGCAACCGTCCGATCGCACAGGCCTTGCACGTCGGCGTCAAGCGTAGTCACGAGATCTCCTCCGAGCCGCGCAGGCGCGCCGCCGCCGCACGCCTGCGCCATGGCCCAGTCGCAGAAGAACGGATGGCGGAACGGACGAGGCGCGCGGCACACGACCGGGCGGACGGTCTCCGCCGCCTGTCGCTGCTCCTCCGTTATGTAGCCAAGCGCCCGCATCCGCTCCAGGACGTATGCCCGACGGCGGAGCGCGGCGTCAATGGACCGGTCTGGACGGAACCGCGACGGCGCCTGCACCATGCCGGCGAGACACGCCGCCTCGCCCAAGCCAAGCTCCTTCGCGCCCTTCCCGAACCAGCCGTTCGCCGCCGCCTCTATCCCTACGAGGTTTGAGCCGAACGGGGCGCGGTTCAGGTACTGCGAAAGTATCCACAGCTTTCCCCTCTTCCGTTCCATCTTGAGGGCGCGAATCGCCTCGCAATATTTCTGGAACAGGCTCTTGGGATGCGGCGCGATGAGCCTCACGGCCTGCATCGTGATGGTCGATGCGCCGGAGACGCGCCTTCTGGTCGCAAGGTTCTGGAACGCCGCCCGGAGTGCGCTGAACGGGCGCACCCCCCGGTGCGTCCAGAAGGTTCCGTCCTCAGATGCGACAATGGCCTTCACGATCCAGTCGGACGGATCCGCCATGTAGTACGGGCGGCAATCGGTGTCGCCCGGGCCAAGCGAGACGCGCATCACGCGCCCCGCCGCGTCACGCAGGACCGTTCCGCCCGCATAGTCGTCAGCGCCGGAATCCGTCCAGTCGATCAGAAGCCAACTCGCAAACAGGCCTGCGGCGAGCGCAACGGCGCACAGCGGCGCACCAACCCCAAGCAACGTCCACAGGACTCTCTTGCGACTGGTCATCGCTTCTTTACGCTAATGCGCGACGGCGCCGTCTGAGCAAATATGTCCGGCGCGTACATTGCCTCCACACGCACGCCGGGGAGGATGAAGTCCCCGGCCGTCACTGCGCGAACCGCCGAATAGAACACGATCGGCCTCCCGCCGGATGGCTCCGGACCGAGCGTGAGAGGGCGCGAAAACACGATCGTGCGGTCGTCACGGGTGTCGCTGCGCAGCACCCAGTCGGTCCTGCCCTTGCCTCGTGCACGGGCGAACGCCGCCGCAACCTCTGGACGGTCCGGCTCAAGACCCGCCGGGAGAAGCTCCTGCACAACGAGGTCGCTAATCTCGAGATCGCGATCCGCTGCAAGCGTTATCTCGCTGATCAGCAGCTCTCCGCGAGTCAGGTTGGCGAGATCGGCGGGCCGACCCTCCGTCGTCACAAACCTCCTCGACACCGTCACGAGCCTATGCGCGTTCGTGACCGACGCCGCCTCCGGGAGCGCAACGCATGAATACGAGACGAATGCATTGTCCCCGCCGTCATTGCGCAGCGTCAAGGCGCCGCCGCCAACGAACCTGCGCGATCCGCCTGCCGAAAGCCGCTCTCCCAACGGCTTCCCGTCCAGCTCAAGCGTGACGGACGGCCGCCCGTCATCCATTCCGTGCAGACGGTAGTAGGCGGCGAGCGCCAAGAGCGCATGGGCGTTGTCGCCTGTAGTCCCCCAATGGAATCGCGCACGGTCGCGCCTTTCCTGGAGATAGGCGACAAGCTTCCCGAGACGCGGATCGTTGGCGTCCATCTCCTGCAACGCGAGCAAGGCGAAGGCCGACTCCTTGACGCCCGTCGGATTCATGGCCGCCTCGGCGAGAAGCGCGCGAGCGCGGACCGGATCGCCAAGGCGGACGAACGCACGGGCGAGGCGGGCGCGGGACAGGAGGGGGAGCCGGTCGCGAATCTCGTAGAGCGCAAACGTACGGTCCTTCTCTGGCGCGCCCGCAACGGCCAGCGTGTGGCAGGCGTATGCGGCCTCGTTCGTGTCGGCGGAGTGCGCCCAACGCTTGAGGAGCGTGCGGACGCGGCCGAGCGCCAAGCGGTCAACCGAATGTCCCGCAGAGCCTGCCTCGACGAGGAAGTGCGCCGCGTAAAGCGACACCTCGCGATCCCATGGCGGGCAATTGCAGTCCGGCCACATCGTGAAGTCGTCCGAACGAAGCATCGATGTCACGCGCGCAATGCCGTCCGCAACGATATCCTTGAGTTCAGCGGCCTTGCTCGTCCGTTCGGACGGCAGGCGCGCCATGACATCGTCCGCGACGATCAGCGGGAACATCCGGGATGTAGTCTGCTCAAGGCATCCATGCGGATACTCGGCAAGGTAGTCAAACGCGGCGACGAGTTCGGCGGCAGGCGATCCCGATACAGCAACCGTGCGCCGCGTCGCGCCGGGAAGCGTCCCTATTCCGCAGGCATTGGACGATGCCCACGTCTCGCCCGGTCGCAGCGACACGACGCCGGCCGTTTCCCGCCACGGCACGGCGGGTCGGATCGGCAAGCTGACAATGCTCTTCCGGTTCTCGCCGCACCCCGTCGCCCTGAATGTCAGCGTCCCCTCTCCGACCTGCGGCCTTGCCGCCGCACGAAAGGTCAGGGTATGCGATGCGCCGTCTCGAACCGCAACGCGGCCTGCGGCGCGGTCAATCAACGCCACCGCGCCATCCGCCGACACTCCATAATCGATCACATCATCCTTGCCGCTGCGGTTGGACAGCGTAAGCGTGACGTCAAAGCTGTCTTCCGGTGCGGAGAAGCGCGGAGCATCAGGCTGAAGCACGAGCTTCGGGCACACCTTCTGCCGCACGGAGGCGCAGCCGGTCGCACGCGGCGTATACACGAGCGCCGTCACTCGCGTTTCTCCGACAAATTCAGGAAGCTCGAAACGCAAGTCGGCTACGCCGTTCGTAAGCGGCAGGTCAAGCCGCCAGAGGGCGAGAGGGCGGAAGCGGCGGCTCGCCACGGGGCTAACCCGGTTCATGAGTTCCGCGAGACCGTCGCCCCCGGTCTTCACGCCTGTCGCCCGCAAGGGTGCGCCGCAAACGGGCAAGAGACGTCCGTACAGGTCGAAGAGAGGGTGGTTTCCGCCGCGTGCGGACGAGAAGAAGCCGATCGGATCCGGCGTAGGCTCAGACGTCAGGAGGTTGATGCCCTCGTCAACGACTGTTACGACGGCGCGTGCATCGTCAACGGAAAGGCCTGACGCAAGCACACGCACATCAAGCGTACTGCCGCCTGTCTCCGCTACACGAACGGACGATGCTACAGAGACGGAAATCTCGCTCTCTACCGGACGGATCGCCAGCGACGCAAGCCCGTGGGCGCGGGCCGCGAGATGATTCCCGCCTGCGGCGGCAGACTGCACGACGCTGATCGCGACATCGATGTTTGGAGCCAACGCCCCATCGACGGGATCAAGCTCCACCACGCTCGTGAGATTGGTAAGCTCAAGAGTGCGGGTGTACAGCGTTTTGTCGCGCATCACCGCAATCCACGCAGACCCGCGGAACGGAGACTTGACGGTGAGACGGGGACGGTCTCCCGCGCGGTAAAGCGGCCTGTCTGCCGTCAGCGCCACAGACGCAGGGTTCTTGAGCGACGCACGGATCTCATCGTCATCCGACGCAGACACCCAGAACGGCGCGCAGTGGGAAAGGTTCAGCGCCTCATCCGTGACGACAAACTCATAGTCGCCGCTGCCGGCCGCGGGCAACGAGACCTCTCCCTCGCCGTTCGCCGACAAATCAATTGCGTCCGAATCAAGCATGACGCGGTGGCGCACGCGGGCCGCATCCCAAGAATATGTCCCGTTCCTGTTGCGGACGAGATTGTATACGGACTCTATCTTCCAGAGCTCGGCCTTCAGGCGGCGCATGAGGGGGCGCGCCTTGCCGTCCGGCGCGACAGCCGCTACGCGGTATGTATGGGCACCCGCGCCGAGACGAACCATGCGTGGAATGTCAGACCCAAGATAGCAAGGATAGAAGTGCAGAAGACCGCTCGCACGAGTGACGGCAGGTCGTCCGCCGGCCTCGAGGACAGAGCCCTGGACTATGACGCGAACGGCGGCCTGCGGCAATCCCCATTCGTTTTTCATCCCGATTGAAAACATCGCCTCGCCGGCATCATCGGTGAACTGCGGCGGGATGCGCGTATAGTTCGGCTTGAGTCCGCGGCGCGGATCGCCGAAGCGGAAGCCCCTGCCCTTCCAGGCTGACGGCGAGAACGGCTCATCGACGAATGCGACAAGGCTTTCCGCCGTCAGCATCTTCGCGGCGCCTCCAAACAGATGCTCCGCGCAAACGCGGTATGAGACATTCGAGGGGTCCGACGAGACTTCCGCCAGCCCCTTCAGCGACACACGCACCTGCGGCGGCACGAAGTCCTCCACCTTGACCGTCCGCTCCCCGAGCAGCACACCGTCCTTGCCGGGCGTAAGTATCTTCACCTTCCACATTCCTGACGGCTGATCATCAGGCGCAGAGAAGTGGTCTACGGCAACGGCGCCGGACTCGTCCGTCACGCGCGTGCACATGCGGAAGACGTGTCCGTCTGGTTTCTCGAAGGCGACAACCACCGGGAAAGGCCTCGGCGCGCCGCCGCGCCCTGTGCGCAGTATGGAATGGACCATTATCCTCTCTCCGTGACGGTAGATGCCGCGATCCGTCCAGACGAATGCGGAGCAGGCCTCGTCCGCAACATAGCCTGGACGGACCCCGCACGGCAGGGTCTCATCTATCTTCACGGCATTGCCGAGCGCCATGAACACGGCATCCGAGCCGTCCTTCCGGGTCACGACAAGCGCAAACGGCTCCTCGCGCGAATCCCATCCGGTCAACGTCGCTTCGCCGCCGCCATTCGTCTCGCCACGCGCAAGCGGAAGCCGGTTTGCCGCATAGACAGCCGCCTCAAGGCCGGCAAGCGGGCGCCCTGTGGTGAGCGACGTCACCCAGATGCGAAGCCCGTAATCGTCGCGACGGACCGAAAGTCCCATATCTGTAAGGCAGATCAGGCGGTACTTAGGCTCATTTGAGCCGCCTTCCGGCAGATCGCCGTTCCTGACGGACAGCAGGTACACGCCGTTGGATACGGTGCCTTCCTCCCCGCCGAGGCGGACACGATGCGAAACAGCTACGTTCGGCTCATTGCCGATCGTCTCCGTCCACCTCGTAGGCTGCGCCGCAAGCTCCGTTGTCGCATCGCTGTCGCCATTTACCGACGCGCGCCACCATGGATTGCTCTTTGAGTATTTCCCCTCTTCGCGGGCGAGGAGCTGGACGATGTTCTCGGGCAAAACGGTGCGCATGGCGCATTCGACCCTGGACACATTGACCACGCGCAAATCGACGGCCTTCTCCCCGATCGGCGGCAGATAGCGCCCTGCCGCCGCAAGGTTCACAGACGGTACGAGGTCTGGCCGCACGACCGTCCGCCGGACATCGCCCCCCAGCCTGCCGCCATCCTCGAAAGGCATTGCGGCCGAGACCGTCACGACATATGGGGTGCGGTGCCTGAAGTTGCCGCTCTTGATGCGCACCCAATGGTATATCTTGTCGCGCCACGGATACGGTTCATCGGACTCGACCTCAACCGACAGATTCTCCACCTTCGGGCTGATTGACGCATAGTGCAGCACCTCAGATGATTTCGGACGACGTGAGAACTTGATTATGATCGCCGGATTTGCGCATGGTTCAGAGAAGAAAATGCCCTCGACGCGGGCGATGCGATTTGTGTCCTCCCCCTTTCCGGCGGCAGCCGCTTTCGGCGGCGCAGCTGCCGTGGCGGCGTTCTGCGCCACTTTTGGCGCGCGACCCGCCAAAACGTCGCACTGGTTCTCGCAATCGAATTGGCGAACGCGCCTCAAGACCGCGCCCAACATCAGCGACGAGGCGAGCGCAATTGCCGAAACGAACGCAAAAAGCGTAGCGACAACGATCTTTCTATGTTTTTCAGACACGACAAACATCCTCCTTCACAAGATACTCGCACCTCGCAACAATTCCTGACAGGAGAAATTCATTGCTGCGGCAGATTCTCCTTCGACGCCACTTCGAGGGCCCTGCCTACCGACTGATCCATATCGTAATACCTGTATTCGCCAAGCCTTCCGCCAACCACCAGCCACGGGTGCCTTTTGCACTCTTCATGATATTTGGCAAGCAACGACTGCGACTCTTCGGTGTTCACGGGGTAGTAAGGCTCGTCCCCTGACTTCCAGGCACACGGATATTCGCGCATTATTACGGTTTTAGTCCGAAGCATAATCTCACGATTCTCCGGATGGTAGTGCTTGAACTCGTGGATGCGCGTATACGGCACATCCGCCTCGGTGTAGTTGACGACGCTCGTCCCCTGGAAATCCGACATGCCCAGCGTTTCCTGCTCAAACCGGAGCGAACGCCAGGGAAGCTCGCCATATCTGTATCCGAAAAGACGGTCTATAGGTCCGGAATAGTAAACGGGCCTGCCGGCGAGCGCGCTTGACATATGCGCGGACATATCGAATTCCCTGCCGCACTCGACCACGATGTTCGGATGATCCAGGAGGCGGTCGAAAAGCGAGTTGTATCCGGTGAGGGGTATCCCCTGGTTTACGTCGTTGAAATAGTTCACGTCATAGCTGGCGCGAACCGGCACCCGCCGTATTATGGCGGGGTCTATCTCGTCCGGCGGCCTGCCCCACTGCTTCGAGGTATAGCCCTTGAAGAATGCGTCGAAAAGCCTTTTCCTGTGCGTTTCATCGTCCATGAACGCAGGCAGTTCGGACGGCGCAAGTTCCACGCCGAAGAACTTGTTGACGAGCGCGAGCCCCACCGGGAGGAAATAGGTGCGTCCGCGATATCTCGCGAGGACCTTGTGCTGATAGCCGTTGAACTCGATGAAGCGACGCATGAACTTCCACACTCCGTCAAGATGGGTGTGGAAGATGTGGCTTCCATACATGTGTACCTCAATGCCCGTTTCGGGATCTGTCTCGCAGCGCACGTTGCCGCCCACCACGGGGCGACTCTCAAGCACCAGCACCCTGCGGCCCTGCTCCGCCAGACTTCGCGCAACGGTGCATCCCCAAATGCCGGCTCCGGCAACTATCGCATCTATGTTTTGCATGGATGCCATTATACCATAGGTTCAGGGCAACGCCCTTGCCGGAAACGATGCATTCCAACCTTTTGTCTTTAACGCAGCGTCAAAGTCGCTTCTCCATCCAAATCATGGAATAGAGGCGGCCAAACTTCTCCGCGCAGTCCGTGAACCTCCCGACGCGCCGGAATCCCAACGCGGAATGGAAACGGACGCTCGCCCGAGTGAGATACGGATCGCGCCGATCCGTATACGCAATGCAGGCGTAGGCATAGCCGACAATCCGATCGCCGACACAGGCCATGAGCCAAGGATAGTGCGCATCTCGCGTCTCCCATTCCGGGGATTAATGCCTCATTTACACCATCTCATTTTCATGATCACCTCAATCCGCTCTCACTTTTTGCAAAAAGTGAGAGCGGGAAAACCAAAAACCTGCCTATAAGGGATTCAACCTAACCGCTTTTCTCGTCAATGGCACCATGACAGTTGGCGCGTTTTCACCATGACAGTTGGCGCGTTTTCACCATGACAGTTGGCGCTTTTTCACCATGACGGTTGGCGCGTTTTCACCGTGACGGTTGGCGCGTTTTCACCGTGACGGTTGGCATGCTTTATCATTACGACGAAAGGCCACCCCTTGCGGGATGGCCTTTGCTTTTCGGGCAAGCCGATATGGGGCCTTACGCCTCTTCCTCCGGCTTGTTCTCCGCGACGATCCATACCTTGAAGGGCACGAACACTCCCTCGCCGAGATCGATCTTCGCATCGTACTGGCCGACTTCCCTGAGGTGGTCGGGGAGGTCGAGCTGCGCACGCTCGAACTTTACGCCGCGATCGGCCTCGATCGGCGCGAGCAGGTCTGCGGCCTTGACGCTGCCGTAGAGGGACTTGCCGTCCTCCTTCACCTGCGCGGACACCGTGACGGAAAGGCCCGCGAGCTTTTCCGCGACCTTCTCGGCCTCGGCCCTGCGGGCGGCGCGCTCTGCGGCGCGCTGCTCCTCAAGCTTGCGGAGACGGCGGCGCGAAGCCTCCGTCACGGGAGCGGCGAGGCCCTGCGGGAGCAGCATGTTGCGCGCGTAGCCGGCCGCGACCTTGACGATCTCGCCGGCCTTGCCGAGGAACTTCACATCGGACATGAGCATTACTTCTGTCTGCATGGTATCTTCCTCCAGTTAGGCCATGAGGCCCATGTTGCGAGCGCGGCGGATGCCCTTCTTGATCTGGCGCTGCTGCATCGATGTTACGCCCGTCACGCGGGCCGGTATGATCTTCCCGTATTCGGTGACGTAGTTCTTAAGAACCTCCACGTCGTTGAGGTCGATCTTGTCTGCGGCGGGTATCGCCGGACGGCGACGCGCGAACTCCTCGCGGTCGGTACGTTCTCTTTTCTGGTAAGCCATTGTAGTATTCCTTTAAACTTGTTTTAGTGTCAGAACTGCTGGTCTTCCTCGTCGTAACCGGCGGCATCAGCCTCCTGCGAACGGAGTATCTCGCCCGTGAGGCGGCTCTGGTTCGGCGCAGGCTGAGGCATGAACTTCACGGTTGCGGCGCGGATCTTCAGCTTCTGGTGCTTCTGCCCGTCCTTCTCCCAGGTGTCGGACTGGAGACGCCCCTCGACAAGGACCGACCGGCCCTTCTTGAGGTACTGCCCGCAAAGCTCGCCGAGCTTGTCCCACGCATCGACATCGACAAACGTCGGCATGTCAATGACGTTTCCGCTGCGGTCCTTCCGGCGCTCGTTGATCGCAAGGGAGAAACGGCACACCTTAACGGCGTTCATGCCGACCTCCCTGACGTCAGGATCGCGCGTCAGGTTCCCCATCACTATCACCCTATTGAAGGAAGGCATAGGCGCACTCCTTATTCCGCAGAGGCCGCAGCCGCCTCATTCTCCTTGCGGGCCTTGAGTTCAGCGCGCTTCGCGGCGGCTTCCCGCTGCTGGGCAAGCTTCTCCTCGCGGCGGTCGTCAACGGCAAGTATCTGCACGCGGAAGACCTCCTCCACGAGCCTGTAGCGGTTGACGAGATCCTTCACCTTGAGAGGATCCATCTCAAAGCGGACGAGGGCATATACGCCATTCTCGCGCTTGTGCATGGGACGCGCAAACGTGCGCTTGCCGAGAATGTCCTGCGCCTCGATCTTGCCGCCGAAGCGCTCGATCTCCGCAACCGCCTTGGCAAGGCTGTTTTCGAGAACATCATCCTTCGCGTTGCCGGCGAAGATGTAAAGACCGTCATACTTTTTCATGTTCAGGTATCTCCTCACTTCTTCTCTTCGGTCTTGGATGCCTCGGCATCCTCCTTGCCCTTCTTGATGACCTCAGGCGTCTTTGCCGCCGCATCGGCAGCGGGAGCGCCGGGCTTCGCCGAGCCATCGTCATCCGGAGCCTTGATCACGGCAACGGCGAGCTCGCCGCGCGTGACGGTCGTGAACTTGTCGCCAAGGCTGAGGTCGCGCACGAACAGCGTCTGGTCAAGATCAAGGTTCGTGACATCGACTTCGAACTTCTCCGCGATATCCGTGGGAAGGCACTCAACCTCAACCGAACGGAGCACCTGCTCAAGCACGCCGCCGCCGATCTTGACGCCCTTCGGCTCGCCGACGAGGTACAGCGGCACGACAACGCGCACCTTGCTCGTGAGGGACACCTCGCTGAAGTCCGCGTGTATCGGCGTTCCCGCGATCACGTCGTTCTGCACTTCGCGCATAAGCGCCGGCACATCCCGGCCATCCATCTCAAGCGTCACGAGAAGCTGCTTGCTCGTGTGGCCTCTCATCGCCATCATGAACTCGTGCCGGGAGAACTTGATGAGTTCAACCCCACCCCTGTCCATCTTCATCACCGATCCGGGAACCATTCCCTGCCGGCGCAGACGGCGGACGGCGCCCGTACCCTGCTCGGCACGCACCTCCGCCTTGATCTTTACCTGATCCATTTTTCTTCTTTCTTCTTTTGCCTCCGCCCTCTCTCGCGCACGCGCGCTACCCCAGGCGGGAAATCTGCATTCGGAACCGACGCCTCACTCGTCTCCCGGCTCCTTGAAGAGCGAATTGACGCTCTCGTCCTCGTGGATGCGGCTGATCGCCTCGCCAATCAGCGGAGCGACCGACAGCACCGTGAACTTGAACGGCAGCCCCTTGACGTCGAAATCATCGCGCAGCGCGATGGAATCGGTGACGACCAGTTCATCGAGGTCGCTTTCGTGCTGAAGCCGCTCGATCCCCTTCGGCGTGAGCGGGAAGTGGGAGACGAACGCATGTATGCTCTTCGCGCCATGCGCCTTGAGCAGCTTCGCGGCGGCGCTCAGCGTGCCGCCGGTGGCCGTCATGTCGTCAATCATCACAACGTCGCACCCGTCCACATCGCCGACCACGGAGAAGGCATCCACATCGCTGTCGCCCATGCGCTGCTTGGCGACGATCGCAAGGCCGGTGCCGAGCTTGCGGCTGTAGCCGTATGCCGTCTTCGCGCCGCCGGCGTCGGGGGCCACCACGATCGGCTTGCTGAAATTGCACGAGCGGATGTACTTCAGGATCACAGGCTCCGCGTGAAGGTGATCGAGCGGGATGTCGAAGAAGCCCTGGATCTGGTTGGCGTGGAGATCCATCGTGAGTACCCGGTCGGCCCCGGCGGCCTCGAGGAGATTCGCGACAAGACGCGCCGTGATCGGCACTCTCGGCTGATCCTTGCGGTCCTGGCGGGCATACCCGTAGTACGGCACGACCGCCGTGATGCGGGCGGCGCTGCCGCGCTTCAGGGCATCCATGATCACGAACAGCTCCATGTACGCCTCGTTCGGCATCGGAGAGCCTGACTGGATCACGAACACGTCGCGCCCGCGGACGCCTTCCTGCACCTGGCAGAACGTCTCCCCGTCAGGGAAATGCTTGATGTCAATCTTGTTGAGGGGTCGCTTCAGGTACTCGGCGACCTTCTGGGCGAGCGGCAGGTTTGCCGTGCCGGAAAACAACATCAACTCATCATCTCTGCGTTTCATTTCTAAAATCCAAGGTGTAAAAACGTTTGAAAGTCACATAATATACCAAAAAACGGGTATGGACGCAAGTGGACACATATGCTATAATGCGCCCCGTTTTTGCCCGGTTGTGTAATGGTCAGCACAGCGGCTTTTGATGCCGCTTGAGGAGGTTCGAATCCCCCCCGGGCAACCACCCCCTACTTCATGGTGTAGCGCGTCGCCTTGACGATGTTCTTCCAAAGCTCGCCGGAGCTGTTCAGTCCTCTCACAAGCGTAAGGTTCTCCTTTTTCTTGAACGCTTCGCACAGCATGGCGACAAGCCTGAGGTAAAATGCGCTCACGGCTACGGGAATCACGCTGAACACCACCACATGCACCTTCGAGCCTTCGGCATCCCAGACAATCCCGTCCTCGGAGACTCCGATGGCGAGGGTGAGTCCGCCGCCCTCTACCCCACGCACGTGCGGGAACGCAAGCCCCTCGCCCATGGCGGTGGACAGTACGCTCTCGCGATCCAGCGCGGACTTCACCAGCGATTCGGGATTGGAGACGAAATGATGCTCCGACATCGCAATCGCCAGCTCCGCAATGGCTTCCGCCGGCGTCTTCGCCTTCAGGGACGGCAGCATGAGCTCCTCCGCCGAGAACCGGCTTATGCCGGTCTTGCGCGGTTCGCCGCGCACCGGCTTGCCCCCGGTATACTTCGGCGCATCCTCCTCCTCGTTGAACAGCATCCGCCCGCACGACGAACACGTCTGGATCGTCTTGGCCAGACGAACCTGCTGCACCTGCGAGATCGGCAGCCGCATTCCGCACACTGCGCAGCACCCGTTCGCCATGGGCGACATCACCACATGATCCTTCTTGTACAGCCGCTCGTAGAGGGCCTTTATCTGGGGATCAAGCTTCCCCACAAGGGCATCGATGGAATCCGAGAGCGCGTCCATGTGGGAGCCATCCCCCATCTGGTGGTGTTCGTCACGCGTCAGGACAAGCTCCTGAAGCTGGTTGAGCAGATTTATCTGGTTCTTCATAGGTTTATGTTTTCTTGACTGGAAATGAAGCAAATCTTCGCTGGGGACAGGAATGCCAAGCCGCATCTATTGCGCCGCCCCCTGCATATACGAATCGGCGACCTCGCCAACAGCCCCGACTATCGACGAATGCGATGCGAAGAATCCTTCCGAGAAACGTCCCGTCTGGACTATTCCCACGCCGGTAAGCAGCCCGATCGCGACAGCGCCCTTGAAAAGGCCGACGAAGGCGCCGACAATCGCGTCCATCGGCTGCGGCACAAGAAAGGAGACGAACCTCGCGACAATGCGGCGCAACAGGCCAAACACGATGAGCGCGACAACGAAATCCGCGACCGCGGCAAGGCTTTTCTGCGCCGCATCGCCACCGATCCAGTTCCCGGACTGCACAAGCCCATGCAAGGGCGAAAAGGCGAAATATCCCACGGCAAGGGCGGCGACAAGGCCGACAAGCGACCCCAATTGGCCCGAAAAGCCGCGGAACAGCCCCACGACGGCAAAGAACGCCGCAATGGCCAGTAAAACCCAATCTAACGCCGTCAAGTCCACTTACAGCTCTTTTAGGTAGGCTTCGTACAGTTTCGCCTCGGAAGCCCGGCCAAGGCGACGGAGAACCTGCACGTATATCTTGAGGGTGGCCTTGTTCTCGAACTCATGGGCCAGAGCCTGGTTCAGGAACTTGGCTGCCTGCATGTTCCGGCCATGCCGGCGGGCGGCCTCGGCCGCCGTGCGATACAGCTCCTGCGAGTTTGGCCTTACGTCGATCGCATCCTGGAATGCGGCAAGGGCCTTGTCCACGCTCGAATCCGTCTTGGCCGAGGCGGACGTGGCCTTCGCGTAGTTCCACGCCGCAGCATAGGAAAGCGGATCCTTCGAATATGCCTCCGAAAACTTCGCGTAGGCCCGCTTTGGATCCTTCTTCTGAAGGGCCTCGCCCTCGGCAACGAGTTTCGCCGCCGTAGCGGGGTCTCTCGTCGAGGCCCCGGGCTTGGATGCCATCTTGGCTCGAAGTGACTCGCGCAGGGCCGGTATCACGCTGTGGGCAATCGCCTTGGCGCGCTCCGGATCCTTGATGAGGCGCCCCGCCATCTCGAACTGCTCGAGCGCGGCGTTCTCAAAGCGGTACGTGTCGCGGGAAAGATGCCCAAGGTGGTACCATGCGGCGGCGTTCTTCCTGTCGAGCCGAACGGCGCGCCAGAGGGCAAGCCGCGCCGTGTCGAAATTGTTCTCCGATATCTCAACGACCGCCAGCTCGGAAAGGGCCTGCGAACGTATCGCGGGCGGCAAGCGCCCGGCCTCCGCAACGGCGTTGAAATCCTTCCTGGCGCGGGAATAATCCCTGGTGTAGAATGCGATCTGCCCGTCAACCAGACGCGCCTCGGCAGATTGGGGCTCAATGGCCAGTGCGGATTCCACCGCATCCCGGGCCGACGGCATCTCGCCAAGATCGATGTTGGCCAACGCAAGCTTGATTCGCGCCGTGAAATTCGTGGGGTTCTTTTTGGCCGCAGAACCGAAAAACCCGGCCGCCGCACGAAGGTCTCGCGCGGCATGCGCCGCCACTCCCTTCTCAAAGTCAGCCGATCCATCGTCCTTCCCGCAGCCGGCGATGATCGCCACCGCAAGCGCTGTAAGTATGCTCTTTCTCATGATATGCGGATTATACCACAAGTTGGACGCCGCCAAGCCGCCTACCATGTCAAAAAAGGCTCACGGGGCTGCAACAATCCGCCCGCCCGCGTTTAGCGGGGAAACGAGAGCATGCGGACAGTCTCCGGGGGGACGTCGACCGTCGCGACGCCATCGGCAAACCGCCACTCCCCGCCGGCCACAAGCTCCCTGGCCGAAACGGCCCCGCTCCCGGCGGACATGAGGCGCAGGCGGAGACGGCGCGTCTCTTTCTCGGTGTTGTAGACCGTAAGGTAGCGGTCGCCGAACTGTTCGACGAACACTCCTTCCGTCTCCGACACGGCCAGTCCGTTCACGGGGCGCCACCCGGCCTCGGACGCCATGCGGCAGAGCGGCACGTACTTCTTGAACAGGTCGCGATCACGCTCGTAAAGCTCCGGATTGGAGAAATAGCGCGAGCCGCTGGCGTTCGGGCTGAAGAATCCGGCGAAAAGCCCGTAGGCCAGGCAGAGCTGCATATACCTCTCCGAATGCCCGTGCGTGAACTTGGTGAAGTCCACGTTCATCAGGAAGCAGTACGGCTTGCCGCCGCTCATAGCCCGGAGGTAGAGGAGGTAATCGTGGGACGCCGGCAGCCACCGCCCCTGAGAGTCTATCCACTTCACCTCATTTCCGCCGAAGTCGCTGTAGGGGACAAGCCATGGCCAGCTGTGCGGGATGCAGTTGCCCATCAGGTATCGGCCGATGGCGTGGCAGCGGTTCGCCGCATCTCTGACGTACTCGAACGTCGACAGGCAGAGGGCCACGGCAGGCCGCTTCGTGTCCGGGTCGAACGCCAGGGGCGTCTTGGCGGCGGCGAAATGCTCGCGACGGAAGTCCAATGGCGGCGCAGCATAGAACTCCGCCGAGTCGATGTATTCGCCGCCGACGTTCTCCTTGAGCCTCCCGAGCTTGAACTCGTAGTCGCCGCCATTGAGTCCCGGCAACGGACTTACGATCCAGAGCATCCCCTTGCACCATGGAGTATCCCGAACGGCCCCGACGACATTGCCGCGACGGTCGTGGCAGGCGGACACCCTCCATGCCAGGGCCCGCGCGTCTCCGGCATCCGCGCGGCGGTTCGCCTCGGCCAGGCATTCCGCAAATGTCGCATTGCCGCCCTTGGACATCGCCATCCACCAGCTCGACGGCTCGGTGTAGTTGAATGTCACGATGCCGTGTGCGCGATCCCACTCCGGCTCGTTGTCGCCCTCCTTGACGGCAAAGCCGAAGTCCTCCCACCCCCTTACAGAGCTGATCTTGTCAAACGGCATCCACAATCCGTGCCTGCGGAGACGCACCTCCGCAAACTGCGGGAACACCTTCTGGTAGGCGGCCAAGGCACCGCGGAACCCGTGCTCCGCCGGGAAGTCGAACGAGACGAACCTGAAGCGCGCATCCGGATGCTCCGGCGCGAAGCCGATGTCAAAGGCGATGTAGAGGACGCCCATGTCGGCCGAATATGCCGCGCGGAAGAGCGCCGGCGCCGACGGGTCGAAACCAAGGGCATATCCGCGGCCGTTGACGCTCACGGCCGCAAACGGCCACTTCGAGAGCCGGCCCTCGCCGGCCATAACGGAAGTGGTCGCGCGCCTCTCGCCGCGAGCGCCGGCAAGGCTTTCCGAGCTGCGCGGCCCGCCGTACCATGTCACGTCGGCGTTCGGCGGGAACGGGATAGCGTACAGGAGCGTCACCGCGCGATCCGCGCCCGACATGTCCCGCATCGCCACATCGAAGTATGCCGAAGACCCGACCCGGCGCTCGCGCACCTTGAAAAGGACGTTTTCACGCCTATCCCCATCCGCCGCCTGGCGGAAGCCGCCGCCGGCCGCCGCGTCGCGGATCAGGAATCCCGGCTTAGTCAAGGGGACTGCCCGCTTCGCATCCACAAGGCACGCGTCGAGCTGCGCCACTCCGCAACTTTGCACGACCGACAGCTGCGGCGACCTGAACCGCGCCTTCCCGGCATGCTTGCGGAACAGGAGATAGCAGTGCGCCCGCTTGAGCGGCTTGTCCGGCACCACCTTTACGGACTTCCTCTGCCAGCCAAGCGCAGGATCCGGCTCGAACGGCGCGTTCAGGCCGTATGTGCGCGACCCGTCGCGAAAGGCCAGATCCACGTATACCGCATAATCGGAAGATGTGGATTGCGTGTCCATCCTCTCGGCAAGGCTCTCCGCCGAGAACGTGAACGGCTGCGTTCCATCCCCCGCCGCCACGTATCCCCAGTAGGCCCCGCGCACGGACTTGCGGTCGGGGTTTTCGCAGACGATCCCGTCCCCCTCCAGCACATAGCCCGATCCGAAGGCCGTGCGCGCGCCATAGTCGAGGTCCCGCGTCTCCATCGCGGTTCGCGCATCGAACATCGGATAGGATGCTACACCGAGGAGTGCCGCAAGAAAAAAAGTGCCCATGTTGTCAATCCTTTATGCAGATGCCAAGAAAACGATAGTTCATGCCAATTTCACCTATTTGACGATCATGCGGAAACCCGCCGACCACGGAACGGTATCGAAAAGCCAGCCGAACGGCTTGCCATCATAGACCAGCCCCATGAACTGGCGACGTTCCTCGCGCGGAAGCCCGCGCACCGCGGCCCTGTCCTCGTCGGACATCTGGCCGCGCGGCACAATCCCGGCCGCCGCGCACGTCGCGGGGAAGTCGGCGGCAGTCCAGCCGGGCTGGAGCCTTGAGGCGTAGAACCGCACCGTGCGCCCGGCGGGCGCGCGCACCGCCAGGCCGGCAAAGAGTTCGGGGCCCGATGGCGCGGCACCCGTGAACGTGACGTTCGTGATGCCCGTAAGCCCCACGCCCGAAAACAGGCCGGGCTCAAGATAGGCATTGGAGGCAAGCCCTATCTCGATCCGCCCAAGGCGCCTGCAGTCGCGGAACTCATCCCTCACGTCATATGAAACGCCATCTTCCTGGACAGTCCTGCCGAGATCGCGCAGCTCCCCCGAGCCGAGCCTGATCGCGTCGAATCCCCGCGACCAGGCGATACGGTAGCCGCTGATCGTCTCAAGGGCCGGCAACGACAAAGTGCCGTATGGCCCAGGCGCATACGTTTTGGCAAAAAACGCCCGGGTACACACGTTCGTGGCCGAATCGAACCGCCAGGCAGTGGCATCCGTCCTGGTCAACGGCCCCGCGCAGCAGAAATTCGGTGGTATGCGCTTGAGCGCGGGCAGGAAAAGCTCAAGTTCCTCCAGACGTGCGCTCGCGCTTGGCGTAGCATAGTCCGGCCTTCCAAGAAGCCCAAGGTATGCGTCCAGGCCATCGCGCAGGTCGAAGTCCTCCAGGATGTCGCACTTGAACTTCAGCCTCTGAAGGTTTGTGCACTCGTAGAAATGCCCGTACCATGCCTCTGTCAGCAAGGGGCAGTCCACCACGACATTCGTCACGGAGGTACATCCGTAGAACACGTACTGGCCGATCCTTGTCAGCGTCTTCGGGAAGGTGCAGTCCGTCACGACGTTCTGCTGGTCGCCAGCAGCCGTAAAGCGGAATGCGTTGGACTCCATCGAATCGGCGACCCACTCGGATCCGTCCGCGTCGGTGATGCGCGTGTCCAGGTTGATCCGCCCGGCCCCGGAGACGACGGCCCCGATGCCCCAACTCTTCCCGATCTTCATCGTGCGCCTCTGCCCGGAATCGTCTCTGCGGATGAAGTTTACGGTCCACTTGCCGTCCGTCATTGTCCCCTCGCTCCACGCATCCGGGACTGTCCCGATGTACCAGTCGTGGTCGAAGACCGCCGTCACCTGGCGAGGCCTGTCCATTACGAGGGTTAGCACATGGTTGGATGGATCGGCATCGCCGATGTCGCCCTGCCAGAATGCGAAGTGCGCCTTGGGGATCTCGTCGGACTCTTCCCGGGCCGTCAGCGTGACGGACGATCCGTGCGCGAGGACGGCCTTGCCGCCGTCGAGCGACGCTTCCGCGATCTCGACGGTCTCGTTCCGGTAGCCCGTATCGAGGGAAAGCGCCAACTCGTGGGCCGGCTCGAATATCCACGTCACCCGCAGGGAAGTCCCCGAGGCGGGCATCGTAATCTGGGCGCCAGTCTCGCCGTATGCGTTCGTGACGGCCTTCGTCCAGCGGCCGAGCGCATCCAGCTCCTCGACGGCATACTTCACCGCCCTCACCTGGCTTCCGCCTAACTGCACCGGGGTCGTCGGGGCGGCAATGGCGAACGTCTCGCCGGGCCCGTACTCGTCGGTCATGCCGTAGGCGGGCGACACGCCAACGGCATACTCCGCCGGATACCCCCTCACGTAAAGGAGGTGTTCCCGTGTGCGATAGTCGCCGTAGGCGAGAAACATCCTGTGGCTGACGAGTCCGCCGCCCGCCGCGTCCGGCTCGATGACGCCGATGATACGCTCCTCCGCGACGTCGGGATAATTCGCGGCAAGCCTCGTCCTCTCTTCGCCCGCAGGCTCTCGCGCGGACGAGACGAGCGACGACCAGCTTTCCTCCCCGTAGGGGATGAACACCATGCCCTGGCAATCCTCCTTCATACTCAAAAGGGCGTCGTCTTCGGAAGTCTTGCGCGTCGCGGGCCGGGCCCCGCTGAACCAGTAGCGGTAGGCGCCGCCCGTCGCATAGACGGGCGAGACCGATCCCTCGAATTCCGTGCCGGCGGGCGACGTGCCGAAGACGATCTGCGGAATCATCCGCCCGAACAGAGCGCGGGCCCCGACCCAGCGGAGATTGTCCCGGCCGAGGACGACGGTCTTGGCGTCGACGTAGCAGAGAGAGCCGTACTCAAGCCGCTCGAGGGAGTCGAGGCGGAGCGTGTCCGCCTTGAGTACCCAGCCTTCACCGCTGGACTGGGACGAGGCGTAGAAGGCATTCGTGCCTATCGTCCGTACATTGCGGAGGTTGAGGTCATCCTGGCTTACGAGCGAAAGGTTCGCATGCTGGAACGCCCTTTCGCCATATTCCGTCACTTTCGGGAGGCTGACCTTGAACGTGGTCGTCGATGCGCGTTCGCTGTAGAATGCGCTGTCCAGCACGCTCGTCGCATTCGGAAAGTTGAGGACGAGCGACTTCATGTTGTCGAGTTGCGGCTTATTAAGTAAGATTCCGCTACCGACCACTGTGACGTGCGGGCAATCGAATGTCGCCGAAACGATGTTCGTCGAGTTCTGGTAGAAGATGTAGTTGCCCAGTGTCTTCAGGGTGGCTGGCGCGGTGAAATTCGTGACGACGCATCCGTAGCGGAGCGCATTCGGGGACATCGTCGCGATGGAATACCCGGTCTGCCCGTCTTCGGACAGGATCGGCTTCGACAGGTCAAGGGTCCCCGAGCCGGCAATCCATGCGCACATGTCGTTGGCGGCCCACCCACCTGTGCGGATGTTCAGCTCGAGCTCGCCCGGAGTCGCGCCCTGGATGACGAAGAGCTGCCAGTCGCCATTGGTGATGACGCCGGTCGGATTGCCATTCCCCTTCTCGATGAGGGTCGCGTACAGCGGATTGTCCGCGAGCTTCGTCAGCGGCACGTACCTCCATGCGCCGTCCGTCGAATCGGCGCGAAGCCCAACGGCGGCCAACAGACAGAAGCCGCCAAGCAGAATCCTTGAAGTGAATGAACACATGACCGTATCTCCAGAGTTGGCTGCGGCAATCCCTTCCGCACAGCCCTGCGGCATCCGCAGAAGCCCCCGTGCGGCAACGGAATCCCTACATCAAGCAAAATAGCAAAATCGCCCCCTTCGCGCAAGAGAAAAATGGTTTTTTTTTTGAGTGATATGGGGCAAACTTGCAGTTTAGACACCTTATTGTTCAGGCAAGGACGCGCCGCTTCACGGGACGAGGAAGCCGTTTACGCGATCAAGAAGGGATCCTTCCGACTGCACCACGTGTGCGGATGCCGCTATCGACTTGCGGAAGATGGCACCGTAGTTCTTGGCCACAAAGCGGCGATCCGTCACTACGACGATGCCCCTGTCCCGCTTTGTGCGAACGAGCCGTCCGAATCCCTGCCGGAACTTTATGACCGCCTCGGGAATCATGTAATCGTGGAACGACCTGCCGCCTGCGGCCTCTATCTGCTCGCACCGCGCCTCCGCAACCGGTTCGTGCATCTGCGGGAACGGGAGCCTGGCGATGACTACGCACGACAGCGCATCGCCCGCGACATCCACTCCCTCCCAGAAGCTTTGCGACCCGAAGAGGACCGTACGCCCTCCCGCCTTTAGCCGGGATGACATCGCCTCGCGGGTAAGGCCATCGCCCTGTACGCAGAGATCAATGCCCGCATCCTCAAAAAGCGGACGAGCCCGGTCCGCGACGGCGCACATCATGTCATACGCCGTAAACAAGACGAGACCCCGTCCCTTCGTTTCCTTAAAGAGCCGCGCAAGAAACGGCGCGAGGGCATCCACGTACCTCTCGCCCTCCGTCGCCGGATCGGGCAGGAAGTCCGGCGCAAGCACAAGCGCCTGGCGGAAATAGTCGAACGGCGATGCCGCCACCAGCCTGCGTACGCGACCATCGACCGGTTCATCCAGCGTGGGCGGCACGCAGCCAAGCCGCCTCGCCATGTAGTCGAACCTGTCGCCTACGCGCAGCGTGGCCGAACAAAGCACCACCGAATCCTTGACGTCGTAAAAGCATCTTCGCATCTCGTCCGCAATGCACAGTGGGGCCGAGACGAACCTGTATTC
Organism: uncultured Kiritimatiellota bacterium; assembly: GCA_934667425.1. Classification (GTDB taxonomy): domain Bacteria; phylum Verrucomicrobiota; class Kiritimatiellia; order RFP12; family UBA1067; genus UBA1731. Next base: position 42,015 of record CAKULV010000001.1, on the reverse strand, counting down.
CGTCCGCACTTCCTTCGCGCCGCGTCCTGCCATGCGCGAGATCCGCTCGACCCAATAGACGCGATGCGGATCATCGCCCGCCAGCGTCATCTTCACCTCCATGAGATATGCCTTGACCGCATCCGCCACGGTCGCGGCCTGAGCCGACAGGTCGCCAAACAGGTTCAACCCGTCCCCCGCCGTGGAATCCAGGCTGTCCGAAAGGCGCCTGAGTGCATTCGCGAGATCGGCAAGCCTGCCTTCCAGCTTGAGCATGGCGCGATCAAGCGTCCCCTCGTCCCATTGATCCCTGGCGTAATCCCTGAAAAGCCCGTTTACCGAGTATTGTCTCGCGAGGTGGCCGCCTCCGTCTGCGCACAGCCTCCTGTAGCGGAGGACGTCACGTTTCGGCTCTGGAGACAGCATGTGCGAGGCCGCATCCATCGCCGCATCGGCCTCAAGCTGCGCGAATGCGCTCGCCGTGCGAATGGCTTGCATCAATTCGCCAATCTCGCCGGCGTTCCTTGCCGACGAGAGCGCACCCTTGGCAAGTTGCCGCCCGATGGCGCCCAACACGCCCTTCTCCCGTCCGCGATCCCCCCTGCGCCGCCGCGTTATGCGTCCAATCAGTTGCGCAAACGTGGTACGGGAGAACTCGTATGAGAAGATGTCCGTCGCGACGTTCTCCAGGTTGTGGGCCTCGTCAAACACGATCCTGCCATACGCAGGAAGCAGACCGCTTCCGGGATTGGCCGCCTCCGTGATGACAAGCGCGTGGTTCGCGACTATCAGGTGCGCGCGAAGCGCCGCCTCCCTCGCCTTGCGGACAAAGCACTTGGATGCGTATGGGCAGCGTCTGCCGCCGCAATCCTCCCCCGAACACACGAGCCGCCCCCTAAGCCTTGGGACATTCACGGCGTCAAGGTCGCCACTGCACCCATCCCCGTGGAGCCAACGGACGATCTCCCCGAACTCGGCTCGTTCCGCTTCGCCCATGCTGTAGTAGCCATCCTGCATCAACTCGGCAAGGGCATGCAGGCAAAGGTAGTTTCCCCGTCCCTTCAGGAGGGCGACACGCACCTTCCCGTTGACGGTCTTCACGGCACGGGGGATGTCGCTCGATATCAGCTGGCTCTGAAGGTTGCGCGTTGCCGTGGAAACGACTACCGGCGTATCATTCAGGACAGCCCAATTCACCGCCGGGACGAGGTACGCAAGCGACTTCCCGACTCCCGTGCCGGCCTCGATCATGAGATGCGAACGGTCATTGAACGCGCGCACTATCGCCTTGAGCATGTCTATCTGCCCTGGACGCTCCTCGTACCCCTTCTCCGCCCCAAGCGTACCGCCGGGCCGCAGGTTCGCCGCGACGGCATCCACATCAAGCGGTGAGCAGTCGCCATGGTCGGGGAGTCCGCACCGCGCCCCTCCGGACGCCATGTCCGGCACGCACGACGCCCAGTTGGGATCATCCGCAAACAGCGCCGGATCAACCGGCATATTCCCATCGCGCATCTTCATTGCCACATCGCAGAGTCAGCGCCTAACCGTCATGCATGCAGTAGCGCGAGATCGGACACCCCTCGCACTTCGGACGGATTGGCCCGCATCTGGTCTGCCCGAACGACACAAGATGCGAGTTCCACGTCTTCCAATACCGGACGGGAAGTATCTTGCGGAGCGCCATCTCCGTCTCGAACGGCGTTTTCGTGCGCACCAGTCCTAGTCTGTTGCATATCCGGTGCACATGCACGTCTACGCATATCGCGGGAAGGCCGAATCCGACCGCCACGGTAAGGTTCGCGGTCTTCCTTCCCACTCCGGGAAGTTCGCAAAGTTCCTCCACGGTGTGCGGCAATGCGCCGCCGAACTTCTCTTCGAGAACGGACGGCAGCCTCTTCAGATGCCTCGCCTTGTCCCGGAAGAATCCCACCGGATAGATGAGCCGCTCGATCTCCTGCACCGTAAGCCGCACAAGGTCCCCGGGGCGAAACACGTCGCCGATAGCCTCGGCGAACAGGCGTTTCACCGCCCCGGCGGTGCACTGGTCTTTCGTCCGCGCAGAGAGTATCGTACCCACGAGTACGCAGAACGGATCGCGGGTATGGGCCTGGATCAGCTCTATGATGGGCGAGTCGTGCGAGACGAACTCCCGCTTCAGCGCCCGATCAACCGCAGGAACGTCCCTCGCCGTCATTTCACTTCCCCATGCCGAACGCCTTCAGGCACTGGCGGAAATCCGCCGGAAGCGGACTGTGGGCCTTTATCTGCCCCTTCCCGCCGCGCATCGGATCCGGCAACTGCAGCTCGGAGGCGTGCAGCATCTGGCGCGACACGGCCATCAGTTTCGGATCCCGCGCCGTCTTCAGCCCGAACGTACGGTCTCCGAGAATGGGAAACCTTATGGAAGACAGGTGGCGGCGGATCTGGTTCGTGCGCCCAGTCTCTATCCTGACCTTGAGGAAGGAGGCTTCCTGCGATGCGGACTCCCTCGTGACATGCGAGACAGCAGGCTTTCCGTCCAGCGGCGCCGCCACGGTTTCGTGCGCGTGGGGGAAGCGTCCGGCCGCAATCGCGAAATACGTCTTCTTCACGCCATGGGTCTTGAACACCTCCACGGCCGCCATGAACGCGGTGTGCGTCTTCGCCATCAGGAGGCAGCCCGTAGTGTCGCGGTCAAGGCGATGCACGGCCTCGATCGTGGGGATGCGCGTCTGAATCCGAAGCGCCATCTCCACGGACTTCGGATCTCCGCAGCTGACCAGCCCGGCCGGCTTGTCCACCACCAGATAGTCGGGAGTCTCGACAAGCACGCGGATATGGCGTACGGCAGATTGCGAAGCCTGCCTGTCCACGCGATTTTCCCGATCGCTCCCCGGCTGGCGCTTCGCCGCGCTCACCACGGAGCGCGGCACGTCCACGGTGTCGCCGGTGCGAAGCCCATGGTGCGCGATCCACACGCACTTGCGGTTCACCCACACGTTGCGCCCGTCTATCATGGCCTTGGCCGCCCTGCGCGAAAGCCCGCACCTTGCGGCGAGGAAGTCCTGAAGCGGACTCCCGTTTTCCGGCTTGCCCACAAGCAGCCTCTCTATGTTCCCTGGAATCGTTCTCATCTGACCTGCCCAGAAATATTGCGTGAAGAAAAATGGCGGGACACTACACCCTCCTGAATACGAGCGATGTGTTCACTCCTCCGAACGCGAAGTTGTTGCACATCGCGTACTCCGCCTCGGCCCTGCGCCCGTCGCCCATGATGAAATCGTTCTCGCCGCAGCGTGGATCCGGCTCCACAAGGTTAAGGTTCGGGGCAAACCATCCGTTGCGAAGCATCTCGACGGTCATTATGGACTCTATCGCCCCGCATGCGCCAAGGGTGTGCCCCGTGTAATTCTTTATCGTGGACACCGGCACGCCATTGTCGCCGAACACGCCATGCGTGGCGGTACCCTCGGCGATATCGCCCAGCACCGTTGCCGTGCCGTGGGCATTTACGTATCCAATCGCCGAAGGCGGCAGTGAGGCATCCTTGAGCGCGAGCGTGAGCGCATTCGCCATCGTGGCCGCATTCGGCTGGGTGACGTGGCTTCCGTCCGTGTTCGTCGCGAACCCCGCGACTTCCGCGATGATCCTTGCGCCGCGAGCCTTCGCGTGCTCCATCTCCTCAAGGATGAGCGTTGCGGCGCCATCGCCGATGACAAGGCCGGAACGCGACACGTCGAAAGCGCAAGGCGTAAGGCCAGGCGTGTCGTTCTTGCAGGATGCCGAGAAAAGGGTGTCGAACACCGCGACCTGCGTGACCGAGAACTCCTCCGCGCCGCCGGCGATCATCATGTCCTGCGATCCGTAGGCGATCGCCTCGTACGCCAGGCCAACGGCGAGGGAACCCGATGTGCATGCGGTGTTGGTGGGGAAGAGTCTCCCCGTAGTCCCGAAGTGTACAGAAAGATTCACCGCCGTTGTCTGCGGCATCATCTTGATGTAGGTGGAGCTCGTGACGTTCTTCACCTCATGGCTGACGAGGATGCTCGCGAAATCAAGGTTTGCCTCGACGCCGCCGGAACAGGAGCCGTACGCCACGCCGAGCCGTCCGCCCCTGACCATCTCCCGATCGTTGAGAAGTCCTGCCTCCGCCAGGGCCTTCTCCGTGGCGAAGAGCGCCATCTCCGACACGGGACTCATCGTGCGGATCGTCTTGCGCGTATATTCGGCAGGCCGCGCATAGCCGCACGGGGCCCATAGGCTCGTGTGAAGGCCGCGGTAGGACTTCAGGTCGTCGGACACCCTCACGCAGTTGCGCAACTCCCCCAGTCTCGCGTACGCATCCGCAACGGAATGCCCGAGCGAACTTACGATCCCCTCGCCTACGATTGCAACCCTGCGCTTCAAACCAAGCCTCCATTCACCTGCAGCACCTGCCGCGTGACGTATGACGCCCCGTCGGACAGGAAGAACCTCACTGCGGCCGCAACTTCCTGTGGCCGCCCGAACCTGCGCATGGGTATGGCGCGCACCACCTCGTCCGCAGAAACGCCATCCGTCATTTCAGTCTCGATCACACCGGGCGCAACGCAGTTCACCGTTATGTTGCGCCTGGCAAGCTCTATCGCCAGCGATTTCGCGGCGCCGATCAGCCCGGACTTCGCGGCGGCGTAGTTCGTCTGCCCGCGATTCCCTATTACGCCGGAGACGGACGATATGACCACGATCCTTCCCGGCTTGCGCGTCTGCACCATCGGAAGCACAAGCGGCTTCAGGACATTGTAGAACCCGTCAAGGTCAGTGCGGAGCACACGGTCCCATTCGTCATCCTCCATTGCAGGGAAGGCATTGTCCATGGCTATGCCCGCATTCAGTACAACAGCGTATGGCGCTCCGTTCTCCTCAACCCATTTGCCGATGGCAGAAGCGGCGGCGGCGCGGTCGGCGACGTCGAACACAAGATCCGTCCCGCCCGTCCTGACGGAATGCGTGACAACATGATACCCGGCGGCAGTCAGTTCATCGGCGATCGCCTTGCCGATTCCACGGCTCGATCCCGTCACTATTACCTTTTTCGCTTCATCGGCTCCAGCTCCCACGGCCAGTCCTCCAACCTTACATCATTTCCTTCATCTTCTCCGCGAATTCCTTTGGATCGCCCGGCGGCTGGAACGCCGTAAGGGATGCGGCCGCCACCGTTTCGCCTGACGGATCCGTGATCGTGCAGTCGAACGAGGCAAACTCATCATCGACGTATACGCATTTCGCCTCGATCTCGTAGCGGACGCCGCGCTTGAACGCCTGGACCGCGACATCCATCTTGCGCGTGCCAAGCAGGAATCCGACCTTGGGCGGCAGCCCCTTGATGCGCCTGTTCTCCCCAACCATCAGGGCCACGGTCTGAGCCATGTACTCCAAGGCCGCGCATGCCGGCACGCCGCCAAGCTCGCGGTCAAAGAATATCGAGCTGTCCGACACATCTGCGACGGCCCTTGCCAGGCCATTGCCGTCCACCGAAACCACATCGGCAAGCATCACCATCGGAGGACGGTGGATCAGCAGGTCGAGAAGCGCGCCGCGATCGCCATTCATCCCGCAATTCCCTCCACGACCCCGCTGGACGCGACCTCGCCCCCGACCGACATACTGAAGGAAAACGAGCGTTCGCCGCACCTATTGACCTCAAGAAGCACGGTGTCGTCCGGGCGCACAAGCCTTCTGAACTTGATCCGGCGATACGACGCCGCATCCGGGAAATCGGAAAACACTCGCCTTGCGAAGCGCCGCAGAAAGAAAAGCTGCGCAACCCCCGGGAGAACGGGGAAGCCCGGGAAATGCCCGGAGAACCATTCGCCATCCTTGCCAAACCGAAGCTCTGCCGCAAGGGAATCTGCCGCCGCACTCCACGACAGCACCTCAGGATCGCGGCAGTTGCCGGATAGCGCCACAATGCCCAGATCTTCAGCCACCTGCACTCCTGTTACTTCTCGGTCGCTTCCCCGGTAAGCCTTGCCAGCACGTCAATCAAGTCGCCGACAGTGCGTATCGACTTGAAATCGTCCGGCGTTACGTCGATGTGCTGCTCATTCCTAAGCCGCACAATGAGGTCTACCGCGTCTATGGAATCAAGGTCGAGATCCTCATAGAAACGAGCCTCCGGAACAATCTTGGACTCATCGCAGTTGAATTCCTTGACCAAGGTGCCTTTTATGTGCTTCAGCAAGTCTTCTTTTTTCATGGCACGTATTATATCAAAACGGCAAGAGTCTTTTCCTGCGCTCGGCAAGGGCGCGGTCAACATCCGGGACGGCGGCAAGAAGGCGCTTCGTGTACTCGCTCGATGGATGGCTGAACACGTCTTCGGACAAGCCGGCATCGACGAACTCTCCGCGCCGCATGACACACACCCGATCGCAGACGTTCTTCACTACGGCAAGGTCATGCGCGATCAGCAGGATCGAAAGGCCGAAGTTGCGCCGCAGGTCGCGCAGCAGATTGAGGATGCGCGCCTGTACGCTCACGTCAAGGGCGCTGACCGGCTCGTCCGCTATCAGGATCTCCGGCCTGCAGGCAAGCGCCCTGGCGATGCTTACGCGTTGGCACTGCCCGCCGGACATCTCGCGTGGATATTGCCCGAGAACGGCCCGGCTCAGTCCAACCACCTCAAGCAAATCCTCCGAAGTCCGCTGCCTGTTTCCGCTGACTTTCAGCACCTCGTCAAGCGTCTGCCGCACGGTCATGCGAGGGTTGAGCGACCCCACGGCATCCTGGAAAACCATCTGCACGGATTTAGCATGGCACGCGATGGTGCCGGAATACGGCCGCTCAATTCCCATGATGGCCTTTGCGATCGTCGACTTGCCGCTCCCCGACTCGCCGACGATGCCAAGCGTCTCGCCTCGACGAAGATCGAAGCTGACGCCCCTTACGGCCTCGGTGCCGCCATAGCGCACGTGCAGGTCAGACACCTCAAGAAAAACATCGCCCACACCCATCGCCATTCTCCGATGCCCGCCCCGTCAGATGCGCCCAAGTCCAACGGCAATCCGCTCGGACAGATCCTTCTCCCGCAGGACGGAAAGCACCGGATCCAGATCGCCCTCTATGATCCGGTCCAGTGAATACAAGGTAAGATCCACTCGATGATCCGTAAGCCTATTCTGAGGGAAGTTGTACGTGCGGATCCGCTCCGACCTGTCTCCCGATCCGCGCAGCGACAGTCGTGACGCCCCGAGCTTCGCCTCTTCCTCGCGTCTTCTGAAATCAAGTATCCGGGCCTTGAGGGTGGCAAGGCATTTCTCGCGGTTGCGGATCTGCGAACGTTCGTCCTGGCACTGCGCCACAAGCCCGGTGGGCAGGTGCGTCATGCGCACTGCGGATTCCGTCTTGTTCACATGCTGACCGCCGGCTCCGCCTGCACAGAAGAGATCTATCCTGATATCCTTCTCGGGTATCTCAAGCTCATCCTCCTCGTCCGCCTCCGGGAACACGACCACGGTCGCCGCGCTCGTGTGAATGCGCCCCTGCGCCTCGGTCTCCGGGACACGCTGGACGCGATGCCCGCCGCTTTCAAAGCGGAACAGCCCGTAGGCACCCTCGCCCTCTACCGTAAAGATGACTTCCTTGTACCCGTCGAGGGAGGTCTGGTTGGCGGACATCACCCGGATTCGCCAACCCTTCGCCTCGCAATATCTGGAGTACATGCGGAACAGGTCGCCCGCGAACAGGGCGGCCTCTTCGCCGCCAGTCCCGGCGCGGATCTCAAAGCATGCGTTCCTTGCCTCAAGCGGATCTGGGGGAAGCAACCCCGCGAGCACATCGCGCTCGGCATCGGGGATTCTCGCCGAGAGCTGTTCGACCTCATGCGTGGCCTCGGCCGCCAGCTCCTCGTCGAGGGAGGCGTCGGCGAGCATGGCCTTTGCGCCGTCAATGTCGTCAAGAAGCCTGAAATACCGCTTTGCGGCAGATTCAAGCTTCTTGAGCGCAGTATGCTCCCGGACGGTTTCTCGATAGCGCTTGGCATCCGCCAAGACGGCAGGGTCGCCCATGGCGGCCTCGGTCTCGGAAAGCCGCGACAAAACCTTCGCTATCTGTTGCTTCTCAACCATAAGCAGAAGCGCCCGGACGGAACCGCCCGGGTGCCACTCACGCCCGAAATGCCGGGTGGAACCGCAAGCCGCGACAGCGGCCGCTTACGCATCCTTGCGGAACTTCGCGTAACGCTTCTTGAACGTATCGACGCGGCCTTCCGTATCGACGATGGACTTCTGGCCCGTGAAGTATGGATGGCACGCGGAGCAGGTGTTGACCTGCATTTCCTTCTTCGTGGAACGCGTCTTAATGACGTTGCCGCACGCGCACGTAATCGTCGCGTCTTCGTAGGTAGGATGGATTCCTTCTTTCATCTTTTTCCTCTGCCTTTCAAAAATAGTGTGCGTATGATACCATTTTACCGCACGTTGCGCAAGTGACCCCAACGGCAACCAGAACGCCGTTCAACGTCAAGCCCGATCTACGAGCATGTTCGCCTGCGTGAAGAGGCGCTCCGGGAACTCCCGTCGGTTCATGGCCTTTTCCCCTCTTCCGCCCTTTCGCACGGCAGCACGAACATCCGCTCGACGAAGATGCCGTCCTTCTTCTTCGACCCCTTCACGTAGGTCGGTCCCGTCAGCTTGACCGAAAGCCAGATCTCGCGCGCGTCATGCGCGGGCGTGAACGCCGGCAGCCAGGTCGTCCAGTCCCACGACCAGACGTAGTAGACGCGCGACTCGCAGATGAGCGGGCAGCGCCCCAGCCGGTAGAGGTGGTATTTCTCGTCCTGCGGAATCTGGTCGGCGGCAAGCTTCATCTCGACGGTCTTCTTCGCGATCGGGTCGTAGACGCCGCACACGTACGGCAGGCGGTGCGTGACCTTGTCGCACGTCACCGCGAAGCCGCTCACCGACTCCGGGTCCTCGACGACGACGCCCGGCCCCTCCCGGAGCGACTTCGCCTGCCATTCCTCGTAGTCGCGCCCCGCCAGCTCCGCAGGGCAGGCCTTCTTCTCGAACCTGTCCGCCCGCGCACGGGCGAAGACCTCGCGCTCCTTTTCCACGCGCTTCGCGCGCGCCGCATCGCCGCCGACCGCCGCCTTCGCCTCCGCCAGCAGCGCCTCGGCCGTCGCGAACAGCTCCTTCGTCAGGTAGCTCCGCTGCGTGTACATGGCCAGGTTCCCCGAGCGGAGCGAGCGGACGAACCCCGGGTCGATCTTCGCGAACGCCTCCCGCTGGCTCGCGGCGATCGCGTCGTAAAGCCGCAGCAGGGGCGCCGCAGCAGGGCCGTAGTACGCCGCGCAGAACTCCTCCGCCAGGCGGCGGACGTCCAGGTCCGGGCTTTCGGACGTCTTCAGGAACAGCCAGTGCTGCAGCTCGGAGAACGACCGCTCCTGCGGGTCCTCGGCCTCCGCGAAATAGCCGCAGACGCCCTGGCTGCGGCAGAAGCGCATCTCCTCCCCGATCTCGTCCAGCGGCTTCACCGACGGCACGTGCGGGCCGCTGAAGCTGCGCCAGTATCCCCACACCTGCTTGTGGCGGACATGCGGCGACCACGCCTCAAGGAACCGCCCGTTGTCCGTCCCCGCGGTCAGCGGCTGGAAGAGGAAGCTCCGGCAATAGCGGATGACGAGGCTGTCCGAGGCGACCACGTCGTTTGTCGGCGCGCGCTCCGTGTACGAGTAGGCAAACGTCCGCACCTTCACGTCCGGGAACACGGCCGCGACCTTCCGCGCGACGGCGTCGGCGAACGCGATGTTCGGGCCCGACCACGAGCCCGCCGCCCGGCAGAGCCCCCGGCAGCCTTCGCAGTCGCAGTCAAAGCCCTCTCCGCCGTCGTCCTGGCTGAGGTCGTAGATTCGCGGCAGCCGGTAGTCGGGTTCATTCACCCAGCGGAGGCGGTCCGCGCGGATGTATTCCAGCATCCGCTCCGCGACGAGCCGGCGGTTCGTCTCGTCCGTCAGGCAGAAGTGCTTTCCGCAGAACTTTCCGCCGTGCTCCTTCAGGTAGGCGGCGTAGTCGGCAAACGAGTGGCATTCCCGAGGGCTCCCGGGCAGGAGCTCGCAGTTATAGGCGGCACGGCGGCTCTCCCGGTTGCGCAGCCGCCAGACCTGAAGCGGCCGGGCCTGCGGCTCCGGGATGCGCCCGACGTACATCTCGCGGTAAAGGATGGCCGGGCGCCCCGTCGCGACGACCGCCGCGTCCGGCTTCTGCGCGACCGCCGCGAAGCGCGTCGCGGCGTCGGACGCGATCACCTCGCAGTCCGGCGCGTACCAGCGGCAGCCCAAGGTCCCTTCGAGAAACGAGTAGACGCCATAGACGACGCCCATGCCGTTCGCGCCCGCGATCTCGATCTCGCCACGTCCCGTGCGGCGCACGCGCCATTCCTGATCCGCCAGCCGTGCGTCCGTGACGAGGGAAACGCGCCCCTCGGCCTCGCCGAGGACGCGCGCGAGGTCCTTGGCCGCAAGCGCCACGGCCTTGTCTTCCGCAAGGCGGTTGTCCACGGCGAAGGGCGCGGCCCACGCGGTCCCCGTCAGTCCCAGGGCAGAAGCCAGGACAGCCGCCGGCAGCAGACTCTTCACGTTCATCGTCTTCATCGTCTTTCTCATTTCCAAACCTGTTTCATCTCCCAACGCGGCCCCGTCCGATCAGCGGATGACGAGGACGTGGCCCCTCCGCACGGGCGTCATGAACTTTCCGGGATCGACGAGGCCCGGCGAGACCCGCAGCTCGTCGATGTGCCCGACGAATCCGGCCGCCGGGTCCTCGCCCGCGCCCAGCATGAAGTTCATGAGGCGCGGCGCGGTGCGCAGCCGCCCCGTCGCGTTCCAGGATCCGACCAACTCTGCGTCGCGGTAGAGGCGGACCGCCGTGTCCGCGCCGGCGGGCGCGAACTGGATGCCGACATGGTGCCAGACGCCGTCCGCGAAGGACGCGCCGTCAAAGGCGTGCGCCTGCCCGGCCGCCGCGTCCGTGTCGACCTTGAGCGCGAGACGCCCCGCCGCGTCTGCAAACGAGAGCGCCCACGTCACGTCCGCCGTGACGGCTTCCGACGAGCCGCGGTTCACGCGCGCGATGCCGGCGCCGGCCGCGGACGACGGGCACCGCATCAGGAACTCGACCGTGAACGCGTCGGAATCCGCCAGGAGCCCGCGATCGCGGTAGCGGACCATCCCGCCGTCAAAGGCCAGCGAGCGGCGGTTGCGCTCGACCAGCACCTTCCCTTCAGGGCCTTCCGTGAACGTGCGCGCCAGGCGCGCCGACGAGAAGGACGGCGCCTTCGCGCCCGCGACGAACGCGAGGGCCTCCCCCGCCGCGCCGAAGAAGTTCGTGTACGGCGTCATCACGAGGTCGTTATCGAACGACGCGCGAGCCAGCAGGCCGCCCTCCAGGGCCTTCGTCGTCAGGAACCGGTGCGGACGCAACGCCCCGCGCGAGACCCGCACGTCGTCGATCCACATGCTCCCCGTCCGGTGCGCATTCCAGTACGTGCCGCCGATCATGAAGCCGTTGTAGTAGGAAGTGTGCGTCTCGAATTCAAGCGACGGCGATTCCGCCCCGGCGACCCACGAATAGTCGATGTAGGCGTCGGCACGGTTGTTTTCCTTGTCATAGACAAGCGCCAGGTGATGCCAGCGGTCGTCCGCAAGATGCTTGACCCAGGCCGTCTGCCCGTCGGAACTCTTCAGATTCGTCTTGCCGACCGCGAACTGGACGTACCCGTAGTTCCAGCTCGCCTCGTTGCCGATGACCAGGACCTGAAAGCCCCGCCACAGGCAGAGCAGGTGCGTCTGTTCCGTTCCCGTCAGGAAGCCCCGGCTCGGCAGCCGCGCGAAGCATTCGACCGTGCAGCTCTCGCCGAAGAGGTCCGCCGCCGTGATGCTGTCCGGCAGGACGACGGCGCGCAGGAAGCCCTCGCCCGTGCCGTTCGTCACCGCATGAAGCGACGAGAGATTCTCGTTGAGCGCGCGGCTGCGCAGGCTCGCGCGCGTCACGGCGGCCGGGACTTCCGTCCGGTCGGCTTGCGGGTCGTAGGGCGACGCGGCCTTCGGCGGGGCGCGGAAGGCCGCGTTCACCCGCGAGTAGGCGGAATTGACCGCCGCGTTCTGAAGGAACGGACAGAAGGAAATCGCGTTCTGCATGTCCGCCGCGCCCAGCGTCACCGTCTCGTTCGCCCCCTCAAACGGGAAATGGAAAAGCGTCGATAGCCCGACGTCGTCTATCGGAGACTTGGCCTTGTAGCCCAGCATCTGTTCCGGCGCAAGCGCCTCGTCGGAAAAGCGCACCTCGTCGATCAGCTCGGCCGCGCCGTAGTAATAGCACTGCGGATGCGCGCCAAACGCGAACGGGAACCCCGTCTCGTAGAGGATGTCGCCGCTGTACTCGACCGCGCCCAGCTTCTCGTAGTCCAGGTACAGGCTGACCGTCTTGGGCGAGGCGTTCCCGTCGATCACGATCGCCACATGGCGCCAGCGGTCATTGTCCATGTTCTCCAGCCGCGTTGTTGTGACTTCTTTCATACTGCCGTTTATCACCGAACCCGCCGGATCGAAAAGCGGCTCGCCGTCAATCGTCGCGACTTTGAGGCTCAAAAACATGGACCCGTTGCCCAAGAGGTCTCCTTTGAGGTTGAAGGCCGTCTGGGCGTCCTTGTAGGCGCGGCCGCAGCGCGAGAAAAGGCATCTGAAGCCCTTGGTGGTGTCCGGGAGGCGCGCGAAGAACTCGATTGTCCCGTTCTGGAGGCGCAAGTCCTCGTGGTCGTCAATCAGGACGGCGCCGACCGGGTTGAGATTGTCATTGACCTTGTGGACGTTGATCGCGACGGCGCCGTTGTTCGCGTATTCCCTGCACGTGTCGTTCGGGTCGACGAGCGCGAGGGCCGACGGAAAGGCGTTCGTGCAGACCGGCATGTGCGCGGCGTCATGCGAAAGGCCCTCCTTCGCGAACTGCCCATTTTTCTCGAATGCGCAGACGGCTGGGTAGGCCGGGTATTTCGCAGCGTCGACGGTGTTCGTGAAGACCGTCTCCTGCGTCGTCACACCCGTCGTCGCCTCCTCAAAGCGGTACCAGGCAATCGTCCTGGCCGAGACTTCGCAGCAGGCAAAGCTGCCCCCCGCAAGCAATCCGAAAGTCAGCGCCGCACGGCGCAAGATGACCACTGCCTCGTCAAGCCGCATGCGCGGATTTCTCGCATATGGCTTTCCGTCGAACGCTTTCCCCACCTGTCGCATCATGGCATCTCTCCTGATTTGTTAGGATAGTTATAGTTAAAAACGACGGCAATTATATCTGTTTTTTTTTTCTCCCGTCAAATCCACATACCAGAATTTTCCGAGCCAAGAATTCTGGGCGCGGCTCTTGCACCTTGCCGCCATCCTATGGTATCATTTAGCCTGTTTTTAGGCAACGCAAGACATTATGCAAGACATGAAATCCGTCCTACTCGGTCTAATCGGCGCTGCGGCCATCTTCGTGGCCGGATGCGCCACGTGGACTTTCTCGCCAATCAGGAGCGTACGCTTCGTAAGTGAAGAGGGAACGTACCTCCATGTAGACTATGGTCGCGAAGAGCACGAGACGACCTTCGTTGCGCCAACCGGCGTGAGGCTGCCGTTCAAGACAAAACTCAAGGTTCGCGTCAAAACGCCAGACGGCCGCCGGTTCGTCGCCTGGCAGGTGATGAGCGCACGGGGCGTACTGTACAAGACCGACGACGAGCATTGGGAATACTATGAGGAAGGGACGGGATGCATCCTCGCCGAGATGTCGGAAGATGGCGACGGCTACGAGCCACGATTCCAGGGGGTGCTGTGCGCTACGCTGAAAGAGCCTGACAGAGGCGACAGAAAAAGCCGCAAATAGATCCGGCGGCAATACGGAAATACGCGAAGGGCGCGACAGCGGCAGATGCGGCGCTTGAGCGAAAGCTTGGCGGCGTCAAGGTAGTTGCGCCCATCACGTTAGCGTCCCTCATGTCAGGGATACGGCGGGAGCGCGACGGTCACGCGGAAGAAGCGGAAGTCCCGGGGCGCGTCCGTCACCTGCTGCCACGCCTCGCCGAGGTTCCGCGCGCCGTAGACCGTGTAGACGCGCGCGTCGCCCATGTCTGGCGTCCACGTGACGACGGGCTCGCCGTCCCGCATCGCGATGAGCGCGCGGAACGTCGACTGCGCGTCCGTCGGGACAAGCCCCGCGAGATACGACTCCCAGAGCGCGAGGCCGTTCGCGCCGACGCTCCTCGCCGCCGCGTCGTAGTCGCCGCCCGCCGCGCCGAGGAGGTCGGGATACTGGTCGAGCCAGGCATGGGGCACGCGGACTGGCGTGTCCGTCTCGGGCGGACGCGGCGCGCCGGAGATCTCCAGCCCCGTCAGCCAGACGCCGTTGTATTCGACGTCCAGGCTGTCCTCCGGCCAGCGTCCGCCGTCCTCAAGCGCGAAGCGGAAGCGCAGCTCGTGCGCGCCTTCGGGGATCGCCAGCTCGACATCCCGCCACGCGGGCTGGTAGATCGTCTCCTTCTCCGGCTCGAACAGCGCCGCGCCGTCGACGGACACGCGGAACGTCGCGTAGTCGTCGAGGCACTGCGTGCGATAGCGGAAGCGGACGGTCGCCGGGCCCGCGAGCGTCGTCCACAGCTCCGACGGCGGCGAATAGAGCGCGCCGCCGTCGCCGCTGCGCACGGCGCCGTCCGCGTCCGAGGCATCCACCGTCCACGGGAAGTCGGGACTCGTCGTCCAGGCGACGTCCGCCGCGCCGATCGCCGCGCCGAAGCCGTCGCGCACGTACTCCGCCGTGTAGACGGGCGCGAACACGCCGTCGACGAGGGCGGCGGCCTTCAGCGTCGTCGTCTCGCGGAAGACGAGCGGCGCGGCATAGCGCGGCGAGTCCAGGGTCGGCGTCGAGCCGTCCGTCGTGTAGCGGATCTCCGCCGCCGCATCGCCGCCGACCGACAGGGAGACGCGCACGGACGCGGCGAAATGCGTCCGCGCGCCCGGCGCGAACGTGATCTCGCCGCGCGCCGGAAGGGTCGCCGGACGCCAGCGCGCGGCATGCGGCCCCGTGCGCTCGAGCGTCGCCGTGTTGTCGTGAAGCCCGTCGCCGACGACCGTCCCCTTGAAGGAGTATTTGGGGGACGAGAAGAACGGGGCGGACACGTAGACCAGGTCGGAGCCGTCGGAGCGGTAGGACATGATCGTGTAGTAGCGTTGGCTGTCTTCCTCGCCCGTGAAGTAGTGTCCGCTCGAATCCTTGTAGAGCTGCGGCCCGCGCTTGTCCTGATGCGAGCCGACGAGCGCCGTCGCGTGGCCCGCGCCAAGGAGGTGGCCGACCTCGTGCGTCATCGACTGCCCATTGAAGACGCCATGGACCGAGCAGGCGCAGTACGCCCTGTCCGCGTGGACCACGAAGTAGGGGTCGATGTCCGGGCTCTCGCCCGTCTGCCGGAGGCCGTGCGCGGCGCCGGTGACCGCGCCCTCGCCGCCGAGGTTGACGAGAACGGCGACGACGTCGGCCCCGACGCGGTCGCGCGCCGCCCGGATCGGCGCCCATTCGGGCAGGGGATTCCTCGCCGAGGCCTTGTCCAGCGCTTCCTTGACGTTGACCGCGGACGCGTCAATCGCCGTCACGCCGACGAGGCAGTAGCGGAACGCCGCGTCGATCCCGGTGTTGGCCAGCACGGCGTTCATCTTCGCCACGGCGGCGAGGGCGAAGTTCGTGAGGCCGCCGCCGTCCGTCTCCGCGAACGCGCGCGCCCCCTGGTCGTAGGCGACGAGGACGTCCACGCGCGGCACGGCGGCGCGCGGCGCCTGGGCGGGCGCGGCGGCCGGGCGCACGGCATCGCGCGAGACGGTCTGGTGGACACAGCGCGTGTTCCCGGCGAAGAACCCTTCGAAGAGCTGGACGAAAAGCCCCTCGTCGCCTCCGTCGATGACCGTCGCCGCCGCCACGTCGCCCACGTAGGCGATGAAGGCGGGCGGGCCGAGCGGGGAGAGCTCGCGCGCGCCCACGCGGATGGACAGCGCCTGGCCGGACGCGCGGGGGACGTCGATCTCGTCGCCCGGCTTCAGCGGCGCCGCAAAAGCGAGAGACGGCGCGACGGCAAGGAGAAAGGCGAGGGCTTTCATGGCTTGTCCGCGCACCGTCAGTGGGAAAGGCTCCGACCGGCGACTATTCGATGTCGACGACGCTCGCCCAGTGGAGAAGGAGGTCGCGGTTCTTCGGGGACTGCTCGCGGCTCGCCTCGGCGGCGGCGACGATTGGCAGCCATTTCTGCACCTCGTGGAGCGGCACCTTCAAGGCCTCGCACGCGAGCTCCATGTACTTCTCGGCCGCCGCCACGTGGCCGGAGAGCCAGAAGAGGAGATAGGTGCGCGCGACGTCGGCGCACGGGTCGCCGAGGCGCACGTGCGCCCAGTCGATGACGCGCCAGTCGCCCTTGGGGGTGATGATGACGTTCGACGGATTGAAGTCGCCGTGGCAGAGGGCCGTGCCGCGCGCGAAGCTCTGCAGCTTCATGTGCAGGTCGTAGCGCGTCACCTTCTCGACCGGCGAGGCCGAGATCTGCTTGTCGAGCTTGTCCGCGAGGTTGCCCATGCGGTCCGATGTCTTCGCGAAGATCTGGCACTGGATCGCGACGAACTCCTTGAGGTACTTCGCGAGGTTGCGCCGGTCCTTCGCCATCACGTCGGCGAGCGTCTCGCCATCGACATACTCGCGGCGGATGCACCAGTGGTCGCGGAGCTTCATGACCTCCAGCACCTTCGCGACGGGCAGACCCGTCTCGGCGGCGCGCGCCTCGTTCATCGCCTCGTTCAGTATGAGCGAGACCTTATAGCTGGGGCCGAAGATCTTGAGGACCGTGTCCTTGTCGCGGACGATCACCTTGTCGGTGCGCTCCTGCAGGACATTGGAGGCCCGCTTCGACTTGTCGGCCTTTCGTCCGGCCGCCTGGTTCGCCTTGTTCGTTGATTTGGAAACTGCCTTTTTCATCGTTTACATCCTTTTGATTCTTTGCTCGGTCGTTCAGTTTTCCGAACCTCCTGATGTGGTCGCAGCCTTGAGGACCGGGAAACCGAATATAGGAATTCTCTCACACGGTCTCGTGCCTGCCGTAGTAGGCGTTGAGGTACATCTGCCTGATCTCCTTCATCAGCGGATAGCGCGGATTCGCGCCGGTGCACTGGTCGTCGAACGCCTGCTCGGTCATATCGTCGAGACGCGCGAGGAAGTCCTTTTCGTCCGGGACGTAGTCGCGGATCGTCGGCTTGATGCCTATGCGCCTCTGCAGCGCGCGGATCGCGGCAAGGAAGTTCATGAACTTCTCGCCCTTCGTCTTGCCCTCGATGCCGAGCGCGTCCGCGATCTCGAGATAGCGCTCAAGCGTGTGCGGATGGTCGTACTGCGGGAACGTACCCATCTTGCGCGGCACCGGGTCGGCGTTGAAGCGGAGGACCTCCTCCATCATCAGCGCGTTCGCGATTCCGTGGGGGATGTGGTGGAACGCGCCGAGCTTGTGGGCCATGGAGTGCATTACGCCGAGGAAGGCGTTGGCGAAGGCCATGCCGGCCATCGTCGCGGCGTTCGCCATCTTCTCGCGGGCGATCGGATCCTTCTTCTTCGCAACCGCCGCGTCGTAGCACTTGGGGAGGTACTTGAATATCGTCTGGAGTGCGCGGATCGCGAGGCCGTCGGTGTAGTCCGTAGCAAGCATGGAGGCATACGCCTCGAGTGCGTGCGAGACGGCATCTATGCCCGAGGCGCTCGTGAGCCCGGGAGGCGCCATCATCTGCACGTCGGCATCGACGATCGCCATGTCGGGCATCAGCTCGTAGTCGGCGAGCGGATACTTCACGCCCGTCTTCTCGTCGGTGATGACGGCGAACGGCGTCACCTCAGAGCCGGTCCCGGCCGAGGTCGGTATCGCGATGAAGTACGCCTTCTCCCCCATCTTCGGGAACGTGTAGACGCGCTTGCGGATGTCCATGAAGCGCATCGCCATGTCCATGAAATCCACCTCGGGATGCTCGTAGAGGACCCACATGATCTTCGCCGCGTCCATCGCCGAGCCGCCGCCGATGGCGATGATGACGTCCGGCTTGAAGCCCGCCATGAGCTTCGCGCCCTCCTTCGCGCAGGCGAGGGTAGGATCGGGCGCCACGTTCGAGAACGTGGTGAACATGATGTCCTGGGCCTCAAGGCTCTTCTCTATCGGCTTCGTGTAGCCGTTCGAGTAGAGGAAGGAGTCCGTCACGATGAACGCCTTCTTCTTGCCGAGCACCTGACCGAGCTCCCTGAGCGCCACCGCGAGGCACCCCTTCTTCTGGTACACCTTTTCGGGCGCGCGGAACCACAACATGTTTTCCCTGCGAATGGCCATAGTCTTTATGTTGATGAGATGTTTTACGCCGACGTTCTCCGAGACGGAGTTCCCGCCCCAGCTGCCGCAGCCGAGCGTCAGGGACGGCGTGAGGGCGAAGTTGTATATGTCGCCGATGCCGCCGAGCGACGAGGGCGAGTTGACGATGAGGCGGCAAGTCTTCATGCGGGCGGCGAACTTGTCGAGCTTCGCGCGCTCGTTCAGTTCGTCGATCCACAGGACGGACGTGTGGCCGAGGCCGCCGTTGTTGACGAGCAGCGCCTCAGCGATGTCGAGCGCGTCATCGAAGTCCCTCGACTTGTACATTCCGAGGATCGTCGTCAGCTTCTCGTGTCCGAACGCCTCGCTCGCATCCGTCGATGTCGCCTCCCCGATCAGGACCTTCGTGTCATCCGGAACCTCGAAGCCCGCCATCTTGGCGATTGCGACAGGGTGCTGGCCGACGATCTTCGCGTTGAGAGCTCCGTTGAGGAGCATCGTCTTCCGGATGAGATCCCTTTCCTTGTCGTTCAGGAAATAGCAACCGCGCTTCGTGAACTCGTCCTTGACGAGGTCGTAGATCTCCTGGTCGGCTATGACCGTCTGCTCCGTCGCGCATATCATGCCGTTGTCGAAGGTCTTGGAGTGGATTATCGAGTTTACGGCGTTGATGATATCCGCCGACGGATCTATGATCGCCGCCGCGTTGCCCGCGCCGACGCCGATCGCGGGCGTGCCGGAGCTGTATGCCGCCTTGACCATGCCCGGGCCTCCCGTAGCGAGGATGATGTCGGCCTCCTTCATTAGGAGGTTCGTCTTCGGGAGAGAGGGCTGCGCGATCCATCCTATGATTTCCTCCGGGGCGCCAGCCGCGACCGCAGCGTCGAGGACGGTCTTCGCCGCCGCGATCGTGCAGTCCTTGGCCCGCGGATGCGGGCTGATCACGATGCCGTTGCGCGTCTTCAGCGCGAGAAGCGTCTTGAAGATCGCCGTGGAGGTCGGGTTCGTCGTGGGGATCACGGCCCCGATCACGCCAACAGGCTCGGCGATCTTTTCGATTCCCATCGCCTCATCGCGCTCGATCACGCCGCACGTCTTCTCATTCTTGTAGGTGTTGTAGATGTATTCCGCCGCGTAGTGGTTCTTGATCACCTTGTCCTCTACGATGCCCATGCCCGTCTCGGCGACGGCCATCTTCGCCAAGGGAATGCGCTGGCGGTTCGCCGCGAGAGCTGCGGCGGCGAATATCGCATCGACCTGCTCCTGGGAGTAGGAGGCGTACTTGCGCTGCGCTGCGCGCACCCTCTTCAACGTCTCCTCAAGGTCTGCGACTGGATTCTCCACTGCTGGAGCGCCGATTGCTTCTGTGCTCATGTCTTTCTTCTTTCGTTTGTTTCACATTCCCCGTAAACACTAACCGGAGAAACGGGTGCGTATTATAGCACCTTGCGTAGCGATATTCAAGTAGCGATATCGAAATATCCATTGCGCATCTTCTCAGGCGCAGCCAAAATTCGCCGGTTTTTGGCAATCCGAAAACCATCGCCCCACACATCGCCGCCACTCCGCACACTGCACGGCTTCGTCTCGGAGATATGTGCCTCCGTGCGGGGCATTCGATTGCCAATTTCATTTTCACGATCTCCCCGCTCTCACTTTTTGCAAAAAGTGAGAGCGGTTTCTATCCACCCTCAATCCGTGTTGACGCAGAAGATTGGCCGATTTTCAAGCAAAATACGCATGCCTGCGTACGGCTCGCGAGCCTCGGATGGGTTTCCAGAATTACAAAATCAGGTCAGACCTGATTTTGTAATTCGACGAAAGTCTGCGCGAATTACGCCGCGTTCCGCCGAACGCCGTCAGATCGAGCGGTTAACTCATGGTAGAGGGTGGATTTTGCAAAAGTCTTCGGCACACTCCAGCAGAGGCGCAGAACCCAACGGGGTCAGGGGTTCTTGGCTCCGCCGCCGCGCACCCACGCACCCAGTTCCGCATAGAACCGGCCAAAGCACGAATGCGTCATGCCGATGCCGTGGACGATTCCCTTGTCCACGACCTTGATTTCGTTGTAGGACGCATAGACCGCGCACGGCGGGCAGGTCGTGTCCGAAAAGCCAACGGCTATGCGCACCGGACACGCAATGCGCGACGCAAAGTTCGCCGCGTCAAAATAGGGGGCCCACCGCTCTGCCGCCGACTTGGCCGCAGCCGTCTTTGAATTGTTCTCCACGATCTGCGGCCATCCGCTTTGCCGCCCCTTCAGACAGCCCATCGTATCCGTGATCGCCGGCACATAGAACGCGGCCCTGGTAAATGCGCGGTTGAGGCCCGTCAGGTAGAACCCGAACCCGCCGCCCTGAGACGTCCCCGCATACCTGAACCGCGACCTGTCAACATCCGGACGCTCCGCAAGCCAGTCCACCGACCGGTCAATGCCAAGCAGCACAGGGTGAAAGAAATACGCCTCGCGCGATTCGGTGACGCCGGCACAGGAATAGATGCATCCATATCTTCCCCTGCATTCATCGTTCATGGCATCATACTTCCGCCTGAGGCCCATCTCGCGCCAGCGCCAATCAGGCTCGAACGGATAGACGCTCATCCGCATGCAGATCGAGTCTGGCCGCCCCTCCATGTCGTTTGTCCAATCCCCGAACCCGGCGGCGTTCACCTGGAAATCGACCGGGAACGGAGCCTTGGCCTTGTCCGTAGGCACGCTAAGGTAGCCATATACCCTTCGTCCGAATGTGGCAAACGACACCCGAAAGAAGTCGAACTTGTCCGTGCATCGCTCCGGCACACGCGTAACCTGCGGATCGAGTGGCACTTCGCGCCTTAGTCGCGCCCGCTCACCCGCCCAATAGGCATCAAAATCCGCTGGGCTTGGGCTGCCCTTGACGATCCTTTCGGGGTCGTAGGCCACGCTCCACACCTTCGTGCCCTTGCCGGACGGCGACGGCGAGAAGCGTATGCGGAGGAATCCAGGCGAGTCGAGCCGTCCGGCGAAGGTGAACACATTCGTGGACGCAAGATCCCATTCGGCCGAGGCGATCTGCCTGGGACCAAAGTTGTCAAGCGTCGCCTTGACCTTGCCGACCTTTACTGGGATGCCGTTCGTGCCCGTGATCTTCACGGTGAACGTGGCCGTCTCCCCGCAACGGTATACGCACGTCGGGCGATCGGCAACGACCTCATAGCCCAGCGGCTCGGCAGCGTTCAGACCAAGCGCCAACAGCAGAAGCGCTGCCGCGGCGCACAACTTCATGCGACTCGCCATATGGATTCTCCTCACTTCAGGATCATGCAAAGCCAAGTTACCGGTTCGTCGCGTAGAGCGGCCCGAAGTTCCTGCAGGCACGATAGTCCGCGCCCGTCGGGTCGTCCGACGCGCCGAAAAGCCCCCAGCAGTGCGGCTGGAAGACCAGCTCCTCCGGCACGTTGTGCATCGCGACCGGGATGCGGAGCATCGAGGCGAGCGTTATGAGGTCCGCGCCGATGTGGCCGTAGGCGATCGCGCCGTGGTTCGCCGCCCAGGCGTTCATGACGGAGTAGACATCCTTGAAGAAGCCCTTGCCCGTGAGGCGCGGCGTGAACCACGTGCACGGCCATTCCGGGTTCGTGCGCTCCATGAGGATCTTCTGCTGCTTCGCGTCCAGCTCGACCGACCAGCCCTCTGCGATCTGGAGGACGGGGCCCTGGCCCTTGACGATCGAGATGCGGATCATCGTGAGCGGCATCCCCTTCGGCGTCAGGAACGAGCTGGAGAAGCCGCCGCCCCGGAAGTACTCGACGCCCGCCGGCACCCACTTCGTCGCCTTCAGCGTCGCATCGATGTCCTTCTGCGTGACGTCCCACCAGTTCTTGAAGACGCTCTTGCCCTTCTCCTTCATCTCGCCCGCCGCGTCGAGGCAGCACGAACCCGAGTTGAGGAGGTGGATGATGCCCGCCTTCGCGTCCTTCGGCAGACCCTTGCCCGTCGCGCGCTTCACCGCCGCGTCCGACCAGTACGTGCGCACGTCGGCGAACATCGAGGCCTTGTTCGTCAAAAGCCACATGAGCAGCATGCAGATGCCGTTCAGGGAGTCGTTCTCCGTCGCGAGGACCTGCGGCATCTTCCGGCCGTTCCAGTCGAACGAGCTGTTGCACATCACCTCGGCGACGTCGCCGTTCGGCCAGTGGTCCGTCCACTGGCGCTGGCCCTGGAAGCCGCCCGCGATCGCGTTGCGGCCGACGGCCTCCTCGCCGAAGCCCATTTCCTTCAGCTTCGGGTTGCCGGCCATCATGTCGCGGACGATGATCGCCATCTTCGCGATGAACTCCCAGTCGCGGTCCTTCGCCTCGCGCGACTTCTGGATCTTCGGCGGGTTGTAGTCCTTGCCCTCCTTGAGGTTCGCGCGCATCCACTTGATGCAGCGCTCGTACTCGTCCTTGTCGTAGATGCCCTCCTCGATGCGGCGCAGGATCTCGCACTCGTCCATGTTCTCCGGCGCGATCCCCAAGTAGTCCTGCATGAAGTCGACGTCGACGAACGAGCCGGCGATGCCCATCGCGGACGAGCCGATCGAGAGGTAGCTCTTGCCCTTCATCATCGCGACGGCGAGGCCCGCCTTCGCGAAGCGCAGGATCTTCTCCGCGACGTCGGCCGGGATCTTCGCGGACTCGTCGCGGTTCTGCACCTCGCGGCCGTAGATGCCGTAGGCTGGCATGCCGCGCTGCGCGTAGCCCGCGAGCATGCAGGCGAGATAGACCGCGCCGGGGCGCTCCGTGCCGTTGAAGCCCCAGACGGCCTTCGGGATCTGCGGGTCGAGGTCCATCGTCTCGGTGCCGTAGCACCAGCACGGGGTCACGCTGAGCGAGACGCCGACGTTGTTGTCGCGGAACTTGTTCGCGCACATCGCGGCCTCGAAGCGCCCTCCGATCGTCGTGTCGGCGATGACGCACTCGACGGGCGAGCCGTCCGGGTAGCGGAGGCTGCCCGAGATGAGCTTCGCGGCCGCCTGGGCCATCTCCATGGTCTGGTCCTCGAGCGACTCGCGCACGCCGCGCCGGCGGCCGTCGATGATCGGGCGGATGCCGACCTTGGGGAATCCGTTGTGGGTGAATACCGTCTGGTTCATTACTGATGATCTCCTTGTTTTTGATTAATCGTGAAATTCGCTGAACGCGCGGGAACCTCCGTATCAATCCTCCGCGCGGGAGCCTTCTCGGCCTTTCCGCCCGATGAAGCACAGCGCGTACAGGCCAACCACGGCAAAGCAGATCGCCGGGACCACGAAACTCGCGCGCAGAGAAGTTTGGCACAGCTTGAGGTCGACATCCCAGTCCGTGGCGAAGCCCGGCACAAGCGAACACCACACCGAATCCCGGTTGCCGATTATGTCCGCCATCCACGGCGTGACGATCGCGCCTCCGAGAATCGCCATGATGAGGCCGGATGCTCCCAGCTTCAGCGCCTTCTGGTCCAAGCCGCCAAGCGCAAGTCCGTAGATCGTCGGGAACATGAGCGACATGAATCCGCTCATCGCGACAAGGCAGAGGATGTTCGCCGAAAACGGGAGACCGCCGACCGTGCAGAAGACGCGTGTCGGCAGGTACATCACTCCGAGGCACGACAAGATCGCCCCCGCCGCAAAGACGGCCATCATCTTCGCCGGCTCGATGTATTTCATCATGAACGTCGCGCCCCAGCGGCAGACGATGAAGAGAGAGATCGCGATGGTGTAGTACGTCGCCCCATCGGCAGGGGTCACGCCAAGCTCCTTCTGGCAATACACGTTCAGCCACGTCCATGCGGCAATCTGAACCCCAACGTAGAAGAACTGCGCCACAACGCCCATCCAGTATCGCGGTGTGCCAAGGAGCGTCACAAGCATCTTTCGGTACTCACGCTGGCACACGACATAGGCGAGCGGCCCCAGACAGCCAAGAAGCACCCAGACGATCTTGTTCATGTCGGGGAAAAGGAAATAAAGCACGGTAATCGGCGTCAGGGTGAAGAGCGCCGCCACTCCGACACGCCTGAACGTCGCGGCCCTGTCGCCAGAGGCAGGCGCCGCGCCGTCGTCCTTCGCGAAAAGGAACATGAGCCATATGAGCGCGGCAACGGCGCACAGTCCCACATACGGCGCACACACCCAAAACAGCTCGTTGTGTATGATGGCCTGGCGCGCCGCGTCGTCCATTTGCGCACGGGCCTCTGCCGTCGCGGGGTGGAGGTGAGACAGGATGAGCTGCTGGGCGAGGACGATGCCGGCCATCGACCCGACCGGGTTGAACATCTGCGCGAAGTTGAGCCGCCTGACGGCCGTCGATTCGTCGCCGAGCGAAAGGACGTACGGGTTGCAGGTCGTCTCCAGGAGGGAACATCCGCCCGCAACTATGAAGATCGCAATGAAGTATATGTCGAAGCTTTGCGCGAGGCAGGCGGGAATGTATAGCAGAGCCCCGGCGACATATACGAAGAGCCCGATCAGGACCCCCTTGCGGTAGCTGAACTCCTCCGCCAAGATCGCGGCGAAGATCGCCAATACGGCGTAGGCCCCGTAGAACGCCACCTGGACGAGGCCGGCCCTGGACTGATCCATCGTGAATATGCGCTGGAACGACGGCACAAGGTTGTCCGTCATGTTGTTCAGCAGCCCCCACAGAGTGAAGCAGCAGACAAGGAGCGCAAACACTAAAAGATTGTTCCTCGAGACAAGACGCGCATATTTCATGCCCGTATTATATCATTTTCCCCGCGCTACGGGATTGCGTCAATCGCAGCAGTCACGGCGGCGGTGCGTTCCGCGAAAAACTGCCGCGTCCGTCCATATGTATTCGGATCGAGAAGACGCTCCACCTCTGGCGCAAGTGCGCCATCCTCACGCAAGATGCGAATCTTCTCGCAGATCTCAAACCCGTCGCGAAGCATCTCGTATCGCGTAGAAAGGCGCGGCCCCGGATATATGATGTAGGTGTCGCCCGGTGACCAATGTATGAAGCTGCCGTCAAAAAGCGGGTCTCGCGGCCACGTGAATGCGGCCCAGCGCAATATTCCGTCCAATCCGGTTCCGGCGGCATATATCCCCTGCCAGACGCTTTCACAGAGAGGGCTGCTGAGGAACGTGTTGGGGAATCCCGGCCCGCAGCAGATGTAGAAACTCGTCGTGTATCCCTTCCCCTTGCGCGACTTCGCTTCGGCAATGTATTCTGGCGTGACATGACCGAGCACTTCCGAGAAGTTCTCTACCTCCACTCCAGCGTATTCGCTCGGCCGACGCTCTCCCGCCATGGCGACCTTGAGGCCTGGAGCGGCTTCCCGCAGGAGATCGACAGACGCCTTGAGCACTTCCGGGGAACTCTCGTCCAACGCAAGGTATACGTCCCCAAGCCAGCCCCTGGCCTTCACGTGCGCCTCGAAGTCCGAAAGGAACACCCGCCAGAAATCCTTGCGCTTTGATCCTTCAAGGGCGACAAGCTTCTCGCCTGTGGCTTCGTCGGTATAGAGCGACTTGAATCCGGCAAGCGTATAGCAATGGATCTGCGGCCCCAGGCCGCACTCTTTGGCGAACGCGACATATTCGTCGAAAGTGGAATAGTCAAACCGCCATGAGCCGTCACGCGCACGGATCGCCTCCACCATCGAATCGAAGCCCTCATAGTTGTTGCCCTGGTTCCATGCGCGGTGCACGACCGTTGCCGTGATTGTCTTCTGCCCAAGCGCCGCAAGCGCCTTAAGGTACTGCTCCATAAACGCATAGTGGAGTTTGGAGAAGGGCTTCACTCCATGATATCGCGCAACGGCCCATGGATGCTGCCAGAAGTCAACGAACATCTTCCATTCCGAAGGAGGCGGCAAGACCCGTGCGCCGACCTTCAGCTCCAGGGGGAACTCAATCGTGTCCTTG
Source organism: uncultured Kiritimatiellota bacterium (assembly GCA_934667425.1). GTDB lineage: Bacteria > Verrucomicrobiota > Kiritimatiellia > RFP12 > UBA1067 > UBA1731. The sequence goes on along the minus strand of CAKULV010000001.1, from coordinate 15,781 downwards.
GCGTTGACCGTGGCCCTGAGGGTTCCACGGTAGACGCCCGGCTTCGCATCCGCCGGCACACGAACCGTCAGCCAGATCGGCCGATATCCAAGTTCCGGCAAGTCAAGCCCGTCCACATCGTCAAGGCAGTCTCCGAAAAGCCTTTCCGCCTGGGAAATCTCCCCCTTGTACTCCGCATGCCCCACCACGTAGCGCACAAACCGCGTGGAGACCGACTCTGGCGGCAATTGTGCGCCGTCCGCGCCCGTCAGCGGCGACACGGATGTGCGCAGGCATCGCGCAGGCATGTGCGTCCACACGACGAACTGCCCGTGCACATATTCGTTGCGCCACGCCACCGCCCTCCACAGGCGATTGGATTCATCCCCAATCGCATTGGCGTCTGTAATGCGAATCAGGTCAACCGCGCACCCGTGGAAACCTGGAGTGAGTCCCTTCACGACCCCATTGTCGTCACGCACCAGCGTTGGCGTGCGCGGCTCGTACCGGTACTTGCGGTCTGACGGACGCGTAATTTCTTCCTCGACGGACTGCGGCTTCTGCATGGCAGGATCAACAGGCACGTAAGACAGTCCTCCCTCCTCCACAACCAGGCCATCCGGCGGAGCGCCGCCGCCACAGACCACTGTGCCCGGCCCGGTCTTCACCATCTTCGCCTTCTTCCCGAACTTGAAATTGGAAAGATCGAAAGACCCCTTCTCCGCGACATGGAGCTCAACCTTCGCCCCCGCCTTTACGGTGCAGGACGAAAACCCGATGAAGCCGCCGTGTCCCGTCACCTCCAACCGTCCGCCGGCGAACTCAAAACTGGTCTTGGCTCGCGCACCAACTCCGCTTGACGGGATCGCGCAACACCTTCCGCCAAGTTTCATCACTCCCGACTCCTGCCGGATTACGAATGCATATCCTGCCTTTTCTGACGGTTTCCAAGCAAGCCCGTGCGGAAGCGACAACGTGCCCCGGTTCGCAATTTCGCTCTTGAAGTAGGATCCGCCGGAGCTGGCCGATGTCGGGTCAAGCGTCAGCATCCCACCCTCGGCGATCTCGATAGTCGCGTGCCAAGGGACGAATTCCCCCAGGATGCGCATGGAGCCGCCATTGCGGACCGACACCTTTTCCCAACGGTCATAGCCCATGTTGCTTCCGCCAATCCAACGGCTCCCCTTTGGGAACGTCACGCTTCCGCCATTCCATACGGTGAACAGGTTGCTTCGGGAGATGTATTCCTTCGTAATCGACAACTCGCCGTTGGTCACGCCAAAATCGTACAGGCCGTCCCAACCGTCGGGACGAATCGACGAAAACGCCGCCTTGCCGCCGCCAAGGTCGAATCGCTTGTGCCCGGGAGCAACCTGCCCGTCGGGCTTCGGAACGCATCCTTCGGCCCAGTTTGCGGCATCGGCGTATTTCCCCCATCCAGAGGCGATCCATTTGGCAGGCTTCTCGCCGGCGATCAAGGTGCAAGTCATTATCGCAAATGCGCACGTCACTCTCATGTTCAACCCCTCCTTACCTAATCGTCATCATCAGTCCATGAGGCTTGTATACGAGCCTCAAAACCACAAGCGCATCATCTCCATCGCACGGCCTGGCCTCGAACCACCATGGCTTTGGCCCCACAGACGGAAGCTTGGCGCCAGCCGGATATGTGCCGAAGTCGTATCCGTCGCCAACCGCGAACTCGGCTCCATCCTGAGGCGCCACCTGGAACGACCCCCTGCCAGACACCTCCGAACAAAGATCGAGGCGATCCCCACACGCCACACCGCCATTCTTCCATACGCAAAGCGGGAACGTCCCGGCAAACCTGATCGAACCGAAGGTCGCCTCTGACGGGATGCGCCTTCCATCCTCATCTGCGTTGAACAGCTCCGCGCATCCATTGGCCAGCACGGCGCCCGCCCAATTCGCTCCATCGGCAACCGCCAGTCCGGCATCGGCGGCAAGCTGGATCGCGGGCATCTCAAACGGGTCCGCCTCCGTTCCCCCGGAAAGCCGGAGAGTCGCGCCGCCGGCAACATGCACGAGGCCGAAGACGGGCGACGATGGAGTGACGTCGACCACGCCGGCGCCGGTGATTTCGACTTGCACTGGAGTATCGTGGAACCCAAAGGGAAATTCCCGATGTCGATCGAACACTTCGCGCCATTCTGGAAGGCGAATGCCGTGCAGGATATCCCCGGCGTCCTGAAGCGTAGCTCGCCGCCCGGCTCCACGCTGATATAGTCCCCGTACTCACCGGCTCCAATCGCATGCAATGCACCTTCAGCCACGACAAGCGAACTCGGCGTGGCGTTGCCAAACCTGAGTTCACCCTTCCCCATCTTGCGCAACGTCACGCCGTCGCCATATGTGAATTCCCCCATGTGCATCACGCACCCATCATCAACGATTGCCCCTATTGTCGATCCGGCAACAGCAACCGCACTCCCGACATCGTCGAAACATACATCACCGGAGGCTCGCACGGAACCGCCGGACATCTCAAGAGCCAACCCGCCGGAGCCGCCATTGCGCGAGACTTGCCCACCAAACGTCATCGTTCCCGACAGTTGGCGTATCGTCACCCCGTACGAGGCAGGCGCGGTCGAGGCGATGTCTATGCGGCCGAACTCCGTCAAGCCCCTATTCTCAATGACGCATGAATCCTGCGCACCGCTGTTCAGGAGAAGTTCCGTCGAGAACGACCCGCCTTCCGCGACATGGATGTGTCCATTGGCGAATGCGGTCTTCGCGGCAACGAGCGCGCACCCGTCAGCTATGTCTATGTCACAGATGCCGTCAGGCCCCATGCCATTGCCGGGCGAAAACAATTGGGAACACGTCAAGTGCATGCCGTTCGTCAACAGCATGCTGTCGCCTGTGCGAATCCGCTGTGTCAGGTTTTCGACGGAAAGGCTGCCGTTCTCGAAAGTCCAGCCCTCTCCGGGCCCGCCCCAATATGTGATGCCTGTATACGGGCTTGTGGCGGCGGCGTTCATCGACTTGAACGCAAGAGACTCGCCATTGAAATCGAAATGGAAGTCCCTTGTCGCACAAAGCTCATCCGAAGCCGTGGGCATTCTCGTCGGATGCGCATCGGCAACCGGAGCCTTGGCCTCCGAGTCAAACTCTATCGACCAGTTGGACAGATTGGAGGCATCGGCCTTTACGCCACGCTCCGGCAACCAGTAATACGTATCGGCAACCGCAGCAATGTGCAGCACATTTACGGCGCACGCGGCCGCGAGCAGCCTCATGCGAAACGAATCGCCATCGGTACACTTCCTCTTCACTGCCAATCCTCCTCTGGTTACAAGCATTCTCCTACCAACAAAACATGTATTATATGTGTTTTTTTTTTCTAAAGTCAACTGGAAATTGCTCACGTGTCGTGTGGATTTCAAAAGCGGAATTTTTGTGGAGAGCAAAAGCGGAATGGCTTTGGGCCACTCCGGCTTCGCTTTCAGGCCTTTCTCACCCTCGGATTGTTGCTGAAGAGGATGGAAGGACGCACCCCGTGCTCCGGCTTGTTGAGTACGATGGACAACGTGTCGTCCACGTGCCGGCACAGCCACACCTTCGTGCCGTTCGCGCACTCAGTCGGGCAGAACCGACCGTCCGCAAGGGACACCCGTCCGCGTCTGCCGACGACCGTGCGCGACCACTCCGACCAGACGAGCTCCCACCATCCGTCCTGCGGGATCGCCCGGAGCTTGCTGCGCCCCTCCTGGATCGCCCTGCCCCACGCCTCGTCCGGCGTCATGCCGATCTCGCGGTGGATCTCGAAGCCGTTGCGGCAGTCGACAAGGGCGTCCACATGGTCGTTGATCGCCGCGAGCGGCGTGTCGATGTCGATCCCCTCGCGCTCGAAGTAGGCCGGCAGACGGTCCTGCCACACAAGGTGGATGCGCTCGACCTTCCCCTTGGACTCGGGGGCGTTCGCGAACACGAACGAGACGTCGTAGAACTTCAGGCGCCTGCCCAGCTGGGTGAGCCCGCCGTCCTCGCCCCTGAAGAACCCCGCCTTGTCCACATAGACCTCGAGCGGCAGCCCGTAGCGCGAAAAAGCCCTGTAAAACAGGTCCAGATACGACCTGACGCACTCGCGGAGATAGAGGCGGCATCCGACCTGCACGCGGCTGCAGTCGTCGAGCATGTCGAGAAGCTGACAGGATGGACGCCCCCTGCCGAGGAACCGGTCGGGCGTCGCGTCGAGCTGCCAGAGCTCGCCGACCGCCTTGCGCTGCCACCGCCTGACATGGGCGGGCGGGCGCGGGACGGCGATCTTGATGCCGTTCCCCATCGCCCAGTGCCGAACCTGCCCCCGGCCGACCGCATGCCCGAACCGGCGGCCAAGCTCGCTCGCCGCAAAGGCGTACGAATACCGCTTCGCCTCCCCGCACGGGCTGAGCACCCGCCGGAGAAACCGCTGCTCCTCGTCCGGCCACGGCCCGGCATGGTCTCCGCCGGAAAGGCCGGGCGCCCACTTGTCCACGGCGCCGGACGCACGGGCGGCAAGATAGGACGCCTTGAGCTCGTAGAGCCGGGTCTTCCCTATCTGAAGATCCTCCATCGCCTGTTCGCGCGTGACGGAGCCCGCCACCAACTGCATGACCGTGTCGCGCACATGGGCGACACCCAACCGGTTTGCCATCTGCTGTTTCATGGCGCATATCATACGCCAGGATTCCGCTTTTGCCCTCCACACCGGCGGCCGCCCCCCATGGGGGGCGCTCAACTTCTTCCCTGCCCTTGTCAATACTGCCTGAAAACAACCTCACCCCTGTCCTAAAGGCCATTCCGCTTTTGCTCTCCACTGCTGTCCGCTTTTGCTTTCACCGCGACACTGGAAATTGCTCACGCCCAAATTATCACACGTCCTCCCTTGCCGAATGGCAATTGAAAAGGCTGGCATAGACATTTGGTATAATGCACGGCATGAAAATCGCGTTCATCAGTGACATACATGGCGTTCCATCGACGCTTGAGGCCGCACTCGCGGCGGCAGACTCGCTTGGGCATGACAGGCTCGTGCTGCTTGGCGACATTCTCTATCACGGCCCGCGCAACGGAGTGCCGAACTTCTACGACCCGCCGAAGGTGGCATCCATTCTCAATGCCCGCAAAGGCAGCATCGTGGCTGTGCGCGGCAACTGTGACGCCGAGGTGGACCAGATGATGCTTGATTTCCCGATCATGGGCGACTATGCCTTGCTCGATGCCGGCAATGAGACGTTTTTCCTGACCCATGGCCATCTCTGGAACGAATGCAAGATACCGCCAGTCGGGATTTGCACAATCCTTGCCCACGGGCACACGCACGTTCCGGTACTGAAGCGGCTTGAGTGCGGCCTCACGATCTTCAATCCAGGCTCAATCTCGCTGCCCAAGGGTGGCAGCACCCGGAGCTTCGGCTACTTCGACGGCAAGGCGCTCAGGCACATTGAGCTATGATTTGCGGTTTTCCGATTTCCGATTTGCCTCCTGAAGCAACGCGAACAGCTACGCAAGGTAGACGGGTCCGGTATTCTCCATGAACAGGACGTGTCTCTCCTCCAGGTCCGCCTCCGGGGGCTTCGGCCGCCAGAGGAGTTCCGCGTACGGCGTCGGCGAGAGGATGAAGCTGTCGAGGACAATATCCGGATCGCCCAGCCGCCGCTCGATCGTCTTGACCCGCTCCGCGAAGCGCACCTTGTCGCTGTCCATCGCCTCGTGGAGGAGGCCGTGCGGCTCGATGAAGGCGACGTGCTGCCGCTTGCCCTCGACCAGCCACAGGATGAAGTCCGGGTGGAAGTTCGACGCCTCCGCGAATCCGACGCCCCGCCCCCGGCTCAGGTTGCGCAGGAGATAGAGTTCCCGTCCCTGCGCGTCGAATTCATCCTTGTGCGCCCGCACGTAGTCGTCCAGATCGCACACGAACCGGAACTCGCTGTCGTTCAGCGTCACGGGCTGAATGGAAACCGTCCCCTGGCTCTTCAGGTGGAAGAGCGGCTGGAAGAGGTGGCGCCCGAAATTGATCGCGTCGATGACGCCATACGGAGGCAACCGCCCCGCCTTCTTCGCAAGTTCGGCCTTGAGCATCTGGATCTGGTTGACAAGCGTCGCATCGTCCGCATCGACCGTGAAGACGTAGCCTTCGTCGACATCCGGCATGTTCTCGTCCGCCGGCGTCAGTTCCCGCACCTCCATGCGCGGATCGATGAACTGGCGTTTCGCGTGGGTGTACATCTTCTCGACGTAGCCTTTCAGGAGTTCCGCCGCGACGTCCTGCAGGACGCGCACGCCCGCCATGCTCGTCGGCTCGACGAAGTCCTTCGGAATGTAGAGTTCGTACCAGTCGTCTCGGGCCAGCACGCGGCGGCCCCCCGCCGCCGAGATGTCGAGATTCGACCACGTGCGCTCGCGCTTGAAGCGCTCCAGCGCGAAGTAGAGGGCCGTCTCGTCGAGGAGCGCCCGCTGCCGTTCGCCCAGCGTCGCCTGGTTCTTCACCCCTTCGCGCACGCCCGTCTGCCGCGACCGGACGCCCTGGACGCGCGGATACCAGTCGCAGACGACCTTGTTGTCGACGAGATACGGCGGCACGTCTCCGACCTGCGGCACGGGCGCGTCTTTCCTGAAGTCATATTCCCGGCCGTCGGCCTTCTTGCGCTTCGGACGGATGATCTTGAGCCGTTTCCCGAAGTCATACGTCACGTTCAGGGGAATCTTCTCCGTCCATCGCCGCTCGTTCCCCGGCAGCCCCTCGCTCTTCAGGTAGTCCCTGAACCGCTGCATGAAGTCGGCCTCGATGCCGAAGACGTTCAGCAGCTCCAGCTCGTGGATGTGCGCGGGGCGGATCGGCGCGGACGCGACATGGCCGCTGCGCTTCAGGCTCCATCCCCAGCCCTTCAGGCGCACGCCGCGTCCGAAGAGCTGAATGATCTGCGCACCCTCGCTTTTCCCGACGTGCAAGGGATGTTTCCCGAAACCTCCCTCAATGTGAACGGGACTGATTTTTGGTATAATAACGGGGAATTTCTTACGACAAAAAAGACTGATGGCAACGCGACCGCAAGCAGTCGGAATTGTCTTGATGGCCAATTCCGTTAAAGATGGCATTACACAAGGGAAAATTTCTTTGTGCGGCCATCACTTGCAATGGACATGGAGGGCCTGAACCATGTTAAAACACGGAGACACCCTAACGTACATATCGCTTTTTAGTTCTGCGGGCGTTGGCTGCTATGGTTTCAAAATGGAAGGTTTTGAATGTGTAGCCACTAACGAGATCATAGGGCGGCGGCTTGATGTTCAAAAGGCAAATGGCAAGTGTCGTTTTGAAACGGGTTATGTTGCTGGCGATATATCAACCGATGAGGTAAAGGGCAAAATATACGCTGAAGTTGACAGATGGGCGAAACTTGGAAATGACAGGGTTGATGTGGTCATGGCTACGCCGCCCTGCCAAGGTATTAGTGTCATCAATCACAAAAAGAACGCTGGAGAGATAAAGCGAAACAGTCTTGTCATTGAGTCGGCAGAGATTATTCGGCGCCTACGTCCGCGTGTATTCATATTCGAGAATGTAATGGCATTTCAGAAGACATTGTGCGTGACACGCGAAGGTGAAACCCTGCCGATTGGGAGGTACATCCAGAAATGCCTTGGCGAAGATTATATTATCTCTGCCAGAGTTCTCAATTTCATGAACTACGGCGCAAATTCGTCACGCACTCGTACGCTTGTGATTGGTGTTGACAAAGGTTATCGCAATCAGTTTGTGCCATATGATTTATTCCCGATCTACCGTCAAGAGCCAACATTGCGCGAAGTAATTGGAAGATTTGAGAAGCTCGAATGGGGCGAGATCTCCGCTACCGATTTCTATCATGCGTTTAGAACATATGACGAAAGGATGCGTCCGTGGATTCACGATTTACGCGAGGGCGAATCTGCGTTTGACAATGAAGATCCAGACCGACGGCCACACAAGATCGTCGATGGTGTTCACGTAGAGAACATCAAGAAGAACCGCGACAAGTATACTCGCCAGAAGTGGGATCGGTTTATTCAATGTGTTCATACGCGAAATGATCAGCTTGCGGCACAGAATACGCTACACCCCGTGGATGACCGAGTGTTTTCCATTCGTGAACTAATGGCGATGATGACTGTCCCGCGTGAGTTCAAATGGATGGCTCTGGAATTGAAAGATTTGAATGCGTTGACAGATAATGAGAAACGGCGGGTTTACAAAGCACACGAGACAAACATTCGCCAGTGCCTCGGCGAAGCTGTCCCAACCGAAATTGTTCGGCAGATTGCGGCTGGCGTGAAAGCGCAGCTTCGCGACAGAAAGCAGTCACCAGCGCAGTTGAACAAGATCATTGAGAAACATTCGTTAACTAAAAGTAATAGGCTGGCAGATTTTGTGTTGAACAACCCGCTCGGTTTGTCCGTGCCGTCGTTGATGCGTATCGCAGAACTGTGCAACGCAAAGCGAGAGGAAAACGAGGCGTTCTATACGAACAAGTTTATCGTCAATGATGTGATGAACTATCTGCCAGACTTCGGAAAGCCAAATGTTCGCATACTAGAACCTTCTGTTGGCGTTGGTAATTTCTTGCCGTTTCTGTTCAAACGATATGCGTCTGTTCCCCATGTTGAACTCGATGTACTTGATATAGATTCTGATAGCATGAAGCTTCTTCGCTTGCTGCTTGACAAGATGGAGATTCCGAACAACTTCAAAATCAATGTCATCTGCGATGATTTCCTAACGCATGATTTTGACGTTAAGTATGATCTTGTGATTGGCAATCCGCCCTTTTCAAAGTTGCGCGGCGATCTGGCGCGGTATGAAGTCGTGTTGTCACGTAATGTCAATCAATCCACAAAAGACATTGCCGAATTGTTTCTTGAGAAGTGTATGTCCATAGGCGGCTATGTCGCTCTTGTGCTTAACAAGACCTTGCTGACAACAGATGAATATGCGGCGACGCGGGAGTTATTGCGGCGAAATCGAATAGCGGCGATTCTTGACTTTGGTCGATATGGGTTTACTGGCGTTTCAATTGAGACGATGTGCTTGATGGTCGAGCCCAAGAAATCTCCCAAAGAGACGTTTGTCTACAATATGAAGTTCAACCGAGTCGCGACTGTCGATCAGTACCATATTACAGATCGTAAGTTCCCGTACTTCATCATCTACAGGGACAAGGCGTTCGATGAGGTCGCACATAAAATGCAGTTCGGCATCTTTACCGTTGTGCGCGATCGGCAGATAACAAAGCGGCTGTTAAAACCGAAGCCTGGGAAAGGCCGATTAAGGGTTCTTAAGGCGCGAAACATCACAGACGATGGACGCGTTGTAGATGTTGCAGGCTACGATGCGTTTATGGATGTCGACGATGCGAAGAGGTGCGCAATCTACAAGTACGTCGGTGATCGTTCTGTCTATCTATCCCCGAATATGACATATAATCCACGGGTTATTGAAAACAATGGGGATTGGATTCCTGATGGATCGGTAGCTGTTCTCGTGCCCATGAAAGGGACAAGACTGACTGCCGATCAGATGGCATATTTCTCGACAGACGAATTTCGTCGTTTTTATGCAATTGCACGGAATTATTCAACGCAGTCGATTAATATTGACAAGAACAGCGTTTTCTTCTTTGGAGCATTGAGCCATGACAGAGAATCTTCTGAAGCAGTTTCTTGACGAACACTCATATGATATTCGCCAATCGAGAAACGGCAGGTGGATAGACCAGAAATGTGCCCCCGATGAGGTTAGTTTTGTTTCCGAATGTGTCCTTGAGTATGTTCGTGAAACAGGCTGTAAGGTTTTTCAGTCTCCTGATGTCTGGAAGAGCAGTTTTGCCGTCTCCAAGGTGCAGCAGTTTTTCGGCAAGCCAGACCCTTGTATTCGATCGACGCTCGATGAATACAACAAGTTCTTTCGGCAACCGTTGAAAATGCTTGCGGCAGCAGGAGTCCTTAAAGAAAATGGCAAGGTAAACAATACAATTCAGTTTGAGGTTGTTAACACGGATGTATTGGCATTTCTTGCACGTAATGATTGGAACGCCTATATTTTTCTTTATCTCTACATCGAGAAGTCACTGCGCGACAGCGGGATTTGGGACTTGTTCGCAACTTTCTTTGACCAACAGACGAAGACGAACTTCAACGAAATGAAGGATGGATTTGCGGCGTTTTGCAAGAGTTATACGCCTATCCGCACCAATGTCGAGGCCAATCGAATCTTTGCAAAGGTGTTGAACCCTCTTGCGTGTCGCTATCATAAGGCCGGAACCATTGCCGGTCGAATGTCTCCGATAAACATCACTTTCAATCTGCTAAGTTATAATCGTGAAAACTGGCGTGACACGAACAAACCAAAGGATGTCGCACGTCGCGATTACAGTTCGGCTACGCCACAGCCCTCAACCCTGTATTTTGCAGCGAAAGCGATGGATGAGGTCAAGAGGTTTAATAAACAATTCAACGATGGGCATTCAGAAGTCCTTGGCAAACATTCTGGGGGTGAAGCTACGCAAATGCATCACATTTTCCCACGCAGTGGATTCCAGGGAATTTCCGCGTTTGTTGAAAATATCATAGCCCTCACTCCAACCCAACACTTTACCATGGCACATCCGAACAACAACACGTCAAGGGTTGATGCTGATTTCCAGTATTCCTGCCTGCTCTCAAAGAATGAGACCGTGCGCAAAAATGTCACTATGGGGTTTGGTACACCGGGATTCTACTCATTTGATAAGTTGGCGTTCGTGTTGGATGTAGGGTTTGATGTCGATTATTTTGAGAGTATTCCGCAGAATGATTTTACGTCACTTCGAAATGGCATAGACGCGAGATTTGAATAGCAGCGGACGAACGCCGCGACGTCCTTGCGCAGCGTTCGCCAGGTGAATTCCTTTAGGCGTTACCGTATTCCGCCTTGTCTTTGAAAGTTACTAGTTTTCGGTCAAAGCGTCATACGCTGATTCGCGTACGCTGCACGGGTTAGCTTGCGCACCCCGCTGCATCTCCACGCTCCTCGTGAGCGGACGCGACAGCGCGCGTCCCTCCCGAGTGGGGTGCCGGCCGTTCTTGGTACTACGACCTGTCTATTGAGTCTTCAACAGCCTTTTTACATCCCACCTCTCAATGCTTCCTCTCAACCACAATTTTAAAATTCTGACATTATACCATCCGCTGATTGCAGTTGCAATGGGCATCGTTGGTACGGAGATGGTCGGTGGGGGATTGAGGCTTTCCGTAGCGACAATGCCCACGTAGTCGCGGGCGGCGACCTCATCGAGGTCGCCCTACCATTCGTGCCGCAAATGAGAAAATGCCTGAATCTCCAAATGCAATCGCAAATCGCAAATTTCTAAAGCCTACCCGCTACCATCTACCCAGCTACACGCTGCTGCCGGACCTGCCGCCGCATCCCGACTATGGCGCACGCAAATCGCAGGACGGCGGCAGCGCCGAACCAGAGCAGGAGGGAATCAAGCGATCCGACAAGCCCCATATGCGATGCGATCCAAAGGGCGACCGGATACAGGACATGGAGCGGCACGAGCCACAGCAGGAACCCGAATCGCCCCGCCGACACTTCGGCGTTCGTATGGAACACCTGGCACGCGGTCAAGGCGGTGATGGCTGCAAGACAAGGCATGTGCCGCGCAAATGCGGCGTAGTCGGCGCCATTCGGAAGCAGTGCGAGCAATTCTCGTCCAAAGAACGCATAGGCAACCGCCATTGCGGCGGAGGCGGCAAGGGTGACGGCCATGCACCGCAACACATACGTGCACATCGGCGCCTTTCGCGCGGCCGCCTCCGCCGTATACGGGAACATCACGAGAAGAAGCGGAAACGTGAGGTAGTACAAGAAGTCCGAAAAGCGGGAGACCATGAAGTAGCCCGCCGAATCTGCTGACGGGAGCGATGTGCGGAGCACGGACATCTCGACAAGCGACGCGGCCATTGGCGCGGCCTGGTACGCAACGATGGCAAGAAACGAGACGGACATCCTACGCACCGCATCCCTGGTCCAGAATGGCGACGCGGGAACAGACAGTTCCTTCCGCAAAGCACACACGCTTCCGATCATGCGGAATGCCGGAAGCGCCGCCTGTCCAGCAAAATACCCCGAAAGCGCCCGCACCGGCATCAGTGCCAGCATCACCAGAAAGCGCACTGCGGCGCCGCCAACCTCGACCGCGGCAAGCGCCCTGAACCGCTTCAGCGACTGGAGCGCGTCTGTGTACACCGGAGCGACGCACCCGAGGAACGAAGCCGATACGACGAGAATTCCCACGGACGCATCCGATACGCGCATCGCCTCCAGAAAACGGGGAACTGTCACGACTGCGAGCGAAAGCACCGCTACAAGGATCCCGGCCGCCACCACAAACACGCCGCGGAGAAGCGTCTTTACCTGTCCCCTTTCGCCTTGTGCCGAAAGGACCGCCGCCTCCTTCATCACTGTCATTGCGAACGCAAATACCGGCAACGAAAGGAAGGTCGCGAACGATGTCGCCGGCAGCACGGCGCCTATCTCCTCCGGCGAAACGTAATGCGGCACGAACCACATCCCTGCGGCAACGCTCACTATGTCGCCCACGCGAAGGGCCAGGAACAGCGAAAGCGCATTTCTTGAAAAACCGTCCATATGACACCCGTCACCTAAGCTTGAACTCGAATGTAAGCCTTAGCCGTCCGCGCACGCCTTTGCCACCTTCGGTCGCGGGAGCAAAGGATGCGGTGCGCACCGCCGCCACGGCCGACTCGTCAAGTTCGTCGTATCCGCTCGACCTAACGACTGCAACGTCATCAACCTTCCCGTCGCCCCCCACTCCTATCTCAACGACGACAGCCCCCTCGTGTCCCCTCCGTCTCGCCCGCCTCGGGTATGCCGGAACGATTCTGCCGATCGCGACGGGAGCGGGATCTATTCTGGCGCGATCTTCCGGTCCAGTCGAAACCAAACCGGATTCCATGCGATCCGGCGTCGGTTCGCCAGATGCGTCTTCCCCGGTTTCGTCGGACACAGGTTCCGGCTGCGGCTCATTTTCCACATGCGGCTCTCCTGCGTCGATCGGTTCCAGATCGGGCTTTGGATGCGTCACCGGATTTGGCCCTGACGCCTGTTCCCGTACATCCATTCGGTCTGGCTCTTCGATCACGGCTTCTTGATGCGCTTCCATTGCGACATCGTCAAGCGCAAGGTCGATATCGTCAACGTCTTCATCAACCGATTCATCATCTTCGGGCCTTGCCAAAGGTGGCGCCACTTCATCCTTCGCCTCCGGCGCAGAGGCGATGCCCGATTCCTCTATGACCTCAAAGGACAGCGGGATCTCGATGGCACTCTCCCGTGGCACCGTCCACACATGGATCGCCGACACCGCGCCGATAATGGTGCCATGCGCCACAAGCGACGCGACCGTGTCGGCGATCCACTTCATGAGATTTAGAATTCGTAGCTGACCGTGAACATGAAGCTCCGCCCGCACGAAGGATAGTAGTAGGCCCCTGAATAGCTCGACCATCCCGCGAAATCGCAGGTATTGCGGTTGAACACGTTGTCCATCACAAACGAAGCTTTCCATCCATTCGCCCACGATGGCGCATAGTACACGCCAACGTCAAACAGTGAACTCGCCGGCAACTCTTCATGCTCGTTTGCAAAATCTCCCGCAAGATGTTGCGACGAGAGGTAGCGGTATCCGCCCTTGATCTCAAGATCGTCCATTACCCACACTCCGACCTCGAGCCTTATCCTGTGGTTCGGCACAAGCGGGACATCGTCGCCATGGTACTGTCCGCCGCCAAAGTCGGCCTGCACGATGCCGTACCTCAACGACGCCTCGGCAACCTTGTCGCGCTTCCATGAAAGCCCGGTGTCAAGCCCGATGCGGCGCGTCTTCGCCGGACTGTTGCAGTTGTAGCCCATCCAGTAGAAGCCCATGTTCTGCGCGTACGGGTCGTAGAATATCTCGTCCTCCATGACCATGCCGTAGCCGTTGACGTCGAACATGAACTCCTCCAGGAACTCGCATTCGAGGCCGATGTCGAGCGAGCAGCCCGTCTCCGGCTCGAGGAGACGCCCGTCCGCCGTGTAGTTCATCTCGTCGCAGAATGCGCTGCGGTGGAAACGGGTCCCCTTCACGTACGTCTTCACGCCGTCTATAGGACGGTACACCAGGCCAAGCTCGTAGTCCCCCATCCAGTCCGAGCTGTCGTCATCGACAAGTCCGGCGACGCCCGCCCACCTGTTGTTGATGTTCTCGAGCCTTGCGCCCGCAATGAACGAAAGCTCATCGGTCGCGAAGAACTCGTCATGGATGAACGCGGCGTAGCGCATCCTGTCGAAGTGGGTCTTCCGTCCGCCGGGATAGCTCTTTACCTTGTACCGGTCATAGCGAAGGTCGCTTCCGATCGTGAACTTGTTGTCGAACCCGAACACCGGCTTCTCGTTCACGTAGCGCGGCGAAAGCGAATAGCCGTAAAGGTCGTATTCGCTGAGTGAACCATACGCCCTCCACTTCGCCTCGCGGTACGTCCTCGAAAAAGAAGCATCAAGCATCAGCCACTGGTCTTCCGCCAACAGGAACTTAGAGTCCAGACCCAATCCGTAGTTCCATCTGCGGGCCCAATCCCCGCTGGACGTGGACGATCTCCTCGAATTCCTCCACTGGTCGCGCGTGAGCGATCCGGGCATCTCGTAGAACACGTTCCCGTAGTTTGCCTTGACGCCAATCGTGGAGCCGTTCTCGAAATTCTTCCGGACGGAGGCATTCGCCACGTGCAAGTCATACGCACTGTTCTTTCGGTAGCCATCCGAAGTCAGGTAGTCGTAGGCGGCGGAGTATTGCACTCCATCCACTTCAGAGCCGCCTTTCGTCTGCACATTGCCTCCGAACGTGCCCTGCGATCCGGCCTTGCCGGTTATGCGCGTCTTCCGTTCGTAGTCTCGAGTGTCGGTGACAACGTTTACGACGCCCGCGACCGCGCCATCGCCGTACAGCACCGGACTTGGCCCGTGGATTATCTCCACGCGCTCCACGCTTCCGAGAGGGATTCTCGCAAGGTTGGGCGCCTCCATCTCAACCGCGTTAAGCTCCTCGCCATCCATCATCACCTTCACCCGTCCGAACGAGTTCTCGCCGAATCCGCGCATGGCGATCTGGCTTTGCGTAGGGTTGGCGTTCATGGTGCGGATGTCGATGTTCGCCTTCTTGGCGAGCAGTTCGGGGAGACTCTGCGCCCCGCTCGCCGCTATGTCGTCCGCCGTGTATACCGACACGGCGGCGGGGATCGCCTCCCTGTTGTCGTCTATCCGCGAAGCGTATACCGTCACGGATGCCGTCTCCACGACGGCGTTGGTATTCTGTGTCTCGGCGGCATACGACAGCCACCGCGTACTCGCCAATGCGGCGACAGTCAGCAGTTTCTTCATCCATCTCTTTCCCCCTCATGCGAGGGTACTTGATTAACGTTATGGATGGCCCGCATTCCGACTTTAACGGCTGCGCGACAGCGCCTGGTTTCCACAGGACTTTCCGGTTACCATCCGTCCATACGGGTGCGTATTGTACCATATGGGCCATAGTTGGTAGATGGCAGTTGGCAGTTGAAAAAAAAATGGCTCTTCGTGCATGACTGTGGGTGGATTTCCGCCGCATAAGTTCGCTTGGCCCTTATTTACGGGCTTCTGAGCCGTTCGTCCGGGCCACGGAATTTCGATTGAAGAACAGAACAGCATTATCAGGCCGATCATCGCGTCGATGTTGCGGAA